>NZ_JBHSPB010000001.1:0-606533 GCF_042656465.1 Streptomyces gamaensis
GGGGGGGGGGGGGGGGGGGGGGGGGGGGGGGAAGGCCCGCCGCAGGCGCCCCGAACCGCACCCGCTTACCCAGCCGTCGACCCACCCGCACCCACCCCCACCGCCCCCCGCCCACCCCCCTCGTGCAACGCCGCACTCCCCACCGTCACCACAGCCCCGCCCAAAGCCCACGCCGAGAGCACAAGCAGCGCCCCCACCACCCCGTTCCCCCGGAAATAGGAGATCGACCGGGCGGCCCACGTGCCCGCTCCCGGCGGCAGCGCGGGCCCGATCGCCCGCCAGAACGGCGGCAGCAGCGGGTACGGGTAGGCGCCGCCCGCGCTGGGGTTGCCCAGTACCACCACGAGCGCGATGGCCAGTCCGATGCCGACGATGCCCGCGAGCCCCTGCAGGGCCAGCGTCGTCGCCCCGACCGCGAAGACCACGAGCGCGCCCAGCCCCCACAGCGGCAGCACTCCGCCGGGCAGTGCCCCGAGGACCGGGCCCGCGATGACGGTGCCGAGCAGTCCCGCGCCGATCGCGTACAGGGCGAGCGTGCCGAGCCGGATGACGGCCCGGCGCGGGTTGGCGGGCCGGGCCCCGGCGCTGATCGCGAGGATCGCCGCGCACAGATAGCCGCCCACGCACCAGCCGACGACCAGGTAGAACGAGGTCAGTCCGCGGGCGTCGCCGGCGGCGGCCGGGGCAAGGTCGGTGACGCGTACGGCGCGCTGCTCGGCGGCCTCGGCGCGGGTGACGACCGCTTCGGTGGCCTGCGCGAGCGAGGCCCCGGCGGCACCGGCCACGAGGAGGGTGTCGGTGGTGCCGCGCGGGTCGACGACGAGGGCCGCGTCCAGCTCGCGCTCCCGGATCCGGCGCACCGCGTCCGCCTGGTCGGTGACGGTCCGGGCGTCCAGCGGTCGGCCCGGCAGTGCGTTCAGCCGTGTGGCCAGTGAGCCGCTCATGCGGGCCGGGGCGACGACGCCGAGTGCGATGTCCTTCGGTTTGGGGGAGTGGAAGGCCCCCACGTAGGAGGCGATGAACGCGAGTTGCAGCAGCAGCGCGCCGATCACCAGCAGCGCGGCGCGGGCCGTCACCGCGTCCCGCAGTTCCCGGGCGAAGGAGGGGCGGTGGCGGGGTGCGTCGGTCATGCCCCGAGCCTGCGGTGCGGCGGCGGGCGGCGCAGGCGGGAGGGGCCGTTCGGGCGATGTTCGGTGATCGTTCGAGCGGACGGCCCCGCTATTCGTACGAGCGTTCGAAAGATGGTTTATGGTGGAGCACGAGATGGGCGTGCAAACCGACCATGGGGGTTCATAGCGGAGGAAAGCCGCTGATAGCGGCAGAAAACGCCGAGAAGGCGGACAGTGGAAGCAGGAGCAGGAGGTGCGATGGCCGGCTTCACGCACCTGCACACCGCGTCGGGTTTCTCGGTCCGCTACGGCGCCTCGCACCCGGAGCGCCTCGCCGAGCGCGCCGCCGAACGCGGCATGGACGCGCTCGCCCTCACCGACCGCGACAGCCTCGCCGGCGCCGTCCGCTTCGCGAAGGCGTGCGCGGCGGCCGGGGTGCGCCCGCTGTTCGGCGTGGACCTGGCCGTACGCCCGCAGGAACAGCCCGCACCGGGCCCGGCCCGCCGCCGCACCCCGGTACGGGGCGGCGCCTTCGTCGACGAGTCCACGCCCCGCGCGACCTTCCTGGCGAGGGAGGGCACGGCGGGCTGGGCGGCCCTGTGCGGGCTGGTGTCGGGGGCGCATGCCGGCTTCACGGACGGTGCGGGTGCCGGCTTCGCCGGGGGTGCGGGGCGTTCCGGGCGTACGGGCGTCGACTTCGGTGACACCGACGGGCGGCGCACCGGCCACCCGGGTTCCGGTTCTGCCGGTGATGCCGAGTACGGCCAGAGCGCAGGCACCGGCTTCGCCGGGGGCTCCGGGCGGTCCGGCCGCACGGGCATGGGGCCCGCCGACGGCTCCGGGCACCTCGCCGGCACGAGGGACGGCCTTGACGGCTCGGCGTACCCGGGCGGCCCCGGCCGCTACGGCGCCCCCGGGCACCCCGGTGCCGCCCCGGGCACCCCGTACCGTCCGTACACCCAGGGCCACACCGGCCACCCGGGCCACCCGGCGCACCCCCAACTCCCCTGGCACACCCTTGTCGCCGCCGACGAGGCGATCCGCACCCCCCTCACCGTCCTCCTCGGCCCCGACAGCGACATCGGCCGCGCGCTGGCCGCCGGCCGCCCCGACAAGGCCGCCCGCCTGCTCGCCCCGTGGCGCGAACTCTTCGGCGACGCCCTGCGGTTGGAACTCTGCTGGCACGGCCGCCCCGGCACCGGCCCCGGTTCGCTGCGCCTCGCCGCCCGTACCCTCGGCTTCGCCGCCGAGCAGGGCGTACGGGCCGTACTGAGCAACGCCGTCCGCTACGCCGACCCCGGCCTGGGCCCCGTCGCCGACGTCCTCGACTCCGCCCGCCGCCTCGTCCCCATCGACCCCCGCAGACCCGAACACCTCGACAGCGGCGAACGCTGGCTGAAGGACCCCGCCGCCATGGCCGCCGTCGCCGAACGCGTCACCGAGGCCGCCGGCGGCCGCCGTACGGAGACCCACCGGCTGCTCGCCGAGACCGAGGACACCGCCGCCGCGTGCGTCGTCGACCCCGAGGACCACATCGGCCTCGGCAGCGTCCACTTCCCCGAACCCCGCCTGGTGGGCGCCGGCCGCCGCACCGCCCAGCGCGTCCTGCGTTCACGCTGCACCGCCGCCATGGTGGCCCGCCACCACGACCGCGACCGCCGCTACCGCGACCGCCTGGAGGAGGAGCTGCGCACCATCGGCGAACGCGGCCTCGCCTCGTACTTCCTCACCGTCGCCCAGGTCGTCGACGACACCCGCGCCCTCGGTATCCGCGTCGCCGCGCGCGGCTCCGGCGCCGGCTCGCTCGTCAACCACCTGCTCGGCATCGCCCACGCCGACCCCGTCGCCAACGGCCTGCTGATGGAACGCTTCCTCTCCCGGCACCGGGCCGCCCTGCCCGACATCGACATCGACGTCGAGTCCGCGCGCCGCCTGGACGTCTACCGCGCGATCTTCGACCGCTTCGGCGCCGACCGCGTCGCGACCGTCGCCATGCCCGAGACCTACCGCGTCCGGCACGCCATCCGCGACGTCGGCGCCGCCCTCGCCATGGACCCCGCCGACATCGACCGCCTCGCCAAGGCGTTCCCGCACATCCGCGCCCGCGACGCGCGCGCCGCCCTCGCCGAACTCCCCGAACTGCGCGGCGTCGCCGCCGAGAACCACGGCCGGCTGTGGGAACTGGTCGAGGCCCTCGACGCCCTGCCCCGCGGCATGGCCATGCACCCGTGCGGAGTGCTCCTCTCCGACGCGACGCTGCGCGCCCGCACACCCGTAGTCCCCACGAGCAACGACGGTTTCCCCATGGCCCAGTTCGACAAGGACGACGTCGAGGACCTGGGCCTGCTCAAACTGGACGTGCTCGGCGTGCGCATGCAGTCCGCGATGGCGTACGCGGTCACCGAGATCGAGCGCGTCAGCGGCCGCCGCGTCGATATCGACGACCCCGCGCAGGTACGCCCCGGCGACCGCGCCACCTACGACCTCATCCGCTCCGCCGAGACCCTCGGCTGCTTCCAGATCGAGTCCCCCGGCCAGCGCGACCTCGTCGGCCGCCTCCAGCCGTCGACCTTCCACGACCTCGTCGTCGACATCTCCCTGTTCCGGCCCGGCCCGGTCGCCGCCGACATGGTCCGCCCCTTCATCGCCGCCCGCCACGGCCGCGCCCCCGCCCGCTACCCCCACCCCGACCTGGAGGACGTCCTGCGTGAGACGTACGGGGTCGTCGTCTTCCACGAGCAGATCATCGAGATCCTGCGCATCATGACCGGCTGCGACCGGCACGTCGCCGACGAGACGCGGCGCGTTCTGTCGGACCGGGAGACGCAGGGCCGCGTCAAGGAGTGGTTTACGCGGCGGGCCACCGAACGCGGCTACGCGCCCGACGTCGTCCGCCGCACCTGGGAGATCGTCGAGGCGTTCGGCAGCTACGGCTTCTGCAAGGCGCACGCCGTCGCCTTCGCCGTCCCTACCTACCAGTCCGCCTGGCTCAAGGCCCACTACCCGGCCGCCTTCTACGCGGGACTCCTCACCCACGACCCCGGCATGTACCCCAAGCGCCTGCTCCTCGCCGACGCGCGCCGGCGCGGCGTACCGATCCTGCCGCTGGACGTCAACCGCTCGGGCGTCCACTACCAGGTGGAACTCGACCCGCGCAGCCGTCACTTCGGTGTACGCCTGGCGTTGGAGGACGTCCGCGGCATCTCCGGCGCGGAGGCGGAGCGGATCGTGGACGGGCAGCCGTACGCCTCCCTGCCCGACCTGTGGCGGCGCGCCCGGCCGAGCCGCCCGGTCGCCGAACACCTCGCGGAGGTCGGCGCGTTGGACGCCTTCGGGGCGGGCCGGCGGGACCTGCTGCTGCGGATCGCCGAACTGCACGGGAAGGGTCATGGGAAGGGTCACGGGAGGGGGAGGGAGACGGCGAGCAGCCAGCCGACGCTGCTGGACGAGGTCTTCGACACGGCCCCCCTCGGCCTCCCCGACCCGACCGACGCCGAACGCCTCCGCGCCGAACTCGCCGTCCTCGGCATGGACACCTCGCGCCATCTGATGTCCGACCACCGGCAGTTCCTGGCCGAACTGGGCGCGATCCCCGCGAAGCGGCTGCGCGACGGCGGCATCCGGCACGGCGCGACCGTCCTCGTCGCGGGCGCCAAGGCCGCGATCCAGACACCGCCGATCCGCTCCGGCAAGCGCGTCATCTTCACGACGCTCGACGACGGCACGGGCCTGGTCGACTGCGCCTTCTTCGACGACTCGCACGCGGCGTGCGCGCACACGGTCTTCCACTCCTGGCTGCTGCTCGTACGGGGCACGGTTCAGCGGCGCGGCCCGCGCAGCCTGAGCGTGGTCGGCGCGGCGGCCTGGGACCTGGCGGAGCTGACGGAACTGCGGGCGCGCGGCGGGCTGGAGGCGGTGGCGAAGGTCCTGTCCCAGGAGCCGGGACCGGCTTTGGCGGGTGCGGCGGGTGCCGAGGGTGTGACGGATGCGGCGGGTCGGCGGATCCATCTGGAGACGGGTTACACCCTGCATCCCTGGTCGGACCTGCGCCCGGCGGGCGAGGGCGCGGCGACGGGGCGCAAGCTGTGGCACGCGAGCCCGGGGAGCGCGGGATGAGCGCTGTGCTGTGCGTACGAGCGGTAGGGGCCGTACGGGCCGTAGGGGCCGCCGGCTCCCCGGGCGGCCGGGAGCCGTGGCCGCTCCTGCTGGGCCTGCTGGGCGAGTTCACGCCGGTGGTGCAGGCGCTGCCGCCGGACACGGTCCTGGCGGACGTACGCGGCAGCACGCGCTACTTCCACCGCGACGCGGCAGGCATCGCCGAACTGGTCCGGGTCCGCGCACTGGCCTGGTACGGGCTGCGGTGCGCGATCGGGGTGGGGGAGAACCCCATGGTGGCGAGGATCGCGGCACGGGAGGCGGGGGAGGGCGAGGTACGGTCCGTACAGCCGTCGGAGACAACGGACTTCATGTCCGGGAAACCGGTGACGGAACTCCCCGGAATCGGCCCCAGGACAGCCCGCACGCTCGGCAGATACGGCCTGGACACGATCGGGAAACTGGCGGCCGTCCCGGAGTCCACCCTGCAACGGATCCTCGGCGCCCGGGAGGGGCGCGCCGCCCACGAACACGCCCGGGGCGTCGACCGTACGCCGGTGGCACCTGACGCGCCGACGCGCTCGGTGTGCGCGCAACACCGCTTCGTACGGTACGAACTGGACGCGGACGAACGGCGGCGGGCACTGCTGGGGCTGGCGGTGGAGGTGGGGCGCCGGTTGCGCGCGGAGCGGGAAGTGGCCCGTTCTCTGACACTGACCGTCCGCTACGCGGACCGTACGACGACGACCCGCACCCGCAGACTCCCCGAACCCACGGCCCACACCCCGGCCCTGGCGTCACTGGCGTACGAGCTGCATGACGCGCTGGGGCTGCAGCGGGCGAAGGTGGCGGCGGTGGCGCTGCGCGCGGAGGACGTGGTGGGGGAGGAGTACGCGGGCCGTCAACTCACCCTGGACGAGGGCGCGGAGCGGGCACGCCGGCTGGAACCGGTGATGGACCGGATCGCGGAGCGGTGGGGTCCGGGGACGGTGGGACCGGCGACACTCGGCAGGGCGCGCCCTGCGGACAAACCGCCGAAGGCAGCATGAGTCCGCATAAGCCCCTGTAAAATCCACCCTCTTGAAAGTGAACCGACCTCTGTCTCAAAAGAGCCGTGCGCGAGTCCTTGACCGAAGCATGTCGGCCACTCATGCTACTCGGACGTAAGTTGACGCGCTCTCAGAACACCCCCCTGTTCGGCGGTCGTCGTCCGGGACGGCGGCGACCGCTCCCATCTGCGAGGTGTGTCCATATGAAGCTGCCCTGGAGCCGCATCCGGGTGCTGCTGCCGACGGTGGTCCTGGCTCTCGTGGCCACCGTGCTCGGTGCGGCTCCGGCCACCGCGGCCCCCGCGCCGGCCGGCTACTCATCAGTTAGCAGTGGCTGGAACAACTATTCCTGCCGCCCGTCCGCCGCCCACCCCAGACCCGTCGTCCTCGTGCACGGCACGATGGGCAACGCGGTCGACAACTGGCTCGCTTTCGCCCCGTACTTGAAGAACCGCGGCTACTGCGTCTTCTCCCTCGACTACGGACAGCTGCCGGGGGTCCCGTTCTTCCACGGCCTGGGCCCGGTCGCCAAGTCCGCCGAACAGCTCTCCGCGTACGTCGACCGCGTCCTGGCCGCCACCGGCGCTCCGAAGGTCGACCTGGTCGGCCACTCCCAGGGCGGGCTGATGCCCCGCCACTACCTCAAGTACCTCGGCGGCGCGGCCAAGGTGAACGCCCTGGTCGGCATCGCCCCCGACAACCACGGCACGACACTCTCCGGTCTCACCCAGCTGATGGACGAGATTCCCGGCGCCCGCGACGTCGTCTCGAAGGCGGCCCCGGGCCTGACCGACCAGGCCGTCGGCTCCGACTTCCTGCGCCGCCTGAACGAGGGCGGGGAAACGGTCCCCGGCGTCACGTACACGGTCATCGCGACCAAGTACGACGAGGTCGTCACCCCCCACACGTCCGGCTACCTGAAGGGCCCGAACGTCCGCAACGTCCTCCTCCAGGACCTGTGCCCGCTCGACTTCTCGGAGCACCTGGCGGTGGCACTCGACCGCATCGTCTTCCACGAGGTGCTCAACGCGCTCGACCCGGGGCACGCGTCACCGACGACGTGCGTATCGGTAGTGGGCTGAAGCACTCCCGGAAGCGGACAAACCCCTTCCATACGCGGCGACTTGACGCCCCACTGGACGCCCCGCTCCGGAATGTCTCAAAGAAGATCGCGGCACTTCTTGACCGCGGAAATGATCACCCCGCATCCTACTCGCAAGTAAGTTGACGCTGCCTCAGCGCAATGGCGCAGGCGGCAGCGCAACCGTGGCCGGCGGCCGCTGCTCGGGACGGCAGCGGCCGCCCTCCTCTCTGCGAGGTATTCCTATGAGGCTGCCCTGGAGCCGTATCCGGGCCCTGTCCGCCGCTGCCGCACTGGCCCTGGCCGCCACCGTTCTGGGAGCGGCCCCCGCCACGGCGGCCCCGACGCCGACCGCTTCTTCTGCTTCGGCCGCTTCCTCCACCGTCACCAGCGGCTGGAACGACTACTCCTGCCGCCCGTCCGCCGCCCACCCCAGACCGGTGGTCCTCGTACACGGCACGATGGGCAACGCGACCGACAACTGGCTCCTCATAGCCCCCTACTTGAAGAACCGCGGCTACTGCGTCTTCTCCTTCGACTACGGCCAGGTCAAGGGCATCCCCGTGATGTACGGCCTCGCCCCGGCCGCAGAGGGAGTCGACAAGCTCAAGACCTTCGTCGACCGCGTCCTGACCGCCACCGGCACCGACAAGGTCGACCTGGTGGCCCACTCCCAGGGCAGCATGATCGCCCGCGGCTACATGAAGTTCGAGGGCGGCGCCCCCAAGGTGAACGCCCTCGTCGCCATCGCCCCCAACAACCAGGGCACAACGCTGGTCGGCCTGACGAAACTGATGGACGCGGTCCCCGGCGCCCGAGGCCTCATCACCATGACCCTCCCCGGCCTCACCGACCAGGCCATAGGCTCCGACTTCCTCAAGCGCCTGAACGAGGGCGGCGACACCCTCCCCGGCATCAAGTACACGATCATCACGACGAAGTACGACGAGATCGTCACCCCCCACAGCGGCAACTACCTCACCGGCCCCGGCGACATCCACAACGTCCAGCTCCAGGACCTGTGCCCGGTGGACGCCTCGATGCACATCACAGTGGCCTTCGACCGCCTCGCGGCCCACGAGATAGCAAACGCCCTGGACCCGGCGAACGCTTCGCGGACTACGTGCGCGTCGGTGGTCCTGGACTGACGCTGAGTTATAACGGAAGTGGCCCCGCTCCGGGGTGAGTTCCCCACGAATACCGTCACCGGCTGCGGTATGCGTGGGGACGCACCCCTGGGCGGGACCGTCCGCGCAGGGCTTCGATCTCGCCCTCTGGCCGTCACTCGGGGTCAGGGAGAATGAACCAGCAGATGTACACAAAGTCGAGAGGGTCCTCGTACGAGGCCATCTCGGCCGCTATCCGGCGCAGGATCCCTTCTCGCGGCAGATCCCACGGGATGCGCCCGCCGCTTCTGTCGCCGACGACGACCCCATGGTCGATCATGTCACCGATCAGTTCGAGAGCCGTATCCCGGGCGTCTGCCTCTGTTCGGCTCTTCTCTGCGACGATGCAGGCTTCATCCCAGACAGGTATGAAGTGCAGCATCGTCATCTCGGCGTAGTCCAGGAGATATTCCAGCTCCTCTTTGTAGGTATCGTCCTCGCGCATGCAGTTGTCCTCAGCTCTTTCGTTGCTGTACGAGGCCCGGGTCCCTGGAGTACACGCTGTAACCCGCATCATTTGTCTCCGGAGCGGCAGAGCCCCAAGTCGCGTCGGTAGATATCAAGGAGCTTGAAGAACTCCTCAACTGCCGTGGACCCGACAGGGGTTTCCCGCTCGATCTCGGTTGCCCAACCGAGCGGGCTGGAGCGGCCCAGCCGCTGCCAGAGCCACTTGCTGAACGGTCCCTCAGGCCAGAAGTCGAAACGCTCGTCGGTGGAATGCACACCGAGAGCGACCTGGTAGCCGATGAGGATGGACTCCAAGCGCTGAAGCGAGCCCTCCGGCAGCCACATGCCGGGACGGAGACGTACCTGGTTCAGGAAGTCGTACACGTCGGTGCAGTTCCCCCAAGGTTTGGGGCAGTCCTCGGGCGTCATGGTCCAGGAGCCTAGCCCAGGCGTGACCCCGGGCAGTTGGAGGACCCTCTGCAGGGTGCCGGCTGAGTGCACTGATCCGTGACGGTGCCACCTTGGCTACGGCTGTCTCATCCAATCCGGCGAGGATACTCCGTTGAAGTCGTTCCACGCCACGCAGTAGGCCCGGGACTCGGGGCCCACGTGATCCCATATGGACCGCAGATCGAAGCCCTTGTCCCACTCGTTGAGGAGAGCTTCAAAGAAGCCGGTAGCCACGGCAGTTCCGTCGTACTCGGACCCATGAGTCTGCACGCGTTCGAGGAGCCCGAGTACTTGGCGGCACTGGACCGGAGTGATTTCACCAGCCCGCTCGGCAAACACCGTCCCAAGACTTCCGAGCCGTACCGTGAGAGGGGGTACGTCGTCTTCGTCAGGGACATGGCTGCTGCCGTCCGAGTCGACACAGGGTGCCCCACGCCACCATGTGACTTCAGCACGATCTGCGGCTGCCAAAACCTCGCTGACTTGCATGAGTTCATCCCACCAGACAGGGGTGGACATCAAGAACTTCCTCGCATGTGTCGTTGAAGCACTGCCTCGGCCGATTGAGTCATCAGGAGTCCCAAGGGAGGCGTACGGCTTCGATCTGGGTATCGGTGAGCAGCGCCTCGACCAGGCTCGTGGGCCCGCAGACCTTGGTGCCCCAGAGATCCCAGTTGGTACAGGTCACCCAGGAGCGGTCTTCCGGCCAGAGGTTCGAGGCGGTCGACCCAAATTCCGGGTGGTCGTACAGCTTCCAGGCGTCGCCCAGTCGGCCTGTCAGGACGGTGTGATTGTCGAGATCCACCTCCCTGGTGAGGAGGGGGTTGTAGTAGGCGAAGCAGCGCGTATCCGGGCCGGCCGGGCTGTGCTCCACGAGCAGCTCGATCAGCCGGTTCCACGTCGGTCGGTCGAGAGCCCCTTCGGTGGGCGGCTCGATACCGACAGGCCAACTCCCGTCCAGCAGACGGCCATCAGGGGCGCTCCGGAACGAGGGAAGGTAATCCTCCTTCACAACCGGATCACCGGTGCGCTCCGCCAACTCGGCCCAACGAAGCCGTCGGTAGCCGGGCCCGGGATGCTCGGCGTGTCCTACGCTGCCGCCTGTGAGCACCCCCTGTCCCCGCAGGAAGGTCAGGTCATGACCGTCGACAATGACCGGACCTCGCTCTCCGTGCGCCTCTTCCTCGATCTGGTGCAGCTCATGATGCGAGAGCCCGCCAGGGCCGAGCTCGTGCTCGTACATGGCATTGAGCACCCAGGCGGCATCGGGGATACCAGGAGCGAGGAAACCGGTGACGCCGTAGGCGTCATCCGTCAGGTCAGCCAGCCACTTGGTTTCGTTCGGGAGGGCGGGGTCCCACAAGGCAGATATCTCAGGCACGTACTGCATCCTGCCATCGAGTAGGCGGGGCCGAGGCTCCTGCGTTCTACCAGCGACTCAATCGAGGGGTGAGTCAGGGCTCGCAGAGAATCAACATGCTGGCTTGATCTTGCTTTGGGTGGGATTGGGGGCCAGGAACGTCGCGATGTCGGCGAGTGTGCGAAATCGGGCTGTGGAGGCATTGATGTGACGGCCGTGGGCTTCCAGGAGGGGCGGGCTTCCTGGTTCGCGCGGCTTATGGTCATGGCAGTGACGCCGAGGAGTCGGCCGATGAGATCCGACTCATCAGCAGTCGACGCTGCCGCTCATCCAGGTGCGGGAACAACGCCTCGAACTTCTCCGCGAGTTGACCGCGAGTCGCTTCCGATATGCCCATGCCACACCAACGAGCCCTAGGACGGAAGGCAATACGTTGATTTTCTACGATCCCTGATAGGCAGGTAGGGCGGCTCGCGCCTGCAGCTCGGCGTGCCCCGTGAGTTGCACGACGGTGCACCGGCTCGTCACCCGTGGGCGGCAAGAGTGCGAATCTACAGCATCCTCGTGAGCGAGAGGAGGCAGCTCTCCGGTTGTAACGGCCGGAGAGCTGCCTCGATTATATAGAGACGGCCCCAGGAGTCACTGATAAATCTCGACTACGTATAGACGGTCTCACTAGAACGGCAGGATTTACCCCGAAACCCGTGGTGAATGTTACACCCCTGCCTGTGGGCGGGTTTCCAGTCGAAATTATTCACTTCGTTCTCGATTTGTCCGTCAGGTGCACGGCAACATGAGGCTGGGGACTTCTTTCACGGTAGGTTCTATCTGCCTGTGTTTGGCGCTGGCCTGATTCAGGGGCGTGGACGTGCGAAGGGGGCGAGCAGTTCCGACAGCTCACCTAGGTCGCTCACACTCTGCCGAAGAAATTTGATTGCTTCCGCCAGGTCTACGTCGCCAGAAAACTTCTCTTGAATGGTGCTGGAACCGACCGAGAATCCACCCGCTTCTTTATCCAGTCGCGCTTGAATCGAAGTGCGGGCAGAACACGTGGCTAGAGAAACTCGGATACTCGCCGTAACGTCGATTTCGTTGACTGCAGAGAAATTGGGTCCAATCGAGATTGCGAATCGATGCAGTGACTCTACTTCCATTGCTCCGTCATGGCGATTGATGAAATAATGATGACTTAGATCGACCTCGTCTCCCAGGTGTACATCCGTGAGGGCTTCGTAGGAAAAGGATCGAAGTTCCTCGTGGCAACCTTGGAAGACAGTAAGGAAGGTATAAAGATCTTGCTGTGACACGGCCTCTCCAGCATTTCGTATTGAGGGGAGGCTGGCGACTGCCAGAGGCAGTCGCCAGCCTCGGGCCTAGCTGGCCTTTATTGTGAAGACGATCCAGGTGCCCTTGTGGCCACCCGTGCCTTTGTCTACCTTTTTGATGACAAGTTCGATCGTGTAAGCGTCCTTCACATTCCCGTTTCTGTCAGCAACGCGTCCTACTGGCTCGGTAAACCTCTTTTTGACTAGCTTGGTGTCTCCGTGCACCCTGCCATTGCCATTAGCCCATTTGTTGAGCTTGTCCTTTTCTAGCATGGAATCGATGTTCTTTTGCGCGGATTCGGCATGGAGAGTGGATGCTTCTCCGCCTCGCAACGTCGGCGCCCGTCTCCGTAGATCCTCATCCGACAGTCCTACGTGATCTCGGGCATGGCCGCCGACTATGTTGTAATCCTTGTCGAGGTCACCACAATTGTGAACTAGAACTGGAGTGGCCTTACCCGCGATCGCGTAGTAGGTATGTAGGCCGCTGACTGACAGGTTGAATACCTGCTGAGTTGATACCCATGTGCGTGACGCTACAACCTTTACGGTCGAGCCGTTGGGAGTGCGCAGCGATGCACCCGGTTGAATCTCGTTGGCTTTGACCCAAGCGTGTTGATCCTGGAGCCAGAATGGGTGACCGTCAGTCGCAGTCACCGTCCCTGTCGCATCGCCATCATCGCCATCTATGTCAACGGTCAGCTGGACAAGGTGCTTCTGACCTGTGCCAGCGATCACGTCGTCAACTGGTCTGGACTCAGTTTTTCCGCTTACTGGGTCCGTCGACAATACCTGGTCTCCGATCGCGACAGCTTTGATCGGCTTCACTGTCCCATCGGCCATCTTGATCGGGGTTTCCTGGGTGAAGCTGTTCTTGCATGACGGCTTCCCACGACCGAAGAGCTTCTTAAAGAACTCGACGGTTTTTTTGCCTACCTTGGTTTCGGAGAGCTTGACAATCCACTTACCGCCGCGCACAGCGGATGCTTCATATCCGAAAAGCGGAATTGCGGCGGCACAGGACAACAGGGCATCCAGGTTTTCACCCTCCATCTTGTACCAGATGCAATTAGCGCCATTCCCCAAAACCTGGCCTATGGCAGGGAACCAGCCGATGAGATCGAGAGCAAGATGGCCTCCTTCTTCAAGGGTGCCTGCCCAGTTGAACCCTCCGTCAGGCTTCCCGGCCTCTTGGTCCCCGTCGAGTATTTCCTGGATTCGTTCGTATTCTTGCCGCCCTGCGTCGTCGTGTCGCCATATCTCACTTGATTGTTCCTGCTTTTCCAGGTAGTGCTGGAATGCTTCCTCTGCGGCCTTCTGTGCAGTTTCAGCGTCGTTGCCGGCTGCTGTAGCGGAGATATGAGCTTCAGTAGCGGCAGCGTAGGCTTCATCAGCAGATCCGCGGGCCGTCTCTGCCCACCGCTCGGCGCGTGTTGCGGAAACTTCCGCGTCGCTGGCGCTACGGAGAGCTGCCGTCTCTGCTTGGCGCGCAGTCTTGGCCGACGCTGCTGCGTCGGCAGCTGAGGCTGCTGCCTGCTTCGCTGACTGATTTGCTTGTTCTGCGTAGTCCTTGGCTTGCGCAGCTGACACACGAGCTTGTTTGGCGTATCCGTCCGCATCAGCAGCAGCTTGTTTTGCGATGGCCGCGACACGACTTGCCTCGGCAGCGTACTTCTGTGCAGTGGCCGCTGTACCAGACGCTTCAGCGATGATGCGTTTGACCTCGGCGACATGGGCGGCAGTTAGCTGGTCCTTACGAGCAGCCTTGTATTGGCCGACTTCGATAAAGTGGTGAAGTAGTGGAGGCGGCGACTCCATAGCGATCTGCGCCGCTGCCTTAGTCTCGGGTCCGCCACTGCCCATCAACTGCACGGCGCGAATGCGCTCGTCTGCTGTCCGAGCGGCGTACTGGCCTTCGTTGAGGAACTTTCTTAGTGCCGCTGCAGAACCATCGTTCAATGCTGCCCTAGCGGCGCTCCGGACTTCGTTCTGGCCACTGCTCGCGATTTGTACAGTACGTATTCGAAATTCGTTTATGGCGGCTTGGTATTGACCGGTTCGAAGGAATTCGGCGACCTTTTCGCTGTCACCCTTCAGTGCTTCATCAGCCGCGGAGCGAACGGCCTCTGATTTCGCCTCTTCTGCGAGACGTATGACCTGGGCTCGATCATCCTGCTCCGCTGCTTTTTTCCAGCCGGTCTGCAGGTAGTTGATCACCGCTTTATCGTTGCTTGAAAGAGCGATTTTGGCCGCGGTTTGGTGCCAGGGGCCTCGCGTCTTCAGAACAGAAAGAGCGAGCTTGCGTCCCTTCAGGGCAAGGTCCTTAGCGTCTACTCCTGGCTTGGCAGCTTCGACTGCAAGGCGTGCAGCCTCTTCGTCCACCTCTTTCTCTTCTTGGGCGGTGCGAGCCTCTGCAGACTTACGTTCGTCATCCGTCTGCTTGAGTTGCTTCGCCTGCTCGATACCGGAGGATGTTCTGGACTTCAACTCCTCCGCCTCAATATTGCGGTTCAGGTCCTGGACCTTATTCGCAGTGGCCACGGCATCCTGTGCTGCGCCGGCAGCCTTTCTTGCCTCCTCGGCATGGTTGAGGGACTCTTGAGCAGCTGTGGATGATTCGCCAGCATGTTTGGCGGCTTGCTCAGCAGCGTCGGCTGCTTTTTCCGCATGTACAGCAGCTGAGTTGGCCGCATTGCGTGCTTCATATGCCGCATTCGCGGCCTGCCTCGCCAGTCCCTGGGCCCTTTGGGCTGCGCGCGTCGCTTCCTTGGCATGGCTGCGGGCTGTGGTCGCCCACTGTCTAGCTCGGGCCGCTTGTGCGCCAGCCGCGTCGGCATATCCGCCAGCTTCGTCGGCAGCTGCCGCCGCTGCTTCTGCGTCCGCGCCGGCGTAGGCCGCTGCGGTTGCTGTACGTTCCGCTGCCTCTGCAGCGATAGCAGCTTTCTGAGAGGCTTCTCCTGCGTCTCTTGCCGCCTTGGCCGCAGCGCGGGCGTTTACGGCTTCTTGGCGTGCAACAGCTGCATCTCCGGCATTCGTTGCTGCGCTAGCCGCAGCGCCACGTGCCCGCGAGGCTGCTTCGGCTGCCGCGGCTGCAGCAGAAGCAGCCTGCTCGGCAGCACTGGCAGCAATCCGGGCTGCGTAGTGGGCAGCTCGGGCTGCTGCGATGGCTTCCTGGGCTGCCTCAGCGGCGCTGGCTGCCGCGTCTGCAGCACGTCCAGCAGCGTTTGCTGCACGCTTGGCATCGTTGCCCGCTGCCCTGGTTTCGTCCGCTGCGGTCTTAGCTGCATCTTTGGCGAGCTTCGACGCACTTACTGCGCGTTCAGAAGCTTCCTTAGCAGCGTCAGTTTGTCGTTGTGCCTCTTCGCTTGCTTCTCTTGCCTGTGCAGCCAGTTGCGTGATGGTGGCTCGCTCTTGGTCCCGTGCGCGTGTGATGTACTGGCCTATTTTCAGAAACTCCCGCACATCATCGATGGACCCGTTTAGCGCAACTTTGGCAGCATCTCTGGTAGCCGGACCGCCAGCGCTCATAATCTGTACGATGCGGACCCGGTCGTCGGCTTCTTGGGCCGCATACTGACCCTCGTTGAGGAAGTTGCGGATGTCGTTGACGTTCCCTTGAAGCGCAGCGTTGCCAGCTTCTCGGACTTCTGGGCCACCAGCGCTCATGACTTGGACCAGCTGGACGCGTTGGTCTTGCTCAAGGGGCTCTTCCCAGCCGTTCTTGAGGAAGTTGCGCAACTCCTCTGGAGAACCGGCAAGAGCCTTCTTTGCTGCCGAGCGTACCTCTTGTCCACCCACAGAGAGGATCTGGACCGTAGCGATCCGATCGTCGTGCAGCTCGGCTATGTCTTTCTCACTGTCGAGGAAGCGACGTACGTCCTCGTCCGAGCCCATGAGCGCGACCTCGGCCGCAGCCTTGACAGCAGGGCCACCCTCTACCCACCATTCAACAATGCGACCACGGTCGGTTTTTGGGATCGGATTGACCGTCCCATCGCCGTCACTGGGTATCTCCGCAGCGGTGCTCGGACTTGAGTCAAGAAGGCCAGCAACAAGCACGAGAGAGACGAGGCTGGTACACAAGCGGGTACCGCGCAGCCGCTGTCTTCTGACCTTCTTTGAGTAGGGCCTGTATCTAAGTCTCACTGATCAGTTCGATCTTCCTGTTCGATGGATTGCCGTGCTTCGGCGGGGTGAGCATAGCTCTATGGTGAGGGGTAGTTGGGGGGAGATGTGGCGGGAAGTGATCCCCATAACGTTCCTTACTTGCGTCTCAGGCCCGGCCTGGGCGCCGCGTTGGACATCGGAGACGTCAGGCAGGACTCTTGCTCTTGGCTGTAGTGATCCAGCCACTCCCACACAGGCATGTCTCGATGCTGCACTGGCGGACGTCGACAGCCGTATCCATCCCGGCCCCTACGTCTAGTTGGGTGCAACCCCGCATGTGTGTCAGTCCCAGAGCGGCTAGCAGGCAGGTGATACGGGTCCCGGGCACCTGGCGGTCGACATGACTGACCTGACCCACTCCCCTTGGTGGTCGCAGCCGCCCAGTGAAGGCGGGAGCATGGGTAGGCTCGTTGACTGCCCAGCTCGCTTGCCGTGCATGAACCCCATTGACACAGAGGCAGGTTGGCAAAAAAGCCTCGTTCGGCATGCCGCTGTTGGCTCCTGTGAGCACATGGCTCAGGCTTCCGGCTGACTGCTTCCTGTCGGGACCATACCCGGTGGCAGCCGCCCAACCTGCGATCTGAGGGAGTCAGTTCGAGTCGGTGATCCCACTCCCGGCTAGTCAGTAGCCAGAGTGCCGCCCTCGTTGACGTGACGGCTTCCAACTGACTGTCTCTCAAGAACCTGCGGAGACAGCATGGATGGTATGTTCTGCTTGTTCGCCTTTACCTTCCTCCGTTTGGCGAACCGCTTCTGTCATCTCTCTAGAAGGGCACACCTGTGGCACTTGGAAGGCGTAAGAAACTGTTTGCTTGCATCGTAGGAGTCGGCTGTGCAGCCGTAGGATCCTTCACTCTCAGCTCTGCTGCGGCTGCCTCAGAGACGGAGGGCGATTCTGATATGCCCTTCACTGTGGAGACCTTCAATTACCCAAACGCGGAGAAGATCCTGGGTGAAAAGAAGATAGCGCTCCGAAAAGGTGATGGGCATATCGTTCTGGCTGATTGCCGTGCCTCCACGGACATCAGGGTGTGGACCACTCAGAGTGCGGACGGGTCGTTCTGTTTCAAGGTCACCGGGGACGGCAAGAGCGGTTACCTGTCTATGGAGATACCCAAAGTCTACTACATTCAGACAGGGGATTACGCGGTAAAAGCTGACGTGGTATCTGAAGGCGTGACGAAGACTGTAAATATGGGCAAGGAAGGTGAAGCCTACGTCGGTGTGGGTGCTAATCCTCCCGGCAAAGAAGCATCCTTGATTGAGCTCCGCGTAATGGGCTGAGGGAAGAGCGGTTAACGTCAGCCTGCATAACCCATGTTCTACATCATCGCGTCCGTTAAGGGCGAAGCATGTCTGTGCTCTGGGTGCACCGTTTGAACCTATGGTGTAGAGGGGCCCAGTCAGCAAATGTTCGTGCCACGACCTCCCCAGGTGAGGCGGTGGCTAATCCCAGATGTAGGCATCGCGTAGCCGATTTGATCCGGCTGACCTGCCTGGCTCATCCATAGAGAAAGATAGATATGTCAGCTCTGCGTCTGCGAACAGCTTGGTCGGTGGGGATGCTCGCCTCCACTGTCGCAGCAAGCCTGTTGATTGCCGTCCCCGCGAACGCCGTGGTAGGGCAGAAGGTCAAGGACGGTTCGTATTCGTTCACGGCGAAGCTCGATATTGGGGGCGAACGTAGTTGCGCCGCCGCACTGGTCGATGAGCAGTGGTTGATCACTGCGGCCAGCTGCTTCGCTGAAAGCCCGGCGCAGAGCATCAAGGTTCCCGCAGGTGCGCCGAAGCTCAAGACTATGGCCACGATCGGCCGTACCGATCTCACGCGTGGCGATCAAGGGGTTGTCGCCGAGGTCGTTGAACTCGTGTCGCGTGATGACCGCGACCTGGTGATGGGTCGGTTGGACAAGCGGGTCACCGGCATTACCCCTGCAGGCGTCTCTTCTAGCACCCCGGTCAAGGGCGAGGATCTCCGGGTCACCGGCTACGGCCGTACTAAGGACGAGTGGGTTCCCGATCGTCTGCACCAGGCCGCCTTTACCATCGGCGGGGTGAAGGAATCGGTACTCGCTCTTAGCGGCAAGGACGCCGACGCGACCATCTGTGAGGGAGACGCCGGCGCTCCGGCATTCCGTGAGGTCGGCGGGCGTGTCGAGATCGTCGGCGTCAACAGCCGGTCCCGCCAGGGCGGTTGCCTGGGCACTATCGAAACCGAGACCCGCAGGGATGTCCTCGATGCCCGCGTCGACGACATCGCCGACTGGATCGAGCAGGTCAAGTCCCGCACAGCGTTGTTCCCGGCCGAGTACCGGACCTCGGGTGTGTATGCGTCGGGTGTCCGTACGTCCGAGGTCTTCCAGACCCGTAGTGACGGGCAGATCTACTACTCCTCGTACACGACGGGTGGTCCGGGCTGGAGTTCCTGGGCGCTGGTTGCCCCCGGCGTAGCGACCAGTGCGCCTACGGCGGTCTACCACGCTGACAAGAACATCGTCGAGGTCTTCACGATCGGTGCTGATCGGCAGGTCTACCACGCGTATCACACGGCTGGTTCGCGGGAGTGGAGCAGCTGGGAGCTGGTTTCACCAGGTGTGGCCAACGGTCAGCTGCAGGCCGTTTATCACGCCGACAAGAAGACGACCGAGGTTTTTGCGGTCGGTGCTGACCGGCAGATCTATCACTCGTTCTACTCCACCGGTAGTCCTGGCTGGAGCAAGTGGTACCTCGTCAATCCAGGTGAGGCTACCGCGACGACTGTCACGTATGACGCGGACCGCGCGACCACTTCGGTCTACGCGCTCGGCATTGATGGCCAGATCTACCGCTCGGCTTACACCACGGGCACGGCGGGCTGGACCGACTGGAGGCTGCTTGCTCCCGGAACGGCCAGTGCCATAGTCAGCGTCAACCACGCGGACAAGAAGGTCACCGAGGTCTTCGCGCTCGGTGCCGGCAAGCGGATCTACCACTCCTGGAGCTCGGACGGCGGAGCCAGTTGGGCGCCCTGGACCCTTGTTGCTGAAGGCCGTTTTACGGCTCTCAACGCCGCGTATCACGCGGACAAGAGGACCACAGAGGTCTTCGCGCTGGGTGCTGGACGGCAGGTCTACCACTCTTTCTACACCACTGATGGGCCGGGCTGGTCGGCTTGGACTCCGCTGGCTGCCGGACAGTTCACGAGTGTTCCCAGCCCCTTCTATCACGCGGACAAGAGGACCACCGAGGTCCTTGGTGTGGGTATCGACGGGCAGGTCTACCACTCGTACTACAGCACTGGATCGGATGGTTGGACCAGCTGGAGCAAGCTCGCCTCCTGAACTCCACCAGCCTTCAATGTGCTCAGCTCCGGAGGCCTACTGCGTGTGGCAGCGGGCCTCTGGGGCTGAGCGTCTGGCAGTGAGGGTGGCCGCGTGCTGAAGTGAGCACTGCGTAGACGTCAGTTGTTGATCAATGTTTGTGACAATGGAGCAGCCCTGTGGCGTCTGATGTCACAGAGTATGGATGGCTGCCCAGCGGCAGCCCTGAAACAGAGTCACGGACATGATTCGCAGAACCCAACGCCGTCTTCGGAGTGCTGTACGACTTGTCGTGCCCACGCTGGCCTCGGCGCTGATGATGAGCCTGGCGGCAACCGGCGCAGCCGTGGCGGATGCACCTGCTGCACACACCGTGGGGCCGGCCACCGCGGATGAGCAGAACTGGAAGGTGCCACGGCTGGCGGTGATGCCTCTGGGAGACTCGATCACCCATGGTGTCGGCAGCTCCAGTCAAGATGGATACCGCGCTGATCTGCGTGCCCAACTCGCTTCACATGCAGACGACTTGAAATTCGTGGGATCGATCCGTACCAATGACTGGTACCACGAAGGGCATTCGAGTTGGCAGATTGACGACCTGTCCGAGCGTGTCGAGCAGTGGCTCGTCGCGGCGAAGCCCAATGTCGTGTTGCTGAACATAGGAACCAACGACATAGGACGAAACAACGAGGTGGAAACGGCCCCTCGCCGACTGGGCCATCTTGTCGATCAGATCACCGCTGCGTCCCCCGATACCGTCGTTCTCGTCTCCTCGCTGGTTCCCAATGCGGATGCGCAAGGGCAGAAGCGTGTGGAGAAGTACAACGCGGAAGTTCCGCGGGTCGTCGAGGAACGACGCGCCAAGGGGCTGCGCGTTGACTACGTTGACATGGGAGCGGTCACTGTTCAGGACCTGAGCGACGAGCTTCACCCCAACGACGCCGGCTACGTCAAGATGACCAACAGCTTCTACCAGGGCATCATGCGGGCAGCTGTGAAGGGCTGGATTCGTGAGAACGTCACCGTCCAGCCGGCGCCGATTCAGTACCGGCCCTCGGGTGTGTACGCGTCGGGTGTCCGTACGTCCGAGGTCTTCCAGACCCGTGGTGACGGGCAGATCTACTACTCCTCGTACACGACGGGCGGTTCGGACTGGAGTCCGTGGGAGCTCGTTGCTCCCGGCGTGGCGATCAGCGCGCCTACGGCGGTCTATCACGCTGACAAGAACGTCGTCGAGGTCTTCGCGATTCGTGATGATCGGCAGGTTTACCACGCGTATCACACGGCTGGTACGAAGGAGTGGAGCAGCTGGCAGCGCGTTGCATCCGGTGTCGCCGCTGGTCAGCTGCAGGCTGTGTATCACGCGGACAAGAAGACCACCGAGGTCTTCGCTGTCGGTGTGGACGAGCAGATCTACCACTCGTTCTACACCACCGGCGGGTCCGGCTGGAGCGGGTGGTATGTGGTCGCTCCTGGCGAGGCCATCTCGATGAGCGTCACCTATGACGCGGACCGCGCAACCACGTCAGTGTATGCACTCGGCACCGACAGGAAGGTCTATCAGGCGGCTTACACGTCCGGCTCGGCCGGCTGGACCCGCTGGCGGCCGCTTCCTTCGGGTACCGGCAGCGCTGTGGTCAGCGTCAACCATGCGGACAAGAAGGTCACCGAGGTCTTCGCGCTCGGTGCCGGCAAGCGGATCTACCACTCCTGGAGCTCGGACGGCGGGGCGAGTTGGGCTCCCTGGACCCTTGTCGCTGACGGGGAGTTCACGGCTCTCAACGCTGTGTATCACGCGGACAGGAGGACTACGGAGGTCTTCGCGCTCAGCGAGGCGCGGCAGATTCACCATTCCTTCTACACCACAGGCGGGCCCGGCTGGTCGGACTGGACCCCGGTAGCTGCCGGGGAGTTCACCATCGTTCCCAGCTCCTTCTATCACGCGGACAAGAAGACCACCGAAGTCCTTGGCGTGGGTGTTGACAGGCAGGTGTACCACTCGTTCTACACCACTGGTAAGGGCAGTTGGAGCAGCTGGGCGAAGCTCGGCTCCTGATGTCGGGAATTTGGTATCGATCCACTCCCCTTGTGTGTAAAGGAAGAGCAGTGTCTGGCAGACCTGTGGGATCAGCCGCCAGAGTGCGGCGTCCTCATGCTCTCTTTGCCGTGTGCGGAGGGCGTACTGTCAACTCCGCCCAGGAAGATCTGGCCGTTGCTGTCGCACGAGGGGTCGGCTGGTGAGCTCCCTGAAGCTTCTGCCCGCGATGGCCAACAAGTCCTCGACGGGGACAGCAGTCAAGGCCCGGCTGGACTCGCTCACGGGCCTGCGCTGGTTCGCCGCGCTGATGATCTTCTGCTTCCACTTCGTAACCGAGGAATCGGTCTCCGGAACCGTTCGGCACCTGGAGGAGCTCAAGAAGTGGACCCTGGGCGGCCCGTCGGCAGTTTCGTTCTTCTTCATCCTGTCTGGATTCGTGCTCGCCTGGTCCGCGCGTTCCGGCGATACCGTGGTCGGGTTCTGGCGTCGTCGTTTCGCGCGGATTTATCCGAGTCACTTCGTCACGTTCCTGCTCGCATGCGTCATGCTCTTGTGGATGGGCAGAAGCCTCGACCCCTTCGTGGCCTTGGCCAACCTCACCCTGACTCAGTCCTGGGTGCCGAACCGGAGCGACATATGGTTCAGCTACAACAGTGTTTCGTGGTCGCTGAGTTGTGAGTTCCTGTTCTACTTCAGCTTCCCGTTCATCATCCCGTTGCTCCGTAAGCTGAAGAATCCTGGGCTCTGGACCGTCGTGGCGCTCGGCAATGTTTTCGTCGTGCTCTACCCGATGCTCACCGGCCGCATTGCGCAGGCGACCGGCTGGGATACGAGGTTCTTCTTCTACGTATTCCCGCCGGTTCGCTTGGTCGAGTTCGTGATCGGTGTCGCGCTTGCACTGCTGGTGAAGGGCGGAGCCTGGCGTGCCCCTGGGTTGCTCGTCAGCCTTGCGCTGGTCATGACGGCCCTGTTCTGGGGCCTGCATCAGGTACCGTCCGAGTTCCATTCGAACGCTGTCACTGTCCTCCCGTACACGCTGACCATCGCCGCCGCTGCCCGTGCGGATGTGCTGGGGAAGCCCTCAGTGTTCCGGCACAGGGTGCTCGTGTATCTCGGAGAGGTTTCCTTCGCGTTCTACCTCGTGCACGCGATGGTCATCTTCACCTTCAATACCCTGCTCGACGGGCAGCGTCCGCACCTTGCCGCCCATGCCGGCCTTGTCACGGCCGTCTCCCTCCTTGGTGCGGTTCTCTTGCACGAGTTCGTGGAGAAACCCGCTGTGAATCTGCTCAGCCCCGCACGGAAGAGGACGGGCATGGTGTGATCCCGCGAACAAAAGCGACGTCCCGCCGTTGCCCGGCGGGACGTCGCATTGCTGTCTGTAAGGTCGCCTCGGTCAAGAGCGCGCCGCTCGGCGGCCTCCATCCAGGCCCAGGCGGCCGATCCAACGCTTCAGAGCCGTGGCGACGGGGCGCTCGATCAGGCGGTGCACGAGCCAGGCTGCCACCAACATGGCAGAGACCAGCAGTACGACCAGGACCCAGGGAGGGAGGGTGTCATGAAGGCGGTGGATCACTTGCCAGCCGATCTCTTGATGCAAGAGATACAGCGGGTAGGTGAGCGCTCCCGCCGAAGTGATCCAGGTGCCAAGGCGCGGAGTGCGCCGAGCGAGAGCGATCGTGAGTACCACCGCGTAAAAGACGCTGACGATGATTAGCGCGGCGATCTGTGACTGGCGGTGTCCGATATAGCCCTGCATCCCCGCCATCAGGCCGGGCAACTGGTCCCAGGCCAGCAGCCAGGTGGCACCCAGCAACAGCCACAGCACGAGAGTGGGCCGGAAGCGGTGCATCAAGTACATGACGATGCCGGCGACGAAGAACGGGGAAGCGTCCGGCATGCCGAACATCTGGATCAGCGTGTTGTCCGTCTTGGGCGCCACGAGGGACAGCGCGAGCCAGCCGCCGCAGAAGGCCAGAACCCTTCGATAGGTGAGACCGAATGCGGTCACGATGGCGAAGAGAAGGTAGAAACGCATCTCTGCCCATAGGGTCCAGTAGACGCCGTCGACGTTGTACATCCCCATCGGGGACTGGAACATTGTCAGGTTGGCCAGGATCCTGCTCCGAGTCGGAGAATCCCAGGTGAATACTCCGGTGAGCAACAGGATGCTGGAGGTCAAGAGGACACCGAACCAATAGGCCGGATACATCCGAAGAAACCGCGATATCGCAAACTGCCGGACGGTGCGTCCCCAGCATGATCTGCATATCACGAATCCGCTGATGATGAAGAAGAGCTGGACGCCGAGCCAGCCGTAGGCGGCGATCGGCTGGGCGGCAGGGAAGACCTCGGAGGTCGGCTTGCCCCAGGCGTAGGTGAACCCGGTGCCCCCGTTGTCACGGCCGACGTAGTGGAACGCGACTACGACCAAGGCGGCGACGAGCCGCAGCCCGTCGAGAAGATACAGCCTGCCCGGCTTTGAAGTGGCCTCTGGCACGGTGGGGCGTGCCACGCCGCGTCGCACGGCTGTGAGGAAGGTCATAGTCTTCTCCGAGGAGAGTGTGGTGTGGAGGGTGGCCTCCGAGAGTCCTCCGGGGCTCGGAGCACCTCGTGACGCCGGAAGCATCGTAGAGTGCCCCGCTCGGCCGTAGTCGTGCCGTCACCTCCTCGGTCATGGGGTGCGGTCTCCACAACGATGCACACCCACGTACCGGCCGCCTGGCCGCGCCGCAGCCCTTGCAGCGTTGCGGCGTGACTGTCCGGCGAGGTCGGCCCGATCCCCCCAGCGAAGAGCTGCGGCACCCTCCCCGGCTTCCCTGGGACGAACATCACAGACTTTTCACAGCTGACGGCTCACAAACGCGAAAATTGGTACTTGCGTAGCCCGCCTGGGTCTGAATACGCCGAACCCCGCTTTCATACGGGGATATGGTCGGCGCCACCCCTCGCGGGGTTGCATTTTGCCTGGGCGGCTGAGAACGCGGACTTTATGAGGCTTGGCCTTGAGCTTCCGGTGTCGACTGCGACAGTGATCGGTACCTCTGGGGGCGGTGCATCGCTCTTCATTCAACACACGGATTCCGCTGGTTGGTTGATCAACGTCTGTGACAATGGTTGCGCTCTGTCGCGTGTGAGGCCACAGAGCGCAGAAGGCTGCCATCGGGCAGCCACGACACAGAGTCACGGACATGAATCTCAGAAAACCTTGCTGGGCACGCACCGCTGGACGGCTTGTCGTGCCCACGCTCGCCACGGTCCTGATAGCGAGCCCGTTAGCAGCTGGTACCGCTGTCGCGGACACTCCGGTCGTGCACGCTGCTGCAGCAACGGCGACCGGCCAACAGGACTGGAAGGTACCGAGGCTTGCCGTGATGCCCTTGGGGGACTCGATCACCAAGGGCATCGGCAGCTCCACCGGTGACGGTTACCGTGGCGGACTACGGGACCGACTGGCCGCGCACACTGACGACTTGAGCTTCGTGGGGTCGGTTCGGACCAACGGAGCCGATCACGAGGGGCATTCGGGCTGGCAGATCGAGGATCTCTCCGACAACGTCGAGCATTGGGTCGCTGCGGCGCATCCGAATGTCGTGCTGCTGGACATCGGCAGCAATGACATGGACCGTAACAACGATGTCGATCACGCTCCCCGTCGACTCGGGCGCCTGATCGACGAGATCACTGCGGCCGCGCCCGACGTCACCATCCTTGTCTCATCCCTCGTACCCTCGGCGGACCCCGAGGCCGAGAAGCGGGTTGAGCGTTTCAACGCGCAGGTCCCGGTCGTTGTCGCCGAGCGGCGTGCCAAGGGAGCCCACGTCGATTACGTCGACATGGGCCAGCTGACGACCAAGGATTTGAGTGACCGGCTGCACCCCAACGACGCCGGCTACACGAAGATGGCCGACGCCTTCTACCAAGGCATCGCCCGGGCAGTCCAGAGTGGTTGGATACGTCAGAAAGTCGAAGTCAAGCCCGCTCCGCCTCGTGAGGCTCCCCTTGGGGACTACCGGGTCGACATCAACGGGGACGGCAAGGCCGACTACCTCGTTGTCCGCGAGAGTGGTGCCGTTCATGCCTGGGTGAACAACGGCACGGACGTCCAGGGTGGATGGGTGGCCTACGGCCAGTTCGCCGGCGGCGCCAGCGCCACGGGCAGCAGGGTGCGTTTCGCCGACGTCAATGGTGACGGCAAGGCTGACTACCTGGTACTGGGAGAGGACGGCTCCGTTCGTGCCTATCTGAACAACGGAGGCGACGGTAACGGAGGTTGGGAGGAGTACGGCCTGATCGCGACGGGCACCGGAGCCCCGGGAAGCAAGGTGCGGTTCGCGGACATCGATGGTGACGGCAAGGCCGACTACCTCGTGGTGGAGGACGACGGATCCGTCCGTGCTTGGGTGAACCACGGAGGCGACGGCCACGGTGGGTGGTCCGACTACGGCCTGATCGCGACCGGCACCGGGGCCCCGGGCGCCAAGGTCCGCTTCGCGGACGTCGATGGTGACGGAAAGGCCGACTATCTTGTGCTGGGCGCGAACGGGTCTGTCCGCGCCTGGCGCAACAACGGGGGTGACGGCCACGGTGGTTGGAACAACCGAGGCCAGATCGTCGCCGGTACAGGAGCCGCCGATAGCGCGATTCGGTTCGCGGACATCGACGGTGACGGCAAGGCCGACTACTTGGTCGTTGCGGACAACGGCGCCATTCGTGCCCTCAGGAACAACAGCGGTGAGGGCCACGGGGGGTGGACCGACTGGGGGAGGATCGCCGCTGGCGATGGTCCCGGCTACAGCGTCCGAATCTGACGACTCTCTGAGTAGCGCCCGCGCGGTACACAGCGCCCACCAGGACCAAGTGCTGCGTGGAGCGGGTGTTCCCGCCTCGTTGACGAACACCATCATGCAGTGACCTGTGCCCGGATCGTTCTTTCCGGGCTTCTCCAAGAAGAAAGGTAGACATGTCTGCGATACGCCTGCGCGCTGCTTGGCTGGCCGGGGCTCTCGCCTCTGCCACGGCAGCAAGCTTGTTGACAGCCGCCCCGGCGAATGCCGTCGTGGGGGAGAAGGCGAAGGACGGATCATACGCGTTCACGGCCAAGCTCGACATCGGTGGCGAACGCGGCTGCTCTGCTGCTCTTGTTGAGCAGCAGTGGGTGCTCGCCGCCGCGAGCTGCTTCGCCGACACCCCTGGGGCGAAGGTCGCTCCGGGCGCTCCGAAGCTCAGAACCATGGCGACCATTGGCCGTACGGACCTTACGCGTGGCGACCAGGGCAGCGTGGCCAGCGTGGTCGAGCTGGTTCCACGGGAGGACCGCGACTTGGTGATGGCCAAGCTGGACAGGCCCATCACCAATGTCAGCCCCGCCAACCTTGCCTTCACCCGCCCGCTGCCGGGCGAAGACCTGTGGATCACCGGGTACGGTCGAACCAAGGACGAGTGGGTGCCGGACCGGCTGCACTCCGCGAAGTTCGCTGTGGAGGCGGTGAAAGACACGACGGTCACTCTCTCCGGGAAGTCGGACGGGGCTGCCGTATGCCAGGGCGACACCGGCGGACCCGCATTCCGGATCGTCGGTGGTCGGTATGAACTTGTAGGCGTCAATAGCCGGTCCTGGCAGGGTGGTTGCCTTGGCGTCGACGACAAGGAGAAGCGCACGGGGGCTGTCGATGCCCGCGTCGACGATGTCGCCGGCTGGATTCAGGCCGTCTACTCCCGCGACGTGCTGGGAGGCACGGGCCGTTGGAAGTCCGTGAAGCACATGGCTTCCGGTAATTTCACCAGCGGCCCACTGGGAAGCAAACGACGTTCGGACCTGTTCGTGGTCTGGGAGGACGGTTCTTCGAGCCTCTTCCAAGGAGCGGACCACAACGACCCGAAGTATCCCTTCTCCGCCGAGTACAAGATCACCGATAAGGGCAGCTTCTGGAAGAGCGCTGTCGCGATCACCGGCGGTCGCTTCACCGACAGTGGTACCGATGGCATTGTCGTTCGCTGGGACAACGGCAGGATGTCGCTGTACAACCACTTCGACGAGAACGGACCGCACAACGAGAAGGAGCTGTTCACTCAGGGCGGTTGGCAGGCAGCGCGGCTGATCACTGTTGGCCGCTACACGGACAACCCGCTCCGGGATGACCTGCTGGTGCTCTGGGACAATGGGGCGACCTCGCTGTTCTCTGACATCGGTGCCAATGGGGCCGACAGGGCAAAGCAGTTGATGGGCCCCAACTCCGGTTGGCAGGCAGCCACGCAGATCAGCTCCGGTGAGATCACCGGCAAGAAGACGGCTGATCTGGTCATTGTGTGGAGCGACGGAGACACGACAGTGTTCCCCGGTGTCGATGCCGACGGCTACCACGGTCGCACGCGTATCAAGGACCCGGGATCCGCCTGGAAGTTCGCCCGTGTCGTCACCACCGGCTCCTTCACCGCTGTCGGCAACGGACTCAATGACATCCTGGTCCGTTGGGAAGACGGTGTCCTGAGCTGCTACCCGGGTGTGGATGCCAACGGCCTTCACGGTGCGGTGGATCTCAACGCGTAGAGAATGGCCGGGCATACGGGTCCCTGATCGTGTGTTGCCCGCGCTCTCTCTCGACGGCTGAACAGCGCTGAAGTCCTCCTGAAGCGGCGTGCTCTCCCCTTGTGCATGTGGAGGGTGCGCCGCTGTGTGCATTCTGCGTCAGAGAACACATCCGTCACTGCCGCCTCGTTGATCAACTTCTGTGACAATGATCGTGCTCTGTTGGATTGATGCCACGGAGCACGGACGGCTGCCTTCAAGCAGCCCTGACGCAAAGTCACGGAAATGATATTGAGAACGCGATGCCGGCGTCGGCTCGCCACGCGGGCTGTCGTGCCCACGCTGGCTTCGGCACTGATGGTGGGCCTGTTGAGTGCCGGTACTTCTGTTGTGGGGGCACCCGTTGCGCATGCTGCGGGAAAGAGCGCAACGGTTGACAAGGACTGGAAAGTACCGCGGTTGGCCCTGATGCCTTTGGGGGACTCGATCACCTGGGGCGCAGGCAGTTCCGCTCTGAACGGTTACCGCCCCGAGCTGCGGGACCGGCTGGTCGCGCACGCCGGCGATGTGAATTTCGTGGGCTCGCAGGAGACCAACGGTGTGCACCACGAGGGGCATTCGGGTTGGCAGATCGATGATCTGGCGGACAACATCGATGACTGGCTCGCCGAGAGCCGGCCCAATGTCGTGCTGCTGAACATCGGCACCAACGACATAGACACCGATGACGACGTGGAGGGCGCGCCTCGTCGCCTCGATGATTTGGTCAGCCGGATCACCTCGGCCGCACCCGACATGACGGTGCTCGTTTCGTCGCTGGTGCCCAACAAGGACGCTCAGGCGCAGAAGCGTGTTCAGAGGTACAACGCGGAGATCCCGGGCATTGTTGCCAGGCAGCAGGCCAAGGGGGCCCATGTCGATTACGTCGACATGGGAGAGGTCACTGTCCAGGATCTGCACGACTGGCTTCACCCGAACGATGCCGGCTTCGTGAAGATGGCCAAGGCCTACTACGAAGGCATCACCCGTGCGGCCGGGAACGGGTGGATCCGCGAAAGTGTCGATGTCAGGCCTGCCCCGCCGCACAAGGCGCCTCTCGGTGACTACCGGGTTGACATCGATGGTGATGGCAAGGACGACTACCTCGTCGTGGGAGGGGACGGCTCTGTCAAAGCCTGGGTGAACAACGGAGGTGACGGGCGCGGTGACTGGAAGAATCGCGGAGTGATCGCCTCCGGAGGTGCTTCGGGCAGCAGGGTGCGTTTCGCTGACATCAACGGTGATGGCAAGGCCGATTACCTTGTGGTCGGCCGCAACGGCTCGGTGCGTGCCTTCGTGAACAAGGGTGGTGGCGTCCGTGACGACTGGGAGAAATACGGCCTCATCGCCACCGGTGCCGGCCCCATCGAGAAGGTGCGTTTCGCCGATGTCAATGGAGACGGCCGCGCTGACTACCTCGTGGTCGAGGACGATGGTTCGGTGCGTGCTTGGCTGAACAACGGAGCCGGCGACCATGATCGCGGCTGGACGGGCGTCGGACAGATCATCTCCGGTGTTGGTGCTCCGGGCGGCAGGGTGCGTTTCGCCGATATCAATGGTGACGGCAAGGCCGACTATCTGGTCGTCGGCGACCAGGGAGCTGTCCGTGCCCTCGTCAACAACGGAGGTGATGGCCACGGTGGTTGGATCGACCGTGGACAGATCGCCACGGGCGCGGGGCCGATCGACAAGGTGCGATTCGCTGATATCGACGGTGATCGCAAGGCGGATTACCTCGTCGTGGAAGACGACGGCTCAGTACGGGCCTGGCGGAACAACGGTGCGGATGGACGGGATGATTGGACCAATTACGGTCGCATCGCTTCCGGCGCCGGCCCCGGGTACCGAGTCAGGATCTGACCTCTGAATGTTGATGTCCCGCCGACATGTCGGCGGGACATCAACTGTTTCAGCCGAGCAGCAGTGGGTCGGCCAAGGGCCGATGCCGCGTCTGGCTGTCAGATACGGACCGTGTGGTTCGGGTTGTTGGTACCCGTGGCGATGCGGCCGTAGCCCATCCAGTCATCATGCTGGTAACGGACCTTATTGATCCAAGCGTTGATGGAGTGGTCGGCGTTGATGACGACGTAGTCGGCCTTGCCGTCGCCGTCGATGTCGGCAAAGCGGACCTGACTGCCCGAAGAGCCGGTACCGCCGGCGATCTGGCCATAGTCGGTCCAGCCGCCCTTGGCGTCACCGGCTCCGTTGTTCCTCCAGGCCCTGACGGAACCGTTGTTGCCGACCACGAGGTAGTCGGCATTACCGTCACCGTCGATATCAGCGAAACGTACGTCGTTCCCGAGCCCGCCGGTGGCGATCACGCCGTAATCGACCCAGTTGTCATGGCCGTCACCGTTCTGCACCCAGGCGTGCACCGCGCCGTTGTCCTCCACGACGAGGTAATCCGCCTTGCGGTCGCCGTTGATGTCGGCGAAACGCACCTTGCGGGCGGGGCCGCCGGTGCCACCGGCGATTGTGCCGTAGTTGATCCAGCCCAGGTGGCGGTTGTTCTCTACGCCCTTGTTGACCCAGGCCCTGACGGAGCCGTTGTCACCGATGACGAGGTAATCGGCCTTGCCGTCGCCGTTGATGTCCGCGAAGCGAACGTTCGTGCCAGGGGTGTTGGGGACGCCGTCGGCGATGCAGCCGTAACCGATCCAGTCCCCACGTCCGTCGCCGCCGTTGTTCCCCCAGGCCTCGACGGAACTGTCGTCATGCACGATCACGTAGTCGGCTTTGCCGTCACCGTTGATGTCGACCCGGTAGTCACCGAGAGGAGTGTCCGGCACGGTCTGCTTCGTGACCCAGTCGGCGATGTCGTCGGCGCGGGAGTCGATGACATCCCTGCGACTCTCCTTCTCGTTGCCGAGGCAGCCCCCCTGCCGGGAACGGCTGGTGACACCCACCAGCTCGAACTTGCCCCCCGTGGAACGGAACGCGGGAGCGCCGGAATCGCCCTGGCACATGGTCGCGTTCGGCGTCGTGCCGTTCAGGCGCATGGAGCCGGTGGGGTTGACGCCACTCACGGAGAACTCCGCATAGTGCAGCTTGTCCGGTACCCATTCGTCCGCGGTGCGGCCGAAGCCGGCGGCCCACACCTTCTCCCCGTCCAGCACCGTGTTGGTGGTGACGGCGATGGGCGCGATACCGCTGACGGGGTTCGCGAGCTTGGCCAGGACCAGGTCGCGGTCTTCCCGCGGTACGAGTTCGACGACGTCGACGACCGTACCGCGGTTGTGCACCAGGTCAGCGCTGCCGATGGTGGCTGTGGTCTTGAACTTCGGTGCTCCGGGCGCGACCTTGAAGCCCTGGGAAAGGTCGTCGGCGAAGCAACTCGCGGCGGTGATCAGCCACTGCTGGGCGACCAGCGCGGCCGAGCAGCCGCGCTCGGGCCGGCCCACGGCCTTCTCGTCGACGAGCTTGAGCTGTGCCACGAACGGGTACGAGCCGTCCTTGGCGGTCGGGCCCTGCAGAGCGTTCGCCGGGCCGGCGGTGAGCAGGCTGCCGGTCACGGCAGCCGCGAGAAACCCTATCGCGCACGCGATGCGCGGGTTCTTGGCAGGCATGGTCTTCTTTCGCGTATCACAAGCAAAGGCATGCCGCGTGTAATGTCATAGTAAACGCGGTACGTGCAACGTACCACCTGCGGTCAATTCGGAGCCGGTTGAGAGGTGGTCAGTTTTCCAGCCGGTCGCTGGCTCGTCCTGAGCTGTTGTGGCGCCCTCCCCGTGACTCTCAGAGAGGGCGCCACGGGCCGCTTCTCAGGTGGACTGGTCCGAGCGGACTTCATCTATGAATGCGGACCAAGCCGAGCCTGATGCAACGAGGGCGGAGCCGTTTCGGTGCTTTGAGTCGCGGATGGCGACACGGTCGGGGAGCGCCGTGACCGAGACGCATCCACCACCCCCGTTTTCTGTGCTGTAGGAGGACTTGAACCAGGCTGACTCTTCAGCCAGTTCGAGGGCAGTGGGGCGGGGCTCAGTGGTCATCGATCTCTCTTGCCAGTCGTCGGAGGAAGTCGGGGGTCATGGCGGGTGCCAGTGCGCCTTCTCGCATTGCATCGAACTTCCTCGTGTACTTCCAGACCTCGCGACGCCTGTCCGACACCGTCATGACAGAAGGACCTTCCTCCATGACGACGGAGTCGAGGCCGGCGTCGAAGTCCAGGATGACGAAGCTGGCGAACGCGCGGTAGGTGGGCAGGTTCTGCGGGAGGATCTGAACGGTGACGTGGTCGAGTGCTGCGGCCTTCTCGATGGCCTCGTACTGTTCGCGCATGATGTCCGGGCCGCCGACCATGCGATGGAGCGCCGACTCGTCGATGATGACGCGGAGTTCGGCGGGGGAGTCACCGAAGATGGCCTCTTGGCGCTTCATGCGGACGGCCACGCACTCTTCGACGAACTCAGTCGTCCGCTCGTCAACCGGTTTCGCGGCCATGAACTGAGCACGAGCGTAGCGCTCGGTCTGCAAGAGTCCGAGGACGACCTGAGGGATCCAGGCGCGCATCGAGGTTGCGTCGGACTCCAGCCCGACATAGAGCGTCTGCCCGGACGGCATGGCGTTCCGGTACGGGCGATACCAATCGCTGCTGAGCGAGTCACGGTGGAGGGCGAGGAGCTGCTCGCGGTCGACGCGGTCCGTGACCTTGTACAGGTCCAGGAGGTCCTCCAGGTCCCGGACGCGGGGGAGTTGGTTGTGGCCGGACTCGACCCTGTTGAGCTTGGACTCTGAGCTTTCGATGGCGGCTGCCGCGTCCTTCGTGCTGTAGCCGTACTTCTCCCGCAGCCGTCGGAGTTCCTTGCCCAGCTCTCGCCGACGGAATGTCGGACCGCGTCGTGCAGCCACTGCTGAACCCTTCCTGGTGGTGTGCGCGCCTGTGCGTCCCTGTTCCGCGTTGGCGCGATTCTGATGGCACCCGCGAGGCCCCTGTCGGTGCTCCGGGTGGTCCCGTGGTCGCAGTCTGGCACCGGTGATACCTGGTCCGAGAGCACTTACCCGGGTTTGTCATATGCCACTTTCGATGGCCTTGCCTCATGAGGTTGCTGTCTAACGAGCCTCTACGGGAACGTGGTTGGGCCGCCGCCAGTCGGATTCCGGTCGGCTTCGCCTGGGGTTCATCACCGTCAGTCAAGGAGCTTCCGCATGCCCCCGTTCCCCCTCACCGGCATGACCCGTATGCCGCTCATCCAGGTACCGCTCCGGGACGGCGAGCCGCCCATCAGGGGTGTGATCCGGCTTGCCCTGGCCATGGCCCAGCTCTTGCCCTCGCACTACCAAGTGGGCGCTGTGACGAAGGAGTTGAGGGAGTACATCGGGCGGGTCGCGCCCGATGTCGCGGAGGCGGCGCGCAGACGAGGTGACGGTGACCCCGCGTGCGTACGGGTCCTCGCCGACGTTGAGGAGGCCCAGCGCCGGGCCCGGCACGGGAGTGCCGGCGACGGGTATCTGTCCGCGATTCGGTACGCCGTGGGCCTCGCGGAGTCCGCCGAGGCGTTGCTGCGGCACCAGGAGGGGGTCGTCGACGGGGGCGACGGGTGATGATCGGGCGGGCAGGGCTTCCGCCCGTTGTTGTGCCCGACCGGGATCCGCTGCCCCGGCGGGAGAAAGGGGTAGCGCTCAAGCGATTGCAGGAGCGCTACCCGGCCGTGCGGGGTGGCGTACGGCTCAGTCCGTGTCCGTCGCCGCCAGTACCGCCAGCCTCCGGCCGTCCGGAGTGACGGCGACCAGGCCGATGTCCCACATCACGTTGTAGAACCACTTCGTGCCTGCGCCGAAGCTGTACCAGTCGCAGGCCAGGGCGGCCTGTTCGATCTCCTCCGACGACGCGTGTTCCGGTACGCCGGACAGGGCCGCGAGGGACTGCCACGCCGCCAGGCGACCGTACGCGCCCCGCAGGCCTTCGTTGTACGCACCGCCCTGCGATGCCGCTGCGAAGAGCTGTCGCCATGCGGCAGTTGCAGAGCAACGGTAGAGGGCGGGGCGGTTGCCGGCGGACGGGGCTTTGAAGGAGTCCAGGGGCAGGGAGTCCAGCGTGGCGGGGACGGCTTCGGGCGGGAGCGGTTCCGGCAGGGCGAAAGTGCGCGCCTCCACCTGGCCGTTGGATTCCATGGACCAGTTGGACACAGCTGCCGAGATGGACTTGGCCGCCGACTCCGTGGTCGTTTCCGTCGCTGTCGGGTGTGGAGATGCCGACTTCCGTACGGCTTGGGGGCCGTCTGTAGCGTCTCCGTACGGAACGGACCAGCTGCCCCCGCTCGCGCTGTAGCTCGGCAGGTCCGGGCATTCCTCGAATGCGGCCAGACTCAACGGGAGTCGGCCCAGCGGGTGATAGCGCCAGTGGGGCGAGTTCGTCCACCTTGCCATTCCGGGTTCCGCGGTCACGTTCACGCCGCGCAGCAGCAGTTCGTGTGCGAGGCATGCTCGCAGTTCCTCGGAGGCGCGGGCCTGTGATGAGCCGCCGGTGAAGACCAGGGCGAGGTCCCGGGGTGCGTGGGCATCGGCCAGCAGGGAGGCCACGTAGGCGCTGTCCCTCTTGCTCTTGCCGGCGTCGGTCAGGGCGACCAGGCGCAAGGTCTGTTCCAGGTTGGCCCTGCCCGGGGTGGTGGTCAGGAGGCGTAGCAGCTGGTCAAGGAGGCTGCGGTACTGCCATTTGCCGTCGGCTTTCGAGCCGTATCGGCGGTGCACGGCGATGGCGAGGTCGGCTGCGAAGGCGGGGTTGCCGCGCTTGAGGCGGCGTGCCGCGTTCTCCGTGACGGTGCTGAGGTCCTTGAGGCGGGGCAGGTTTGCCGCGATGGTCTCTATTTCGTCTGCCACATGCCTCAGACTATGCGTGTCCGAAACCCACCGGTGTCCTGAGGGAAGGTCGCTGTTGGTTAGATCACAGAGAAACCTTCGGTAACGCGGGCAACTGCGTTCTCTTGTCCTGAATTGTCTGGCTGGGCTGGTCGATTACTCGCTTTTCTTAACCTTTACTTCGGTCTTACGATCGCTGGTGTTCCGCCGCGTGAGCAGTTCTTCACGCGGCGGCCTCCTTGTCTCCGACCCGGAAGGGCCCAGTGAACCTTCGCCGTACTCTTGCGACCGCTGTTGTAGCCGCTGTGACCGCGCCTGCTGTCCTGCTCCTTCCTGCGAGCTCCGCTCTGGCTGATGCCAAGTCCTCGACGTCTACGCAGACGCAGCAGAAGCCGACCTACGCAGAGCTCCAGAAGGCGGCCGCCGACGCGGACAAGGCGTATAAGGACGCGGTCGCGGCCAAGGACGCCGCACAGAAGAAGCTGAAGGCCACTCTGGCCGAGATGCAGCAGGATTCCAATCCGCTCAAGGCAGCCGGCCTTGCGGCTGACAAGGCGGCCGAGGCTGCCGCGGCCGACAAGATCACTGCCGACAAGGCGGTTACAGATGCCAAGGCCAAGCTGGACGCGGCCAAGGATGACACTGAGAAGGCCGCGACACAGAAGGCGTACGAGGCAGCCGAGGCCAAGGCAAAGAAGGCCGCCGAGGCCAAGGGTGCTGCAGACGCCAAGCGCAAGGCTGCCTGGGACGCGGTGGACGACGTGCAAGTTGCGGCATTTCGGGAGTACGGGAAGGCCCAGCACGCCCCTGACAACGCCCTCAAGGCCAAGGAAGCCGCCGACAAGGCCCTCGCTTCCGCCAAGGAGTGCGTCTACCCCTCGGGTCTGACCGTCTTCGCGAACGGCCTGCCCTCGAAGACCGTCGCCGGGAGCACGGTCGACTTCTCGCTCACGGTGACCAACGGTACCGACCGCACCCTGGATGTGAGGTCGTGGGTCCTGTTCAACCTGGAGACGGAGAGCGAGGACCACTTCATCAAGATGCAGTGGTCCGACGGTTCGGGCTGGAAGGAGCTGGACCAGAAGGGCAACAACTACACCGCGCCTATCAAGGCGATGAAGCCCGGTGCGCACAGCGACGTGAAGATGCGGATGACGATCGAGGCGGGTGCCTCGGCCGGTAAGGCCCGCACCCTTTTCGCGGCCGACGCGTCGGACCAGTACAACCCGTGCGTCCTCGGCACCATGCAGCGCTACCAGGTCGAGGTGCTTCCCGCCGGCAGCAAGCCCGGCAAGGTCGACGAGGCGAAGCCCGGCAAGGTCGATGAGAAGGACCGCCCGAAGTCGAATCCGTCGGCGCAGGGTGGCAAGTCCGACAAGCCGGTACCGGGCACCAAGGACGACGCCTCCGCCAAGCCGGCGTCGACCAACGCCGACGGCAGCCTCGCCAGCACCGGTTCGTCCAATGCCATGCCGATCGCCGCTGCCAGCGGTGCCGCTGTGCTGCTCGGTGCCGGGGCGGTCTTCGCCGTGCGCCGTCGTCGGGCCAAGGGCACCAACTGACCCCACGCGTGACGAGGGCCCGTACCCAAGGAGATTCCGGAGGGTGCGGGCCTTCGCCTTGTCACGCGTTGGATGCAGCCGCGTCGTCCCAAGCATCCGGGCTGCGGTAGTGGTTCTCGTGTCCTGCCGCGAGCACGGACCGGAGTTGGGCAAGGTGCGGAGTGTCCTCGGGGAGGTCCAGTTGCATCAGGAGGGCCAGCGCGGGCTTTGGCTCCAAGTCGCCGTAGACGTCGTGGTAGGAGCCCAACAAGCCCTGGAACAGGGATCCGTGCAGTGCGGGGAGGCGCGCGGCAATCTCGTACGTGCCCTGCTTGATTGACCAGGGCACCGGGCCCGAGTTGTCCAGCACTCGGTCGGCTCGGCGGAGCAAGGCGTCCGACCTCTCCGTCACGACGCGCTCGATGTCGTTCCCGAGTACCTCGGCAAAAGCCATGGCGGCGGTGTCGCGATCCTCGAACCAGTCGACCCAGAGCGAATAGGTGACGGGTTCGGCGTCCCGCTGCGCTTCCAGTCGTCGGCGGTAGCCGTCCCACAACACGTCGGAGGGCAACGGCCTGTCCGCGTCACCGTACGCCGACCCGATCACGCATGTCACCCAGTAGTCATCGAGGAGATCGAGCAGCCCGAAGGCCAGCCACAGCTGTTCGGTCGGGGTCAGGCTCTCTTCCCTGAACACCTTGTCGACCCAGGAGTGAGCGACATCGTTGGCGGTGAGCGGCCAATCCGGCCTGTCGGCTTCGACCCACCCTTCTCCGGCCTCGACGACGCCCTGGTCGGAGAGCCATCGCCGCGCTTGTTCCATGGCTTCCATGGCCTGCGTTTCCATACGAACAGTATGACGAGTCGTGGAACCCCTACGGTCGATGAGCCATAGGCCCGGCCAGGACGTGACCGGCCTAACGTCCGCCCCGTGCCTCCCCCGTGGCAGGGTGACCCCATGACTTCGAGTGCCCTCGACCTCGTTCACGCCGTCGTCGATCCCGGCAGCTGGAGATGCTGGGACGAGCCCGTCGGGCCCGTTGACGAACTCACCGGCGACGCCGAGTATCAGGACGATCTGCGGGCCGCCCGGGAGCGGAGTGGGCTTGATGAGTCCGTTGTTACCGGGGAAGGGCGTATTCAGGGGCGTCGAGTCGCCGTCGTCGTCTGTGAGTTCCGGTTTCTTGCCGGGTCGATCGGGGTTGTCGCGGGGGAGCGGCTCGTACGGGCTGTGGAGCGAGCTACCGCTGAGCGGTTGCCGTTGTTGGCCGCGCCGGCGTCCGGGGGGACTCGGATGCAGGAGGGGACCGTTGCCTTCTTGCAGATGGTGAAGGTTGCCGCCGCTATTACGGATCACAAGGCTGCCGGGTTGCCCTATCTCGTGTATCTGCGGCATCCCACCACCGGTGGGGTTCTCGCGTCGTGGGGGTCGCTGGGGCATGTGACCGCTGCCGAGCCCGGGGCCCTGATCGGTTTTCTCGGGCCTCGGGTGCATCAGGCCCTGTACGGGGAGGAGTTCCCGGCCGGGGTGCAGGTCGCCGAGAATCTGCTCGCCAATGGGCTCGTGGATGCGGTGCTGCCCGCCGAGCGGCTGGGCGGGGTGGCCGCTCGGGCGCTTCGGGTGTTGTGTGGGGAGGGGGGTCCGCAGGGTGCGGAGGCGGGGGTTCCGCAGGGTGTCTCCCGTGTTCCCTCCGCCGAGCGCTCCATTAGGCTCTCCCGTCTTCCCCAACGCCCCGGCATCCGCGCCCTCTTGGACGCCACCGCCACCGACGTCTCACCCCTCAGCGGGACCGGCGCCGGCGAGCGTGACCCCGGGCTGTTGCTCGCGCTCGCGCGTGTCGGCGGTACGCCCTGTGTCGTCCTTGGGCACGACCGGGGGGATCACAACGACGGGCCCGGGCAGGCGCTCGGGCCCGCCGGGTTGCGGTCGGCGCGGCGCGGGATGCGGATCGCTGCTGAGCTGGGGCTGCCGTTGCTGACCGTTGTCGATACGGCCGGGGCCGCGCTGTCCCGGGACGCCGAGGAGGGCGGGCTGGCGGGGGAGATCGCCCGTTGTCTCGCGGAGTTGGTGACCCTGCCCGCGCCCACGCTGTGTCTGCTGCTCGGGCAGGGTGCGGGCGGGGCCGCACTCGCGCTGTTGTCCGCCGACCGGGTCGTGGCCGCCCGGCACGCCTGGCTGTCGCCGCTGCCGCCGGAAGGGGCCTCGGCGATTCTGTACCGGACGACGGAGCGCGCGTACGAGATCGCCGAGCGGCAAGGCGTACGGTCCGCGGATCTGCTCCGCGACGGGATCGTGGACGTGGTCGTGGAGGAGGGGGAGGACGAAGGGGGCGAAAACGGCTCCGGGTACGGGGAGTTCCTCGGGCGGCTCGGGGCTCTCCTCGGTGCCGAGCTCGCTGCCCTCGCCCGCCGCGACCCCGCCGAACGGCTCGCCGCCCGGCGGGCACGCTATCGGCGTATCGGGCTTCCTGGGTGAGCCGGTTCGCGCGGCGGTACGCATCACCTTCGTACGGCCGTCTCCAAGGCATACAACCGGCCGTTCACCGTGCTGCCCGCCGGGGCCGGCCGTACCCCTGACTCTGCCCCGCTGTCGCCGCACATGTCCCTGATGCACCCGCCGCCCACCTTCCACTTCCTGGCCCATGCCCCAGGTGTGTGCCACCTCTTGAAGTTACGGGCGGATTACGTGAGTTGCCCGCTGGCCGAATCCATAAGGTTGCGCCAGGCGATAGATGGTGCATGCATCTAAGTCGGCGTAGGGTGATCCCGCGGTCCGCCCCGCTGCCACGGCGGACCGCGACCCACGGGGGACAAGCCGTACCCGGAAACCCCGGGCGGATCACCGAAAGGGGAGACCGCGACCATGTGCGGGATCACCGGATGGATCTCCTACGACCAGGACCTCACCACCGCGCGCGGCACGCTCGACGCCATGACGCAGACCCAGGCCTGCCGCGGCCCGGACTCCGGCGGCGTCTGGCTCGACACCCATGCCGCCCTCGGCCACCGCCGCCTCGCCGTCATCGACATCGAGGGCGGCAAACAGCCCATGCTCGTCCAGCAGGACGGACGCACCCTGCTCGCCACCACCTACAGCGGCGAGGTCTACAACTACCGTGAGCTGCGCAGCGAACTCGCCGGGCGCGGCCACGTCTTCCGCACCAAGAGTGACACCGAGGTCGTACTCCACGCCTACCTGGAGTGGGGCGAGGCGTTCACCGAACGACTCAACGGGATGTACGCCTTCGCCCTGTGGGACCCGCGCAAGGAGGAGCTGCTCCTCGTCCGCGACCGCATGGGCATCAAACCGCTGTACTACTACCCGACGCCCGACGGCGTCATCTTCGGCTCGGAGCCCAAGGCCATCCTCGCGCACCCCTCCGTCCGGCCCGTCGTCGACGCCGAAGGGCTCGCCGAGGCCGTCACCTTCGTCAAGACGCCCGGCCACGCCATCTACAAGGGCATGTACGAACTGCGGCCCGGCCACACCGCGCGCGTACGCCGCAGCGGACTGACCGTCCGCAAGTACTGGGGGCTCGAAGCCCGCGAGCACACCGACGACCTCGACACGACCGTCCGCCACGTGCGCGAGCTCCTCGACGACATCGTCGGACGGCAGCTCATCGCCGACGTCCCCCTGTGCACCCTGCTCTCCGGCGGACTCGACTCCTCCGCCATCACCGCGCTCGCCGCCAAGGGACTCGCCGAACAGGGGCGGGGCGCCGTGCGCTCGTTCTCCGTCGACTTCGCCCAGCAGACCGAGAACTTCCGGCCCGACGACCTGCGGCCCACCCCCGACGGGCCCTACGCGCACGCCCTCGCCGAGCACGTGCGCTCCGAGCACCAGGACATCGTCCTCGACTCCGCCGCCCTGATGGAACCCGCCAACCGGGCCGCGATCGTCACCGCCCGCGACCTGCCCGTCGGCCTCGGCGAGGGCGACACCTCCCTGTACCTGCTGTTCAAGGCCATCCGCGAACAGTCCACCGTCGCCCTGTCCGGCGAGTCCGCCGACGAGATCTTCGGCGGCTACCGCTGGTTCCACCTGCCGGAGACCGTCAACGCCGACACCTTCCCCTGGGAGGCCTCCGGTGCCCTCGACAGCTTCGCCGGCTCCGAGAACGGCGGCCGCGTCTCGCTCCTCGACCGCCGCCTCCTCGACAAGATCGACATCACCGGCTACCAGGACGCCCGCTACCGCCAGGCACTCGCCGAAGTACCGCACATACCCGGAGTCACCGGCGTCGAGAAGCGCATGCGCGAGATCTGCTACCTGCACCTGACGCGCTTCGTGCAGTTCCTCCTCGACCGCAAGGACCGCGCCAGCATGGCCGTCGGCCTTGAGGTCCGAGTCCCCTTCTGCGACCACCGTCTCGTGGAGTACGTCTTCAACACCCCCTGGTCGATGAAGACCTTCGACGGCCGCGAGAAGTCCCTGCTGCGCGCCGCCACCCGCGACGTACTCCCGGCCAAGGTCGCCGACCGCGTCAAGAGCCCCTACCCGAGCATCCAGGACCCCGGCTACGCCGCCGCCCTGCGTACCGAGCTCGGCCGCGTCATCGCCGACAAGGACGCGCCCGTCCGCGCCCTCCTCGACACCCAGTCCGTCTCCACCGCCCTCGACCAGGGCGCCGGTGAGACGTACCGCATGGCCACCGAACTCGTCCTCGGTCTGGACGGCTGGCTGCGCGACTATGGCGTCAGCCTTGAACTCTAAGACTGAACGAACTGTAGGGATCAAACTGTAGGGCTCGCCCCCGCACGGAGCGGGACTTCCTGGCGCACAATGGACAGCACAACCACCCCGCACGACCGCCACCCAGCCAGGAGTCCCGCCGTGGCCTTGCAGCTGACCGTCGACCCCGACGCCCCCGAACCCCCCTACGAGCAGATCCGCGCCCGCATCGCCGAACGCGCCCGCTCCGGCGCCCTGCCCGTCGGCTACAAACTCCCCACCGTGCGCGGCTTCGCCGAGGAACTCGGCCTCGCCGCCAACACCGTCGCCAAGGCCTACCGCGCCCTGGAGTCCGACGGCGTCATCGAGACCCGCGGCCGCAACGGCACCTTCATCGCCGCCCCCGGCGACACTGCCGCCCGTGAGGCCGCCGCCGCGGCCCAGGCCTTCGCCCAGCGCGCCCACCGCCTCGGCCTCGACCGCGCGGCCGCCCTCGCCGCCGCCGGGGACGCCCTGCGTGCGGTGTACGGCGACGCGGACTGACGCGTACTGACGCGGGCGGACCGACACGCGTACTGGACGGGCCGTCAGCAGCCGGCGGCCCCGCCCCCCGGGTACAGGTTTTCGGCGCACACCCCGCCGTTCCCGCGAAGGCCCCGCGCCGTGAACCCCCCGCCATTAGTCTTGTCCGTGATGGGACGTCATGGTGTGGGTCGGGCGTTTTTCCGGGCAGGGCGGTGGCGGCTGACCGTGCTGCTGACCGCCGTAGGCGCCGCGATCGTGCTGCTGCTCGTGATGAGCGGAGGCTGGGGCGGAGGCAGACCCGGCAACGGACTGGGCGAAGGGCCGCGCGGCGAGAACGGCCCGTCGACCGCGACCGGGACGGCGCCCGGCTGGGGGTTCACACACACCCAGTACAGCGCCGACCACGGTGAGACCGACGCGATGAGCGCCGCCGACAAGGCCATCGGCGCCGCGCACCTCGCGCAGAACCAGCACATCATGGGCTGGGGCGTCGACAACCCCGAACCCAGCCCGGGCGTATGGAACTTCAGGGACCTGGACCGCCGCGTCGCGCTGATGCGCAGCTCGGGGTCCACGCCCGTCCTCACCCTGTGCTGCGCCCCCGACTGGATGAAAGGCGGCGGGCCGCGCACCGACTGGAGCCAGAAAACCCTGGAGAAGGCCCCCGACCCCGCCCACTACAAGGACTTCGCCGAGCTCGCCTCCGAAGTCGCCAAACGCTACCCCGAAGTACGGCACTTCGTCGTCTGGAACGAGTTCAAGGGCTTCTACGACGACAAGAAGAACCGCTGGGACTACGAGGACTACACGCGGCTGTACAACCTGGTGTACGCCGCGCTGAAGAAGGTCGACAAGGGCATTCTCGTCGGCGGGCCCTACATCGGCATGGACAGCATCGCGCCCGGCGAGACCACCAACGCGTCTTCCCTGCGGGGGCCTTGGGGATCCGTCGACCAGCGGTCGCTCGATGCCATCGACTACTGGAACACCCACAAGGCCGGGGCCGACTTCCTCACCGTCGACGGCGCCAGCTACACCCACCAGGGCAACCGGCTGCTCCCCGACGAGTTCACCGCGACACAGAAGTTCGCCGACGTCACGACGTGGCTGCGCTCGCATACCGGGCTGCCTGTGTGGTGGTCCGAGTGGTATGTCGAGCCGCCTGATGCCAATGACAGCCGGCGGCTTTGGACGGAGCAGCGGCGTATTGCGGTGCAGACTACTGCGATGATGCAACTCGCTCGTGCCGGTGCTGCCGCGGCGTTCTACTGGAATCCGGAGACGACTTCGGACGACTGTCCTGGTTGTTTGTGGCGCAGCACCGAACTCAAGGGTGGGGGGGAGGCGTTGCCGATGCTCGACTTGCTTGCTCGCTTCGCGAAGGATTTTCCGCCCGGGACGAAGTTTCGTGACCCGCAGGTCGCGCCTGATGATCCTGGGCGGGTTCGGGTTCTTGCGTCCGGCTCCGCCGTGCTGGTGGTCAATGTTCGGGATCAGGGGGTCACGGTTGCCGTTGACGGTAGGCCGGTGAGTTTGGGGCCGTATGAGATTCGGTGGGTGGATTAGGGTGCGGGTTGGGGTGGGTTTTGTTCCCCACCCCGCCCCTTCCCGAAACTGGGGCTCCGCCCCAGACCCCGGTCCTCAATCGCCGGACGGGCTTCATTTTGCGGACCGAACCGCGAAATCAAGCCTGTCCGGCGATTGAGGACGAGCGGCGGAGCCGCGACTGGGGGTCCGGGGGCGGAGCCCCCGGTGGGTAACCATTCGTTTCCGGGTGACTTGGGGGTCCCCCCTCTGGGGGAGGGTGGGCACGGCCCCTCACGAAAGCGAAGCAAACCGTTGCACCAGCACCCCCACCACAACCCCCAGCAACGGCAACGCGAACCAATACGTCCCCTGCAGCCACCGCAGTTGACGTACCCCCGGCCGCCCCGCCACCCGTACCACCTCACGCCCGGCCAACAACACCAGCAGCGCCAGCGCCGCGAGCGCCCCCGTCACCGACATCGGCGTCCACCGCACTCGCGGGCCCGGCGGGCCGGGGTGCGGTTCCGGGGTGTCCCCGGGCGGCTTGTCGCGGAGTTCGTACAGGGCCGCGTCCGGGTTGACCAGGGAGCGGGTCAGTTCCGGGCGGGTGTCGAGGGATGCGCGCAGGCGCGGATACCAGTCCGGTGCGTAGCCGGAGTCCAGTTGGAGATAGCCGGACTGGCCCCGGTCCACGATCAGGTACGCGTGGGGGCCCGCGGCGCGCAGGGCGGCGAGGATGTCGTCGACGTGGGACGGGTCGCGGGGCGCGAGCGTCGGCTGGTACTGGACGTGCTCCATGTCGCGGCTGCCCCACGGCAGCGCGGGCGTGACGTTCTTGACGGGGTCTCCGCTCATCCACAGCAGTTTCACGGTCGGCTCGTCGTGCGCGTACACGTAGTCCATCGCGGCGACCTCCCCGGGCCGTACCCGTTCGAAGGACTCGTTGCCCCAACGGGCCACCAGGAAGCCGAAGGTGAGGACCAGTCCGGCCGCCAGTGTCGCCAGCGGGAGCAGAAGCGGCCGACGGCCCGATGCCTTCGCGCCCGATGCCTTCGCGGGCGTCTCCTTCACCACCTCCGACGTCTCCTCCGCCGTCCCCGGGAACAGCGCCAGCGCCGCCAGCACGCACGCTCCCGGAACCGCGAACAGGAAGACCCGCAGCGCCATTTCGCCGCCGTACGACTGCATGCCGAAGGCCAGGAACGGCACCGCCGTCAGTACCAGCAGCGACACGTCGCCGATGCCGGCGCGGCGCCGCCGCCACCAGCCCAGCGCCGCGCAGCCCAGCAGCCCGGCCGCGAGCAGCACCCGTACGTACAGCACGAACTTGTGGGCCTGGCTGCCGCCCTCGATGCGTCCGGAGACCGACGAGGAGACATTGCCGCCGAGCGAACCCAGCCCGCCGAACAGCTCCTTGAAGTGCCCCGACCAGTACGGCTCCGCGAGATAGCTCACCCAGGCCGCGAACAGCACCGCGCCCCACAGCGGCAGTCCGCGCAGCGTGCAGCGCCGGGTCAGGACGAGCGCGGTCGCCACCCCCAGCATGATGCCGGGGGTGAGCTGGTGGCTCGCGACGGACGCGGCGAACACCACCAGCAGTACGCCCAGCAGCGCCGCCTGCGTGCCCCGGCCCACGGGGACGACCCGGGCCTCGCCCGGCACCAGCCGGCCGCGCAGCTGCCGCGGATAGCGGAACCACACCAGCAGCACGGCCACGAAGAGGAGATAGAAGAAGTAGTTCAGGGACTGCGGGGAGAAGTAGTCCTGGCCCACCCAGCCGCACAGTACGAACAGCCACGCCGCCGTCCACTTCGCCCGCCACGGCGCCCGTACCGCCTTCAGCAGCAGCATCAGCGGGGCCAGGCACAGCAGTTGCAGCACCACCGGCCACCAGCGCAGCACCTCGGCCATCCCGGAGACGTCGGTGATGCCGCAGGCGCGGGCCGCGAGCGCGGCCAGGGCGAAGAAGCCGGGCCAGCTCCAGCGTGCGTCCAGGTCCTGGGAGGCGAGGCCGGTGCGGTCGATGTAGTCCAGGAAACCCAGGTGCTGCCAGGCCGTCGCGAAACGCGGCTGCGTCTCCAGTACGGCGGGCACGGCGTGCAGGCACACCACCGTCGCCACGAGCACGGCCGCCAGCAGTCGGCGGCGCGGCCGCGGCAGCCACAGGGCGCCCGCGAAGGCGAGCGCCAGCAGGCCCGCTCCCGCGAGCGTGGCCGCCGGCAGTACGGTGATCAGGCCCAGGCCGCCCATGCGGTCGAGGTCCGCCGGGCCGACGAAGGCCAGGGGCGTCCAGTACAGGGCGAGGGCGGCGGCCAGCAGCAGGCACACACCGGTCTCGGGGCGGCGCCACCAGGGCGCGGACGCGCGTTCGCCCGGCGGCTTCGTCTCGCGCGCCGGGCGGGAGGCAGGGGCGGTGGCGGGAGCGGGGTCGGCGGGAGGAGTGGGAGGAGCAGTGGTCGAGGGGGGCGGGACGGGGGGGTGGGGCGGGGGCATCACGACCGCTTCCGGGGTGGGGCGTGGATCGGGGCGCCGCTCCGGGTGTTCGAAGTCCGGGCGTACGGTGAGCGGCACGGTGTCCGCGTCGAGCGCGGCGCGCAGCGCCCAGCGGGTGCCGTAGCGCGGGCTCGGGCTCTGTTCGCCCGAGGGGGTCTCGCCCCCGCGTATGGGGACGGCCTCCGGCCCGTCCGTACGCCGTAAGCCGCGCCCCGGGCCGCGGTGTCCGTGCTCGCGCGGCGCGTCGTGCTTGTCGCCCCGCACCGCCAGGTCCGCGAGGTCGCCGTCGGGGGCGACCTCGGGGGAGTAGGCCAGCGGGGACGCGGCCGGGGAGGCCCGCAGGACGCGGCGCAGCCGTACGGCCGCGATGGAGACGATCACCGTGAGGCTGGAGATCTCCGCGACGCCCGCGCCCGTGAGCCCCATGCGCGGCAGGAGCAGCAGCGTCAGCCCCAGCACCAGCACGCACAACAGGCCCTGGAGATAGGCCAGTCCGGCGGTGCGGCTCTGCGCGCGCAGCACCGCGAAGTACACCTCCATCACCACGCGCAGGGCCGCGCCCACCGCGAACCAGCGCAGCAGCGGCGTGGCCGCCTCCTCGTAGCCCTCGCCGAACACCCGCAGGATGTACGGCGCGAGGAAGAACATCGCCAGGCACACCGGCACCATGATGCGCGCCATGCGGCGCAGCGCCGCCCGGCAGTTGTCGGCGAGGCGCGCGGGGTCGTGCGAGCCCTCGACGGTCAGCGAGGCGCCCATGTTGATGGCGAGCAGGTTCGTGGTGCCCGCGATGGTGCTGGTGATGTAGAAGTAGGCGTTGTCGGTGGAGCTGACCTGCGAGGCCACGAGCACCGGCACGAGATAGACCACGAGCAGCGAGAAGAGCGAGCCGGTGCAGTCGCCGGCGAGGAAGCGGCCCATCTCCCGGTAGGTCACCGGCCGCGCGGTGCGCTCGGTGGCGGTCACGTGCCGGGGCACGAGCCGGCGGAAGACCAGCCAGCCCAGCGGCACGACGGACACCGCTATCGACACCACCCAGGAGAAGAACACCCCGATGGTGGGCAGCGCCACCGCGAGGGCCACCAGCAGCACCAGCTTGACCGCCGAGAAGACGGTGTTGCCCACCGGCACCCACAGGGCGCTGCGCAGTCCCGTCAGCACCCCGTCCTGCAGGGTGAGCACCGCCCACGCGGCCACGGCGGCCATGAAGCCGAGCCCGTGCCACGGTCCGTGCAGGAATCTGTAGGACGGGCCCCAGAGGTCGAGCGTGTACAGGAAGACGAGCGCGGCCAGCGCGACGAGCAGCGAACTGCCCGCGTAGGTGTGGAGGACGAGCCGGGCCGTGCGCCGCCCCGCGATCGGGATGAAGCGGGCCAGCGCCCCGGTGAGCGTCACCGCGGCGAGGCCGGCGAGGAACTTCATCGCCGCGATGGCGGCGGAGCCCTGGCCGACCGCCGACTCCGTGTAGTACCGGGCGGCGATCAGCCAGTACCCCAGTCCGAGGACGGCGCTGATGCCCGTGTTGAGCATCAGCGCGAAGGCGTTGCGGAACAGTGGACTCCCCCCGCCCCGCCCCGGCAGCCACGGCCTGCGGCCCACCGCACCCTCCGTGTGCCGTTCCTCGGTCCGGGTGGACGTGTCAGACACGAGCTTCGCTTGCCTTCCTGACGACCTGTTTGGTTCTGCGGTAGACGGCGTACGCCTTGGTCAGTGCGCGGTCCCGGAGAAAGAGCCGGCCCAGCGCGCGGCCCTCGACGAGCTGCCCGAACTCCTCGATACCCGTCGAGCGCCGCACCGTCACCCGCTCCAGGGCGTACGGCCCCTGCGGGCGCGCCGCCAGGGCGTTGCCCACGGCCAGGGACACGCCGAAGCCGGCGGCGCGCACGCAGTGGCGCACGCGCCGGTCGGAGTAGCCATAGGGGTAGGCGAAGGAGAACGGCGCCCGCCCCAGCTCGGCCGTGAGGATGTCCTTGCAGCGCCGCACCTCGAACCGCAGCCGTTCATCGGTGAGTTGGTCCAGCTGGGGGTGGGTGTGACTGTGCCCCCCGATCTCCAGTCCGGCCGCCGCCAGCTCCCGGACCTGATCCCATGTCAGCATCAGGTCCAGGGCCCCGCCGGACTCGTGGGCGCCGCGCACCCAGCCCGTCGAGGCGAACAGCGTGGCGCGGAAGCCGTGCGTGGCGAGGACGGGGAGGGCGTAGCGGTGCACGCCCTCGTAGCCGTCGTCGAAGGTGATCACCACGGGCCGGACCGGGAGCCCCGAGCCGGCCCGCCACGCCGCCGCCAGCTGACGGGTGGTCAGCGGGGTGAACTCCCGCTCCGCCAGCAGCCGCATCTGCGCGGCGAACGCCTCCGGGGAGACCGACAGCGTGTACACGGCGCGGGCCGGCGCGTACGCCACCGCGTGGTACATGAGTATGGGCACCCGCTGCGCGCTCATACCGCCGCCTCCCCGGATCTCGCGCCGTCGGCGGGCAGGGCCCCGGCCCCGGCGACCGCGAAGCGCCCGCCGCCGCGCCGGGCCCGCACCCGGCCCACGGCATAGCCTGCCGTGGTCACCGCCAGGCCCACCACGATCGCCCCCGCCCGGCCCGCGCCCCCGGGCCGGCCCAGCAGCGCGTCGCGCAGCCCGCGCGCGACGCCCGCCGGCAACACCCGGGTGGTGTACCGGCGTTCACTGGCCAGGCCCTCGCGGGCGCCCACGCTGCGGGAGACGAGCGCCTTGGACAGGCCCTCCGCCCAGGCGCGGGTGCGGAAGTAGCCGAAGCGCTCGCGGGCCGCCGGCACCCGGTGGTGGATGACCGCCCGGTCGTCGACGAGCAGCACCGCGTCCGGCACGGCCCGGCCGATCCGGATGCACAGCTCGGTCTCCTCGCAGCCCAGCGGCAGCCGGTCGCCGTCGCGCCCGATACCGCTGGCGAACCCCCCGGCCGCCTCGAAGGCCGTCCTGCGGAACGAGGCGTTGCCGCCGAGCACATTGCGCACCCGGCTGCGGCCCGGCGGCTGCCCCCGGTACGAACAGCCCACCACCCAGTCGAACTCGGCCGGGAACCAGCCGGGCCGGCGCCGGGAGGCCCACACGGGCTCGGTGCGCCCGCCCACCGCCATCACCCTCGGATCGGTGTAGGCCTCGGCGAAGCGCAGCAGCCAGTCCCGCTCGGCGACCGCGTCGTCGTCGAGGAAGGCGATCACCTCGCCGGAGGAGGCCGCGATCCCGGTGTTGCGCCCGGCGGACAGCCCGCGCGGGCCCGCGTTCGCCAGCACCCGCACCTCGGGGGCCTCCTCGCGCAGGGTCCGGGCGAGGCGCTGAAGCAGGACGGGGTTGTGGTCGACGACGACGAGCGTCTCCAGGGCCGGCAGGGACTGCGCCCGCACCGAGGCCACCGCGGCGAGCGTGTCGTCCCAGCGGTCCTCGGTGTAGGCACAGATGACGACGGAACACGCCGGCAGCGCCGTCGGCGCCGCCGCGCCGGCCCCGTGCGCGGCCGGGGAGGTGCTCAAGAGACCTCTCCACGGCTCGCCGCGGCCGCCGCGCTCGCGCCGGGCGCGACGGCCAGGCGCTGCGGACGGGTGCGGCGCCGCGCGCCGCGCTCGCGCAGGATCACCCGCAGCACGCGCAGCCCGTCACGGACGGCCCGCAGATTGCTCGTGCCGTGGATCCGCACGAACTCGTGGCTGGGGATCTCCTGGACCCGCAGCCCCGCCTTGACCACTCTGATGTTCATCAGCGTCTCGACCTCGAATCCGGCGCAGTCCAGGGCGATCTCGTCCAGACAGCGCTTCCAGAAGGCGTTGTAGCCGTAGCACAGATCGGTGTAGCGCGCGCCGAACTTGTGGTTCACGATCGAGCACAGCACCCGGTTGCCGAGCTTGCGGATCGGCGTCATGTCGTCCGTGCCGCCGCCGTTGGCGAAGCGGGAGCCCTTGGCGAAGTCCGCGCCACCGACGAGCGCGGAGACATAGGAGACGATCTCGCTGCCGTCGGCCGAGCCGTCCGCGTCGACCATCACGATGATCTCGCCCGTGCACGCGGCGAAACCGGTGATCAGCGCATCCCCCTTGCCCTTGCCGCGCTGCTCCACCACCTTCACCCCGGGCCACAGGGACTGTGCCACCCGTACCGTGTCATCGGTGGAATTGCCGTCCACGAGGACCACTTCATGAATCCACTCGGGCAATGTCTTGAAGACGTACGGAAGATTTTCCGCCTCGTTCATCGCGGGGATGACGACGGACACCGGTGGCGCTATCGCCAAATGCGAGGAGACCGGCCGGTAGCGACCGGCGATCACCGGATCTTGGTCCGCCGCGGCCTCGGCCGCGGGGCGTAGGAAAGAACTCATCGGCTTCGCTTCCCTCTCGTCCGGTGGACCGCCCGCCCGGGGCGGCCCGATGCTGGTCCGGTGCGAAAAGGGGGCTGCTCACCCCGGCCCGTAGGCGCACGAATCCCCGTACGGGCAGGGTGAGTTGACAACGATGCCGACCGCAAGCAGAGCGCGGTCAGCTGCTGTGACGTCCGAACGCGGCACCCCCCACCGCGCCCCCCGCTACGGCACCATCGCGGCGCGTGAGCCCTCCCCTTGAGCCGCCGAATGATGGGTCGTTGCGGGTGGATGTACGACGGTATTGATGCTTGCGACTGTATGGCAAGAGGTGGTGCGGTGACTCCTCCTTTGGGTGTTTTTTGCCCCCGATTCACGCATGAGGCTGACGCGAGTGCGCCGCCCACGGCGCATTCAGGTCGCAGTGCGCCTCAAACGCCCTCGCGAAAACGTCCCATCCGTTTCAGCAAGCGGTCCGCGGGCTCGAAGAGTTCCGGCCGGGAGAGCACCGCGTTGCGCAGCGCCCGCACCGGCGCGCGGCGCGCCCGGTGCCCGAGAGCGACGGGATGACGGCGCATCACCAGACCTTCGGAAACGTAGAGTTCACGCGTCTTCAGGGAGTTCTTGTACGCCTTGGTACCGCGCCCCAGGTCCAGATGGGACAGCTCCTCCCCGGCGGCGGCCTCGGCCATCCGCAGATGCAGCACCAGACCCGGCGAGTACCTCGCGAACACCGGGTCGTACGCCGGGAACCAGCACGCCAGCACCGTCCGCGACCGCAGCCCGAAGTGCGCCGCGACCGGCCGCCCGCCCGCGTAGAGCACCGAGAGCAGACCGGAGAACGACGGCGTGCGCGTGTGGAAGAGCTGGTGGACGAGACAGGCGATCCACGGGCGCGCGAACCGGTCGCTGCGCCCTGTTCTTCGGTACTGCGCCGACTTCCAGCGGATGAGCGCGCGCAGCACGGCGGGGTCGCGCTCGTCGTGCACATAGCGCACCTCGCCGACATCCCGCCCGAGCCTGCGCTCCTTGGCGAGCGTGGTGCGCGTGAACTTCGGCGACTGCTTGCGCAGCGCGGCCAGATACGCCTCGAAGCCCTGCTCCACGTCGACGACCGGCGAGCTGTACAGCCCCGACGCGCCCACCTCGAAGGGTTTTTGACCCTCCACCAGGTGGTCGAACTCCCACACCGACAGCCCGCAGGCGTGCAGCAGCTCGCGCGCGTCCCACTGGAAGCCCGGCCGGTGCACCAGCCCCTGCGCGTCCGACACGCCCAGGCCGATGGCCCGCCCCACGCCCAACGCCGTGCGCTGGTACGGGAAGAAGGCCACCGGCCCGCCGTCCTCGCGCACGACCGCGATCCGCGCGCTGCCCCGGCAGCGCCCCACGGCCAGCGTGAACTCCGGTGCGAGGAAGGGATTCCCGAGCTGCGCGGAGCCGTCGGCGACCGCCCGGGACTGCAGGGCCGTCCAGGCCGCCCGGTCGGCCGCCGTCAGCTCGCCGGGCCGGTGCACCCCGATGTCCACCTCAGGACGCCCGGCTTCGCGTCGTACGGACCCGGTGGTTGCGCGCCTGGGCCAGCAGGAACAGCAGCAGGCTCACCGCCGCGACCGCCGCCACCCCGCCGCGCACCGTCCACGCGTGCAGCGCGAGCAGCGTCTGCGCGACGAGCAGGTCGACCGCGACCGCGCCGCTGGCCGCCACCACCGAGCGGCTGAGCGGATCGAGGCCCCGCAGGGCGGCCCCCACCGCCCAGGCGGGCGCGACGATCAGGAAGAACAGGGTGAAGGGCGCGCGCAGCGGCGAGCCGATGTCCGCGAGCGCCAGCACCGCGCCGGCTCCCGCGATGGCCGCGGCCGCTCCGGCGACCACGGGCAGCGAGTCGGCTGCCGGTGCTCTCCTCGCGGCCCCGGTGCCCCCCTCCTCGCCCGGCCCGGCCACCGGGCCGGTGGAACGGCCGTGGTCCGTGGGATCAGTGAGACCGGTGGAATCCGTGAAACTTTGCATTGGCGACTTTGCCCCCCGAAGGCCCCCCGAAGCGCCGTGATGCCACTGTTCAATGTCGCGCAATCGGCGAAGGCACGTCAAGATGTGAAGGCTGTGCAAACGCACTCCGGTTGACGGGGCGGGGTGGCGGCGGAGTCTGTCGCTCGGGTGAACGTTCGGCAAAGCTGCCGGAGGGTCAGACGGCCGCCCCCGCAGGGAGGTTGGCGTACGCGTCACGCGTCCGGTGATCGACGTTACGGCTCCGTTCCCAGTTTTGACATGGACACTTCCGAATCGGGTTGTTCACTGCTACAGGAAAAAGCAGACACCCCCCAGGGAGGTTCCATGCGCAAGTCCCGCCTCGCGGGCGCCGTATCGGCCGCGGCGTCCGCGCTCGCCCTCGTGATCGCCCTCGCGACACCCGGAGCCGCGGCCGGTACGACCCCCTCCTACGTGGCGCTCGGCGACTCGTACGCGTCCGGTGTCGGCGCCGGCGACTACGACTCCTCCAGCGGCGGCTGCAAGCGCAGCCCCCACGCCTACCCCGCGCTGTGGGCCGCCGCCCACTCCTCCGCGTCCTTCGCCTTCACCGCCTGCTCCGGCGCGAGAACCGGCGACGTCGTCGGCAAACAGCTCGGCCCGCTCTCCGCCGCCACCACACTCGTCTCCCTCAGCGTCGGCGGCAACGACGCCGGCTTCAGCGACACCATGACCACCTGCGTCCTGGAGGACGACAGCGCCTGCCTGGCCCGCATCGACAAGGCCCGCGACTACGTGACGAACACCCTGCCCGGCCGGCTCGACCAGACATACTCGGCGATCGCCGCCAAGGCCCCCTCCGCGCGCGTCGTCGTCCTCGGCTACCCGCGCTTCTACCAGCTCGACGGGGACTGCCTGGCGGGCCTGAGCGAGGCCAAGAGGGCCGCCATCAACGCCGCCGCCGACCACCTCGACTCCGTCGTCGCCCAGCGCGCCGGAGCCCACGGCTTCGCCTACGGCGACGTCAACACCACCTTCGCCGGGCACGAGCTGTGCTCCGGCGACCCCTGGCTCAACAGCGTCAGCTTCCCCGTCGACGAGTCCTACCACCCCACGGCGGCCGGCCACTCCGGCGGCTATCTGCCGGTGTTCACCTCCTCCGCCTCCTGAGCGCCGTCCGCCGTCGCTTCACGGGCCGTCAGTAGCCGCGGGCGCCGCCGTACGACCCCGACCCGTACGAAGAGCCGGAGGAACCCGAGGAGTTCGGGGAGGAGCCGGCCGGAGCCGGGGTCGTGGCGGGCGCGCTCGCGGACGACGGCGGGGCCGAACGGCCCGGTCCCGACGACGACTGCTGCCGGCACTGCACCGTGAACGGCACATGAGCGGACGTCAGCCGGCCCGGACCCGTGACCTCCACGGCGATCCAGTCCCGGCCCGCGTCGGACGCCCCGCGCTCGCTCTCCGCGTGCCGCACCGTCTGCGACCGCGCCCCGGTGAACTCCACCGTCTTCTCCCCGCCGTCCGTGACGCTGCCGCTGCCCGTGACCCAGCGGTAGGTGACCGTCGCCGGGACGCTCCCCACCGTGAAGGTCGCCGTGAACGCGGGCGCCTGGTCCGCGGGCGGCGGACACGGGCCGGAATAGCGGTCGCGCACAGCACTCACGGACACCTGCACCGAGGGCGCCCCCGACGCCGACGACTGCCCCGCCCGGCCGCCGGCGGGCGTACCCGGCGAGGCCGCCGCGCCGCCGCCCGCGGGGGACGAGCCGCTCGACGCCGAACCGCCGCCCCCGCCACCGCGCGTCAGCGCCCACACCAGGCCGGCCACCGCGAGCGCGAGCACCACGGCGGCGGCCGTGAACACCACGGCCACACGCCGCCGCCGGTCGTCCCGCGGCTCCGGCGGCGTACCGGCGGCGGAGCCGGGCGCGGGCACGGGCCCGGTCACGGTCGGCGGACCGGCGGGGCCCGCCTCCGCGCCGAGGGCGCGACCGGGCCCGGTGGGGGAGTACGCCGGGACCGTCGGCGCCGTCGGTGCCGCCGACGGCGACAGCGGCATCCCCCCGGCCACCGTGCGCAGCATCCGCTCGGCCTCCTCCGCCCGCAGTCGCAGCGTCGGATCCTTGCGCAGCAACCCCTCCAGTACGGGCGTGAGCGGGCCCGCGCGGCGCGGCGGCGGCAGCTCCCGGTCCACCACGGCCCGCAGCGTGCTCAGCGGGGTGTCCGAACGGAACGGGGAGAAGCCCTCCACCGCCGCGTACAGCGTCACGCCCAGCGACCACACGTCGGACTGCGGGCCCGGCGGCTCGCCCAGCGCGCGCTCGGGAGCCAGGAACTCCGGCGAGCCGATCAGCTCCCCGGTGCGCGTCAGCGCCGAGCTCCCCTCGACCACGGCGATGCCGAAATCGCTGAGCACGACGCGCCCGTCGTCCGCAATGAGCACATTGCCCGGCTTGACATCGCGGTGCAGAACACCCACGGCGTGCGCGCCACGGAGCGCGGCGAGAACATCGGCGCCGATCTGTGCCGCGCGCGCCGGGGCAAGCGCTCCCTCGGCCTCCAGGACATCGGCCAGCGACAGGCCGCGGACCAGCTCCATCACGATCCAGGGGCGCCCGTCCTCGGTCACCACGTCGTGCACCGTGACCACATTGCGATGCGCGATACGCGCCGCCGCGCGCCCCTCGCGCTCCAAACGCTCGTACAGCTGCCGCACCTCGGGCGCCGGCAGCCCGGCCGGCGCCCGCACCTCCTTGACGGCGACCTCGCGGTCCAGCAGTTCGTCACGGGCCTGCCACACCACGCCCATACCGCCCCGCCCCAGCTGTCCCAGCAGCCGGTACCGGCCCGCCACCAGGCGGTTCGCCGGTTCCGCCGCTCCGTCCCAGGCACTCCCGCTCATCGATGGGCCCCTCCCCCAGAGCGCGATTCGGGGTGAATGTACCGCAACAGAGCGTGATCACCCGCTCTTTCGCGCTATCTCCCCAGGTTGTCCTCCCGTCAGAAACGCCTGTCAACTCCATGGCATTCGCGGCAGGTTCGCGGCAGGTTCACGCCAGGTGCGTCAACGCCCTTGACTCGATGGTGAATCCGTTTCGTGGATGCGCGGGTGACGGAAAGGGGCGGTAAGGTTACTCTGCCTGGGCCGGGTGCCTCGTTCGGGTGGGGAGTTTCAATGGATCAGATAGCTATGCGCGGCAGGCCACGAGTGCCTGCCATCAACTGCGACAGCGGTGCGACGAGCGCGCGCCTCGACCGCCACCTCGCCGTCCTCGGCGGGCCCGCCCTGCCACAGGGCGAGGTGGAAGGGGCGACGCTGCTCATGCGGGAACTGACCTCGCGTGACCGCGCGCGGGCCAAGCAGAGCCGGACCGCCAAGGTCTCCCTGCTCGCGCCGCTGCGCCGGCTGCGCCGTTCCCTCTTCGGCAGCCACGACTAGACCCCCGGTCCCGGACTCAAAGGCCCGGTGCGGCGCCGTCGGCCGTACGCCCTCCATCCCCGGGGCAGGCCGGACGGCGCCGCTGCCTTTGTCCCACGAGCCTTCGGTGTCAGTGGGCGTCCAGCGTGACCGTGAAGGAGAAACGGTCCCCCCGGTAGCGGATCCGGGCGACGTCCACGGCCCGCCCCCGCTCGTCGTAAGTGACACCCGTGTAGTGCAGGATCGGGCTCAGCAGCGGCACCTCCAGCAGCCGCGCGGTCTCCGGGTCGGCGAGCCGGGCCTCGACCGTGTCCGTGATCCGGCTGATCCGCACCCCCACCGCGTCCCGCAGCACCTTCGTCATCGGCCAGCGGGCCAGATCGGCCACGTCGATACGGTCGGCCAGCTCCGGACGGACCGTGTTCTCCGCCCAGTTCGTCGGCTCGCCCGTGCCCTCGTCGCAGCGCAGCCGCCGATAGCCGACGGCCAGCTCCAGATCCGGGAAGTACTCGGCAAGCTCGGCCGTCACCGGTGCCGGCCCGTGCCCGAGGACGGCCGTGCGCCCGCCCGACTGCTGGGCGACGATCGTGTCCACCGAGCCGAGCAGCCGCACCGGTGAGGTGCGCCGCGCATTCGGCTCGATGAACGTGCCACGCCGCCGGTGCCGCGTGATCAGCCCCTCCGCCGCGAGCTCCTTGAGCGCCTGCCGCATCGTCAGCACACTCACCCCGTAGTGCTCGGCGAGCGCCTCCTCGGTGGGCAGCCGCAGCGGATCCTCGGGCCGGCGGCCCAGTATCGACGCGCGCAGCGACTGCGACACCTGATACCACAGCGGCAGCTTGCGGTTGAGGTCGAGGGAGTCGGGGGAGAAGGTCGACGGCACGGCAACTCCGGCTTCACGGCGGTGAGGTGGGACCGCACCCGGTCCTCGGACCTGACGGGCTCAGGGCCGGAAATGACGCTCCAGACCCTGCCACACCCGGTCGTAGTCACGCTGCAGATGCTCCGCCGTCCGCGCCTGCTCGGTCACGGTGATCGGCCACCGCGTCTCGAACATGAAGGCCAGACCGTCCTCCAGCTTCTGCGGCCGCAGCTCGGCCGCGCTCGCCTTCTCGAAGGTGTCCCGGTCCGGGCCGTGCGCCGACATCATGTTGTGCAGCGAGCCGCCGCCCGGCACGAAGCCGCCCTCCCCGGCCGCCTTCGCGTCGTACGCGCCCTCGATCAGGCCCATGTACTCGCTCATCACATTGCGGTGGAAGTACGGCGGCCGGAACGTGTCCTCGCCCACCAGCCAGCGCGGCGCGAACACGACGAAGTCGACCCCCGCCAGCCCCGGCGTGTCCGACGGCGACGTGAGCACCGTGAAGATCGACGGGTCGGGGTGGTCGAAGCTGATCGAACCGATGACATTGAAACGGTGCAGGTCGTAGACGTACGGCACGTGGTTGCCGTGCCAGGCGACGACATCCAGCGGCGAGTGGTCGTACGTCGCCGACCACAGATTGCCGCAGAACTTGCCCACGACCTCCACCGGCCCCTCGACATCCTCGTACGCCGCGACCGGGGCGAGGAAGTCCCGCGCGTTCGCCAGGCCGTTGGCGCCTATCGGCCCCAGGTCGGGCAGGACGAACGGCTGCCCGTAGTTCTCGCAGACATAACCGCGCACACTCGGATCCAGCAGCTCCACCCGGAACCGCACCCCGCGCGGCAGCAGCGCCACCTGCCCCGGCCGCACCGCGAGCAGCCCGAACTCGGTACGCAGCAGCAGCCCGCCGCGCTCCGGCACGATCAGCAGCTCCCCGTCGGCGTCACTGAACACCCGCCGCGACATGGGCGAGTTGGCCGCATACAGATGCACCGCCATGCCCGCGCGCTGCGTCACGTCGCCGTTGCCGCCGACCGTCCACAGCCCGTCGACGAAGTCCGTGCCCTCGGGCGGCTCCGGCAGCGGATCCCAGCGCAGCCGGTTCGGATCCGGCACGGACTCCGTGAACGGGGCGGCCCGCAACGCGCCGTTGGCTATCCGCCGGAACGGCGGATGCGCGGCGGAGGGCCGGATCCGGTACAGCCACGAGCGGCGGTTGGCGCGGCGCGGCTCGGTGAACGCCGTACCGCTCAGCTGCTCCGCGTACAGCCCCAGCGGCGCGCGCTGTGGCGAATTGCGCCCTTGCGGCAGCGCGCCGGGGACAGCCTCGCTGCTGTGCTCATTGCCGAAGCCGGGAGAATACGACCGCTCCGACAGACCCTCGGCCGCCGCGCGCGCCGCCTTGATCGCCTGCTCCCCGCCCACCGGGCCGTGCTCCGGGCCGTGCTCCGTGCCGGTCATCGCGTGCTCCTGCCGCCGAAGGTTCCGTACAGGGATTCCTCTACAAGAACGTAGGATTCGCGGGGGCGGCCCGTCAATGCCCCCGGTACCCCACCATGCGCAGCACCAGGTCCGCGTACAGCGCACCCACCTCCTGCGGCGTCCGCCGCCCCCCGGAGACGAACCAGCGCGCGACATCCACGCACAGCGACAGCACCGCGAGCGTCGTCCCCCGCACGTCCGGCACGGAGAACGCGCCCGACATGACCCCCTCCTCGACGATCGCCCGCACCTCCGCCTCACTGTCCCGGCGCAGCCCGACGACCTCCGCGTAGTGCTCCTCGCCGAGCGCCCCCAGCTCGTACTGCACGACCCGGGCCGTCGTGTGGTGCTCCGCGTGCCAGACGACGAACTCCCGTACGGCGCGCGCCAGTCGCTCGGCGGGCGTCCCCCCGCCCTCGCGCGCCCGGCGCAGTATGTCCAGCGCGAGCCGGTGGCCCACGCCGCTGATCCGGTAGAGCAGCTCTTCCTTCGTCTTGTAGTGGATGTACAGCGCCGCGGGGCTCATCCCGGCACGGCCGGCGATGTCCCGGGTCGTCGTGGCGTGATACCCGCGCTCGGCGAACGCCTGCACCGCCGCGCTCAGCAGCCGCCGGGCCGCGTCCGGCGTGACCTCGGCCCACTCCTCGTCCCGGCCCGACCGCCGGCCCTTGTCCCGATGCGTCTCCCGATGCGTCTCCCGACGGGTTTCGCGATGCGCCTCCACCGTCATGTCCGCGCCCCGTTTCTGTCGGCCTCGCGCGGGTCCCGCGCCCGCGAAGCGAACCATACCCCGGGGGTGAACGCGCACTTGGAGCGCGTAACGGGCCGTTCACGGGGGAGAGATGATCGCATGCGCAACTTCTCGCGGATGCGGCGCGCACGCGGTGCGCGCACAGGTACGGCGCTCGGCTCGCTGCCGTTCGCGGCGGCCGCGCTGACCGCAACGGCCGCTCTCTACATCGCCCTTGTGGCCTTCGGCAACATCACCGACTTCGACACGAACCGGGAGTTCGTGCGCCATGTCCTCGCGATGGACACGACGTTCCGCGACAAGGACCTCATGTGGCGCGCGATCACCGACCGCACGGTGCAGGACGCCGTCTACGTCGCGATCATCGCGTGGGAGACGGTCACGGCCCTGGTGCTGATCGCGGCCACGGTGCGGTGGGTGCGCGGACTGCTGCGCGGGGGTACGGGCGGGTACGGGCCGGCCCGGCGCGCGGGCACGCTGGGGCTCGTGATGCTCATGCTGCTGTTCGGGGCGGGGTTCATCGCGATCGGCGGGGAGTGGTTCGCGATGTGGCAGTCGGCGAAGTGGAACGGGCTGCAGGCGGCGGAGCGGAATTTTCTGCTGGCGGGGGTGGTGCTGGTGGTGACGTGGCTGCCGGACGGCTCCGGCGCGGGGCGGTAGGGGGCGGCGGGGGCGGTGCGGGTGTGCGAGGTGTGGCGGTACGGAGCCGCCGTGCCGGTCACGGCCGCCACGTGCCCGGCATCAGCTCCACGCGCATCCGGTCGTTCTCGCGCAGCACGTACGTCGAGCTCTCCGCCGCACGCCAGCCCAGCGGCAGCACATAGTAGTGGCCGTCCCGCTCGATCAGCAGCCGCAGGCCCGTGTACCGGTAGCGGAAACGGACATCGTCGCCGAGGTCCTGGACCGTGACGGCGGGCGGGCCCGTCAGACTCAGCCGGTCCACGCTGAAGACGACGACGGCGGTGCGGTGGACGAGGGCGCCGGCCGTGTGCCGGGCGTCCGCGACACCGAGGTCGTGCGCGTGCAGGGTGGCCGCCCACAGCAGGAAGAGGCCCGCCGCGAGGAGTGGTACGGCCCTGCCGGGCGCTGCGGTGCCCGGGCTGGTCGGCGTGCGCCGTCGGCCCAGGAGGATCCCCGCGGCGATCGCGACGGGCGCGAGCCAGCCGTACGGCTGCACGTCACGCCACGCCAGCACCATCACGATCCCCGCGATGACGAGCCAACCGTGCAGCCGCGCCAGGGCGTTGGCGGCCCTGGTGACCTGCGCGGCCGCCCTGGGCGGGAGGAGCGCCGCCCGCCGGGTGAGCGTCCCGCGCGAACCGAAGAGCAGGACGGCCAGCGCGCCCGTCACCACGACCGGAGTCGTGATCAGCCCGAGACTGTGGATGACGAACTCGGCGAAGCCCAGGCCGAGCGCGAAGGCGTCCACGTGGAAGTAGCCGTAGTAGGCCATGCTCCAGATCGCGCCCAGGTAGTACATGAGGGCGGCCACGAACGAGCCTTGTGTGACAAGGGTGTTGAGCAACCGGGCGGCGGCCACGGGGGAGGAGCCGGCGGTGCTCCCGTGGCCGGAGAGGCTCATGGGTTCGCCGCAGGCGCGGGTCCGGACACCGCGGCCGACTGCGAGATGCCCGGACCCTGCGGGAACAGCGGAGAGCACACCCCGTCGGCCTCCGGCGAGATACCCGGCGGGCAGGACGGAGCGGTCTCGGCCGGCGGCGTCCCCGTGAAGCCGAGGCCGGGGATGTCCAGCCCGTCGTCCTTCGACGGCGCCGGCACGGGCGGCACGGAATCACCGCCGTGGGAGCGGGAGTCGGGGAGCACGGGGCTGTGCGAGTGCGAGTCCGTCGTATCGGTGCAGCCGGCGACGAGGGCCGCCGCGGCCGCGACACCGGTGCCGACGGCGGCGAGGACGCGGTACGTGCGTAAGCGCGCGGTTCTTCTCATGGGGACTCCCGGGACGTAGGCACTCAGGGTCGCGCCGGTACGGGCGGCCGGGCAGGGGGGTGGAGGCGTGGGCGGGGGGAGTGCGGGGTCAATGCGCGGGCGGGGCGGGCGACTTCGCGCCGGACGCGCCACGGGGCGCCTGCGGACCGGGCGGCGAGCACGCCCCGGGCCGGCACGACGGCGAGGACGTGCCCGGCGGCGTCCCGGTAAACCCGAGCCCCGGCGTCTCCGGGTCGGGATCCTTCGGCGGGGCCGGTACGGGGGCTACGGGGTCGCCGCCGTGGGGCGGCGGCGGGCCGGGAGTGGACGGAGGCGACTCGGCCGGCGGGGCGGTGATACCGAGCCCGGGTTTCTCCTGGTCCGTGGCCTTCGACGGGGTGGGTACGGGTGACACCGCGTCCCCGCCGGTGGAGGGGCTCGTGGGGGCGGGGCCAGGTGGGTCCGGGGTGTCGGTACAGCCGGTGGTGAGGACCAGTACGGCCGTGAGCGCGGCGGCGATGGCGTACGTGCGTAAGCGTGCTGTTCCCGTCATGGGGCACCCCCGTGTCGTGGTGCCCCTCAGGGTGGCTCCGGCGCGGGGGAGCGGGGAGGCGTGCGACGGCTTGGGAGGGGGAGTGCGGGGGCAATACGCAGATGGAGTGGGCGACTTCGCGCCGGGCCGCCACTTGTGCCTGCCACCGCGTGGCCGGGCGTTGTCCGTTCGGGATGAGACGCTGCGGTGGTGGTCTTCTCCCTGTCCGCTCGTGGGAAGCCACCGTCTTTGAGGTTCTCCGGTTTCGGGGCCAATTGGCCTCATCTGACCAGGGAAATTACCGACGACAGTCACACGGCCGCCGACTCGCTTTCCCGGGCCCTGGGGCCCCGGACATGTCCCCAAGTGAGGGCATCCATCGGCTCCGTGGGGTCGCCTTGTTGTTCAGGGGGGAGAGGTTGCCATGCCGAGGAGATTGTCGGCGCACCCCGGTACGAGCGTCAGCGTTGCGGCAGTCAAGCCATTCGAAAACCTTCCGGTGTCCAAAGCCTCCGCCAGGAGATGCCGCCCCGCGGCACAGGGTCCCATCGATTCGGCCACGTCCGCCAGGGCTTGACTCTTCCAGTACGGACTTTCGATCGATCGGGCAAGTGCTGCGGCCTGCTCATGGCGGCCGGCCGTGGCAAGTGCATGCGACAGGCCGGAGAGGATCGCACCGTCGTCTGGAGAAGGAGTCAGTGACAGTGCGAGGCGCACTGTTTTGGCTACCACAAGCGCAGCCTCCTCGCCGCGCGCCGCATTGGCGAGGCTCTGAGCGACGTCCATCAGCACCCAGACCCTCATGTCATGGATCGGGATCTCTTGGGCCAGGGAAACTGCCATCTGATACTGCCCTGCCTCGCTGAGTACTCTCACTACCACGCGCATGAACCGAGCCGACTCCTCGCCACATCGTTGGCCTGTCCGAGGAATGATGCGGGTCAGCTCTGCGGCCTTTTCATACCAGCCCACTCGGATGAGATTCTCGGCCATATCGAACAGCGTCCAGCCCATCTGCTGGGCATCGGGAAGCTTCCGTGCGGCGTCTTCGGCTGCGGCCAGGAGGGTGGCTGCATGGGAAAGTGAGCCCATCTCGACCATTACTGCGGCGACGTCGGTCAACGCCCGGGCCCGCAGGCCAGCCCTCCCGATTGTGTCGGCGAGGCTGGATGCCCTTTCGGTCTGGCGTGTCTTGGCAAGCATGCGCGCCAAGTGAGCCTGGGCGTAGTCCTGTTCGAAGCCCCCTCGGCTTCTGCATGAGAAGATGTCCACGGCTTCGCCCAGCAGGACGGCGGCCTCAGAACAGTGACCACTTTCGTCATACGCCAGCGCAATGTCGGTCAGGGAGAAGAACGGCTGATTCGACGCGAAGAAAGCGCGGGCGGACGCGGCAAGCTCCTGGGCCAGGGACCAGGCCTCTTCCGGCTGACCGCGCTGGATGAGTAGCCGCGCCAGCTTGGCTAGAGCTTCGGCCCTGCTATCGCCACACTCGATCGTGCGAGCCAGTGCAACGGCCGCTTCGTGATCACCGGCCTGGGCAAGAGCTGAGGCCACTTTGGCTGTTGCAGTGCTGCGCACGTAGCCGTCGGTGATGCTGCGGGCGAGGGCGGCTGCTTGCTTGTGCTGACCGGACGCGGCAAGCGCCGAGACGACACAGGCCAGGGATTCGGCCCGTGTCCTCTTCTCTGCGATCTCCTGAGCCAGGGATGTGGCGAGCTGATGGTTACCTGCCCGGGCCAGGGCTGAAGACACCTTGGCCAGCGTCTCTCCCCTCGTGTACGGGGCCGTGATGGCGCGGGTGAGCCGAGCTGCCTGCCCATGACGACCAACGTCGGCAACCGCCAGCGCCACCTCGGCCAGTAGCTGATCCTTATCGTGTTGATCCGCCATAGTGCGGACCGTCACAGCCACCTCGTGGGCAAGCGCCTCGGCCTCTTCGAGCAGCCCGGTCTCTGCCATCACGCGAGCTACTCGGACCAGGGCCTCAGCCCGTTTGCGAGAGTCGGTGATGGAGCGGGCCAGAGCTGCTGCGGGATCGTACTCGCCAGCATCGGCAAGAGCAGCCGCCACCTCGACTAGCGTCGACGCTCTCTTGAAAGAATCGGCGATCTCGTTGGCGATTGCCGAGGCCTGGACGCACTCGCCGGCCCTGGCGACCGATTCCGCAGCGTGGGCCAGGGCGTTGTCCTTGGGTGTTTGGTCGTCGATGGCGCGGGCGGCGAGGACTGCAGCGCCGCGTACCTGTGCTGCCAGCTCGCGCTGTTTGTGCTCGGCCAGCAGCTTCGCCACGTCGGCCAGAGCCTCGGCTTCACGGTTTGGAACTGTGGCCGTATGGGCCAGAGCGACAGCCTGTTCATGCTGCCCGATCTTGATGAGAAGGGATGCGACGCCGGGCAGCGCCCAGTGCTTCTTTACCGAATCAGCGATGTCATCGATGACGATGGCTGCCTCGGCGGCATATTCGGCGGCGCGCCCGATGCCGTCGGCTGCCAGGCACTGCTCAGCCGCGCGGGTCAGGGCCTTGCAGCGCCAGTACGGGTCGGTCATTGAGCAGGTGAGGGCCGCAACTTCCTCGTGTCGGCTGGCCTTTGCGAGGACCGTGGCGATGCTGGCCAGAATCCTGTTCTCGTCTTCCCTGGGCTCTGCGGCGGCAAGGGCGCTGGCCTGACCGATTCGGCCGATCTCGGCGAGGACCTGTGCTGCCTCGTCCAGGACCAACGTAGCGTCCTCCCTGGCGCGGTACCCGTCGTGGAGCGCTGGGTGCGGCTGAGCAGCGGCCGTCACTGCGAGCCCCGCAGCTTCCTCGACGAGTTCAGCAGCCTTCACTCGCTGACCCGCCCGGGCAAGGCTCGCCGCAACCCGCACCAGAGCCAAGCCTCTGCGGACCGGGGTGGCGATGTTACGAGCACAGACGAGAGCCTGGTCGTCCCTGCCGATCCGTAGGAACACCCGTACTGCCACGCTCCGCGCCGTTTCACCGCCCCGGCCGGTATCCGGGCGCTGTGCTAGATCGACAGCATCCCTTGCCAGGTCGGCTGCCAGCTCGTGACGACCGGCTTGGGCAAGTTCTTCGGCCAGCATCGCAAGGGCGAGGGCGCGTTCCACAGGGTCGCTGAGAGATCGCGCAGCGATGATGACCAGTTCCTCGGCGTCCGGCCACCGGCGTGCAACGCGGTACACCGAGGCAAGCAGCCAGTCGCGCCATCCCTCTCGGCGCTCCCGGATGAAATTCACGGCCCGGCGGACCTGTCCGAGACGAGCCCACGTGATGATCAGGTCAGTCGGGGTATTTTCGAGATTCCTTTCGAGTGCCTCCCGGCGACGGGCCAGGCGAAGGCATGCCGGAACGTCGGGGTCTGGGAGCTGACGCTGTAGTTCGAAGGCTTTCTCGATCTCTGCGAGGGCCCCGGCATCGCTGCCGGTCTTCCGCCAGAGCTGTTCATGGCGCTCACGGTCGGCAGCGAGCGTGGACAGAAGAACCGCATCACCTTGCTGCCACAGGACTTGCGGACAACCGACAAGGATCCATTCCGGTGTGTCGTCCGGCCATCGCCGCTGCCAGTAGTCCAGGACCCAGTCGTGGAGTCTGTCCCGGTAGCCCTCCATCTCGTGCGCCAGAAGGTTCCCCGCTGTTACCAGAAGCTCGCCATGAGCGAAGGAGTAGAGCCACGCGGGGCCGTGTTCACCTCGGCTCCACTCCGCTTCCAGGCGCTGGAACGAGCGGCCCAGGGAACCCTCAAGAACCAGTTCCACCTCCCGGACGCTGCACGCGGTCTCCATCAGGGCGGCCAGGTCGACAGCGGTCAGGCCGCCGCTGGCTGCCGCGATCAGCCCGGTGAGCTCCTGAGCGATCCCGCCGCGGCGAATCAGCTCAACGAGATCCCGTTCAGCTTCCAGCCGCGCCGCCTGTGCTGCCTCCGACGCTGCAAGGCTGCGACTGATCCCGGGGTCACGCAACGGGTGCCCGTACGGCACGTCTGCTGGCACCGGCGGATGAGGACGGCATGTCACGATGATGCGAACCCCGGGCATGGGACCGTGCGGAAGCAGCGCAGCAATACTGTTGCCCTCGACGGCGGTGGCCATGCCACTGTCCTCATCCAGGCCGTCGACCACGAGGACGATCCGACGTTCGGCGTCCCGCGCCTGCCGCCCTGCACGCTCAAGCGCTTCGTGGAACGGGCCCAGCGCCCCGCAGTCGACGTCCGGATCGTGCAGGTATTCACGAAGCTGCCGCTGCATGGCTGCGAGGAAGGCGGTCCGGTCCGACTGGCCTGCATGCCTGCGTGCGATGAAGAAGGCCAGCACGTCGACCCGGGCACCCATGGCAGGGAGGTGATCGAGCACAAAGTGCGCCATCAGTGAGGTCTTTCCCGACCATGCCGGAGCCACCCACCTCCAGTAAGCAGGCGGGACTTCGTCCCCGTCGCCGGCGAGAACGAAGTCGGTCATGTCAGCGAGTTCTTGCTCTCGTCCGACGAAGTCCTCCGCCGCCGCCCAGTGTGCGATCTCCCGGGTGTAGGACGATCGCGGGATCCGCCGACCCGCACGGATCTCGTGCACGAGCGGAATCTGACCCGCGTTCCCGTGCCGGGTTACGAGATCGATGAAGGCATCATCCCGGAAGAGGGTGTGCACAGGCTCCGCGTGCAAGCGGCGCCATTCAGTCTCGCGATCGTCCTCGACAACGACTCCCACCAGCAGGTCGTTGCAGAAGACCGCTGCCCCTGATGCTCCCCCCCAAGGCCGACGTGCGTCCTGTCGTTCCCCTGGCGGAAACGCCGTATTCAGAACCCAGTAGCGGCTGCCGCCACTGGTGGCCAACGGTGGCAGCGTCCCCCGTAGATACTCGAACCCCGGCTCGCCCGCGCGTTCCGCGAACAGAGGAAAGGCTGCTCCGTGATACGGCAGTTCATCGATGCCGCAGGGGTGCCCCCATGCCACCGGCTCAGCTGGTGTTCGCACTTCCTTGCCGAGCCACAGCAGCGCCACGTCCGCAGCATCGGGCCGAGGCGGATCGTCACGCGGGTCCGGCCAGCACAGCTCGGCGTCCCGCTCGACCATGTCGGAACCGGACCGCGGATGCCCCACCCGTACCGTGATGTACCGGTGGGGACGTCGGTGTTCGTCGACCACCACGTGCAGGGAGGTCAGCACCAGCCGAGGTCCTAGCAGGTAGCCCGCCCCCTGTGCGACGGGCGGAGACCGGTGACCGGCCCGAACCAGGGCAAGACGAGCAGGATGCACTTCAAGACTCCCACTCCCACTCCCGACGCGGGCGCTCCTTGACCTGTGTCTCGATCAGGGCAGTGATGGCCTCCTGCTTACCCGCCGAAGCATCCCCGCGTTCTTCGGGAGGGGAGGATCCGTCGGTGCTGCGGCTGATCGGCCAATGCTGGCCGCCGGTTGCCTCGTCGCGTACGTTCAGGGTCAGCGTCAGCCGCTGTTTCCTGATGTCCCCCAGCGCGCCTCTGGCCTCGCCGCCGACTTTCGTGCCCAGGGCCCCCACGGTCACATTCACTTTGCCGGAACCATCTCGATGGAACTCGACAGCTAGTTCAAGCTCGGCCTTCTCCAGCTCAAAGCGTAACTGCTGTCCGGCTCCGGACGCTTGGGCCTCGTAGAGCTCCTTGCGTAGCTCGTTCAAGGCCTCTGACAGACCGATGCTCACCCGCGCTCCCTCTCGCTGACGAACTCTCCCTGCGCCGTCCGGAATCCTACTGCCGCTGTCCATGTGGTCTGGCACACCATCGCATCCTCGTGTGGACATTTGATTGGTCGTCGCACTGTCGACCACATCGAGCAGTGGGGCTGCACACAATCAAATCCGAGATCACGAGCCCGGTTGGCCCGGACTTCTTCACGCGGGCGGCCCACCGGCGCACCGTTGCCGGAGGTCGTGTCCCCTGAAGTGGTGTAGCGGTCATGTGTCAACGCTCATGTTGTCGGCGGGAGTTCGTCAGGGGTGTGCTCGGCCGGGTAGAGCTGGTCCATGCTTCCCTCGGGAAGGTAGCGGCGGGGGAAGGCGATCCATTCGTCGTGCATCTCGACGAGCACGGCGGTGGTGAGGCGTTCGAGGGCGTCGGGGTTGGGGAAGATCTGCACGACGTCGATGCGACGCTTGATCTCGCGGTTGACCCGCTCCAGAGGGTTGGTCGACTGGATCTTCTTCCAATGTCGCTCGGGGAAGTCCGCGAAGGCGGTGAGGTCGGCCTTGGCCTCCAAGAGCATGTCCCTGACCTTGGGGAACTGTCGGCCGAGCATGTCGGCGACGGTGTCGAGCTGGGTCCGGACGGCTGCGGCGGTGGGCTGGGCGAAGATCGTGCGGATGGTCGCCGCGACCATCTCCGCGGCGTCCTTGGGGATCACTGCGAAGACATTGCGCAGGAAATGAACACGACATCGCTGGTAGGCGGCCCCGAGCATGACCTTGCGGACGGCTTTGACCAGTCCGCTGTGATGGTCGGCGATGACCAGACGGACCCCGGTCAGCCCCCGCTCGCGCAGTGAGCGCAGGAACTCGCTCCAGAACACCTCGGTTTCGCTGTCTCCGACCATCAGCCCGAGTACTTCGCGTCCGCCGTCCTCGGTGATGCCGGTGGCGATGACCACGGCCTGCGAGACGATCTGATGGTTCACCCTCGCCTTGCAGTACGTCGCGTCGAGGTAGACGTAGGGGAAGCGGACGTGGTCCAGGGGGCGGGTGCGGAACACCGTCAACTCGGCATCGAGGGCGCCGCAGATCCGCGAGACTTCGGACCTGGAGATCCCGGTGTCGCCGCCCAGGGCCTTGACCAGGTCATCCACGCTGCGGGTGGACACGCCCTGCACGTATGCTTCCATGATGACGGCGTAGAGGGGCCTGGTCGATGCGCCGCCGGCGTTCCAGCAGCGACGGGAAGAACGACCCGGTGCGGACCTTGGGGATCCCCAGGTCGAGATCGCCGGCCGGTGTGGTCAGTGTCTTCCCGCGGTGGCCGTTGCGCTGGTTGGTGCGGGTGGCGGTGTGCTCACCGGGCTCGGCCCCGATGAACGAGGTGGCCTCGGCCTCGATGAGCTCCTGCAGGAACCGCTGGGACAGGACCCTGATCAACTCGATTCCGTCCGCCGTACGCAGTGACTCCATCAGCCGGAGTAGGTCATGCTGGGACAAGGCCATCGCGCCACCTCTCTCAACGAGCACTCCTACTCGGAGAGTTGCGCGATGGCCGCCCCATGACCAGGGGCTATGCAGAGATCGCTGCTACACCACTCGACGGGACACCATCCGGCGGCTCGATGCCGTTTGCTCGGTCCGCCTCGTCCAGCTGCTTCAAAAGCTCGTCCTGCGTCATTCGCCTCACACGCTCGTCTTGCTCACGCTGTCCAGGTTGGTGCCTGTAGTAGCACTCCGTGGCGAGCTTTATGCTCTTGCTGGCGGCATCGGCTGAACCATCGATAAGGTCCTCGCGGTTCAGAGCACGTCGTTCTTTCTCGGCCAGGGCCCTTTGATGTTCCTGGTACTGGGCGCAGGGATCAGGCTCGTCTCCACCGTCATCGCTGGCTGCGACCCACATGCCAAGAAGCACGGGGAGGCCGACACCGAGGGCAAGCAGTACTCGAACGTACCGGGGTATGACGGGCATGGCCGACAGAATAATGGCGTTGATCAACTACGTGCAGGCGTACACGAGAGTCGGTGTCGGGGTGCACGGTGGCGCTCACGAGATCCGGCATCAGCTCGCGGAGCCTGGCTGCGGCCTGGGGCGAGGCGTCGGCGGCGATGACGGCGGCGAGGTGCGCGAGCCCGGCGTACCCGTGGCACAGCGACCGGTCGCTGACCGCTGTCCGGCTGGACAGGGCCGCGAGCGCGGCCAGTTGCTGAGCCCGCGCCAGACCGGCGGCGCCGTAGCACCAGCTCGGCCACTGCTGTCCGGACGGCGCCCGCGTCCCGGCGCGCAGCTGGGGCCGGTACGGTCGGGTCATGGAATTCCGTGATCTCGGCGAGAAGCGATCCATCCAGCGCCCCTCCATCGACTACGACGACCTCGACCCGTACACCGGGCCGGTCAAGGGCGAGCTGTCGCTGTCCATGGTGTATATCGACAGCACCGACGCCACGGGTGCCACAGCCGAGGGCCGCATCTCCCGCTCGGTCCTGGACCGTGTGCGGCTGACCGGCACGGGCTTGTCGTCCTTCGACTGGGACGACACCGCTTTGAAGTGCGCGGATCTGTCGAACGCCCGGTGGTCGGGTATCCGGCTCTCCCGGGCCGAGCTGACCGGATGCCGGGGCATCGGCTGGCAGTTGGCCGCGAGTGAGGCCGGAGACGTCTACGCCGAGGACTGCCGGTTCGACATGGCCACGATCAACGTGGAGAAGGTCCGGGGCGTCGTCGCGTTTGTCCGCTGCTCGTTCAAGGAGGCCACGTTCGCTGGGCGCATGGACAAAATGGTCTTCCGGGACTGCGACCTGTCCGGCGCTGAGTTCGCGGCATCGTCGGCGAAGGGCTGCGATCTGCGCTCGTCGAAGCTCGACGGCGCGACGGGTCTGCTGTCGCTGCGCGGCGCCATCATCGACGATACCCAGACCATGGAGGTCGCCGAGCAGCTGGCCAAGGAGGCCGGGCTGACGGTCAATCCGTAGCCCGGCCTCCCGGCGTCGGCTACTTCTTCTTGTTCCAGTTCTTGTTGTCCCAGTTGTCCCACGTGGGTCGGTTGTCGAACTTCGGCTTGGCGTTGTCCCACGTGGGCCGGTTGTCGAACCGCTCCCTGCCGTCCGATGACGGAGTCGTGGTCTTCAGCAGCTCGGCGAATCCGGAGGACGCTTTGGTGACGAGATCAATTGCTGTGGTCGCGGACATGTGCTGTCACTCCTTCCAGGAGGGCGATCTTGGCGTGGGTGCAGTACACGGTGCGTGTCCCGTCCATGCGGCCGCGGTGTTCGAAGTAGCGGTTGGCTGGATGGCCACCGCCGCAGAACGCGTAGAACGGGCACGATGTGCGGCATGCCTGCACCCCGGTGCGGAACTCCGGCAGCCAGGGCGTACGGACCTCGGCCTCGGCCAGGAGCACATCGAGCGGGGTGTTGAGGACGTTGCCGGTGGTGAAGTCCCCGAACCGGGAGTCGGTGAACCCGGCCAGCTCCGGGGAGATGAGGACCACGCCTCCGTCGTGGGCCACCGTCGGCAGGGGGTCCCACGGCTGATCGGCGTCGAAGCAGCCGGAGCCGTCCAGTGCGGCGGCTGCGAAGGCGAGGACCCGGTCGATCTCCCGGATACGGATCACCGGATCGGCGCGCCACGCGTCCGCGAGGGCGGTCCACCACCTTGCCGTACGCTCCGGGTCAGGCTCGGGCGCGCGGGTGTGGACGCCTTCCTCCTCCTCGACGTTGACGCCGAGGCTCTGGCAGCCGAGGTCGGCGAAGAAGCGGTAGAACTCCTGCGCGCGGTCCGGGGCCGGGTCGGAGACCACGGCGATCGCGGAGAACGCGATGCCGTGATCGGCTAATCGCCGTATGCCCCGCATGATCCGGTCATGCGCGGGGCGTCCGCCCCGGGTGACGCGGTGGTGGTTCATGTCCACCGGGCCGTCGATGCTCACGCCCACCCCCATGTCGTGCTCTTGGAAGAACGCACACCACTGGTCATCGATGAGGGCTGCGTTCGTCTGGAGCGTGTGCGTGACGCCTTCGAAGGGGGCCATCAGCGAGCCGAGGAAATCGCGGCCAGCGGCCAGCGGTTCCCCGCCGTGCCAGACGACCTCGAACCCCGACCGTAGTGCGGCCCAGGGGTTGACGGACGCCGCGACGGCCGTGGCGATCTCGGTCGTCATGCGGCGGTTGAGCTTGCGGAAGGGCAGATAGCAGTAGCCGCAGTCCAGCTGACACAGGGTCGTCGGCTGCATGATGACGGCGGTCGGAACGGTGGCGAGACGCATGCTTGTCACCTCCGTGTTCGGAAGCTGTCGCTGCGGGCAAGACCTGCGGCGGGGCCCAGTCATCTGGCTGGCGAGGGCGAGGCTCGTCATCTGCGCCGGTCGCGTGCTGGCCGTTACCCCCTCGTCCGGTAGTCCTTCATGCACGTGCAGGCCCCGCGCTGGGCAGGGAGCGCCGCGTCACTGGCGGCGTACTGGGCGACCTGGAGCTCGTAAAGCTCGCGGTAGTGGCCTTGCTTGATGCCCATCAGGTCGTGGTGGTCGCCGTGCTCGACGCCGTCGTCGGTCAGGGAGCGCAGGGACGCGAGCATCTCGATCTCGGCTTTCGCGTCGAGGGCGGCGGTCGGCTCGTCCACGATGACCAGCGTGCGGTCCCGGTAGAGGGCCCGTGCGGCGCCAACGCGCTGCCACTGTCCGCCGGAGAGCCGCACGCCGCGCTCGAAGCCCTTCAGCGCGATGGAGTCCCAGCCGTGCGGCAGTTCCTCGACGATGTCGCGCACATCCGCGCGTTCGGCGGCAGCTTCGACGTGTTCCTGGACCAGCGGCTTGTCCACGTCGCCGATGTGGATGTTCGCCCGGACCGTCATCGTCCATGCCTGGACGTCCTGGGGCAGCAGGGCGACCTTGTCGAAGACGGACTCGCGGTCGGCCTCGCGGACCTCGACGCCGTTGTACGAGACGGTGCCCACCGTCGGCAGGTACAGCCCGGCCAGGACCTCGGCGAGGGTGGTTTTGCCCGAGCCGTTCTCGCCCACCAGCGCCACGACTTTCCCCACCGGGATCGTCAGCGACACCCAGAACGACATGCGCAGCAGTGGGTCCTCGTACTGCGCCCATGCCTTGTCATGGCGCAGGACGCCGCTGAAGAGCAGCCGCTCGCTGTCCGAGATGGGGGGCTGGGCTGGGGTTCGTTTCCGGCCGGGGAACGGCATCGCACCTCCGGGGCGGAGCGGGGGAATCGGGGGCGTACGACGCCCTTGTCGGGAACCCGGTGCCGGCGTGGCGCACGAGCAGTACCCGGCTGCTCATCGGGCGTGCTCCCCGTCCGGCAGTGGCTTGAGGTCGGCGATACGGCGGTTGTGCGGTCGGCATCGGTGGGTCCCTTCGGTCGGCTCTGCCGAGGGCGGCCACCGCAGCGATTCCGGCTGAGCGCCAGGAGTGCCGCAGCGACCGGCAACCACAGAATGCTCAGTGCACAAATAAGGAAGTACCCCATGCCGGGGTACTTCCTGACGCTCCGTCACCTTGACGAAGGCTTGCTGTGTCAGGCCACGTCCTGTCCCATCCACGCCGCGAGTGTGCGCAGGTCTTGCCCTGCCTTGCGGTACTGCCCGGCCAGGACCCGGACCGCCTCACGGGCCATCGGGTGGTAGCGCGTCTGCTGCGGCGCTACCCGCCGCGCACTCTGCAACGCGGCCAGAGCTTTCTCCCTGTCGCCGACAGCGAGAAAAGCGCGGGCAGCATCGATGTGGTAGTGCCCTCGCCGAGTATGTGGCAGCGACGAGGGCAGACGCAGGCCACGGGCCCTCTTCGCGGCCTCTTCCGGGTGCTTGAGCTCGACCTGGGCAGCCATGTCATGAAGGCTCACGTTCGCCGGCCCGAACGTCAGGTGATAGTGCACCTGGTCCACCTGGCCGGGGATCTGCCCGGCGAGGAGACTGGCCTTGGCGAGGTGATGCTCGGTGGCCTGTTCGTCGCGGGCACGAGAAGCGAGCGTCGCCTCACGCAAGTGCAGACTGCCCAGCAGCGTCACCGCCGACGGCGATGAGCAGTCTCGTTCGGTGAGCTGATCGCGCGCCCGGGACAACAGACGCAGTCCGGTGCTGTATTCACGAGCCGCCTGAAAACCTCCAGCCCGGGACCACTGAGACAGCCCGACAGCCAGCGGATCGCCGGACAAGCCCGCAGCCCACCCCTGACGGTCGTCCAACTGCCCAGCCAGATCCGCGTACCCGAGACGGTACGCGAGGCAGTGGGCCATGTAGTAACAGGAGGCGAGCAGCTTGGCCGCTGCTCGCTTCCTGTCGCCGTCCAACAGGTTGACGGCGGCCGTGAGTTCTTCCAGCAGCTCTGGAAGAAGGAGTCCGAGACGGGTGTACCGAGCCGCCGCCCGGTGACGGGTCGCCTCCTCGACGTCGATGGCGATCTCCCGCAGGGGCCGCAGGGAGGTCCGCCACTCGGGCGGAAGATCGTACGCGCGAGCGGCACTTCGGATAGCAGCGATCGGTGCATGCGCTTTCTCGTCGGCGCGTTGCCGTCCCCGGTATGGCTGACCAGTCAACTCCTCCACGCTGACGGACAAGACGCGGGCCGTGGTGTGCAGGAAGCCATGGGTGGGAAGACGTTCACCCCGCTCGACCTTGCGGACGTTCCCCAGTGAGAGGTGAGAGTGCTCGGCGAACTCACGTTGGGTATATCCGGCAAGCTTCCGATATGAGGCGATCCTGGACCCGATGCTCTCCTCGACTTGGTTGTGCATACTGGACTCCGTTTCGACTTCAGCACTCGAAACGGTACTCCGCAGGCATGGCCGGGGGTACACATGCGGCCCCGCCCGAGCAGGCTCGGGTTCTAGGAGTCGTTGCAACACCCCAGCCCAAGGGGTGCGATGGACTTCGAGATCCGGGACCGATCGGAGGACCGGATCCACATCGCGGACCGGCTGCGCGAGAACGCCACCGTTCGCGCGATCGCGGCTGAGCTGGGCCGCAGCCCGTCCACGATCAGCCGGGAGATCCGGCGCAACCGCCACCCCGGCAACGGGCAGTCTCGATTCGGACGACGGAAGGAACGCTATGACTCTGCTGGTGGCTGCTGTCATCGTCCATGACAAGGTCAGCAACCGTGTGCTTCTCCTCCAGCGCAGCCGGCAGGCCAAGTTCGCCCAGGGCATGTGGGATCTGCCTGTCGGCAAGAACGAGCCCGGTGAACCCGTCACTGAGACCGCTGTTCGCGAACTCCGTGAAGAAACCGGCCTGATCGTCAAGCCGGAAGCGCTTCGCGTGGCCCACATCATTCACGGATCCTGGGGCGTTGAGCCCCCCGAATGGCTTCTTGACGGTCGTCTTTGCCACCCATGAATGGTCCGGTGAACCCGAGAACCGCGAGCCCCGCAAGCACGCCCAGGTGTGTTGGGTCGGTGCCGAGTCCATTCCGGAGGACTTCGTCCATACCACTGCCAGTGCCCTTCGGGGCTATCTGTCCGGAGGGCCGGAAGTTACCCTCGACGGCTGGACCTGAGGCGGCTGCCGCCTCAGGCGGGGGATTCCGGGGGCAACGCGCGGGCGGAGTGGGCGACTTCGCGGTTGCTCCATGCGTGCTGTACCGGCGAGGCGGCGGCCGGGGAGTGGCCGCCGCCTCGGGGAGCGGGGTGGACCGGGACTGCTGCCCGGGTGAGGTGGGCGTACAGTTCGGCGGCGGCGCCGGGTCAGCCCCGTCGTGCTGTCGCGCGCGCGGTGATCAGCAGGAACAGCAGGGACACGACCGCCAGGGCCGCCCCGAGTCCGTACACTGCCGGCATCCCGGACGGGAGCATGACGCCCCCGAGCACGGTGCCCAGGCCGATGCCCAGGTAGATGCCGGAGGAGTTCAGGGAGACCACGAGCGGGGCCTCCTGCGGGGCGACCTCGATGAGCCGGTGCTGCTGCGAGGGTGTCTGGCACCAACTGCTCGCGCCCCAGAGCAGGACCAGCAGACCGACCAGGGCCTGCAGCGCGGTGTCGATGGCGGCGAGCCAGGCCAGCAGACCGAGGGCCACCGTCATGCAGATGTATCCGACGGTCAGGACCCGTACGGAACCCCAGCGGTCGGTGGCGTAGCCGGAGGCGATGTTGCCGAGCACCGCGCCCAGGCCGTACAGGAAGAGCATCCACAGGATCGCGCCCTGGGGGATGTGGACCGCCTCCAGCGCCGGAACGCTGTAGGCGTACGCCACGTAACTGGCGCCCATGCCGAGGACGCTGAGCGGCAGTACGGCCAGCACGGCGGGTCGGCGCAGCACGGCGAGCCGGGTCCGCAGGGGTACCCGCTCGTTGCCGGGCAGCTTCGGCATGATGGCCCGCAGGCCGATGCCGATGACCAGGCACAGCCCGGCCACGATGCCCAGTGCGGTGCGCCAGCCCAGCCAGTGGCTGGCCAGGTTGCCGAGCGGCACGCCGAGGGCGGTGGCCACGGTCAGGCCGCCGACCACCACGGCCAGGGCCCGGGCCCGCAGTTGGGGCCGTACGAGCGCGGCGCTCACCGCACCGGCGTTGGGCGTGTAGGCGGCCGCGCCTGCCGCGGCGATCACCCGGCTGATGATCAGCACCGCCATGTTCGGTGACAGCGCCGACAGCAGGTTGGCCAGGCCGAGCACGACCAGTGCGGAGACCAGCAGGGCGCGGCGCGGCAGGCGGGCGGTCAGGGTGGCGAGCACGGGGGAGAGCAGGGCGTAGGCGGCCGAGAACACGGTGATCGACTGCCCGGCCGTGGCCTCCGACACATGCAGGTCGTGGGCCATGGACGGCAGGAACCCGGCGACGACGAACGCGTCGGTGCCGACGGCGAAGGTGCCCAGGGCCAGCACCAGTGTCGACGACAGTCCGCCCTGCTCGGGCGAGCCCCGGTCGCCAGTCGTCGGACGACTGGTCGAAACAGAGAGGCTGGACATCCCACTTTCTCCTTAGGTGTGCGCCGGCGTCGGGGCACCGCGTGATCGGCGGCGAGCGCGGTCCTGCGGCTCGCGGAGCTGTGCCGGCCTTCGCAACTGGGCGATGCGTGGGAGGTGTCGGACACGCAGTCGGCAACAGGCCCTGCGTTCCTCGCGGTTGTGCCGCAAGAACTGGACCGTACACCCCCGGTCCGGCGGACCGCGCGGCTCCACCGGCAGTGCGTCAAGTCCCTTGTGTCACACGCCCGTTGGGCGATCGGCTCTGGTGCTCGTGCTCCCGGGCGGGGAGCAGGACCACGCGCCTGCCGTGCAGTTCGCCCCGCTCCATCCGGCGGTGCGCGTCGGCCGCGGCGCTCAGCGGCAGCGTCTCGACGGAGCGGGGACGCAGCCGTCCGGCAGCGAGGAGCCGGTTGACGCCGGCGGCGGCCTCGGCGAGTTCGGCACCGGTCGCGCGGGAGATCGCGAAGCCGACGACCGAGCAGTCCTTCATGTACAGCTGCCCCGCCGGCAGGACCGGCCGGGATCCGGCCCCGGCCAGCAGCACGATCCGGCCACGCGGGGCGAGCAGGCCGACGGCGGTGTCCAGGTCGTTCTCGCCGGAGGTGTCGAACCAGGCGTCCACTCCGTGCGGGCCGGCCTCGTCGAGGCGCTCGGCCAGGTCCGGATCCCGGTAGTCGAGGACCTCGGCCGCGCCCAGGTCCCGGCAGTGGCCGGCGTCTCGCGCGGAGGCGGTGGCGACGACCCGGCAGCCGGCCTCGGCGGCCAGGACGACCAGGGCGCTGCCGACGTTGCCGGCGGCCCCGGCCACCAGGACGGTCTCCCCGGTGCGGACCCGGCCGTGGACGAACAGCCCCAGCCAGGCGGTGGTGGCCGGGTGCACCACGGCGACCGCCTCGACCGGGTCCGCGCCGCGGGGGAGGTGGTAGAGGCGGTCGGCGGGTACGACCGCCTGGTCGGCGGCGGCGCCCTGACGGCCGCCGTGGCCGAGGCTGTTGGACCAGACCGGGTCGCCGACGGCGAAGCCGGGGGCGTCCGGCCCGGCGGCCGCGACCGTGCCGACCAGGTCGCGGCCGATGACGAACGGGAACGCGACCGGGGTACGGAACAGCCCGGAGCGGACGAAGGTGTCCACCGGGTTGACGGTGGTCGCCATGACATCGACCAGGACCTCGTTCGCGCCCGGCACCGGTGCCGGAAGCTTGCCGTAGCGGATGTTCTCCGGGGGCCCCAGCTTCTCGACGAAGGCCGCGTGCATGAACGACTCCGTTGGCGACTCCGTTGGCGCAGAGTCTTCCGGCGGCCCCGGGCGCGGCGCTTCTCTGCGAACTGTCACCGGGAAGGTGTCCCGGGGGCCGCCAGCAGGCGGGCCAGCTCCAGCCGTTTGACCTTCGTGGTGGCGGTGTGCGGCAGTTCGTCCAGCCGTCGCTGCACCGGCTCCGCCAGCGCCGGCAGACCGGTGACCGCCTCCCGCCACCGGCTGCGGTCGAGCGGTACGTCACCGCGGGTGCACACCACGGGGACCGGGGCGCCGTTCCCGGCGGGGAGGATGATGACCTCCAGCAGTTCCGGGAGCCACGTGAAAAGCTTGTCCTCGATCTCCAGGGTGCTGCTGATGCCCGGGATCTCGTCGACCTCCCGGTCCAGCAGGTGCAGGCAGCCCCACTTCGTGCGGTAGCCGAGGTCGCCCATGCGCCACCAGCCGCCGTCGGAGAACTGCTCGTCGAAGCGTTCCCGCTCCCCGAGATAGGTGATGATGCGTCCGCCGCTGCGGGCCTCGATGCGGCCCGGCGAGTCCTTCGTCGGCCGCTTCCCGTCCCGGCTCACGACCCGTACCTCGGTCATGCCGGGGAAGGTACGGCCCACGCAGCGGCCGTCGGCACCGGCCCGGTGCCGGCGGGTGTAGGTGCGGGCGGCGATGGCGCCTGTCTCGCTCTGTCCGTACGTCTGGGCGAAGAACGGCGCGGACCGTTCCGAGGCGCCCAGCAGGGTTTTCACGGTGCGGGGGTGGATGGCGTCGAAGGTGTTGCTGAAGCAGCGGACACGGGCGAGCGGCTTCGCCGGGTGGTCCGCCAGGGTCTCCCAGTGCAGCAGCGTGTTGGGATGGGTCTCGATCACTCCCGGGGGTATCCGGGCGAACAACTCGGCCGCCCGCTCCGGGTCGTCGTCCCGCATCACGATGAGCGGGTGGCCGCGCAGCGCGAACAGTGCCGCGCCGCTGATCATGCGGGAGTGGGCGAACGAGACGTGGATGGCGAGGGGTTCGTGCCGGCTCACGGGGGCGAGCAGCACCGACTGCGGACGGCAGCGGGCCTGGACGGTGAGCCCGGTCTGCACTGCGAGCTTGGGCAGGCCGGTGGTGCCCGAGGTGTGGGTGATGAGCGCGGGCAGCTCCTGCGGCCTGGTCACGGGACGGACGTGTGGGGCGCCCGCGAGCGACTCCAGTGGCACCGCTCCGGGGAAGTCGCCGACGGCGGCCAGGACCCGCTCGGCCGGCCCGAAGACGTCGGCAGGGAGCTCCTTCTCCAGCTTGGCCCGGTCGGTGACCAGGGTCGGCCGGTCGAAGCGCCGCAGCAGCCGGCAGACCGTGGTCCCGTCCAGCTTCGGCGAGAACAGCACCGGTACGGCGCCGACGCGCGCGACGCTGTAGGCGAGCAGGGAGATGTCGAAGCTGTCCGACTTGTGGATGACCACGTGGTCCCCGGGACGGACGTGTGCGGCCCACAGCCGGGCGGCGAAGTCGTCGACGAGAGCGGCGATTTCCGTCAGGGTCACCCGGCGGCCCAGCCCCGGGGCGATGTCGAGGTCGTGGTCGAGGTAGACGGGGCTCGCGGGGTGCCGCGCGGCCGCCCGGTCGAAGACCGTGCCCAGCCGGATGCCCCTGTTGCCGAGGCGTTGCAGGATCCCGCCGTGCTTGCGCTCCGAGCTCATCGCTCCCCCTGGCTTCCGGCGGCCAGCAGCCTGGCGAGCTCCAGCCGCTTGATCTTGGTGGTGGCGGTCTGCGGCAGATCGTCCAGCCTCCACTGGACGGGCTGCGCCATCGGCCGCAGCGCGGCCGCCGCGCGCTGCCAGGCGGCCGGGTCGAGGGGCCGGTCGTCCTTGGTGCACACCACCGGTACGGCCTCGCCGTCCGCGCCGGGGACGATGATGACCTCGGTGAGCTCCGGCAGCTTCCCGAACAGGGTGTCCTCGGCGGCGAGGGTGCTGCCGAAGCCGTCGATGAGGTCGACCTCGCGGTCCAGCAGATGAATACAGCCCCACTTCGTGCGGTAGCCGAGGTCGCCCATGCGCCACCAGCCGCCCTCGGACACCTGGGCGTCGTAGCGCTCCTGCTCCCCGAGATAGGTGACGATCCGGCCGTCGCTGCGGACCTCGATGTACCCCGGGTTCTGCCGGGACGTCGGTTTGCCGTCGCGGCTGACCACCCGTACGCCGGTCATTCCCGGGAACGGCATGCCGACGCAGCGGCCGTCGTCGTCGAGGGCGCGGCGCCGGGTGAAACCCCGCACCACTGCCGGCCCCACCTCGCTCTGTCCGTAGAGCTGGCCGAAGACGGCCGACGGGCGCCGGGTGGCCCGCAGCAGACGGTGCACGGTGCGCGGGTGGATCGCGTCGAAGGTGCTGCTGAACAGCCTGACGTGGGACAGCGGGCCGCGCGGGTCGTCCGCCAGCGCCTCCCATTCCATGAAGGAGTTGGGGTGCGCCTCCAGGATGCCCGGCTTCAGCCGGGCGAACAGCTCACCGACGTGTTCCGGGTCCCCGTCGCGGAGCACCAGCAGCGGAAAGCCGCGCAGCAGTGAGATCGCGAGCGCCGTGAAGAGCCGGGAGTGCACGAACGACACGTGGATCGCGACGGTTTCACGCCCCGGGACCAGCGGCCTGAGGGCGGCCGCCTGGGGACGGTAGCGCGACTGCAGACTGAAACCGGTGTGCACCGCCAGCTTCGGGGTTCCGGTGGTGCCCGAGGTGTGCGTGATCAGAGTCGGGTGGTCGGCGGGCATGAGCACCGGGCCGACGCGCCGGCATCCGGCCAGGGAGTCGAGCCCGACGGCGTCGCCGTGACCGCCGTGACCGCCGTGACTGCCGTGACCGCCGCGGTCGCTGCGGTCGCCGCGGTCTCCGCGGACGAGCACCAGCCGCTCCACGAGCCCGGCCACGTCCCCCGGCAGTTCGTTCTCCAGCTTGTCCCGGTCGGTGACCAGGAACGGCCGGCCCGTGCGGCGCACGAGTTCGGCGGCCGTCGCGCCGTCCAGCGCCGGCGACAGCAACACCGGTACGGCCCCGGTCCGCGCCACGGCGCAGGCCAGCAGGGTGATGTCGAAGCCGTCGGACTTGTGGACGACCACGCGCCGGCCCGGCCGGACCCCCGCGGCCCACAGCCGCGAGGCGAGTTCGGCCACCAGCTCGGCCACCTCGGCCATGGTCGCCCGGCGGCCCAACTCCGGTGCCACGTCGAGGTCATGGTCGAGAACGAGGATGTTCGTGCCGTGCCGGGCAGCGGCTCGCTCGAAGAGCGTCCCGAGCCGAATGCCCTGGTTTCCAATACGTTGTAAGAGCACCTGTCCGCCCTTTCACACCCGCTTCTCCACGACCGCCTTGATGCGGTCGAGCGTCGTGACGAGATCGTGGGAGATCTTCTCGCCCCACTCCCGCAGGAATCGCCGCTTCTCCGCGTCGTCCATCTCCGAGGTGATGCCGACGATTCCCTCGGTGGGGGCGTCCATCCGGAAGTGGTGCGTCAGCACACTGCCGTCGCCGTCCGCCGTGATGTCGAAAGCCCACACGCTTTCCTGTTTCCGGCCCGCGTCGTCGAGCATGGCCCAGCGGAACGTACGGCCCGGCTCGGCGGCGACGACCTCGCACCGTGTGTGCCAGGTGCCACGCACCACCGGAGCCCACGACACGACGTCCGGGCTGCGCAGGTTCTCGCCCTGGAACACCGCGCCCACGGTGGCGGGTTCACCCGAGATCCACTCGCCACCCCGGCACTCCTCGCTCCATTCGCCACAGCGCGGCAGATCACTGATCACGGCATAGACGTCCTCGGGTGTCGCGGACACACGGACATCGGCGCTCGTGAGAAAGAGCGGCCTGTTCTCGAAAGTGTTTGAGGTCACACCAGGAGGGTGGCAGCGGGGTCCTGGGGCCGGTCAAAGTGCGGGCCGTGGGTAAGTCAAGTCCCCCTGGATACAAGGGATTTGGCTCAACGACGTGACGCGCCTCAAGGTGGCGGCCGGGGGAGCGGCTGCCACCTTGAGGCGGGGAGTTACCGGGCTATGGGATCAGGCGAGGGGGTTGCAGACCGGGACGCCTGCCCAGGTGATGTAGACGTACAGCTCGCCCTTGCGGGTCGTGCAGAAGGAGACGACCTTCGACCCCAGGTCCGCTGCGGCGGACGCGAGGAGGGTTACCGGGAGGAGGCTGCCGAGGGAGGCCAGCGTGAGGACGCTGGTCGCGATCTGGACGATGTCCTTCGTGATGTCCACGCCCGCCTGGACCTTGCCCGTGACGAACGAGTCCAAGTGGATCAGCAGGCCGAACCAGGTGACCTTGACCGTGATCCCGTCCACGATCTGCTTTTCCTCGGTCGCGCTGCGGACGGTGATCCCCGGCGCCGCTGTTTTCGTCGCCGACGGGGCGATCGTCACGCCCTCGCTGTCCTTGGACTCCACGACGTTCTGCTTGGCCAGGAGGTCGTTGAGACGGGCAACTGCCGTGTTCACGGCGTCGATCGCCTTCTGGCTCACGCCGGCCTTCTTGGCGCCTTCCGCGTCCAGGCTGTAGCTCTTGCCGTCGAATGTGACGAAGGGCGCCAGCGCCTTGCGTTCCGCGTCGGTCAGCCAGCCTGCGGTCACGGAGTCGTTCGCGGTCTGCGTGATCGTTGTCTGCGGGGCGGGGGTGCTCGCGGCTGCGGCGGGGAGGGCGGTCGCCGTCAGGATGGCTATCGCGGTGGTCAGGCCGAGGCTGGCTCTCACGAGGGGGGTCGGTCGCATTTCGGGCGCTCCTGGGGACGAGGGCGTGCCGGTGGGGGGATAAAGGTCCGGGACTTTCGTCCCGGGCCCTTATGTGGAACCTACGGTTCCGGCTTCGTCCTCAACAAGTCGGGAGCGGTGTGATGCAGCGCACAATGGGGGGCGTGCCGCAGGCCCGAGCGGTGGGCAGCTCGGGCCTGCGGGGTGATCACCCGGTGCGGGTTACGCGCGGGTGTGGGCCTGGACCTGTCCGGGGCTCTGGGCGCCGACGCCGAAGAAGGCCACGGAGCCTTGCGGCGGGAAGCTGTCGGCGGCGCCGGAAGGCACTACGCGGCCCAGCGTGTTGCAGAATGTGTCCGTGAAGAAGAAGGCGGTTTCGTTCGTGTTGTTGAGTGCCGAGACCGCTGGGTCGTTGTCGAAGAAGTAGCAGACGCCGTCGACCGGGTCGTGAAGCTGGCCCTGGGCGCCGCTGTTCGTCGTGAAGAACAAAGTCCCCGTGGCTGCTTCCGCGTTGGCCGACAGGCCGCCGATGAGTGCTGTTGCCGCGACTGCTGTCACGCCGAGTTGGGCCAGGCGTTTGAGCTGGAGCATGAGAGTCTCCTTCCCCCGTGGTGGTGGCATGGGTGTGTCTGAGGCCTGTGGGGTGGCCTTCCGATTGGGCTCAGGCGTGGGTGCGGGTCTGGGCCTTGCCGGGGAGTCCGGCGACGGCGAAGGAGTGCTGCGGCTGGTCGAAGTGCTGGGATCCGCCGACCGGCACCGTGATGCCGCCCCCGAAGCAGTTCGAGTCCGTGTAGAAGGTGATGGGCTCGTCCGTGCCGTTGTCTGCGAAGATGGCCCCGCCATCCGAGGTGGTGTAGCAGATGGTGTCGGAGGGGTCCGGGACGATGACCTCTTGGCCGTCCGCCGTGATGTAGGACAGAAACCCGTTGGCTGCTTGGGCGTTGACGGAGAATCCGCCGATGAGGGCGATCGCGGCGGTGACTGTCGCGCCGAGTTGGGCCACTCGCTTGAGTGGGAGCATGGGGCTACCTTCCCCGTTGTCGGAGCCGGCCTGTTGGGTCAGGCGTGGGCGCGGGGTCGGGCCTGCGCGGGGGTGGGCGCGTTGGCGACCAGCACGGAATGCGCCGACGGGATGATGACGCTGGATTGCTTGGACGGCACCTTTGCGCCCACGACGACGGAGACCAGGCAGTTCGAGTCCTGGTAGAAGAAGGCGTTTTCGTCCGTCTGGTTGTTCGCGAAGACCGCCCCGCCGTCCTCCAGGGAGTAGCAGACGAAGTCGACCGGGTCGGTGATGACGTGCTGGGCGCCGTCGGCTGTTGTGTAGAACAGGTTCCCCGTGGCGGCTTGGGCGTTGGCGGAGAGGCCGCCGATGAGGGCTGTTGCCGCGACTGCGGTGACGCCGAGTTGGGCCAGGCGCTTGAGACCGGGCATGGGAGTCTCCTTCCCCCGTGGTGGCGCCGGAGCGGCGCCGTCCATGGGGAGAGTCTCCCTTTCGGGGATGTTTCGGAAGACGGTTGACGAATGCCTACCCGAAGGGATGATTCGGCCTATTAGCGGGTGGGGGTTGATCTCAGCTCGTGAGGGAGCCGTTCGTCGTAGTGACGGTGGTTATGAACGTGGTCCAGGCAGAGTTGGGTATGAGGAGGGTGGGTCCGGTGGGGTTTTTGCTGTCGCGGACGGGGATGAATTCCGGGTGGCGGTCGGTGACTTCGAGGCGGCCGCTTTGTTGGTTCGGGGTGTAGGTGTTCTTGCGATGTGCGGTGCTTGACATTGCGTCAGGGTGCGGGGCGGCAACTGATCAGGAGGTGGACGTGATCGCGTTCGCCGTTGAACTCCTCCAGCTCCGCTTCGAAGTCCTCGCAGACCTTGCGCTTGATCTCTTCGCAGCGCGTCAGTATCTCGTCGTTGAACACCCCGCGCCGGTACTTCGTCACAAAGACCAAGTGCACATGCATCGCCGAAACTACGTGTCTGCCCCGCCTGTAGTCGTTCCCCTCAATCCATGAGACCAACCGTAGTAGCATCTTTGGTGTGCAGCTCCGCTACAACTTCCGGGCCTATCCGGACGCTGGCCAGCGCCGTGCGCTGGCGTGTGCGTTCGGGTGCGCACGGGTGGTGTGGAACGACTGTCTGCGTGACCGGAAGGAAGCGCACGCGGCCGGGCTGCCGTATGTGAAGTCGGCCGAGCTGTCCCGGCTTCGCATCACCCAGGCCAAGCGCACCGAGGAACGTGCCTGGCTCGCCGATGTGTCGGCGGTCGTCCTGCAACAGTCCCTGCGGGACCTGGACACCGCCTACAAGAACTTCTTCGACTCGGTCAGGGGCAAGCGGCAGGGCCGCAAGGTCGGCCCTCCCCGCTACAAATCGAAGAAGGACACCCGGCAGTCGATCCGTCTCAACGCCAACGCCTTCTCCCTCCAGGATGACGGCACGGTGTACGTGGCCAAGGTCGGCAGCCTCAAGGTCAAGTGGTCCCGCCGGCTTCCGACGGCGCCCACGTCCCTGACCGTCACCAAGGACAGCTCCGGCCGGTACTTCCTCAGCTTCGTCGTGGACACCGAGCCGGACATCCTCCCGGAGGCGGAGGCCGACGCCGGTATCGACCTCGGCCTGTCCGCCTTCGCCGTCCTGTCCGACGGCAGCAGGATCGACAGCCCGCGCTTCCTGCGCCGGGCGGAGAAGAAACTCAAGCGCCTCCAGCGGGAGCTGTCCCGCAAGGCCAAGGGATCGAAGAACCGGGCCAAGGCCCGCCTCAAGGTCGCACGCCAGCACGCCAAAGTGGCGGACCGGCGCCGGGACTTCCACCACAAGGCTTCCACACAGATCATTCGCGACAACCAAGCGGTGTACGTGGAAGACCTCGCGGTGTCCGGCCTCGGCCACACCCGGCTCGCCAAGTCCGTGCACGACGCCGGATGGTCCGCGTTCGTCGGCATGCTGGAGTACAAGGCGGTCAAGCACGGCCGCACCTTCGCCAAGGTGGACCGGGCCTTCCCGTCCTCTCAGGTCTGCTCGGTCTGCGGATTCCGGGACGGCCCCAAGCCCCTCCACGTCCGCGAGTGGACGTGCGGCGCATGCGGCACCGTGCACGACCGCGACCACAACGCAGCCCGCAACGTCCTCTTCGAAGGACGCCGAATCGTCGCCGCCGGACGGGCGGAGACGCCAAACGCCTCGTGGAGCGCCGGTAAGACCAGGGCGAAAGTCCCGGCACAGCGCGGTGAAGCAGGAAGCCCCCGGAAGGGTCAGCCGACCCAGGCCGGAATCCCTGGACTTCAGACCAGGGAGCACGTCAACCAGTGTCCAACCGGATGTGGCCGACCGTAGCGGCTGCGGGGACACACTGGAGGTGAAACCTCACCACATCCCGCAACACGGGAGTTACCCGTTCCGGGTCCCCGGGACACTCGGAGGATCGAACACCATGACGACGCCGCAAGGCGACACTCGTTGCGCGAACTGCGACAAGATCGCAGAAGCGCACTGGCAAGCCCTGGCCGACGGCCGGGACGCAGCCGCCGCTCAGCTCACCGAGGCCCTGGGCCGTCACCTGCGGTCCGCGCACGCGGAGACGTTGAGCAGACGTGTCGCCGTCGCCAACGCCCGTAGCCGCCAGGGGCGGGACGGCGGCCGGTGAGCGGGGACAGCAACTCCTGGCCGCCCGAGCGGCTTTGCCGTATCTGTGTCCGGCTGATCCTGGCCCGCGCAGTCGCCGTCCGCGAAGGACGCACGCTCCAGGGGATTGAGCTCCACGCGCAGTTCACCGCGCACCGCAAGGAGGCCCACGGATGACCGACCCGACGAACCAGTACCGCGTCGTACCGGTGCCGCACGCCTCCGGGCCCGGGGTGCCCGTACGGGGTTCCGCCGCCGACTGCGCGGAGTGCGGGCGGCTCATCGAAGCGCGCCGTGAGGCCCGTACCCGTAACGACCGTTCCACCGAAGCCCGGTACCAGCGGGAGGCCGACACGCACTGGGTGCGGGAGCACCGGGGATGACGTTACGGGAACACCACCAGCGACCGTCCGCCCCGCCCCGCCCGCATCGCGGCGAACGCTTCCGGGATGTCGCCGAGCCCGATCCGGTCCGTGACCATCCCGGACAGGTCCAGGCGGCCCTCCCGGACGTGTGCGGCGACGATCGGGAGGTCGTGTGCGGGGTCGCTGTTGCCGTACACGCAGCCCGACAACGTACGCCCGAAATGGAAGAGTTCCAGAGCCGAGAACGCGACCTGCTCGTCCTTCCCACCGATGCCGACGACCGTCGTGCGGCCACCCCGCCGCGTCGAGGACCAAGCCGTGCGGATCGTCTCCGCGCGGCCCACGCACTCGATGGCGACGTCGACGCCCAGCCCGCCGGCCGCCGCACGGACCCGCTTGGCCGTGGTGTCACCGTCGGCCAGGACGAAGTCCGTCGCACCGGCGGCCCGCGCCAACTCCTCCTTCTGCGGGGAGGAGTCCACGGCCACCACCGCCCCCGCGCCCGCGATCCGCGCGGACTGGATGGTCGCCAGGCCCACCCCGCCGGCGCCGTACACCGCGACCGACTCGCCCGCCCGCACCCGCGCGCTGTGGTGCACGGCGCCGTAGCCGGTGAGGACGGCGCAGCCGAGCAGGGCCGCCTCGGCGAGCGGTATGCCGTCCGGCAGGGGGATCACGGCGCTCGCCCGGACGACCGTCTCCTCGGCGAAGACCGCCGTGCCCAGGCCCGGATAGAGGGCCGAGCCGTCGGTGGCGAGGGTGGCGTACGGGACGGCGGAGGCGGCGGCCGCGTCCGTACACAGCCACGGTTCGCCCAGGCCGCAGAAGTGACAAGCGCGGCAGGCCGGAGCCCAGTTGAGGACGACGCGGTCGCCGGGCGCCACTCCGTCCACGCCCTCGCCGACGGCCGTGACCGTGCCCGTGCCCTCGTGGCCGAGGACGGCGGGCACGGGCTGGCGCAGCGTGCCGTTGGACAGGGAGAGGTCCGAGTGGCAGACGCCCGCCGCCGCGAGCTTGATACGGACCTGGCCCGGCCCGGGTTCGGGCAGGTCGATCTCGGCGACCCGCAAGGGGGCGCCCACGGCGGGGAGTACGGCCGCGCGGACCATGGCGGTCACCTTTCCACGAACCCTCTAGAACTGGAGCGACTTCGTCTGCAGGTACTCCGCCAGGCCGTGCGCCCCCAGCTCGCGCCCCACACCCGACTCCTTGTAACCGCCGAACGGGGCCAGGATGTTGAAGCCGCCGCCGTTGATGTCGACCTGGCCCGTCTGCATACGCCGGGCGAAGGCGACCGCCTCGTCCTTGTCCGCCGCCCACACCGCGCCGCCCAGCCCGTACACCGAGTCGTTCGCGATGGCGGCGGCCTCGTCCTCCGTCTCGTACTTGATGAAGGACAGGACCGGGCCGAAGATCTCGTCCCGCGCGATGGTCATCTGCGGGGTGACGTCGGCGAAGACGGTCGGGCGGACGAAGTAGCCCTTCTCCCGGCCCTCCGGCGCGTCCTTCCCGCCCGTGACGACGCGGGCGCCCTCGTCGACGCCCTTGGCGATGTAACCGCGCACCCGCTCCCGCTGCTTGGCGTTGATGACGGGGCCCAGGCGCACCTCGGGGTCGGTGGGGTCGCCCGGGATGTACGAGGCGACGGTCTCGGCCGCGAGGCGGACCGCCTCCTCGTACTGGTCGGCGTGCACGAGCGTGCGCGTCAGCGCGTTGCAGCTCTGGCCCGTGTTGCGCATGACGTCCGCCACGTTGGTGGCGATCGCCTTCGCGAGGTCGGCGCCCGGCAGGATCACGTTCGCGGACTTGCCGCCCAGCTCCAGGGCCACGCGCTTGACCGCGCCGCCCGCCAGCGCGCCGATGCGCTTGCCGACGGCCGTCGAACCGGTGAAGGAGACCAGGTCGACGTCCGGGTGCTCGGCCAGGGCCTGGCCCGCGACCGGGCCGAGGCCGGTGACGAGGTTGAAGACGCCCGCCGGAATGCCGGCCGCGTCCACGCACTCGGCGAACAACTGCGCCGTGAGCGGGGTGTCCTCGGCCGGCTTGAGGACGACCGTGCAGCCCGCCGCGAGCGCGGGGGCGACCTTGGCGACGATCTGGTGCAGCGGGTAGTTCCACGGCGTGATCGCACAGACCACGCCGACCGGCTCGTGCAGGACCGTCGAGCTGCCGATCTTCTCCTCGAAGGCGTAGGAGGCGGCGAGTTCGGCGAACGAGCCCGCCACGGCGATCGGCAGGCCCGTGTGCACGCGCTGCGCGAAACCGGTGGGCGCGCCCAGTTCGGCGGTGACGGTCGCGGCGATCTCGCTCTGCCGGGCGGCGAGCGCGTCCCGCAGCGCCGTCAGGTACTCCCCGCGCTTCGCGGGGGCGGTGGCGGCCCACCCCGGCAGCGCCGCCCGGGCCGCGCGCACGGCGGCGTCGACGTCCGCGGCGGTGCCGGCGGGCACGGTCCCGATGACCTGCTCGTCCGCCGGGTTCACGACGTCGATGGTGTCCTTGCCCACGGCCGGGCGCCAACTGCCGTCGATGTACATGCCGTCATGCGCACTCACGGTCCGTCGCCTCCTGACGTCTTTACGGATACGCGCTCAACCTAATCGCCGTCACCGGCACACACCAGGGCGCCCGCGCCTAGAGATAGAAACGGCTCAACGACTCCGCCGCGCACACCGGTTTCGTGCTTCCCTCGCGCTCCACCGTCACCGCCGTCGTCAGCTGCACCGCCCGTTCCGGCCCGGGGAGCTCCGTGACGTCCATCAGCCGTGCCCGTGCCCGCAGCCGGGAGCCCGCCGGGACGGGTGCGGGGAAGCGCACCCGGTTGAGCCCGTAGTTGATGCCCATGCGCACGCCCTCGACGCGCATCAGCCGCGGCAGCAGCGCGGGCAGCAGGGAGAGCGTGAGGTAGCCGTGGGCGATGGTCGTGCCGAAGGGGCCGGCCGCCGCGCGTTCGGGGTCGACGTGGATCCACTGGTGGTCGCCGGTCGCGTCCGCGAAGGCGTCGATGCGCCGCTGGTCCACTTCGAGCCAGTCACCGGGGCCGAGCTCCTCGCCGACCGCCGCCCGCAGCTCGGCCACCGAGCCGAAGACTCTGGGTTCCACCATGACGCTCCTCCTCGAAACACGTGCCGTAGGGTCTTGCACCGTGCCGCAGATTTCGAACAAGGTCCAGGAACTCACCGTCGGCCAGCTGTCCGCACGCAGCGGCGCGGCCGTCTCGGCGCTGCACTTCTACGAGACCAAGGGCCTGATCAGCAGCCGGCGCACCTCCGGGAACCAGCGCCGGTACTCGCGGGACGCGCTGCGCCGGGTCGCCTTCATCCGGGCCGCGCAGCGCGTGGGCATCCCGCTGGCCACGATCCGGGGCGCGCTCGCCGAACTGCCCGACGAGCGCACCCCCACCCGCGAGGACTGGGCCCGGCTCTCCGAGACCTGGCGCGCGGAGCTGGACCAGCGCATCACCCAGCTCAAGCGGCTGCGGGACCACCTGAGCGACTGCATCGGCTGCGGCTGTCTGTCGCTGGACAGCTGTGTGCTGTCCAACCCGGACGACCGGCTCGGGGAACGCGGCAGCGGCTCGCGGCTGCTCTTCGAGCGCAAGAAGGAGTGCGGGCCCGGGACGTGTTGAAGCGTCTCACCACAGTTCGGGGTGGCGGTGGGCCCAGGGCCTGGCCTGTTCCAGCTGGGCCGACAGGGAGATGAGGGTGGCCTCGTCGCCGTAGCGGGCGGCGAGCTGGACGCCGATGGGCAGGCCCTGCCCGGTCCAGTGCAGAGGGACGTTCACCGCCGGCTGCCCGGTGATGTTGTACAGGGGGGTGAACGGCGTGAAGCCCACCGATTTCAGGAACTCGGCCTCGGGGTTCGTATCGTCGCGCAGGGCGCCCACCGGCCGGGGCGGCTGCGCGAGGGTCGGGCTGAGGATGACGTCGTAGCCCGTGCCCGGCCGCTGCACGGCGTCGGCGACCAGGTGCGTGACGACGCGCATGTGGTACAGGGCGCGGGCGAAGTCCGGGCCGCTGACCTCGCGTCCGCGCTCGCGCAGCATGCGCGTCAGCGGCAGCAGCCTGTCCTCCCGCTCCTCCGGTACCGGCCGTGCCGCCGCCATCACCTCCCACACCTGGACGAACGCCTCCGCCATGTGCGGCTCGTCGGGCAGGGCCACCGGCTGGACCTCGTGGCCCAGTTCCCGCAGCAGGACGGCCGCCTCCTCCGCCGCGCGCCGGCAGTCGGGGTGCACCTCGATGCCCGCCACCGGCGGCCGCGTCACCAGCGCGACCCGCAGCCGGCCCGGCTCCCGGTGGACCTGGCCCCGGAAGGTCTCGCCGGGCGGCAACGCGGGCGAGGTGTACGGGTCGCCGGGCTCGGGGCCGGCCAGGACGTCCAGGAGCGCGGCCACATCGGCGACCGTACGGCCGATCGGGCCCGAGGTGGTCAGGCCCGTCACGTCGTAGAGCACCTTGCCCGAACTCACCCGGCCCCGGCTCGGCTTGAGGCCGAACAGCCCGCACACCGACGCGGGGACGCGGATCGAGCCGCCCCCGTCGGTGCCGTGCGCGACCGGCGCCAGACCCGCCGCCACCGCCGCGCCCGCGCCGCCGCTGGAACCGCCCGCCGAGCAGGAAAGGTCCCAGGGGGTGCGGGCGGGCGGCGCCACATCGTTCTCGGTGTGCGGCGGTGCCCCGAACTCGGGGGTGTTGGTCTTGCCCAGCATGACCGTGCCCGCCTCGCGCATGCGCGTCACCACATGGTCGTCGACGGCCGGCACGAAGTCGTCCAGCGCCGCCGAACCCATCGTGCAGCGCACCCCGGCCACCAGATTGAGGTCCTTCACCGGCACGGGAACGCCGTGCAGCGGCGGCAGTTCACGGCCCTCGCGGCGGGCGGCCGTCGCCGTGCGCTCGGCCCGGGCCGCCTGCTCGCGGGCGAGCTCCGGGGTCACGGTGACGAACGCCCCGACTTTCTCGTCGAGTTGTCCGATGCGCTCCAGGTAGTGCTCGGTCAGCTCGACGGGCGAGAGCTTCCCCTGCCGTATCGCCTCGCCCTGCTCCCACGCGGTCAGGTCGTGCAACTGCCCCATGCCGTCCGCCTCTTCCTCGCCCTGGGCGCGCCGGTCGAAAAGCGCACCGGCGGCCGGACGGCCGCCGTCCGGGCATCCTCGCACCGCACCGGGGCACGGGTCACCCCCCTCGGCGCCCGGTGCGACGCGTCTCTCACACGGCGGCGTAGCGGTCGGCGAACATGCGGCGGCGTGCCGTGGCCAGCGCCGCCGCGCTCAGCGCGGGCAGCGGAACGACGATGCCGCACTCCGCGCACACGGGCCCCTCCCCCCGGCAGCACTCCAGTCCGCAGCGCCACTCCAGCCGGTCCCGCGCGCACACCGGGCACAGCTCGCCCGGTCCGCTCTCGACCGCGGCGATCACCCGGCGCAGCACCTCCGCCAGCGGCAGCCGCGGGTGCGCGGTCGGGCTGACGCTGGGCACGATGGCGCAGCCGCCCCAGGTGTTGCGGTGCCAGTCGTCCAGGGCGCCGGGCTGCCGGATCCCGTCGTGCTTCTCGCGCTTGCGGCGGTCGGCGACGGAACGCTCGTACGCCAGCCACACCGCGCGGGCCTCCTCCAGTTCGGTCAGGGCCGCGATCAGGCGCGCGGGATCGGGGGAGCGGTCGACCGGGTCGAGCCCGGTACGGACGCACAGGTGGTGCCAGGTCGCCCGGTGCCCGTAGGGGGCGAAGCGCTCAAGGCATTTGCGCAGCGAGGTCCGGCGCAGCGCGATACTGTGCCGCGGATCGCGGACCTCTCGTGCGAGTGCTCTGAAACCTGCCACTGCATCCCACCTCCGACGCGCGGACACGGATCGACATGGAAGGGACGTAACTCGTCGCCATTCGGATCCCTCGTACGGTTGGCACGCCGCAAAGCGGCCGACGCCGCTCTGCTACCCCGAAGCCGCGCCACGATGTGGGGAGCGCGCACAGCCGTTGTGTCCGCGCCCCTGTGTCGTCCCGTGCGCCCGCCGGTGTGCCGGGCGTCAGCCGGTGAGGCGGCCGGCGAGCGCGATGACACGGGCCAGTTCGGGGTGGCAGATGTCGCAGTGCGCGCCCGCCGGAGGGCCGCCGTGCGCGACCACCGCCGAGGCGTCGACGTTCACACAGCCGCTGTCCGGCAGCGCCCCGCCGAGGGCCTCCGCGATCGTCAGGCGCGGACAGCCGTCGACCTCCTGGATGCCGTCGTGGCCCATCGCGCCCCAGCGGTCGCCGTCGATACCCAGGAACGACTCGTCGTCCCCGGCGACGGCCGAAGCGATCGGGTAGAGCACGCCCAGGGCGGTGTCGTGGCGCGAGTGACAGCACACCACCGGCCCGCCCACGCGCCCGTACGCCCCGGCCAGCGCCCCGCCGTGCGCGTCGAACGGCAGCCGCTCGGCGAACGCGTAGTGGGAGAACGCCCCTTGGATCAGGGTGAGCGACGCCACGCAGCCCGCCTCCGGCGGCAGCGCCCGCACCGCGAAGGACATCAGCCGCGCCCCGAAACTGTGCCCGGCCAGATGACAGCGCGCGGCCGGCGCCGCCGCGGCGAGCCGGCCGAGGAGGGGGCCCAGGCCCGCGTGGCCCACGGTGCCCGCGCGGTGCTTCATCGTGTAGTACGTGGCCTGGCGCAGGAGTTCGGCTGCCCCGTCCCACAGGCGCCGCGCGCCCTCGCCCGCCGCGTGGGCCGTGCCCCGCGCGAGACCGGCCAGCGCGTCGCCGAAGCGCCCGCACACCGCGCGGGCGTCCTCGGTGAACATCAGCGGCTCCGGCGGGCGCGTCAGGGCGGGGGAGGCGGCCGCCAGCGAGCGGGCCGGGCCCCGGACGAGCCGGGCGAACTCCTCCAGGGCGGCCGGGTCCTCCGGCCGCGCCACCAGCAGCTCCGCCATGCGGTCCACGGCCGCCGGCTCGTAGGAGAACAGCTCCACGAGCGCCGTACGGGTCGCGGGGGACAGACCGGCAGCCGGTTCGGGGACCGCGTCCTGGTGTTTCGGGTAGGTGGGGACGGGCTCGTCCGAGAACGCCATGGACGGCCAGACCACCCCCACGTACCCCACGCGCCCCCGGCCCGTAGCCCGGCCGTCCAGCAGTGGGGGGAAGAAGCCGAAGAAACGGTCGTACAGGTCCGTCGCGCTCGACCGGTCGTTGTTCCAGCCGTGCGCGAAGAACACGAGGTCGGTGACGCCCTGTCCCGTCACCCCCGCGAACAGGCCGGCCTCCTCGCGCGGATCCGCCGTCCCCGCCGCGTCGAACGTCAACTCCCAGTACGGTTCCACACGCGTCCCCGGCATGGCAGGTCCCCCTCAGAGCGCTCCGATGTCCGCGCATGCTTCCCCTGTCAAGAGGGCGCGTCCAGCCTTCGTCCGACGACTTCACACTTCCGTGTGGAACCCGCCCCGATCGGTCACGGAAAAGCCATCAGCACTTCAAGTCCGGCGCGCCGAAGCGCCGTTGACGCAACCGGCCGCCGTCCCCTTTCACCCCGCCAGAACGACTGGCTAGCCTGCCCGTGGAGCCGAAGCCGAGGGAGACGCGAGCAGTGGAGACAGTGCGGGGCACGACAGTAGTGGTCACCGGGGCGGGCGGCGGCATCGGCGCCGCGATCGCCCGCCGGTTCGCCGCCGAGGGCGCCCGCGTCGTGGTCAACGACCTCGACGCCGCCAAGGCCGAGGCGGTCGCGAAGGAGATCGGCGCGGCCGCCGTCCCCGGCGACGCCTCCGACGTCGTCCCCGCCGCCCGCGAGGCGCTCGGCGGCAGCGTAGACATCTACTGCGCCAACGCCGGGATCGCCCCCGCCGGCGGCCCCGACGCCGGCGAGGACCTGTGGGAGGCCGCCTGGGACGTCAACGTCATGGCCCACGTCCGCGCCGCGCGCCAACTGCTGCCCGGCTGGCTGGAACGCGGCAGCGGCCGCTTCGTCGCCACCGTCTCCGCCGCCGGACTCCTCACCATGATCGGCTCGGCCCCGTACAGCGTCTCCAAACACGCCGCCCTCGCCTTCGCCGAATGGCTCTCCCTCACCTACCGCCACTGCGGCATCGACGTCCACGCGATCTGCCCGCAGGGCGTCCGCACCGACATGCTGCGTGGCACCGGCCCCGCCGGGGACCTCGTCCTCGTCCCCACCGCGATAGAGCCCGCCCAGGTCGCCGACGCCCTCTTCGAGGGCATGGCCGCCGGCCGCTTCCTGATCCTGCCGCACCCGGAGGTCGCCGACTACTACGCCGCCCGCGCCACCGACCCCGACCGCTGGCTGCGCGGCATGAACAACCTCCAGCGCAAACTGGAGGACATCCCCGACAGCGGCTGCTACGACCACCCGTGACCGTCCTTTGGCGCGCTCAGGTGCAGCGGCGCAACTCCCGGCGGGCCAGCGAGCGTTGGTGCACCTCGTCGGGGCCGTCCGCCAGCCGCAGCGTGCGCGCCGCCGCCCACAGCTCCGCCAGCGGGAAGTCCTGCCCCACCCCCGCCGCGCCGTGCAACTGCACCGCCCGGTCCAGGATGTCCGCCACCGCGCGCGGCGTCGCGATCTTGATGGCCTGGATCTCCGTGTGCGCGCCCTTGTTGCCGACCGTGTCCATCAGCCAGGCCGTCTTCAGCACCAGCAGCCGCAACTGCTCCACCGTCACGCGCGCGTCCGCGATCCACTCCCGCACCACGCCCTGCCGCGCCAGCGGTTCACCGAACGCCGTGCGCGTCAGCGCCCGCCGGCACATCAGCTCGATCGCCCGCTCCGCCATACCGATCAGCCGCATGCAGTGGTGGATCCGGCCCGGACCCAGCCGGGCCTGCGCGATGGCGAAACCGCCGCCCTCCTCGCCCAGCAGATTCGCCGCCGGCACCCGCGCCCGGTCGAAGACGACCTCCGCGTGACCGCCGTGGTAGTGGTCCTCGTAGCCGTAGACCCGCATCGGCCGGCGGATCTCCACCCCCGGCGTGTCGCGCGGCACCAGCACCATCGACTGCTGACGGCGCACGTCCGCCGCGTGCGGATCGGTCTTGCCCATCACGATCAGGATCTCGCAACGCGGGTGCAGCGCACCGGAGATGTACCACTTGCGGCCGGTCACCACATACGCGTCACCGTCCCGCTCGATACTGGTCGCGATATTGGTGGCGTCCGAGGACGCGACCTCCGGCTCGGTCATCGCGAACGCCGAACGGATCCGCCCGGCCAGCAGCGGCTCCAGCCAGCGCTCACGCTGCTCCGCCGTGCCGAACTCCGCCAGCAGCTCCATGTTCCCGGTGTCCGGGGCCGCGCAGTTCAGCGCCGTGGGCGCCAACTGCGGGCTGCGGCCGGTGATCTCGGCCAGCGGCGCGTACTGCGCGTTGCTCAGCCCCGCCCCGTACCGGGGATCCGGCAGGAACAGATTCCACAGGCCGCGCCGCCGCGCCTCTTCCTTCAACTCCTCCACGACCGGCGGGGTCTCCCACGGGTCCGTCTGCTCCTCCCGCTGCCGACGGGCCCGCTCCTCCGCCGGATACACGTGCTCGTCCATGAACGCCAGCAGCGCGGCGCGCAGCTCCTCGGTGCGGGCGTCGTACGCGAAGTCCATGTTCCCCAGCCCCTGTTCAGCCCTGGTCGAGGGTGCTCAGGCCGCCCTCGACGAAGCGCGGCACGAGATCACCGATCCGGTCGAAGCCCGCGCCGACGGTCTGCCCGAGCGTGTAGCGGTAGTGGATGCCCTCCAGGATCACCGCGAGCTTGAAGTAGGCGAACGCCGTGTACCAGGGCAGCGCGGACACGTCACGGCCCGAGCCGGCCGCGTACCGCTCGACCAGCTCGGCCGGTCGCGGGTGGCCGGGCGCGTCGCGCGTCGTCGCGACGGGGGAGCCGGGCACCGGCCGCTGCTCGCTGTACATCACCAGCAGGCCCAGATCGGTCAGCGGGTCGCCCAGCGTGGACATCTCCCAGTCCAGGACGGCCGTCACCCGGTCGTCGGCGCCGATCAGGACGTTGTCGAGACGGTAGTCGCCGTGCACCACCGCGGGAGCGCAACTGCTCGCGGCATCCGGCAGACGCCCCGACAGGGCGGCCAGGAGGGCGTCCACGCCCGGCAGTTCACGGCTGCGGGACGCGTCGAGCTGCTGGCCCCAGCGGCGCAACTGCCGCTCCAGAAAGCCCTCCGGGCGGCCGAAGTCCGCGAGACCGACGGCCGCCGGGTCCACGGCGTGCAGCGCCACCAGCGTGTCGACGAGGTTCAGCACGACGGTACGGGTGCGCTCCGGCCCGAGCGGCGCCAGCTGCCCCGCCGAACGGTACGCGGTCCCCTCCGCGAACCCCATCACGTAGAAAGGCGCGCCGATCACGCCCTCGTCCTCGCACAGCAGCAGCGCCTCCGGCACGGGCACCGGCGTGCCCCGCAGCGCCCCGATCACCCGGTGCTCGCGCCGCATGTCGTGCGCGGTGGCCAGGACATGGCCCAGCGGCGGGCGGCGCACCACCCAGCGGGCCGTGCCGTCGGAGACGGTGTAGGTGAGGTTGGAGCGCCCGCCCTCGATCAACTCCGCCGTCAGCGGCCCCCGGACGAGCCCGGGACGCTCCCGGTCCAGGAATGCCCGCAGCCGCTCCGGGTCCAGGCCCGGGGGTCCGTCCTGCGTGCGCGTGGCACTGGTCGAGCCCATCGTCGCGCTCCTCCGTCCGTCGTGCGTCCGGTGATCCGCGATCATCATGCCTACCGGTCGGTAGGCAGTCCAGGGGCGAACGGGAAACCGGCCGTGCGGCCGGCGGTCACGCGTGGCAGGCCAGCGCGCCGCCGTTCATCACCGCCATGTCGCCGAGCGCGGCCACGATGTCGAGCGGCGAGCCCGGCGGGAACCCGTCCAGCTCGGCGTACGCGCGGTGCACATTGGCCACCAGCCGCTCGCTCTCCTGCAGCCCCGCGAACTCGCCGAGATCGGCGGAACGGGCCGCCTCCAGCGGCGACTTGCCCTGCGCGTACGCGTCGCGGGCCAGCTCGTCCACGAACCGCAGATAACCCTCGACCGCGTCGTACACCCCCGGATCGGTCACCTGCCCGTGGCCCGGCACCACGATCTCCGCGTCCAGCGCGCGCAGTCGCTCCAGCGCGGCCAGCGACCCGCTGAGCGAACCCATCGGCACGAACGGGGTGCCGCCGTTGAAGACGAGGTCACCGGTGAAGACGATGCGCTGCTCGGGCAGCCACACCACGGTGTCACCGACGGTGTGCGCGACACCCGGGTGCAGCAGCCGCACCTCGATGTCCCCCACGAACAGGGTGAGGGAATCGGTGTAGGTGAGGGTGGGCGGCGTGATCCGGATCTCGCCGAAGTCGGTGCCCGGCCAGATGGCGTGCAACTGGTGCCCCGCCGCGACCGTCTCGCTGCGGCAGCCCTCATGGCCGATGACGGTGGCCTCCGGGAAGACCCAGTTGCCGTACGTGTGGTCACCGTGGTGATGGGTGTTGACGAGCGTCGAGGGCAGCGGGGCCCCGCTCGCGGTGACGGCCTCGCGCAGCAGCCGCGCCCGCCGTTCGGTCGCGGCGGTGTCGATCAGCGCGGTACGGCCGCCGTCGGAGACGAAGCCGGCGTTGTTCAGACACCACCCACCGTCGGGCTGGACGAACGCGGTGACGCCGTCGGCGAGGCGGACCGTGTAGGGGTCCTTCTTCGCGGCTTCGGCGGCCGCGGCGCGGTTGGTGATGCACATGGGTCGGTGGCTCCTGTTCCGTTTCCGCGTTGAAATCAGCCCGTCTGGGGGCACCCCCTCTGGGGGAGCTTGAGGACGAGCGGCGCAGCCTGGGGGCACCCCCGGACGGAGTCTGGGGGAGGGGGTCCGGGGGCGGAGCCCCCGGGGCGAGATCACGGCCGGTACGCCCGCAGGCGTTCGTACGCCTCCAGGCCATCCGGCACCCAGCGCCACGAACCCTCCGCGAGGCGCCCCCCGAGCTCCTCCTCGGAGAGAAACGCATGCCAGGCCACCTCCTCCGCCTGCGGAGACACCGCCACATCGCACCGGACCTCGTAGACCGCCGACCACCACGACTGCCCCGGCCGCTCGTACAGGAAGCGGAACAGCGGTGTCGGCGCGGGCAGGCCCGTAACGCCGAGCTCCTCCTCGGCCTCGCGCAGGGCGGCCTCGTCGTAGGACTCGCCCGCGCCGACCACGCCGCCGACGAACATGTCGTAGTGCGAGGGGAAGACGAGCTTGCCCTCGGTGCGGCGGTGCACGAAGATCCGGCCCCGCGCGTCGCGCGCCAGGACGAAGACGCAGCGGTGGCGCAGGCCGCGCGCATACGCCTCGCCCCGGGGCGCCTGCCCCACCACCCGGTCCCGCTCGTCGACGATGTCCAGTACCTCGGCTGCGGCAAGCGGCTGCGGATCGGTCATGGACTCATTCAAACAGGGCGGCGCGGCCGGGCGCCGGGGGCCCCGGTCAGTGCGGCTGGAGATCTCTGACCCGGTCCCGCTCGGACATGCCGCAGGGCATCGCCGGATGCCGGCCGATGAGCACGATGCCGAGGACGATCGCGGCGAGCCCGGCCGCCTCCCAGGCCAGCGCACCGGGCGTGGTCACCAGCCGGTCGCCGAGGAAGCCCACGCCGCAGGCGATGCCTGCGAGCGGCTGCGCGGCGGTCAGGGCGGGCAGGGACAGCCGCAGCGGCGCCGTCTCGAAGGCGCTCTGCACCATGACCAGCGCCGTCACCCCGATCGCGACCACGCCGTAGGGCTGCCAGCCGGTGAACAGCTCCGTCCAGCCCTGCCGCGCCAGCCGCTCGCCGCTGACCCTGGTGAGCGCGTCCTGCACGCCGTAGAGCAGCCCGGCGGCCGTGCCCAGCAGGGGGGCCTCCACGCTGAGCCGCACCCGCTTGGAGACCGCCGCCATGGCCAGGGCGCCGCCGACCATGAGCCCGATGATCAGCCAGTGCCGCAGCGGGTCGGTGACCGAGTCGCCGCCGTGCGGCCGGCCCGCGACGATGAAGGCGGTGACCCCGCCGGCGAGCAGCCACAGGCCGCCCCAGCCCGTCGCGCCCAGGGGCGCCCCGCTCCGCCAGCGGGACAGCGCCATGGCGAACAGCAGATTCGTCGCGAGGAGCGGCTCGACCAGGGAGATCTCGCCCTGCCCGAGGGCGATGGCGCCGAGCACCATGCCGCAGACCATGAACCCGATGCCCAGCAGCCACTGCGGCATCCGCACCAGGTCGAACAGCAGCCGCAGGGAGAGGAAGTCGCTGATGGGAGCCCGCTGCGCGGCGCTCTGCTGGAACACGAAGCCGATGCCCAGGCAGCACGCGGCACTCACGGCGAAGGCGAAGACCATTGCGTCGCGCACCTCAAGACCGTCCGGACGTAGGGGACTTGACAGAAAAACGATAGCCGCCTTGCGGCCGCTGTGACGGCCGAGTACCCCTCTTTCGGTCGCACATCCCTTCCAGCGGTTGACCGGCTCGGAAGGTTCCCGGGAGCCGCTCCGTCACCCCTTCGAACGCCAGCCCTATGGGGGTAAGTGTACGGATTGGGGGGAATTCCCGCCTCCGGTTCGCGGTGCGAAGGCGCCCGTACCGCGAACCGGAGCCGCCGGCCGGGCAGTTGGGGCGGGGCCGCGGGGGTGACTGGCAAGATCGGTCTTGACTCGGAGGTGTGACTACCGGTTTGCTGTGCGTGACTGAAGTGGTCGGTGATCGCGGGTGCCCGGTACGGCCGGGGCTTCACGCCCCGCCCCGGCGGCCGTAAGGGGAACGTGCGCCCTGGAGCAAGGGGAGGAAGCCCGCAGATGACGCCCCCGCCACCCCTCGGCCGGCCCCGCAGCAAGGACACGATCACCTTCGACCCCGCCCTCGGCGACGGCGAACTGGCCACGGTCCGTGACGCCCTCGCGCGCGGCCGCTGGACCGAGGCCCGGCAGTTGCTCACCGACACCGGCGACGACTGGGACCGCCGGGGCCACCGCCTCGTCGTCCTCGCCGAGGGCCGCTCCAGCGCCGCCTGGGCCCGCGAGTGGCAGCTCGCCGAGCCCGACAGCGCCGACGCCGCCGCCCTGCTCGCCTGCGCCACCGTCCTCCTCGCGGTACGCGGCCGTGAGCGCCCCGACGCCGCCCGCGCCCAGTGCCTGCTCGCCGCCCGGATGGCCCCCGCCGACCCCAGCCCCTGGCTCGCCGTGCTCATCCTCGCCAGCCGCACCGGCAGCGACGACGAGCGCGTACGCGCCTTCGACCAGGTCCGCGCCCGGCACCGCGACCACCACCACGCCCACCACCTGATGGCCGCCTGCCTCGCCGAACACCAGGAGGGCGACCGGGACGACCCGCTGCACGAGGTCTACGACTTCGCCGCCTGGGCCGCCGAACAGGCCCCCGCCGACTCGCCGTTGGCGGTCCTGCCCGTGATCGCCCACACCGAGCGCTACCGGGTCCTGGCCCGCGCCGGCCTGGAGAGCCGCGACGCGGAGCGCTCCGGACACTGGACCACGCGCCGCGCCCGCCAGGTGATGAAAGCCGCCTTCGACTGGTGGCTCGAATGGGACGTCGACGACGAAACCGCCGCCACCCACCCCCGGCGCAAGATCGACCTCAACTACCTGGCCCACGCCAAGCTCTGCGAGGGCCGCACCGCCGAGGCCGCCGCCCTCCTCACCCGCATCGGCCCGCACGCCACCCGCGCCCCCTGGGAGTACCCCGACCGGGACCCCGCGCGGGCCTTCCTCGCCGCGCGCCGCGCCGCGCTCGGCTCCGCGTGAGGCCGCGGCACACCCCCCACCACGAGAGCACGCCGCCGACCCGCCGCGGGAAGCCCCCGCTGTGGGAAGCCCCCCGCCGTGGAAAGCAATCCGTCGTGGAAAGGACCTTCCGCCATGCCCGTGAGCGCCACCCGTGAGATCAGCACGTTCAAGGGTCACGAGAGACGGCTGCGCGCCGACCGGATAGGACTCCCCGGGCTGCTGCTGTCCGTCGTCGCCGCCAGCGCCCCGCTGATGGTCACCGCCGGCGTCATGGCCACCACCTACGGCACGATGGGCATCGTCGGCCAGCCGCTGCTCTTCGTCATCCTCGGCGTCGTGCTGACCCTCTTCAGCTTCGGCTACGCCGAGATGAGCCGGCACGTGCACAACGCCGGTGCCTTCTACGCCTACATCGCCCGGGGCCTGGGCGGCACGGCGGGCGCCGCCGCCTCCGTCGTCGCCCTCGTCGCCTACAGCACCCTGCAGTTCGGCATCTACGGCATCTTCGGCTACGAACTGTCCGGACTGCTCGATACCCACCTCGGCGTGAGCATCGCCTGGTGGGTCCCCGCGCTCGCCGCCGCCCTCGCCGTCGGCGCGCTCGGCTGGCTGAAGATCGACCTCAACGCCCGGGTGCTCGGCGTGCTGCTGCTCATCGAGTGCGTCATGGTCGTCGTCTTCGACTGCGTGGGCCTGGGCAGCCCGGGCGCCGAGGGCTTCTCCCTGCGCGCCTTCGACCTCGACTCCCTCGGCGGAGGAGGGCTCGGCACCGCGCTGTGCTTCACCATCGCCGCGTTCGTCGGCTTCGAACAGGCCGCCGTCTACGCGGAGGAGACCAGCCGGCCGCAGGTCGTCGTCGCCCGCGTGACCTTCCTCGCCGTCGGGCTCGTCGCCGTGTTCTTCGCGATCGGCTCCTGGGCGCTGACGGTCGCCGCCGGACCCGGACACATCGTCGGCCTCGCCCAGGAACTCGGCCCCAACCTGCTGTTCAAGCTCACCGAGGACCGGCTCGGCGGCGCCTTCGCCGACGTCATGCACCTCTTCTACGTCACCGGCATGTTCGCCGCCCTGCTCAGCTTCCACAACGTCGTCGCCCGCTACGCCTTCGCCATGGGCCGCGAGGGGCTGCTGCCCGCCGCCATGGGCCGCACCGCCCGCGCCAGCGGCGCCCCCGCGCACGGCTCGCTGCTGCAGAGCCTGGTCTCCGTCGCCGCGATCGGGATCTTCGCCCTCACCGACGGACGGCCCAACGGCGACCCCACCGCGCCCATCCAGCGCATGTTCACCTGGACCGGCAACGTCGGTGCGCTCGGCATCATCGTGCTCATGGCCGCCGCCTGCGCCGCCGTCATCACCTTCTTCGTCCGGCGCGGCGCGGCCCGTGTACAGGGGCCCCGGCTCGTCGCCTCCGCGCTCGCCGGGATCGCCCTGCTGGTCATCGCGGCCTACGCGGTCAAGGACTTCGACGTCCTGCTCGGCGCCGACCCCACGTCGCCACTGCGCTGGATCCTGCCGAGCATCATCGGCACGGCCGTCGTCATCGGCCTGATCTACGGGATCGTCCTGAAGTACGTCCGCCCCGAGGTGCACGCGGCCATCGGCCTGGGGAATGAGGCGTTCCAACTGGAGAAGGCGGCGGTCTCGGCGGCGACGGCGGAGACGTCCGACTCGTCGGAGTCGTCCGGCCCGGCGGGCCGCTGACCCTACTCCCGGGGGAGTAACCAACTCCCCCTTGCGCCCGGCGGATTAGCTTCCGCTTCGATCTGGGGGCCGACGCGCCGGGACCCGGGACGAGAGGAGCCTTGAAGGGTCACGATCCCTGGAAGCGAGGAGGGCGACATGGGCCCGGCGACGGGAACACCACGGAAGGAGGGCCGGGCCGGCGAGGCCGGCACCGGGCGGGCCAAACGGCGCGCGATCCCCTGGGCGGTGATCGCGCTGTGGATCGTGGTGCTGGCCGTCACCGCGCCCTTCGCCGGCAAGCTCAACGGCGCCGCCCGCGACCGCCCCACCGACTATCTGCCCGCCAGCGCCGAGTCCACCCGCGTCGAGCACCTGCTGAAGAAGCTCCCCGGCGGCGAGACCTCCGACGCGATCCTCGTCCACCACCGCGACGGCGGCCTCACCGACGCCGACCGCCGGGCCGCCCAGGCGCAGATCTCGAAGATCGCGGCCAAGCACCCGCTGCTGGGCGGCAGTCCGCCGCCCAGCGTGGTCTCCAAGGACGGCGCGACCCAGATGACCGCGCTGTCCCTCACCGGACTCCCCGACGCGGCCAAGCAGTCCAAAGCCGTGGACGACATCCGCAAACTGGCCAAGGAGGGACGGCCGGACGGCCTGAAGACCGAGCTCGGCGGCCAACTCGCCCTGGCCACCGACCAGAACGACGTCTTCGCGACCATCGACGGCGTGCTGATCTACGCCACGGGGGCCGTCGTCGCCGTACTGCTGATCATCATCTACCGCAGCCCGTTCCTGTGGCTGGTGCCGCTGCTCGTCGTCATCGTGGCCGCCTCGGCCGCCATGGCCGCGGTCTACGGGCTCATCCAGGGCTTCGACCTGACGGTCACCACCATGAGCACCGCCGTGATGACCGTGCTCATCTTCGGCGCCGGCACCGACTACGCCCTGCTGCTCACCGCCCGCTACCGCGAGGAACTCCACCGCACGGAGCGGCCGTACGAGGCGATGATCGCCGCCGTGCGCCGCTGCGGCCCGGCCGTGCTCGCCTCCTCCGGGACGGTGATCGGCGGCCTGATGTGCCTGATGGCCGCCGACCTCAACAGCAGCAGCGGCCTCGGACCCGTCGGCGCGGTGGGCATCGTCTGCGCGCTGGCCGCGATGATGACGCTGCTGCCCGCGATCCTGGTCGTCCTCGGCCGCCGCGTCTTCTGGCCGATCGTGCCGCGCTACGGGGCGGAAATCCCGCACCACCGCTCGCTGTTCGCGATGATGGGCAGCTCCGCCGGCAAACACCCCGCCCGGGTGCTGATCACCGGCGTGGTGGTGCTCGGCGCGCTCGCCGTCGGCACGCTCAATCTGCCGGGCACTTTGAAGCTGCAGGACGGCTTCCTGAAGAAACCCGACTCCGTCAAGGCGATGGACACCCTCGTGCGGGCCTTCCCCGAGGCCAGCAGCCAGCCCATCGTCGTGGTCACCAAGACCGGCCAGGCACAGGCCGTGCTCACGGCGGCCCAGCGGACCCCGGGCGTCGCCCAGGTCGCCCCCGGCCGCAGCGGGCCCGACATCACCCAGCTCGATGTGTTCGCCACCGCCAAACCCGAGACGGCGGGCGAGAAGAAGACCATCGCCGACCTCAGGCACACCCTGCACACGGTGCCCGGAGCCGAGGCCAAGGTCGGCGGATCCACCGCCCAGCAGGTGGACCTCGACACCGCCAACGCCGACGACCGCGTCAAGGTCGTGCCCATCGTGCTCGTCGCCGTGCTGCTCGTGCTCATCGCCCTGCTGCGCAGCGTCGTCGCCCCCGTGGTCCTCGTGCTCGCGGTCATCGCCTCCTGGGGGGCGGCCATGGGCCTGAGCGGCATGTTCTTCGGGCCCGCCCTCGGCTTCAAGGGCCTCGATCCGAGCCTGCCGCTGATGACGTTCGTCTTCCTCGTCGCGCTCGGCGTGGACTACGGCATCTTCCTGATGCACCGCGCCCGTGAAGAACGGCTGCGCGGCGCCGACTACGCCGAGGCCGCGCTCACCGCCCTGCGCACCACCGGCGGTGTGATCGCCTCGGCGGGCGTCGTGCTCGCCGCGACCTTCGCCGTCCTCGCCATGCTGCCGCTCGTGCAACTCGTGGAGATGGGCTTCATCATCGCCGTCGGCGTCCTGCTCGACACCTTCCTCGTCCGCACCTATCTGGTCACCTCCGCAAGCCTGTTGCTCAAGAGGTGGATGTGGTGGCCGGGCAGGCTCTCGCGGAGTTCCATGGAAGCGTGATGCCACCCCGGGACCCGGTCACCCCGATGATCGCGCGCCTGCTGCTGCCCCAGCCGCAGTCCGCCGGCCGACGCACCGTGCTGCTGCAGGACCTGGGGATCGCGCTCGCGGTCCTGGCCCTGGACTGCCTGCTGTTCGTCGTCACCGGGGACGGGCACCCGCGCGACGTCCCGGGATGGGCGTGTCTGACCGGCGCCGCGCTGGCCCTCACCGCGCGGCGCCGGGCCCCCTGGCTGACGGTCCTCACCGTCGCCTGCGTCCTCGGCCCCTACTACGCCCTGGGCTATCCGCGCACCGCCGTCCTGCCCTCCGGGCTCGTCGCCCTGTGCACCCTCGCCGTCGCCGGCCCCCCGCTGCGCAGCTTCCTCACCCTCGGCGGCATCTACACCGCCGCCACCGCCGTGATGCTCGGCCTCGGCAAGGGCCACCAGATCCTGCCCACCCTGGTCAGCGCCGGCTGGGTCGCCGATGTCGTCCTGCTCGGCGAAGCGGTGCGCATCCACCGCAACTACGTCGCCGCCATCGTGGAGCGCGCCGAGCGCGCCGAGCGCACCCGCGAGCGGGAAGCGGCCCGCCGCGTCGCCGAGGAACGCGTCCACATCGCCCGCGACCTGCACGACCTGCTCGCCCACAGCATCACCCTGGTCGGCGTGCAGACCGCCGTCGCCGCCCACGTCCTGCTCGCCGACCCCGAACGGCTCGACCGCACCGCCCTCGCCAAAGCACTGGACTCCATCGCCGACACCTGCCGCGACGCCCGCGCCGAACTGCGCGCCACCCTGGAGGTGTTGCGCGCCGGGGACTCCGCCGGCTACGGACCGCTGCCGGGCCTCGACGGGCTCGCCGACCTCGCGCGGGCCGCCGAAGCGGCGGGCGCCAGCGTCAAGCTGGACGTGCGCTCCGGCACGGCCGTACCGCCGCCCGCGGCCGGCGCGGCCGCATACCGTATCGTCCAGGAAGCGCTCACCAACGCCGTCCGGCACGCCGGGCCCTCGGTGAGCGTCAAGGTGAGCGTGGCGAGCGCCGACGGTGACGACGCCCTGCACGTCACCGTCGTCGACGACGGCGGGACGCACGCCCCGCGCCCCGGGCCCGTACCGGGCAACGAGCCCACGGAGTCCGGGGGTTACGGCATCGTCGGGATGCGCGAGCGCGCCCGCAGCGTCGGCGGCCGGCTGACGGCCGGACCCCGCGTGGGCGGTGCCGGCTTCGCGGTGCACGCCGTGCTCCCGTCGGCCCCCGCGGCCGAGGAAGCACACCAATGACCGACCCGCGGCCGGCCGGGACGGCGGGCCGCGGGTCCCACCGTGAAGGATGGCAGTGCATGAGTGCAGCACGAAACGTCACGGCAGCGGCCGCCCCCGGCGCAAGCACACGGAGGAACGGCCGATGAGCGCCCAGCAGCCGGCGATCCGCGTCCTGCTCGCCGACGACCAGCGGCTCGTCCGCTCCGCGTTCGCCATGCTCGTCGACACCGCCCCGGACATGCGGGTCGTCGGCGAGGCCGGCACCGGCCGGCAGGCCGTCGAACTCGCCCGCAGCGCCCGCGCGGACCTCGTGGTGATGGACATCCGCATGCCCGACCTCGACGGCATCGAGGCCACCCAGCTCATCGCCGCCGACGAGGACATGGCCGGAGTCAAGGTGCTCGTCCTGACGACCTACGACACCGACGAGTACGTCATCGACGCGCTGCGCGCTGGCGCCTCCGGCTTCCTGGTCAAGGACACCCGCCCCGCCGCCCTCCTCGACGCGATCCGCACCGTCGCCGCCGGAGAGGCCCTCCTCTCGCCCGGCCCCACCTCCCGGCTCATCGAACGCGTCCTGCGCGCGCCCCGCCCCGACATCCCCGACAGCTTCGTCAGCAACGGGCTCGCGATCCTCTCCGCGCGCGAGCGGCAGGTCCTCTCCCTCGTCGCGCGCGGCCTGAACAACGCCGAGGTCGGCGACGCCCTCGGACTCAGCCCGCTCACGGCCAAGACCCATGTCAGCCGGATCATGGGCAAGTTGTGCGCCCGCGACCGGGTACAGCTCGTCATCGCCGCCTACGAGGCCGGACTGGTCACCCCGGGCGGCGCCGGCACCCCCTGAAGCGCGGCGGTACGCCGGGGGGCGGGGGAGCCGCCCCCGGCGCGTCCGCCGCGCGTTGACCCCCGTTGAGACCGGCCCGGGCGGAACTCCACGTACGGCCGAGACGACTCACAGGCCCTTCACAGCTGTTGAGGGCGGAAAGGGGCCCTGGGATGGATGACGCCCCTTCCGCGCCGTTGCGAAGATGGGGCGCTGGAAAGCCCGAAACGGGAATTTCCGGCACGTCAACAGCAGTGAACGCACTACGGGTTCACCAATCGGGGGGAACTTCGTGCACATCGAACTACTCGGTCCCGTGCGGATCCGTGCCCAGGAGAGGAGCAGCGACATACGGGCCAGCAAGGTCCGTGCCATGCTCGCGACCCTCGCCCTGCACGCCGGCCGGGCCGTCTCGCACCTCGAACTCGTCGACGAGCTGTGGTCCGGCTCACCGCTCGGCAATCCCCGCAACGCGCTCCAGGCCCAGGCCACGCGCGTCCGCAAGGTCCTGGAGGCCCACACCCCGCAGCACACCACCAGCGTGCTGCGCGCCGTGCCCCACGGCTATCTGCTCGACATATCCGCCGACGCCGTCGACGCCAACCGCTTCCTCGACCACGTCAGCCGGGGCGGCACCGCCCTCCCCGACGACCCGCGCGAAGCCGCCCGCCAGTTGCAGACCGGACTGCGGCTGTGGCGCGGCCCCGCCCTGTTCGACGCCGGTGACGGGCTGCGCTGCGCCAGCGCCGCCGCCCTCTTCGAGGAGCGCCGGCTGACCGCCTGGGAGGACCTCGTCACCGCCCGGCTGCTCCTCGGCCACGAGGCCCAGGCCATCGCCGAGTTGCAGGAACTCGTCGCCCGGCACCCACTGCACGAGCGCTTCTGCGAACTGCTCATGCTCGCGCTGTACCGCACCGGCCGGCAGAGCGAGGCCCTGGAACGCTTCCGCACCACCCACCGACGGCTCGACGAACAGCTGGGCATCCAGCCCGGCGCCCATCTCCAGCGCAGGCACGCCGAGATCCTCGCCCAGGACCCGGCCCTGCTGCTGCCCAGCGCCCTGTGGAACGGGCGCCGCGAGCCCGTCGCCAGCACGTGCTGACGGCATCCCGCGGACCGGCCGGCCGGCCGTCGACCCGGTTCCGCCGGAACGCGCCCGAGCACGCCTGAGCACTCCTGAACACCGCCCGGAAGCGGCGCCACCCGACCGCGCCCGCCGGAACCCCACGCGAACCCCTCCCCGCCCGCCGGCGCCCGCCGCCGCGGGCCGGGCCTATCCCTACGGAGCCGTCCCGACATGCACTCTGGGCTGGACCCGCACCACCGCGCCACCACACCCGAACCGGCCGCGCCGCAGGACCACCGCGAGCACCCCGGCGAGGGCATCGCCGTCGTCGGCATCGCCGCCCTGCACCCGGGCGCGCGCGGCCCCGACGCGTACTGGAAGCAGCTCACCGACCCCGGCGCCGCGCCCGGCGGCCGCCCGGCCGGGCTCGACGAACTCGACATCGACGTCGCCGACTTCGGCATCCCGCCCGCGCAGGCCGGCGCGCTGGCCCGTATGCAGTTGCTGATGCTCCAGGCCGCCCGCGACTGCCTGGCCGACGCGGGCGGCGCCGCCGGCGCCCCGTCCGCCGACCGCACCGACGTCGTCGTCGGCGTCTGCGGCGGACTGGACCGGCAGTACGCCAACGCCCTGCGCGTCGAAGGAAGCCGCTACGCCCACGAACTCGCCCGGGCCGTCGCCGCCCCGGAGTTCGGCGGCTCGGCCCGCACGGGCGAACAGGCCGCCGACGAACTGCGCACCGCCCTCGCCCGCCGGCTCGGCGCCTCCCCGCACGACCGGGTCGGGGAAATGGCCAGCACCATCCCCGCCCGCATCGCGAGCGCCTGCAAACTCCGCGGCCGCACCCTGGCCCTGGAAGCCGCCGACGCCACGTCCTTCCACGCGATCGCCCACGCCGTCGACACCCTGCGCGCCCACCTCTCCGAAGCGGTCCTCGTCGTCACGGGCCAGCGCGAGGAGGGCCCGTACCTGCCCGCGGCACTCACCGCGAAGGGGTTGCTCGCGGGGCCGGCTGGGGCCGGCGGGGACGACGGGTTCGCACCCGGTGTGGGGGAGGGGACTCCTTCCCCTGCCGCCGGGCGCGGCGACGGGTTCACCCTTGGCGAAGGTGTCGGCGCGCTGCTGCTCAAACGGCTCTCCACGGCCGTGCGTGACGGGGACCGGATCTACGCCACGATCCTCGGGTGCGCCCTGCGCCACGACGCCCGCCCCGGTGTCTTCCGCTACTCGGTCTCCGCGCGGGCCCACGCGGACGCCGCTCGCGCCGCGCACGCGGCCTGCGGCGTCACCGCCGGGTCCATCGGCTACGTCGAGTGCGCCGGAGGCGGCATCGCGGCCGTCGACCGTGCCGAACGCGCCGCCCTGGACGAGGTGTTCGCGGACGCGGCCCCCGGCTCCGTCGCTCTCGGTGCCGTGCGGGAGCGGCTCGGGCACACCCTCGCCCACGCCGGGCTCGCGAGCGTCGCCAAGACGGCCCTGGCGCTGTACCACCGCACCCTGCCGCCCCGGGCGCCCACGGACGGGACCGAAGTGCGGGACACCCCCTTCCGCCGGCCGGCCACGGCCGAACCGTGGCCCGCGCCCGCCGGCGGCGGGCCGCGCCGCGCCGCCGTCACCGGCTCCTCCCTCACCGGCACCCTGTGCCACCTCGTCCTCCAGGAACACACCCCGCTCGCCCCGGCCCGGCGCACCTCCCGCACCCGCGTCGCCCCGCAGCCCATCGCCGTCGTCGGCTACGGCGGCCGCTTCGGTCCCGCCCCCGACGCCGACGCCTTCTGGACCGGCATGCTCGCCGGAGCGGACCGGCTGGGCCCGCTGCCCGAACGCCTCCTGGAGCGCGAGGTCTACCACCGGCCCGGCCGGCTCAGCCTCGCCCACAGCTACACCGACCAGGGCTGCGCGCTGGACGTCCCCGAGGAGCCGCCGCCGGGCCTGCGCATCCCGCCCCGGCGGTACGCGGCCATGGACCCCGCACAGCGCGTGACCCTGGCCGTGACCGCCGAACTCCTCGGCCGGCGCGGCCGCCACGCCCCCGCCCTGGACGGCACGGGCCTGATCGCCGTCGGCACCAACCTCGGCCTGGGCCGCGAGCGCCGCACCGCCGCCGCCCTCGCCCTCGACCGGATCGAGACGGCCGTACGCTCCCTCCCCGCGCTCGCCGGCCTGGAGCCCACGGAAGTGGCGACCCTCCTCGAACTCCTGCGGGAACGCTACGTGTCCGAGGCCCGCGTCGACGCCCCCGAGGACTTGGACGGCTGCCTCGCCAGCGGCGTCGCCGCCGTCCTCGCCGGCGAGTACCGGCTCGCCGCCGTGCCCGTCGGCATCGAGGCCGCGTGCGCCTCCTCGCTCGCCGCCCTCGACGTGGCCGTCGGCCGGCTGCGCTCCGGCAGCGCCGACTACGCCCTCGCCGGCGGCGTCGAACTGCCCTGCAACGCCCGCGACATGGTGCTGTGCTCGGCCCTCGGACTGCTCTCGCACGAGCGGATCACCCCCTTCGACGCCGCCGCCGACGGCTTCACCCCCGGGGACGGCTGCGCCCTGTTCCTCCTCAAGCGCTACGACGACGCCCGGCGCGACGGCGAGACCGTGCACGCCCTGCTGCGCGGCATCGGCGCCTCCAACGACGCCAAGTCGCTCATCGCCCCCGACGCCGACGGACAGGTACGGGCCATGCGCCAGGCCTTCGCCCAGACCGACTTCGACCCCGTCGACGTCGACTGCCTGGAGGCGCACGGCACCGGCACCCGGGTCGGCGACCGCGTCGAGACCACCGCCGCCGCCCGCGTCTACGCGAGCCCCCACCGGCGCGCCCCGCTGCGCATCGGCTCCGCCAAGTCCTTCTACGGACACACCTTCGCGGCAGCCGGCGCCGCCGGGGTCCTGCGTGCCCTGTACGCGCTGCGCACCGGGGTGCTGCCCGCCAACGCCGGGCTGCGCACCCTCAGTCCGGACCTGGAGCTGCACCGCATCCCCGCCGTCGTCCCCACCGGCAGCGCGCCCTGGCCCGGCACCCCCGGCCGGCCCCGCCGCGCCGGTGTCAGCTCCTTCGGCACCGGCGGCATCAACTACCACGTACTGCTCGAAGAGCACACTCGGATCACGACGAACGGAACGGCATGAACTTCGACTTCGACCCCGAGACCGAGGAAATGCGCGCCATGGTCGTCGCCTTCGCCCGCCGCGACCTGGGCGGCGACGGCACGTACCGGACCCGCGAGGAGTTCCGGCGGCGCTGGCAACTCGCCGGAAAACAAGGGCTCGTCGGCACCACCGTGCCCGCCGCCGACGGCGGCAGCGGACTGGACGCAGTGGCCGCGGCCGGGCTCATGGAGGCCCTCGGTCACGGCTCCCCCGACACCGGCTTCGCCTTCTCCGTCGCCGCCCACCTCTTCGCCGCCTGCATGCCGATCGTCGAGTTCGGCACCGGGGAACAGCGGCAGCGGTGGCTGCCCGCCCTCGCCTCGGGCGAGCGGATCGCCGCCCACGCCATCACCGAACCCGAGGCCGGTTCCGACGCGCTGAACCTGCGCACCCGTGCGGTGCGCGACGGCGACGCCTACGTCCTCGACGGCGACAAGTGCTTCACCACCAACGCCCCCGTCGCCGACGTCTTCGTCGTGCAGGCCGCGACCGCGCCCGGTGCCGGCTTCTTCGGTCTGACCACCTTCCTGATCGAGGCCGGCACCCCGGGGCTGACCGTGGGCCCCCGCTACGACAAACTCGGCCTGCGCGGCTCGCCCACGGCGGACGTGCACCTGGAGGGCTGCCGGGTGCCCGCCGCGAACGTCCTGGGCGCGGAGGGCGCGGGGGCCGGGATCTTCTCCTCCTCCATGAAGTGGGAGCGCACCTGCCTGTTCGCCGTCTACCTCGGCGCGATGCGGCGCGTACTGGAGTCCACGGTCACCCACGTCCAGGAGCGCGAGCAGTTCGGCAGCCCCATCGGCGGCTTCCAGGCCGTCGGCCACCGCGTCGTCGACATGACCCTGCGCCTGGAGTCCGCCCGGCTCGTGCTCTACAAGGCCGCGAGCGGGCTGGCGGCCGGCAGCGACGACGAGGTCGCCCCGGCGCTCGCGAAACTCGCGGTCAGCGAGGCGGCGGTGCAACTCGGGCTGGACGCCGTGCAGTTGCGCGGCGCGCTCGGCATTCTCGGCGGAGAGGCCGAGACCCTGCTGCGCGACGCCCTGCCCTCCCGCATCTTCTCCGGCACCAACGAGATCCAGCGCAACAATGTCGCGCGCGCCCTCGGCCTCGGCGGACGGCGGGCCCCGCGCCGCCGCTGACCGCCCCGCGGTGAAGCGCCGGCGTCCCACCGGTGAACAACAAAAGGAGTGCTGCCCGACGTGGACATCATCGTGCACCGGATCCGGCTGCGTCCGGGTGTTTCCCCGGAACGTTTCGAAACCTGGGTCAGGGAAACCGATTACACCACCTGCCCGCAACTGCCGAGCGTGCGCTCGTTCAGCGTTCAAAAAGTATCGGCGGACCCGCGGGCGCCGTTCCACTACTTCGAGGTGATAACCGTCGTATCGCAAGCGGACTTCGCAGCCGACATGAAGTCGGATGTTTTCCGCGGACTCGTCTCGGAATTCGAGGAGATGGCCTCTGTCATTGACGAGGCGGCCGGGGAACGTATAGCCCCGGGCTATCACGCGACCGCCTGAAGCCGGGAGCGGTCCGGCTCCGGGCGCGGCTCACGGGCGGCGGGCCGCCTGCCGCTCCATGGCCCCGATCAGCCCGGTCTCGTAGGCGATGGCCACCGCCCGGGCCCGGGTGCCGGCGTCCAGTTTCCGCAGGACATGGTGGACATGGGAACGGACCGTCGCATTCGATATGGACAGCTTCTCCGCGATCTCGGCGTTCGACCAGCCCTGCGCGAGCAGCAGCATCACCTCCGCCTCCCGGGGCGTGAGCGTGCCCGCCGACGGCGGGACGGGCGCCGGGGACGCGGGAGTGCGCAGCTGCTCCAGGGCCTTGCGCGCGGTCAACGGGGCCACCATGGCATCCACTTCGACAACGGTCTTGATCATCTGAATCAGTTCCCCCGGCGGGTCCTCCAGGGAGAGGACCGCGCGCACCCCTATGCGCAGCGCCTCGAACGCGCGATGGGTGGCCTCCGGTCTGGCCAGCAGGACGACCTTGGCGATACGGGAGAGTTCGGCGAGTTCATGGGTGTCGTCGATGCCCAGCGCCGGGGCCACGACGACGATGGCGTCCGGGGTGAGCTCCCTGGCCGCCGCCACCGTGCTGCGTACGGAGGTCTTCGTCACGGCCTCCAGGCCGTGCTGGCCCAGCAGGGCCTGCAGACCTGCGCCGAGGATGAGCTTGTCGCAGCACAGGAGTATGCGCATACTCATCGAGCCTGCTTCCAGTGAACGGAAATGGGGTCCCGGGCGGAGCGACATCGGGGTGCGGGCGCAATTGTGGCGGATGGGGGATCTGGGGGAGAAGACCGCCCGGCAACGGCCGACGGCCGTCCGGTGGCCCGATATTGCCTGCTCCACGGACACGGCAACCCCCTCGCACGTCCCCACCGACTGTACGCCAGCGCGAACTGGCTTCCGGGGGGCGCACCGATTTTTTGGCGCGAAATGGCGGGGAAGCCGTCACGGCAATGTTCGGGCACGCGCGAATAATCCCGGACCGCGCGCCGGAGCCGCCGCCGGCGCCTGTCCGGAACGTTCCCTTGCTGTTGTCGGTTTCCTGTTGGGGAGTTGCCGGGATTCCGTATGGACATCCGGGCAGGCGTCGCAGCGGACAGCGGGGCGGCCGTCTCCGGCCGCCCCGCTGTCAACGGAGGTGAGGGTGCGAGGGGTTCACACCGTGCGACAGGCCGCCGCGTCGGCCCGCCGGGGCGAGCGCGGGTACGCCGTCAGCGGGCGCCCCACCCGGCTCAGGAAGAACAACTGGCCCGAAATCCCCAGCTCCGCCTGGAGTGCGCGCCGCAGTTCGTCGTGCTGCATGAGGACGCTCACCGGGTGCAGGGCCAGCCCGGCCCGGGCCGCCCCCAGCCAGTAGTCGGCGATCCGCGCGCCGCCGGCGAAGGCGTCGGCGACCCCGGGCGGTCCCTGCGGGAAGCTCATCGCGACGACGGCCGGACCCTGCCGTACCGTTTCCGCTAGCCCGGCCGCGAGCGAGCGGTCGTAGCCGAAGCGGCACAACAGCCGCATGACCGGCGGCGCGAGCGCGATCCGCCGGGCCACCGTACGGGCGCGGGTGAGCGGGCCGAACAGCAGCGGGGCGGGGAAGCCGTCCCCGTGCGCGCGCACCGCCGCCGGGCTCCAGCGGATGAACGCGTGGGTCTCGCGCCAGGCCGCCGGGTGGCTGTAGTCGATGCCGCCGTGGCGGGCCAGGAAGCCGGCGACGGCCTCGCGTTCGGCCGCCGAGGCCAGGTGCCGTACCTCGACCGCGCCCGCGTCGGCATCCGGCCGGGGCCGCGCGAGCTCCCCCAGCAGCGGCGCGGGCAGCGGCGCGGCCTCGTACGGGCCGCGGTTGGTGTGCCGGGCGTGCGCGGCGACGCGGAAGGCCGTCAGGCTCTCGGCGGGGCCGCCGCCCCGGCGCAGCGCCGCCGTCCACAGCAGCGACCAGTCCTGCGGCCACGAGCGGACCGGCGCGCGGGCCGGGAGCAGGTCGCGGCCCTCGTGGGCGCGGCCGGCCACGGTGGTCCAGCCCTGCGCGGCCAGTGCCCGGGTGAGCATCCGCCAGTACGCGGCGCAGCTCACCCGCATCTCCACGAAGTGGCCCGGCAGCGTGGTCAGTTGCCGCCGCAGGTCCAGGGCGAGCGCGAGATAGACGTGGCCGTCGTCGTCGGGGGTGCCCAGCAGGTCGGCCGCCGCCCGGCGCGCGGGCCGGCTCTCCAGCCGGGCGAGCGCCCACGGCTGGCAGTTGTGCGAGGACGGGCTGAGCGCGGCCAGCCCGGCGGCGTGGCGCAGCGCGTCGGTGAACTCCCGTTCGCGGAAGGGGGAGCGGGCGTCGCTGGGTGTCATGGATTGAGTCATCACGTCCAGACCAGGGCGAGGAAGTAGCCGTCGAGGGGAGCCGCCCAGCCGTGCGGGCGGGTGCCGGCCGCCGCGGGCGCGTGCCGCAGCAGCTCCGGTCCCGGCCGCCAGGCGAAGGCGTGGTCGGCGTACCAGGCGCGCAGGGCGACATCGCGCGGGTCGACGCGCAGACCGAAGCCGAAGTACTTGAGCACCGCCTCCTTGCACGCCCAGCGCAGCGGCAGCGGCATCGCCGTCAGCCGCCGCCGGTCGGGATCGCGGGCGGCCGGGTCGGCGTCCTCCTCCAGCAGTGCGCGCAGGTGCGGCGGCACGATACGGGCGTGCTCCAGGTCGACGCCCACGGGGCGCGGACCGCACACGGCGACCGCGAAGTCGGCGGAGTGCGTGAGCCCGATCTCCACGGGCGGACCGGGGAGTTCCACGAAGGGCTTGCCGGCCCGCAGCCCGTGCGCGAGGGCGTCCACGCGCACGTCCCGGGTGGACAGCGGGGCACGCGTACGTCCCGGTCCCTGCCCGCGCCGGTGCGCGAGGACGGCGTGCTTGACCGCGAGCCGGCCGGCGAGCCACTCCCGGCGGCGCCGGGGCAGCCGCAGCGTCGCCGCGTGCGCCGCCTCCCGCGCCGTCAGATGCCGGTCCTCCAGCGCCGCGCGGCCCTCCTCGCCCCGGTCCCGCAGCCAGGCGATCGACACGGCCGCGAGCGTCAACTGCCCGACGGGCCGCGCGAGATGCAGCGGACGGGCCGGATCGAGCCGCAGCGTGTGCCCGGCGACACCGGGCCCCGCGCCGTGCGCCGCGGGGGCCGGCCGGCGCAGCTCAGCGGTCGACATCGGGCGGCAGCAGGAACGGGTACGGGCGGCGGCGCACGGTCCTCTGCCAGGCCCGGTCGGCCTTGCGCAGCCGCTGGATCAGCTCCCACATGCGGGCGTCGCCCTGGTAGTAGCGGGCGACCTCCTCGGCGGTCAGGGCGGGCGTGAGCACCGCGTTGGCCTGCCGCAGGAAGCCCGGAATGAGTTCCTGGAGCCGCTCCTTGTGGAGGTTGCCGAGGAAGTCCAGGACGATGCCGCGCGGGGAGTAGAACTTCTCGAAGATCGACGGGGCCATCGACAGCCGTACCGCGTCCCGCAGCAGCCACGGCAGCGAGGTGAAGAACAGCTTCACGTCGGCGCGTTCGCGGCCGCGCGCGTCGCGCATCAGCGGCGTGGTGACGTCCAGGTACACCAGCTCCCCGTCCACGTCGACCCAGTTGGACGCCTGCGCGTCCAGGCCGAGCGTGGGGGTGACCGCGCTATGGACGCGGTCGAGGAAACGGGCGAAGAAGTCCTCGGCCCAGGCCGGGCCCTCGCTGTGCAGCAGACGGGAGCACAGGCGCTTGGCGGGCAGGGCCTCCTGCACGCAGTAGCCGACGATCCGCCCGTCCGGCAGCGGCATGTGCCACAGCTCGGTCGGCGCGGCGTGCACGCCGCCGGCCCGCAGCCGGGCGAGGTACTCCTGCAGCGTGCGCGCGTAGGCGTCGAACCGGGTGCGGGCCGGGAAGACCGGCAGCCGTTTGCACGCGAAGGCCCCGGCGTCCGTCTCCAGACCGAGCACGAGCGTGACCTCGCCGTAGCCGAGCACGGTCAGCTCCCGGTCGTCGGCGGTGGCCAGCGCCCGCTGGACCCGGGCCTCCAGTTCCTGGAGCTCGCGCTCCGGGACGGCGAAGGGCATGAGCCGTCACCTGCTTTCCGTCGCTGTCGTCTCGATGTGCTGCTTGAGGCCGGTTGCAGGCCGGGTTCAGGCCGTGAACACCAGCACCGCGTTCTGTCCGCCGAACCCGAACGACGTGCTCATGGCCACCTCGACCTTCGCGGTCCGCGGCCCGCCCGTCACCACGTCCAACTCGACCTCGGGGTCGAGCCGTTCGCAGTTCGCCGTCGGCGGCACCGTCCCGCGCTCGATCGCCAGGACCGTCAGCGCGGCCTCGATGGCCCCGGCCGCGCCGAGGGTGTGGCCGAGCACGCCCTTGGCGGAGGTCACGGCCGCGCCGTCACCGAGGGCGGTGCGCAGCGTCCGCGCCTCGACGACGTCGTTGACGCGGGTCGCGGTGCCGTGCGCGTTGACGTGCGCGACCTCCTCCGGTGCCGCGCCCGACTCCTCCAGTGCCGCTCGTACGGCCGCGAGCACGCTGGTGCCCTTCGGCTCGGGCGCCGTCAGATGGTGGGCGTCGGCGGAGGCCCCGTACCCGGCGAGGCGGGCCCGGACGGCCGCGCCCCGGGCGCGCGCGTCCGCCTCCCGCTCCAGGACGAGCATGCCGCTGCCCTCGCCGATGACGAACCCGTCGCGGTCCGCGTCGAACGGGCGGGAGGCGGCGGCCGGTTCGGCCAGCCGCTTCGACAACGCCCCCATCTGCGCGAAGCCGGTGACCATCAGCGGGCTCACGCCCGCCTCCGCCCCGCCCGCGAGCACCACGTCGCAGGCGCCGGAGCGCAGCAGCGAGGCCGCCGCGCCGAGCGCGGTCGCCCCCGAGGAACAGGCCGTCGCCGTCACGAAGTTGGGGCCCGTCGCCCTCAGGTCGATGGCCAGGTTCCCGGCCACCATGTTCGGCACCAGCATCGGCACCAGCAGCGCGGAGACCGCCTTGGGCCCCTGCTCCAGCAGCCGCCGGTGCTGCTGCTCCCACGTGCTCACCCCGCCGAGCCCGCAGCCGACGACCACGCCGACCCGCGCCCCGTCCCACTCGCGCGGGTCGAGCCCCGCGCCGGCCACCGCCTCGCGGGCGGCGACGATCGCCAGCTGGGTGAAGCGGTCGTGGACGATCCGGCTGCGCGCGCTGATGTGCCGCGCCGGATCCAGTCCGGGCACGGTGCACGAGATGTCCACCGGCAGCCCGGCCAGTTGGGGGTTCCGCGCGGCCGCCGAGCGGCCCGCGCACACCCCCTCCCAGGTGGCCTCGGTACCGATGCCGGCCGCGGTGACCAGGCCGAGCCCGGTGACGGCGATCGGGGTCACGGGGCTCACGACGCCGTGGCCGCGAGCTCGTCCGTGATCACCTCGACGACGCGGGCGATCGTGTCCGTCGGCGCGGCGGCGTCCTCGCCGAGCTTCACCCGGAACTCGGACTCGACCACGAGCAGGAGTTCCACGAGGAACAGCGAGTCCATCTCCAGTTCCTCGAAGGTCACGTCCGGCCCGATGGCTGTGCGGTCCACCGCGAAGCGGTCGACAAGCAGATCCGCCAGCTTGTCGTAAACAGGGCTCATGGTGCGGTTGCCTTTCCCGTCGGGGTGCAGGTGGGTCGTCCACGTCCCGTTGTGTCCGGGCGATCGTGTCCGGGCGGCTGTGTCCCGGTGACGCGCTCGGCAAGTCTTCACGGCCGCGCTGACGGGGCGCTGACGGATGACTGACCTACGCACGGGTCAGCTATCCGTCAGCGCCCCGTCAGCCCGGATGAGCAGACTCGGCACGGCCGTATCCGCCCCGATCCGAGGAGCGTTCGCGTGGACCGCCACCGCCGTCACCGCAGGGACCGCCGACTCGCGCAGCGCACCGGCGGTGCCCGGTGACGCGGGCCGCCGTCGTCGCGGGGGTGGGCAGCGCGCTGCCGCCCGTACGCGTGACCAACGCCGACCTCGTGGCACGGCTCGACACCTCCGACGAGTGGATCCGCTCCCGCACCGGCATCCGGCAGCGCTTCGTGGCGCCCGCCGGGACGGCCACCTCCGACCTGGCCGTCGCCGCCGGCGCGAAGGCCCTGAAGAGCGCGGGCGGCCACCCCGTCGACGCCCTCGTCGTCGCGACCACCACCCCGGACCGGCCCTGCCCGGCCACCGCGCCGGCCGTCGCCGACCGGCTCGGCCTCGGCCACGTCGCGGCCCACGACGTGGCCGCCGTGTGCACGGGCTTCCTCTACGCGCTGGCGAACGCGGCCGGGCTGATCGCCTGCGGGGCCGCCGAGGGCGTCCTGGTCATCGGCGCCGAGACCTTCTCGCGGATCCTGAACCCGGCCGACCGCTCCACCTCGGTGATCTTCGGGGACGGGGCGGGAGCGCTCGTCCTGCGCGCGGGGCGGGCCGACGAGGACGGCGCGCTCGGCCCCTTCGACCTCGGCAGTGACGGCTCCGGCCGGGACCTGATCACCGTGCCCGCCGGAGGCTCCGAGCGCCGCCCCGACGGCAGCGAACCGCCGCCCGAGGACCGGTGGTTCACCATGCAGGGCAAGCAGGTCTTCCGTCTCGCCGTGCAGCGCATGAGCCACAGCGCGCGCACCGTCCTCGACCGCGCGGGCTGGCGGATCGGCGAGGTCGACCACCTCGTCGCCCACCAGGCCAACCACAGAATCGTCGCCCGGCTCGCCGACGAGCTCGGCCTGCCCGCCGAGCGCGCCGTCAGCAACATCGCCGAGGTCGGCAACACCGCCGCCGCCTCCGTCCCGCTCGCCCTCGACCACGCCCACAGCGCGGGCGAACTCGCCGCCGGCGAACGGCTGCTGCTCACCGCCTTCGGCGGCGGGCTCACCTGGGGGGCCACGGTGCTCACCTGGCCCGCCCTCGACCGCGACTGACGGCGGCGCCCGGCCTGTACGCCCCGTACGTACGCCCGGCCCGTACGCCCAGACCGTCAGACACCGGCCCGGACCCACAGCCCCGACAAGGACACCCATGACACCGCAGAAACTCATCACGGACTACATCGTCGAGGTCTGGATGGACGGCGACGCCGACGGCCTGGAGCCGGACACCCCCATCGACGAACTGAACATCATCGACTCGGCGGGCGTCTTCGACCTCGTGCACTACCTCCAGGAGGAGTTCCGCGTCACCGTCCCGCTGCGGGAGATCGCCCCCGCGAACTTCCGCTCCGTCAGCACGATTTCCGCCCTCGTGGAGCGGCTCAAGGCCGGGGAAGGCGCGGTGTCCGCATGACACAGCGAGGCACGACACAGGGAATCCACCGCGCGGTCGTCGGGATCGTCGCCGAACGCACCCTGTACGACGAGTCCAAACTCCTGCCCGACAGCCACTTCGAGGGCGACCTCGGCATCGACTCGGTCATCCTGGAATCCATTCTCGTCTCGGTCGGCGAACAATTCGGCCTCGACCAGCGGCTGTCCGGGGAATGCGCCACCATCCGCGAACTCGTCGCCGAGGTCTCGGCCGCGCTGGGACTCCCGGACGGACCGGCCGCCGACGGACCGGACACCGCACCGCAGGAGGGCACCGACCCCGTCCTGGAGGCCGTGCTCGCCGCCGCCATGCGGCAGACCCAGTACCAGCGCCACCAACTGCCCCTCGACGCCGACTTCGAGAGCGAACTGGGCATCGACTCCGTCATCCTCACCTCCCTCGTCACCGAGGCCGCCGCCGAGCTCGCCCTCCCCGAGGACGCGGCCCACGGCATCGCCGCCTCCACGCTGCGCACCCTCGCCGCCGAACTCACCGCGCGCCGCGCCGCCACCACCACTCCAGCGGCCACCGGCGCGCCCTCCCCGGCCGGCGCCTGGGACCACCGCTCCATGAAGGACTTCGTCGAACAGCGGGACACCGACCTGTTCGCCAAGGCCCGCAGCTTCGCCGCCTACCGCCGCAAGCGCGAGGAGCAGCACCTGCACTGGTACGGCATGCCGCTGCTGTCCCGCTGCGCCAACCGTGCCGTCATCCTCGACGAACTCACCGGCCGCGAACGCGAGTTCCTGATGTTCGCGTCCAACAACTACCTAGGCCTCGCCAACCACCCCAAGGTGATCGACGCCGTCTGCGACGCCACCCGCACCTTCGGCGCCACCCACACCGGCTCCCGCTTCATCGGCGGCACCAACATGCTCCACAAGGAGCTCGAACGCCGGCTCGCCGCCTTCAAACGCCGCCCGGCCTGCATCGTCTACCCCGGCGGCTACGCCGCGAACCTCGGCGCGATCTCCGGGCTCGTCAAGAGCTACGACACCCTCGTCATCGACAAGTTCAACCACATGAGCATCGTCGACGGCGGCAAGCTCTCCGGCGCCATACGCAAGATCTACCAGCACAACGACATGACGGACCTGGAGAAGGTCCTCCAGCGCGCCACCGACGCCGGCACCGGCGGCACCCTGATCGTCGCCGACGGCGTCTTCAGCATGCACGGCGACCTCTGCGACCTCCCCGAGATCGTCCGCCTCGCCAAGACCTACGGCGCGCGCGTCCTCGTCGACGACGCCCACGCCACCGGCGTCCTGGGCGAGCGCGGCTCCGGCACCGCCGAGCACTTCGGCCTCAAGGGCGAGGTCGACCTCGAACTCGGCACCATGAGCAAGGCCCTCGCGGGCATGGGCGGCTTCCTCGTCGGCGAGGAGGACGTCGTCGAGTACCTGCGCCACTACTCCAACTCCTACGTCTTCGCCGCCAACATCCCCGCCGGGGTCGCCGCCGGACTCATCGCCTCCCTCGACGTCCTTGAGGCCGAACCCGAGCGCCTGACCCGGCTGTGGGCCAACATCACCGCGCTGCGCGAGCGGCTGCGCGGCGCCGGCTTCGACCTGGAGCGCACCGAGAGCGCGATCCTGCCCCTGGTCATCGGCGACGAGCGCCAGGCCATGGAGATGGGCCGCGCCGTACGCGCCCGCGGCCTGTTCTGCCAGACCGTCGTCTACCCCGGAGTCCCGCTCGGCGACGCCCGGCTGCGCGTCAGCGTCACCTGCGAGCACACCGAACGGGACCTCGACCTCGCCACGGAGATCTTCGTCGACTCCGCCCGGGAGACCGGCGTGCTGCCGCACGGCGCCCCGCACAAGGAGGACCAGCGCCCATGACCACCCGCACCACCGGCCGCGTCATCCGGCTGCGCCGGGACTTCCCCGCCGAGCACGACGCGCGCCCCGCCTTCGTCGGCCCCGAGCCGCTGACCTACGCCGAGTTCACCGCCCGCGTCGACGCGCTCTCCTCCCGGCTGCTGGACCTCGGGCTCCAGGCCGGGGACCGGGCCGCGATCTGGATGGACAAGCACCCCCGCTACGCCGAGGCCATCGTCGCCACCGTGCAGGCGGCCTGCGCCTACGTCCCCGTCGACGGGGGAGCGCCCCCCGCCCGCGTGCGGGCCATCCTCGCCGACGCCGAACCCGTCGTGCTGTTCACCGACGCCCGCCACCTCGCCCTCCTCGAAGGGCAGACGCTGCCGGCCTCCCTCAAGGCCGTCGTCACCACCGGCGAGGCGGGCGCCACGAGCGTCGGGGGCGTCCCGGTGCACACCTGGGCCGACTTCGCGCGCACCACCGCCGGACGGATCACCATCATGCCCGTCCTGCAGCCCTGCGACCTCGCCGCGATCCTCTACACCTCCGGCTCCACCGGCGTCCCCAAGGGCGTGCAGATCACGCACCGCAACCTGGCCAACTTCATCGGCTGGGCCCGCGCCGAACTCGACGTCGGCGCCGACGACGTCTTCGCCAACCACGCCTCGTTCAACTTCGACCTGTCCACCTTCGACCTGTTCGTCGCGCTGTCCGTGGGCGCCGCCGTGTGGATCGTCGAGGACAGCCGGGCCCGCGACGTGGCCGCCCTCGCCGACGGCATCCGCGAACACGGCGTCACCGTCTGGTACTCGGTGCCCTCCATCCTGCACCTGCTGACGGCCTCCGGCGTGCTCACCGACGACGTCACCGCGAGCCTGCGCTACGTCCTGTTCGCCGGAGAGGTCTTCCCGATCCCGCAACTGCGCGCCTTCGCCGACCGGTTGCCCGCGCACACCGCCCTGTACAACCTCTACGGGCCCACCGAGACCAACGTGTGCACCTACCACCGCGTCCGCCCCAAGGACCTCGAACGCGACACGCCCGTGCCCATCGGCCGGCCCGTCCCCGGGGCCTGCGTCAGCGTCGTCGACGACGGCCGCGCCGTCGAACTGCCCGGCGCCGTCGGCGAACTGATCGTCGAAGGGGACTGCGTCACCCCCGGCTACTGGCGGCGCGCCGACGAGCCCGCCGCCGCCCTGCACTGCCAGGGCCGGCACCCCACCGGCGACCTCGTCACCTACGAGGACGGGCTCCTCGTCTACCGCGGCCGCAAGGACCGCATGGTCAAACTGCACGGCTACCGCGTCGAACTCGGCGAGATCGAAGCCGCCGTCCTGCGCCACCCGGCCATCGCCGAGGCCGCCGTCCTGGTCGCCGGCGGCGACGGGACGGCACACATCGCCCTCTACTACACCCTGCGGCCCGGAGCCCTGCGGCCCGGCCTCGTACAGATCAAACAGCACTGTGCCCGGCTCCTGCCCCGGTACATGCTCCCGCGCACGGCGACCCGCCTGGACGAACTCCCGCACAACGCCAACGGCAAGACCGACTACCGGCAGCTCGACCGGCAGACGGCCCACCCCACGCACCGGACCACCGCAGAGCCCGCGGGCACTGCCAGCACCTGATGACGGAGACCACCGTGAGCCGAGGCTCTAGCCGCAACCCGGGGCGCGCCGAGCGCGTCGAGGAGCACTGGCGGGGCGCGGAACCGCGCACCGTGGCCGGGCTGCTCCGGCGCCGCCGCGAACTCGCCCCCGACCAGCTCGCCTACCGCTTCCTGACCGGGACCGACGGCGAGCAGGGGACGTGCACCTACGCGGAACTGGACCTGCGCGCCCGCACCGTCGCGGGACGCCTGCGCCGCGAGCGGCAGACCGGCAGGCCCGTCCTGCTGCTGCAGCCGCCGGGCCTCGACTACGTCGCGGCCTTCCTCGGCTGCCTGTACGCCGGGGCCGTCGCCGTCCCCGCCTACCCGCCGGACTCCGCCCGCTTCGGGCAGACCGTGCCCCGGCTCGCCGCCATCGCCCGCGACTGCGGGGCCACGCACGCCTTCACCACCCCCGACGTGCGCGAGGCCGCCACGCACCGGCCCGCCGAACTCGCCGCCCTGGGCCTGGCCGGACTGACCTGGCTGACCCCCGGCGACCTCGACGAGGCCGACGCCGGGAACTGGCGGGACCCCGGCACCGAGGACACCTCCCTGGCCTTCCTGCAGTACACCTCCGGCTCGACCGCCACCCCCAAAGGGGTCATGGTCAGCAACCGCAACCTCGTGCGCAACCTCCGCTCGATCCACCACCAGCTCGCGCACGGCCCCGAATCCGGCATGGTCTCCTGGCTGCCGCCCTACCACGACATGGGGCTCATCGGCGGCATCCTCACCCCGCTCTACGGCGGCTTCCCCGCCCATCTGATGGCCCCGGCCACCTTCGTGCGCCGCCCCCTGCTGTGGCTGGAGACCCTGTCCCGCACGGGCTCCTCCACCAGCGTCGCCCCCAACTTCGGCTTCGAGCAGTGCGTCCGCCGCATCACCGCCGAACAGCGCGAGGGCCTGGACCTGAGCCGGTGGCGGCTCGCCCTCAACGGCGCGGAACCCGTACGGGCCGAGACCCTGGAGCGCTTCGCCCGGCACTTCGCGCCCTGCGGCTTCGCCCGGCGCGCCCTGCTGCCCTGCTACGGGCTGGCCGAGGCCACCTTGATGGTCACCGGCTTCGACACCCACCGCCCGCCCACCACCGGCGAGTTCGACGCCACCGCCCTCGAACAGGGCGAGGCCCGACCCGCCACCGGCGACGCGCGCACCACCCGCGTCGTCAGCTGCGGCACCCCCGTCGAGGACGTCGAGGTCGCCGTCGTCGACCCGGAGACCGGACACCGCCGCGAGGACGGGCACGTCGGCGAGATCTGGATCGCCGGACCCAACGTCGCCGACGGCTACTGGCAACGGCCCGACGCCACCGCCGCCGCCTTCGGCGCCCGCATCCCCGGCGAGCAGCACCAGCACGGCCATCTGCGCAGCGGCGACCTCGGCTTCCTGCGCGACGGCGAGCTGTACGTGGTGGGCCGCACCAAGGACATCGTCATCGTCCAGGGCCGCAACTTCTTCCCGCACGACATCGAACTCACCGCCGAGAAGGCCTCCACGGCCGTCCGCGCGGGCAGCGGCGCCGCCTTCGGCCTGGCCACCGCCCAGGGCGAACAGCTCGCGCTCGCCTACGAGATACAGGGCGGCGGCGAACCGTCGGCGGTCCTCGCGGCCCTGCGCACCGCCATCGCCGAGGAACACCAGGTCGCCCCGCACACGATCGTGCTGCTCAGGCGCTCCACCGTGCCCAAGACGACCAGCGGCAAGATCCAACGGCAGGCGTGCCGCCGGGCACTGGACGGCCTCGCCTTCGAGGTCCTGGCCGCCAGCGTGGCACGCGACGAAACCCCCGCCCGCGAGCCCGTACCGCTCGCCCGGCGGCGCGAGCACGTACCGGCCGCCGTCACCCGTGTCCTGGCCGCCGCCACCGCAGCGAGCGACATCCAGGGCCGCTCCTTCACCGAACTGGGCATTTCCTACCCGGCCCTGCTGGAGTGCGTACGCGAGCTGGAGGACGAGTTCGGCGTCCCCGTGGCGGTCGGCGAACTGCTCGTACGGCCGCACACCGACACCCTCGTCGAGCTGCTGCTCGCCGAGCAGCCGCCCCAGGCGGCCGCCACCGCCACCGCCGGCACCGAGACGGAGATCGCGGTGTGGCTGCGGGCCCGCATCGCCGACCGGCTGGGCCTCGATCCCCAAGCCGTCGACGCACGGCTGCCGTTCACCTCCCTGGGCCTGGACTCCCGGCAGGCCGTCGCCGTCACCCGGGAACTCGCCGCCCACCTCGGCCGCGAGCTCAGCCCCACCCTCGTCTTCGACCACCCCACGGTCGACGCACTCGCCGCCCGTCTCGCCCGCCCCGACCGCACCGGCACCCCCGCGCGCCGGCACCGCGCCGCCCCGGACGCCGGGGAACCGATCGCGATCGTCGGCATGGGCTGCCGCTTCCCCGGCGCCCCCGACATCGACAGCTACTGGCGGCTCCTCCTCGACGGCCGCGACGCCATCGGCGAAGTACCCCGCGAACGCTGGGACGCCGCACGCGTCGACGCACCCCCGCACGGCGGATTCCTCGACCGCGTCGACGAGTTCGACGCCCGCTTCTTCGGGATCTCCGCCCGCGAGGCCGAGCGCATGGACCCCCAGCAGCGGCTCCTGCTCGAAGTCGCCTGGCAGACATTCGAGGACGCCCACCTCGCCCCGGCACGGCTCGCCGGCAGCGACACCGGAGTCTTCATCGGCATCAGCAGCCACGACTACGCCGAGCTCCAGATGCCGCGCCTCGACGCCGTCGACGTCCACTCGGCCACCGGCAACGCCCACTCCATCGCCGCCAACCGGCTCTCCTACCACTTCGACCTCTCCGGCCCCAGCCTGGCGCTGGACACCGCCTGCTCCTCCTCGCTGGCCTCCGTACACCTGGCCTGCCAGAGCCTGCGCACCGGCGAGTGCGCGAGCGCCCTCGCCGGAGGCGTCAACCTCATCATCACCCCCGGCCTCTCGGTCGCCTTCGGACGGGGCCGCATGCTCTCCGTCGACGGCCGCTGCCGCACCTTCGACGACGCCGCCTCCGGCTACGTACGCGGCGAGGGCGTCGGCCTCGTCCTCCTCAAACCCCTGACCGCCGCCCTCGCCGACGGCGACCGGATCCACGCGGTCCTCCGGGGCTCCGCGACCGGGCACGGCGGCCGCGCCAACGGACTGACCGCGCCCCGGGGTTCGGCCCAGCGCGCCGTGATGGACCGCGCCCTGGACCGGGCCGGCATCGAGGCGGACACCGTCGACTACGTCGAGGCCCACGGCACCGGCACCGCCCTCGGCGACCCCGTCGAATGGGAGGCCCTCGCCGCCCTGTACGGGGCCGGACGCACCGGGCGGCCCTGCCTCGTCGGCTCCGTCAAGACCAACATCGGCCACCTGGAGGCCGCCGCCGGCATCGCCGGACTCATCAAGGCCGCCCTCGTCGTCCGGCACCGCGAGATCCCGCCCACCCTGCACCTGAACACCCCCAACCGGGCCCTCACTTGGGAGGATTCGGGACTGCGCGTGCCCGTGCGCCGCCACCCGCTCACGGCGGACGGCGACCGGCCGGCCCGCGCCGGGGTCAGCTCCTTCGGATTCGGCGGCGCCACCGCGCACATCGTCCTGGAAGCCGCCCCCGAACCCGCCCCGCCCGCCGAGGCACCCGTACGGCCACGGCACGCCCTGTGCCTGTCCGCGCACACCCCCACCGCCCTGGCCGGACTCGCCCGCCGCTACCGCACCCACCTCGCCGCCCACCCCGACGTGCCCGTACGCGAGGTGTGCCACGCCGCCAACACCGGGCGCGCGCACCTCGCCCACCGCGCCGTCCTCACCGCAGCCGACGCCGCCGGACTCGACGCCGCGCTCGACGACCTCGCCCGCGGCCGCGCCGCGACGAACGTCGTCCTGGGGGAGACGCACGGCGGGCCCGCGCCCCGGACCGCCTTCCTCTTCAGCGGGCAGGGCACCCAGCACCCGGGCATGGGACGCGAGTTGTACGGCACCCACCCCGTCTTCACCCGCACCCTCGACCGGGCCGACGCCGTACTGCGGCCGCTGCTCGGCCTGCCCCTGCCCGAGCTGCTGTTCGGCGAGGGCGAGCGGGCCGCGGCCCGGCTGCGCGACACCCGCCACTGCCAGCCCGCCCTCGTCGCCCTCGAAATCGCCCTCGCCGACGTGTGGATGTCCCTCGGCGTCCGCCCGGCCGCCGTCCTCGGCCACAGCGTCGGCGCGCTCGCCGCCGCGAGCGTCGCGGGCGCGCTCCCTCTGGAGGACGCGCTGCGGCTGGCCGCCGAACGCGGCCGGCTCATGGGCGAACAGCCCGGCCGGGGCGCGATGATCGCGTGCGTCGGGGACCCGGCGGCCGTGCGCGCCGCCGCCGGCGAACACCCCACGCTGGCCGTCGCCGCCGTCAACACCCACGACCACCTCGTGCTCTCCGGCGACGCCGACGAGATCGCCCGCGCGGGCACGACCTTGAGGGAACGCGGCGTCACCGTGAAGCCGTTGGCCGTCGCCCACGCCTTCCACTCACCTCTGATGACCGGCGCCGCCGGGCCGCTGCGCGAGGCCGCGAGCGGTATCGCCTTCGGCGAGCCCGCGATCCCGTGGATCTCCGATGCCACCGGCGAGGCCGCCGGGCGCGTGGACGCCGCCTACTGGACCGCGCACCTGCTCGGCACCGTCCGCTTCGCCGAGGGCTTCACGGCACTGCGCGAGCGCGGCTGCGACGCCTTCGTCGAGATCGGCCCGCACCCGACGCTGCTCAATCTGTGCCGCTCCATGACCGTCGCCCAACAGGACGGTGGGGCCGCCCCGTTGTGGCTGCCGTCGCTGCGGCGCGGCGCGGACGCGTGGGAGACGGTCCTGCAGTCGCTGGGCCGGCTGCACTGCGCGGGCGGCGCGGTGGACTGGGCGGCCCTGGACCGCGAGCACCCGCCGCGCCGGGTGCCGGTGCCGCACACGGTCTTCGAACGCGAGCCGTACTGGTTCCGGGCACCGGAGCCGACGGCGGACCCGTACGGGCCCGGACTGCCGTCCGGTCAGGGCGCGTTCACGGAGGCAGCCACGGCGCCGACCCCGGCGGGGGCGTACGGCCACGACACGGCCGTACCACCGGACCCGTACGCGCGGGCCGTGTCCCCGTCCGGCGGCACCACCCCGTACGGGGCCGGAGCACCCGGCCCGAACGGGCAGTACCGCACGACCGGCGCCACGACCCCGTACGCGCCCGCTACTTCCTACCCCGAACCCGCCGTCGGTGTCATGGCCCACATCGCCCGCATCTGCGGGTTCCCCGCCGAGCGGATCCCCCCGCACGCCCGCCTCGGCGTCGACCTCGGCTTCGACTCGCTCATGCGCACCGACCTCCAGCGCAGCATCGCCGCGCAGTTCCCCGACCGGATGGAGGAGTTGGAACGTGACCTGCCCGAGGACCCGACGGTCCGGGACATCGTCGACCGGCTCGGCGCCGCAGCCGAGCCGGTCCCCGCACCGCGCCCGGAACCGACGCGGCCGGCGCCCGGAGGGAGCCCGGTGAAGCAGGAGTACGCCTTCGAGGAGTGGGCCGAGTACGCCGAACTCCAGGGCCGGCTGCGCCAGACCCGCTCCAGCGGGTCGAACCCCTACGGCCGCACCCACGAGGGCTTCAACGCCGCCGTCGCGGCCGTCGGCGGCCGCAAGGTCGTCAACTTCGCGGCCTTCAACTACCTGGGCCTGTCCCACCACCCCCAGGTGCGCCGGGCCGCCAAGGAGGCCATCGACCAGTACGGCACCTCCGCCTCGGCGACGCCGCTGCTGTTCGGCGAGACCCCGCTGCACCACGAACTCGAAGCGGAGATCGCCTCGTTCCTCGGCACCGAGGCGGCCATCGTCTTCGCCGGCGGACACGCCACCAACGTCGCCACCGTCGGCCACCTCTTCGGCCCCGAGGACCTCATCGTCCACGACGAGTGGAGCCACGACTCCACCGTGCGCGGCAGCGTCCTGTCCGGCGCCCGCCGCCGGCCCTTCCCGCACAACGACTGGCAGGCCCTCGACTCCGTCCTGGCCGCCCTGCGGCACCGGCACCGCCGCGCGCTCGTGGTCGTCGAGGGCGCCTACAGCCAGGACGGCGACCTGCCCGACCTGCCCCGTCTGATCGAGGTCAAGAAACGGCACGGCGCGATGCTGATGATCGACGAGGCGCACTCCATCGGCGTCCTCGGCGCCACCGGACGCGGCATCGGCGAGCACTACGACGTCGACCGCGCCGACGTCGACCTGTGGATGGGCACCCTCAGCAAGGCCATCGGCAGCCTCGGCGGCTATATCGCCGCCCGGCAACCGATCGTGGAATACCTGAAGTTCACCGCCCCCCTGCACATCTTCTCCACCGGCATCTCCCCGGCCAACGCGGCCGCCGCCCTGGAGGCCCTGCGGGTGCTGCGGGCCGAACCGCAGCGGGTCAGCAGGCTGCGGCAGCTCTCCGACCACTTCCGCGCCGAGGCACGCGCCCGCGGACTGGACATCGGCGTCTCCCGGGCCTCCGCCGTGATCCCGGTGATCACCGGCGACTGGGAGAAGACCATGGCGCTGTCCAACTCCCTGCTGGAGCAGGGGATCAACGTCATGCCCATCGGCTACCCGGCCGTCGAACGCGACAAGAGCCGGCTGCGCTTCTTCATCAACGTCGACCACAACGAGGTCGACCTCGAACACTCCCTCGACCTCCTGGTGTGAAGGCGATGGCCATCAACAACGAGCAGCACAACGACCAGCACAACGACCAGTTCAGCGAGCAGCACGACGAGACCGCTCCCGACCGCCCGGCAGACGTCCTGGTCACCGGCGCCGGCGGATTCATCGGCGGCCACCTGGTGCGCCGGCTCACCGAACGCGGCCACCGCGTCCGCGTCCTGGTCCGCGCCGGCAGCGACCGTACCGGCCTCGCCGACCGGGCCGCCGAGACCGTCACCGGCGACCTCGACGACCCCGAGAGCCTGCGCCGCGCCACGGCCGGCGTCCGGCAGGTCTACAACTGCGCCGGGAAATCCGCCGACTGGGGCCCCTGGGAGGACTTCCGGCGCGTGAACATCACCGGCGCCACGAACGTCGTCGAGGCCGCCGCCCACGCCGGCACCGTCCAGCGCGTCCTGCACGTGAGCACCACCGACGTCTACGGCTACCCCGTACGCCCCTGCGGCGAGGCCACCGAACCCCGGGACATCGGCCTGCCCTACAACCGCAGCAAACTCCTGGGCGAACGCGCCGTCCGCGAGACCGGCCGCCGCACCGGCGTCCCCGTCACCGTCGTCCGGCCCGTGTCCGTCTACGGGCCCGGCAGCAAGGACTTCGTCATCGAGATCGCCAATCTGCTGCTCGCCAAGCAGATGGTCTACATCCGCCAAGGACGCGTCCCCGCCGGGCTGTTGTACGTCACCAACGCCGCCGACGCCATGATCGACGCCTGCGACGCGAGCGTCACCGCCGGCCGCGTCTACAACCTGCGCGACCCGGAACGGACCACCTGGCGCGAGTACGTCGAGGCCCTCGCCCGGGGCCTGGGCGCCCCCTCGCCCCGGCTCAGCCTCGCCACCCCCGTGGCCACCGCCGTCGCCACCCTCTCCGAGAAGCTCTACGGACTCCTCGGCATCTCCGCCCGGCCCGTGCTGACCCGGCACGCCGTGCACCTCTTCGACCGCGACCAGTCCTACGCCATCGACCGCGCCCAGGAGGACTTCGGCTTCAAGAGCCCCGTCGGCTTCGAGGAAGGCATGCGCCGCACCCTCGCCTGGCTCGACTCACCGGAGGGCCGCAAGCATGTCGCCCGCTGACCTCCTCGCCCCCGGCTCCCTGTGGTTCCCGCGCTACGGCGCCGACCCCGTCCCCGACGCGGCACTGCGGCTGGTGTGCTTCCCCTACGCCGGAGGCACCGCCTCCGTCTACCGCGACTGGCAGCCCCACCTCGGCGGCCGCACCGAGGTCACCGCCGTCCAACTCCCCGGCCGCGGACTGCGCCTGCGCGAGGCCCCGTACACCCGGGCCGCCCCGCTCGTCGCCGACCTCACCGCCGCCCTCCTCACGGAGGGGCTCCTGAACAGGCCGTACGCGTTCTTCGGCCACAGCATGGGCGCCCTCCTCGCCCACGAGGTCGCCCACGCGCTGCGCGAACGCGGCGAGCCCGGACCCCTGCACCTGTTCGCCTCCGGCAGCAGGGCACCCCACCTCTACGGCGAACGCGCCGACCACCTGCTCTCCGACGCCGCGCTGCGCGGCTTCGCCGACGGACTGGGCGGCCTCGGCCACACCGGCGCGAACCCGGCCGGCGGCGCGTACTTCGAGCGGCGACTGCCCGTCCTGCGCGCCGACCTCACCGTCTGCGGCACCTACCGCTGGCGGCCCCGACGGCCCCTGACCTGCCCCATGACGGCCTTCTCCGCCGCCGGCGACCCCATCGCGGGCCCCGAGGACGTGGAGGCGTGGCGCCCCCACACCACGGGCTCCTTCCTGCGCCACCACCTGCCCGGCGGCCACTTCTACCTCAACGGCCCCGCGCGCAAGCCCCTGTTGCGGGAACTGCACACGGAACTCGACCGGCTCGCCGCCGCGTCGGCCGCCACTTGACCAGAGCTTTTCGCGCACTCTCGGCGCCGGCCGAGGGTCTCCTTAAGAGATGAGGAACGATGAACCTGCTCAGCCCGGTCACCGGCGTCGCCGGACGCCTGGCACGCCCCGTCGGCGACCTGATGACCGCCGCCCGTATCGTCACCGACTGGCGGATGCCGCTGCTCCTCGCGGTCTCCAAGGGGTTCATCACCCCCGTCTACCGGGCCGCCTGGCTCGCCTCCGCCACCGGCACGGGGGTGCTCGCCGCGCTCGCCGTACGCCCCTGCGACCTCGAATCCCTCGCCGAACGCCTCGGCGTCCCCCCGGAGAGCCGCGAGGACCTGCAACGCCTGCGGGCCTGGCTCGACATGGGCGTCCGCCTCGGCGAGATCGACCGCCGCGAAGGCGCCTACCGGCTGAGGTCGATCGCCGCCCGCACCTTCGCCCACGCCGGCAACGACGCGCTGGCCGCCGCCCTGGAGGAAGTCCTGCGCTTCCACGTGCCCGTACTGCTGGGCGCCCCCCGCATGGCCGCCACCGGCGAACGCTTCGCCCTCGCCGACCAGGACGGACTCGTCATCGCCCGCTCCACCCGCGTCGTCGAACCCCTCGTCCGCGCGGCCATCGACCGCGTCCTGGAACGCGACAAGCCCCAGCGGCTGCTGGAGATCGGCTGCGGCAGCGGCAGCCACGTGAAGTACGCCGCCGAACTCAACCCCCGGCTCTCCGCCCTCGCCGTCGACCTCCAGGCCGACGTCGCCGAGACCGCCACCAAGAACATGGCCGAATGGGGGCTCGCCGACCGCGTCGAGACCCGCCAGGGCGATCTGCGCACCCTCGACCTTGAGCCCCAGTTCGACCTCGTCACCCTGCACAACAACATCTACTACTTCCCCGAGCACGAGCGCACCGCCGCCCTCGAACGCGCCCGCGCCCTGCTCGCCCCCGGCGGCCGGCTCCTGCTCACCACCTCCTGCCAGGGCGGCAGCATCGGCCTGGACGTGCTCAGCCTGTGGTTCACCTACGCCGAGTTCGGCGGACCGCTGCCCCACGAGGACGAACTGCGTGCCCAGCTGGAGAGCGCCGGCTTCACCGGCATCGAGGTCCACCGGCCCGTCCCCCGCGAACAGTTCCGCGCCTTCACGGCCGTCAACGAAACCGCCTGAGCACATCCCCACCCCCCCGCGGCCCCAGCAGCCCCCGAACCACTCAGGAGAGGCTCGAAATGGCAACCCGTCCCACCGCAGCCACCGCCACGGCCACCCCGGCCCCCAAGAGCGCCGCACCGGCAGGCAACGTGGTCGTCCTCGGCGGGCCCGAGCAGGCCGACCCCGCGGTGCTGGGCGGCAAGGCCGCCCGGCTCGCCGACCTCCTCGCGGCGGGACTGCCCGTCCCGCCCGCCTTCTGCGTCACCACCCGCCTGTTCCGGGCCCACCTCGCCGACACCGGACTCGACCGCCGGCTCCAGGGACTCGACGGCCCGGCCGCCCGCGAACTCATCCTCGCCACCCGGCTCCCCGCGCCCCTCGCCGACGAGATCCTCGCCGCCTACGAGAAACTCGGCCGCCCGCGCGTGGCCGTGCGCTCCTCCGCGCTCAAGGAGGACTCCGCCACCCGCTCCTTCGCCGGCCAGCACGACACCGTCCTCGACGTCGCCGGGGACGCCGACCTCCTCGACGCCGTCCGGCAGTGCTGGGCCTCCCTGTACTCCGCCCGCGCCACCGCCTACCGCGAGGGCGCCGCCGCCGAGGCCATGGCCGTCGTCGTACAGGAGATGGTGCACTGCGACGTCAGCGGCGTGCTGTTCACCGTCGACCCCGTCAGCGCCCGCCCGCACCGCATCGTCGTCGAGGCCTGCCAGGGACTGGGGGAGGGGCTCGTCTCCGGCCGGGTCTCCAGCGACCTGTTCGTCGTCGACGACCGCAGCCTTGAGGTCGTCGAGGAACGCGTGCGCTACAAGGTCGCCAAATGGGCCCCGCTCGCCCCCGGCAGGATCGGCATGACCAAGGTCGACCCCGCCGAACGCGACGTCCCCTGCCTCACCCACGAACGCCTCGCCGAACTCGCCCGGCTCGGCCAGCGCGTCCGCGCCCACTACGGCAGCGAGCAGGACATCGAATGGGGCCTGCGCGAGGGCACCTTCCACCTCTTCCAGACCCGCCCCATCACCACCCGGCCCGCCCCCGAGGGCACCGACGAGCGGGGCACCCTCAGCCCGTACGTGACCCCGCAGCCCGAACCCGTACGCACCGGCACCCTGTGGTCCCGCATGGACATCGGCGAGATCTTCGTCGGGCTCATGACCCCGCTCGGCCTGAGCTTCGCCCGCTACTACCAGCAGCACGTGCACACCGACTGCGCCGCCGCCCTCGGCGTGCGCGAGACCGGCGACCCCGACCTGCACATGGGCTTCTTCCAGGGCCACGTCTACCTCAACATCTCCTACAGCGCCCACCTGCTCGGCCAGGCCCTGCCCACCCGCGACCAGAAGCACTTCACCAAGCGCTTCATGAGCGAGGAGGTCGACGCCGCCGACTACACCAACCCCTTCGGGAAGTTCCCCGGCGGCCTGGAGGACGCCCGCTCCACCGCCCACTGGCTGCGCTGCACCGCCGCCGAGGCCCTGCGCATGAAGGGCCGCGCCCAGGAGATGACCACCTCCCGGCTCTACGAGTTCGACCGCGCCCGCCGACTGGACCTGCGCCGCATGAGCCGCCGCGAACTGCACGCCGAACTCGGCCGCCACCTCGGCTGGTTCCACGACATGCACGTCGGCTACATGCCGTACTACATCAACGCCTTCGGCTTCTACGGCATCCTCACCGAACTGTGCCGCATGTGGCTCGGCGAGGACGGCGAGAACCTGCAGAACCGCATCAAGACCGACATGTCCAGCCTGCGCACCGTGGAGTCCGCCAAGGAGCTGTGGTCCCTGGCCCAGGCCGCCAAGGACCGCCCCCGCGTCCTCGCGATCATCGAGGACACGCCCCTGGAGACCATCGAGGAGACCCTGCGCGCCGACACCGAGGGCGCCGCGTTCTGGCAGCGCCACATGGAACCCTTCCTGCGCGCCAACGGCACCCGCGGCCACCAGGAGATGGAGATCACCCACCCGCGGTGGATCGACGACCCGTCCTACATCTTCCAGATGATCCGCCGCTACGCCTCCGACGGCTTCTCCGTCGACGACATCCTGCGCCGCAGCAGCGGCCACCACGACGACTCGCGGGAGATCCTCCGCGAACTCGCCCTGCCGCAGCGCAAGACCATCGAGACGGTCATCTCGCTGTACGCGCTGTGCAGCGAACTCCGCGAGATCACCCGCATGTCGATGATCACCTCGATCTGGCTGGTGCGCAACGTCGTCTACGAGGTCGGCCGCCGCCTCGCCGAAGCCGGCGTGCTGCACTCCGCCGACGAGGTCCCCTACCTCGACTTCGAGGACGTCCGGGCCTATCTCGCGGGCAGCGCCGAGGAGTCGGCGGCCTTCTCGCGCGAACGCGTCGACGCCGCCCGGCGCCTCCACGAGTACCGCAAGCGGCTCCCCGAGCCCCCGCTCACCTTCATCGGCGAGCACGACATCACCCAGGCCGTGCGCCCCGCACCCGGCAGCTCCCGGATCACGGGCCTCGGCGCCAGCCCTGGACGCGTCATCGGCCGCGCCCGGATCGTGGAGGACCTCGTCTGGCAGGCCGACGAGTTCGAGCCCGGCGAGATCCTCGTCACCCGCTACACCGACGCCTCCTGGACCCCGCTGTTCGCCATCGCCGGCGGCGTGGTCACCGACATCGGCTCGATGCTCTCGCACAGCTCGATCGTCTCCCGCGAGTTCCGCGTGCCGTCCGTCGTGAACACCAAGTACGCCACGCAGCGCATCAACACCGGCGACATGGTCGTCGTCGACGGGGACACCGGCACCGTCGACGTCGTGGAGAGCGCGGAGGCCGCCGCCGGGACCACGGCCGCCGGCGGGGCGGACCCGGGGCCGGACACGGCACACAGTTGAAGGAGACCAGATGATCCCCAACCAGTGGTATCCGATCCTTGAGACGAAGGAGGTCGGCAACGACAAGCCCGTCGGCGTCCGCCGCATGGGCGAGAACCTGGTGCTCTGGCGCGACCTGGACGGCAACCTCGTGTGCCAGGGCGCCCGTTGCCCGCACAAGGGCGCCAATCTGGGCGACGGCCGGATGAAGGGCAACACGATCGAGTGCCCGTACCACGGTCTGCGCTACGGGACCGACGGTGCGTGCAAAGCCATACCGGCGCTGGGCACCGGGGCTCGAATACCGGCCTCGCTCCGGGTACCTGTTCACCCCGTGCGCGAGGCACACGGACTCGTGTGGCTGTGGTGGGGCGATCAGCGGGCCGAACTCCCCGACGTCCAGATCGCCCCCGAGGTGGCCGACAACCCCCTCCTCCACTGGACGATGCACTGGCCGCGCCCCGTCCACTACACGCGCTACATCGAAAGCGTCCTGGAGTTCTACCACATCACGTTCGTCCACCGTGATCACTGGTTCAACTACATCGACTACGCGCTGCTGTACGGCACGCCCCGCAAGTTCGGACTCGACGGCCGGGAGCGCTATCTGTCCGCGACCAAGGTCGCCAACTCCCGCTTCGAGACCGACGGCCAGACCCTGCGCTACTCCTTCGACGGCCAGGACGAGAACGACCCGGCCAACTCCAGCCACTACGACGTGACCTTCACCTTCCCGTGCCAAGTGCACATCAAGAACGACCAGTTCGAAGTGACGTCCTGGCTCTCGCCCATCGACGAGCACAACACCGAGCACATCCTGCGCTGGTACGAGTACCCGAACGCCAAACCGTTCCTGCGTTCCCCGAGCCTGCGGCTGCTGCTGCCCCGCCTCTCCCTCTACATGGAGAAGTGGATCCAGGACATCCAGGACGTACGCGTCATGGAGGGCCAGGAGCCCAAGGTCACCGGCCGGGGCGTGAACAAGTTCATCCAGGTCGACGAGTTGAACGCGAAGTACGTGGCCATGCGGGACCGTCTGATCCAGGAGGCGCGTGCCGGTGCCGCCGCCCCGGCGGCCGCGGAGAGGACACCGGTGGCGCCGAGCGCCGCGGGGGTGCCCGGCGTACTGCCCGGCGGCCGGGCAGCGGCGCCCGCCGAACCGAAGCCCCGGCGGGGCGGCGGCAAGGGGACGGCGGTGACGGCCGTACGGAAGACCGGCTGAGCCGGACCGCGGACGGCACCGGTCACGCGGTGAACCGGTGCCAACCGGGAAAACCAGTGGGAAAACCAGAAGGCCCCTGCTCGACGCAGGGGCCTTCGCCGGTGTCCGAGGGGGGACTTGAACCCCCACGCCCGATAAAGGGCACTAGCACCTCAAGCTAGCGCGTCTGCCATTCCGCCACCCGGACAAGGTGTCTGCCGTTCGTTCCCGGCTCGTTCGCCGTTCCCTTCCGACGAGGAAAACAATACCAAACATCGGACCGTGCTCGATCACCTGCTCGTGTGCCTCCCGGAGGGGCCGGGAGGGCCCGCCGGGACTGTGACGTGCGGATGTCGGCGGTATTGCGGCCTTGGGCCGGGGAGGCCGGAGAGGGAGGATGGCCGGAGACCACCCCCGCGGGCCGCCGCGATCCGGCCGTCCCCGGGGGCAGTGAACCGAAGGAGGCAGCGTGAGCGAGTCGAAGCCGGCCGGTACGGGGACAGGCGGCCGGGGCGCCGAGGACGAGGTCGTCGACCTCTGCCGGGATCTCATCCGGATCGACACCAGCAACTACGGCGACCACTCCGGCCCCGGGGAACGCGCCGCCGCCGAGTACGTGGCGGAGAAGCTCGCCGAGGTCGGGCTCGAACCGGAGATCTTCGAGTCCCACCCGGGACGGGCCTCGACCGTGGCCCGCATCGAGGGCACCGACCCCTCCCGGCCCGCGCTCCTCATCCACGGCCACACCGACGTCGTCCCGGCGAACGCCGACGACTGGACGCACCACCCCTTCGCCGGCGAGATCGCCGACGGCTGCCTGTGGGGACGCGGCGCGGTGGACATGAAGGACATGGACGCCATGACGCTCGCCGTCGTCCGCGACCGGCTGCGCACCGGCCGCAGGCCCTCGCGCGACATCGTGCTCGCCTTCCTCGCCGACGAGGAGGCCGGCGGCACCTACGGCGCCCGCCATCTCGTGGACCACCACCCCGGGCTCTTCGAGGGCGTCACCGAGGCCATCGGCGAGGTCGGCGGCTTCTCCTTCACCGTCAACGAGAACCTGCGCCTCTACCTGGTCGAGACCGCCCAGAAGGGCATGCACTGGATGCGGCTCACCGTCGAGGGGACGGCGGGCCACGGCTCGATGACCAACAAGGACAACGCGATCACCGAGCTGTGCGAGGCCGTCGCCCGGCTCGGCCGGCACGAGTTCCCGGTCCGGGTCACCAAGACCGTACGGTCCTTCCTCGACGAGCTCTCCGACGCCCTCGGCACCCCGCTCGACCCCGAGGACATGGAGACCACCCTCGTCAAGCTCGGCGGCATCGCCAAGATGATCGGCACCACGCTGCGCAACACCGCCGCCCCGACCATGCTCGGCGCCGGCTACAAGGTCAACGTGATCCCCGGGCAGGCCGTCGCGCACGTCGACGGCCGCTTCCTGCCCGGCCACGAGCAGGAGTTCCTCGCCGACCTCGACCGCATCCTCGGCCCCCGCGTCAAGCGCGAGGACGTGCACGCCGACAAGGCGCTGGAGACGAGCTTCGACGGCGAGCTCGTCGAGGCCATGCAGACCGCGCTGCGCGCCGAGGACCCGATCGCCCGCGCCGTGCCGTACATGCTCTCCGGCGGCACCGACGCGAAGTCCTTCGACGACCTCGGCATCCGCTGCTTCGGCTTCGCCCCGCTGCGGCTGCCGCCGGAGCTCGATTTCGCCGGAATGTTCCACGGCGTGGACGAACGTGTGCCCACCGAGGGGCTGAAGTTCGGCGTACGGGTGCTCGACAGATTCCTCGATCGGGCGTGAACCTTCGTAAATCCGTGCCGAGTTAACCGTAAAGTGTGAGAACTCCGATGGTTGCGTAGCCCGATTACCTCCTCGTCGTTACAGGTGTGCGGTCCGCGGCTGGGACCGCATTGCCAACAAGGAGGATCAATGATCAAGAGGGTTGTCGCCGCCACCGCTGTCACCGGCGGTCTCGTGCTCGCGGGCGCGGGTATGGCCGCCGCCAGCGGCGGAGCTCAGGGCGCGGCCGTGAACGACCCTGGCGTGGTCTCGGGCAACGTCGTCCAGGTTCCCGTCTCGGTCGACACCAACGCGTGCGGGAACACCGTCAACGTCGTGGGAGTTCTCAACCCCGCTGCCGGCAACACCTGCATCAACAAGTGATGTTGTTCTCCTCTTCGTGAGGGTATGAACCACGGCGGCTCCGGAGTGCGTGCCACGGACTCCGGAGCCGCCGGGCTTCGTCACCAGCGCAATTCACGGAACCGCCGGGAATTCGCGCGAATTCCGCAGGATGCAGAAGGCAGAAGGGCAGAACTCATGCGACAGGCAACGAAGAAGGGCCTGCTCACCGCGGCCGCCGCGACCGGCATGCTCGCGATGACGGGCGGAATGGCCCACGCGGACTCCGGAGCCCAGGGTGCCGCCACGGGCAGCCCCGGGGTGCTCTCGGGCAATGTCGTGCAGGCACCGGTCCACGTTCCGGTGAACGCGTGCGGCAACACCGTCAACGTCGTGGGGGCGATGAACTCCGCGACGGGCAACCACTGCCACAACGGCGGCGAGGGCACGGGCCGGCACCGCAAGGGTGACCACCAGGGCCACGAGGGGCACGGCGGGCACCACTCCGGCGCGGCCCGCGGCGAGGCCGCCGGATCCCCCGGCGTGGTCTCGGGCAATGTCGTCCAGGCGCCGGTGACCGTTCCGGTCAACGCGTGCGGCAACAGCATCAACGTCGCGGGTGTCGGCAACAGCGCCCACGACAACGACTGCGTCAACCAGGGCGACCACGGGCGCGATACCGGCGAGCACCACGCCCACAAGCCCCCGCACCAGCCCCCCGGTCACGAGAACCCGCCGTGCGACGACGACCACCACCACGGTCACCAGCCGCCGGCCGGTCACGACCACGACCGCACCCCGCCGGCCCACCACAACCCCGGTGACCACCAGCCGGGCACGCACACCCCGGGCGAGGGCGAGACCTCCGGCGAGCACCGGCCGCAGGCCCCGCACACCCCGCTGACCCCGGCGCACCACCACGTCCCGGGCACGGCGGTCAAGTCCGCGCACGCCCCGGCCGTGGAGGCCGCCGCCGAGGCCCCGCAGCACCACGCCGCCCAGCTCGCGCACACCGGTGCGGGCGAGCTCGGCATGGCCGGCGCAGCCAGCGCCGCGATGCTGCTCGGCGGCGCGGCCCTGTACCGCCGCGCGCGGGCGGGCCAGAACTGAACCCGGGCGCGAGGCCGGGAAGTTCACGGCGGAGCGCCCAGGAACAGCGACCGGCACCACCACGGAGCGGGCCCCCGCGATCGCGGGGGCCCGCTCCGTGGCGTGTCACCAGGTGGCACGCACCTGGCGGATGATGCGGCGGCGGAGCCGCACCCGGCGGCTGCCGTCGGGATACAGGCGCAGTCGGTCCAACTCCCAGTGTCCGTACTCGGCATGATCGGTCAGCAGGCGTGTGGCCGCGCCCCGGGAGACCCCCCGTGGAACGTACACATCACAGAATTCGTATTCCGGCATCGCATCTATTGTGCGGGAACGGGCCCGGTGCGGATAGCGTCTGCACTATGTCTGATGCTGCGCAGCCAACTGCTGCCGAGGTACGCGCCGCCGCCGAGGCGGTCAAAGCCGCGCTGGACCGCCACCTCGATGCCGTCGAACGCCGGTCGGGGGAGGACGACCCGGCCGTCTACGCCGCGTTCAACGAGCTGGCCGCGACAGCCGAGGCGTACGACGAACTGCTCTACGACGCCTACGACGAGGTCACGCCCTTCGAGATCCCCGCCGACGAGTCCTTGCCCGCCTACGCCGGACCGGAGGAGCCCAGCGCCCTGAGCGTGCTCATCCGCCGGGACTACGCGGTGGTCGAACCACAGCGTCTGCTCGCCCAGGCCCAGCGCGTCGCCGACCTCGACCCGGACCTGGACCCCGACACGGGCGTCCAGGGCAGCGGGGGCGGAGCGGGCAGCAGTGTGCACGCCGCGCTCGGTGTCCTCTTCGGCGAGTACGAACCGGACGAGATCGCCTCCCGCCACAAGGAGTTCGGCCTGGAGGAGGGCGACTCGACCCTGTGGGTCGCCGCGGCCGACGACCTCGCGGAACCGGGGGAGTGGCTGAGCGCCCCCTTCGACCAGGCCGATCCGCAGCGGGTCGTCTGCCGGTTCGACGTCAGCGCGGTCTTCGACGAGGAGATGGACCTCGACGACGGCGCCGACGACAGCGACGACGGGGATGACACCGACGACGGCGATGACGTCGGGGCCGGTGCCGACGACGGGGACGACCCGGACTCGGGGCCGGTGGTCCGCAGCGTGAGGCGGTAGGCCCGGCCGCGCACGGCTGCGCCGCCGACGGGCGGCGCAGCCGACGTCACGGGCCGGCCTTTCGGTTCGGTCCGCTTCAGCCCGTGAACGCCTCGTGCTCGCGCAGCAGCGCGCGCAGGCGGGTGGCGCGCTCCTGGGCGGGCACCTCGGCGACCGCCCGGGGCAGCGCCGTGCCCGCGCCGTGCACCACGGACAGATGCCGCTCGGCGCGGCCGAACGCCGTATAGACCCACGAGCGCGTCAGCGTCCGCCCCGCGTCGCCCGGCAGCACCACCACGGCCGCCGGCCAGCGCGCACCGGCCGCCTGATGCGCGGTGACCGCCCAGCCGTGGCGCACCGTCGCCCCCACCCGCTCGCGCGGGACGAGCACGGGCGTGCCCCCGCAGTCCAGGCGCAGCCCTTCCGCGTCCGCCGAGACGACCGTGCCGGGCAGGCTGCGGCCCGGGGCCGGGCCGTACACGACGCGGTCGCCCGGATCGAAGCCCGCGAAGCGGCCCGGCCCCGGGTTCAGCCGCTGCTTGAGGGCCGCGTTGAGCGCGCGGGTGCCGGCCGGGCCGCCGTGGCCCACAGTGATCACCTGGGTGTGCTCGGCCGGTACGCCGATCGCGCGCGGAACGGAGTCCGCGACGAGCTGCACCGCGCGGTGCACCGCCTCCCCGGCCTCGCGCACCGGGACGACGACGACCTCCTTGCCGGGGGTACCGGCCTGGTCCAGCTCGCCGACGCCGATGCCGGAGACCAGCTCGCCGATCGGGCCCTCGTCGGGCGTGCGGGAGACGACGGCCGGGCAGATCCGGGCCGCGACGACGTCCGCGAACACCCGGCCCGGGCCCGCCGACCCCAGCACGCCCGGGTCGCCGCCGAGCACCAGCCGACTGCCGTCCGCCAGCGACTCGACGAGCAGCGCCGCCGTCTCGACGTCGAGCTGCGGAGCGTCCAGGACGGCCAGCACGTCGAGCGCGAGGGCGCCGTCGGCGTCGCGGCCCGGGCCCTCCACGCCGGACAGCAGCCCGGCGACCGTGACCGCTTCCGTCTCGCCGAGCTCCGCGAGCCGCCGCCTGCCGTCCTCGGCGTGGACGGCGGCGCAGGCACGCAGACCCAGGGAGCGGGCGGCCGCGACGAGCGCGACGGCCTCGGCGCGGGCGGCCTCGCCCCCGCTGTGGGTGACGAGCCCGGCGCCGGCGGCGGCCCGGATCAGCTCGGCGGCGGACGGGGAGGGGGCGCCCTCGGCGGCCGCCGCCCAGTCGGCGGCCGAACCGGCCCCGGGCGCGGGGCCGTTCGCGAGGCCGTTCGCGAGCCGGGCCAGGCCGTCGGCGAGGCTCTCCTCGGCCATCGCCCAGCGCTCCAGGCCCAGCAGCAGCCGCACCGGCGCCCCGGTCTCCTCCGCCTCGCCCGTGCCGTCCGCGCCGCCGTCCGCGCCGCCGCGCGGGCCGCCGGGCGGCTCCACGGTCTCCTGGAACACCAGCGCCGCGCCCTCCTCGACCGCGCCGCGCAGGGCCTCCTCGGGATCGGGCACCGCGTGCTCGGCCAGGGCGGCGCACAGCTGCGGGAACTCCCGCACCGTGTGCCCTTCGAGCGCGGCGCGCTCCAGCAGCCGCACCGTCAGCGCCCGCACCCGCCGCTCGTCACCGGCACCGCACTGCCCCCCGAGGAGGGCCCGGGCGAAGCCGTCGGCCTGCTCGGGGCGCACCCCGGGGACGGCCAGCAGCTGCCAGGGGTCCTCGCGCAGCAGCGCGGCGGCCTGCTCGCCGAGGGCCCCGGCGACGGAGCCGGCCAGCTCCTCGGGGGCACCGCCGGCGGCGAGCGTCTGCCGCACTCCGGCGAGCCCTTCCGCGTCGATACGCGGCGCGGTCCGCGCGGCCGCCGCGGGCACGGTCACGGCCACCGGCGCGGCCGGGGCCCGCTCCGCCGTCCGGACAGCCGCGGGAGCCGCGGCGGCGGCCGGCCGCCGCGCTGCCCGCGCCCCGGCCTTCGGCTCGTTGAAGAAGGAGTCCGCCGACCGCTCCCCGCTCTCGACGGCCCGCACGGCGGCGAGCAGCGCCTCGGCGACGGGATCGCGCGGTCCGCCCTCCGGTCGGGGGGAGTCCGGGCCCGCGCCGACGCCGTCCCGGTCTGCGCCCGGTGCTCCGGCCGGCTCTTGCGCCACGGGATCGCGCGGCGCGGCGCCGTCGCCCTCCGGTCGGGGGGAGTCCGGGCCCGCGCCGACGCCGTCCCGGTCCGCGCCCGGTGCTCCGGCCGGCTCTTGCGCCGCCGCGGGTGCCCCGTCGGCCGGGGCCTCGCCCGGCACCCGCGCGTCCTGCGGCGGAGCCGGCCGCGCGTCACCGCCCGGTGCCGGGCCGGCCTCCGCCGGGCCCGGGGGCGGCGCGGACGCCGCCGGGTCGTCCTGCGGGGCGCGGTCCTCCACAGGCGCCTCGCCGGTGGGGCGGTTGTCGGTCACAGGGTGCTCCAGTCCTGATCGGGGTAGCGGTGCACGGGCGCCGAGACGTCGTCGAGCGCCCTGCGGATCTCGTCAGGAAGGGTAAGGGCCTCCACTGACAGCGCCGCCCTGAGCTGGTGCGCGGTGCGCGCGCCCACGATGGGCGCGGCCACGCCCGGCCGGTCGCGGACCCAGGCCAGGGCCACCTTCAGCGTGGTCGTGGCGAGCCCGTCCGCCGCCGTGGCGACGGCGTCGACGATGTGGCCCGCCGTCGCGTCGAGGTACGGGGCGACGAACGGGGCCAGCTGCTCCGAGGCGCCCCGGGAGTCCGCCGGGGTCGCGTGCCGGTACTTGCCGGTGAGGACCCCGCGGCCCAGCGGGGAGGACGGCAGCAGCCCGACGCCCAGGTCGAGCGCGGCGGGCAGCACCTCGCGCTCGACGCCGCGCTGCAGCAGTGAGTACTCCATCTGCGTCGAGGCCAGGCGCGTCCGTACGCCCGGCGCGGCCAGCTGCCAGGTGGCGGCCTTGGCGAGCTGCCAGCCGCTGAAGTTGGAGACGCCCGCGTAGCGGGCCCGGCCGCTGGCGACGGCGAGGTCGAGGGCCTGCAGGGTCTCCTCCAGCGGCGTGTGCGGGTCGAAGGCGTGCACCTGCCACAGGTCGACGTGGTCGGTGCCCAGCCGCCGCAGCGAGGCGTCGAGCGCCGGGAGCAGATGCCCGCGCGAGCCGTCGAAGCGCCGGTCCGCGTAGGGGACGCTGCCCGACTTCGTCGCCACGACCAGCTCGGAGCGCGGCACCAGACCGTCCATCAGCCGGCCGAGGAGCACCTCCGCGCCGCCGTCCGCGTAGACGTCGGCGGTGTCGACGAGGGTGCCGCCCGCCTCCCGGAAGGTCTTGAGCTGCTCGGCGGCCTCCGCCTCGCCGGTGTCCCGGCCCCACGTGAGCGTGCCCAGCCCGATCCGGGACACCCGCAGGCCCGTACGGCCCAGATGCCTGAGTTCCATGAGCGCTGAGGGTACTGGCCGCGCAGCTCTCCGTGGTGACCTGTGGATCGTGGCCTGTGGACAACCGACCGGTGACGCGGCCGCGTTCGCGCGCTAGAGTCCCCGCACAGTGACGTTACTGATCAGTAAGGGGTGTGGCATGCGGCTCGGAATCAACCTCGGCTACTGGGGCGCCGGAATGGACGCGGACAACCTCGCGGTCGCCCGTGAGGCCGACCGCCTCGGCTACGCGGTCTGCTGGGCCGCCGAGGCCTACGGCTCGGACGCGGCCACCGTGCTCGCCTGGGTCGCGGCACAGACCGAGCGGATCGACGTCGGCTCGGCCATCTTCCAGATCCCGGCCCGTACGCCCGCGATGACGGCGATGACCGCGGCGACCCTCGACTCGCTCTCCGGCGGCCGCTTCCGGCTGGGCCTGGGCGTCTCCGGACCGCAGGTCTCCGAGGGCTGGTACGGGGTGAAGTTCGACAAACCGCTCGCCCGCACCCGCGAGTACGTCGAGATCGTCCGCAAGGCGATGTCCCGGGAACGCCTCACCCACGAGGGCGAGCACTGGACGCTGCCGCTGCCCGGCGGCCCCGGCAAGCCCATCAAGCTCACCGTGCACCCGGTGCGCCCGCACATCCCGCTCTACATCGCCGCCATCGGCCCGAAGAACCTGGAGCAGACCGGCGAGATCGCCGACGGCGCCCTGGTCATCTTCTTCGCCCCCGAGCACGCCGAGGCCACCACGCTCGCCCCGCTGCGCGCCGGCCGCGCGAAGGCAGGCAAGGAACTGGAGGGCTTCGACCTCGTGCCGACCGTCCCCATGGCCGTCGGCGACGACGTCAAGGCCCTCGCCGACAACTTCCGCCCGTACACGGCCCTTTACGTCGGCGGCATGGGCAGCGCCAAGCAGAACTTCTACAACAAGCTTGCGCAGCGCATGGGTTACGAGCAGGCGGCCGCCGAGATCCAGGAGAAGTACCTCGCCGGCGACAAGCAGGGCGCCGCCGCGGCCGTACCGCACGAACTGATCGACTCCACCACGCTGCTGGGCCCCGTCGAGCGCATCGCCGACCGTATGCAGGCCTACGCCGAGGCCGGGGTCACCACGCTCTCGCTGTCCCCGGCGGGCCTCACCCTGGACGAGCGGATCGCGAGCCTGCGCGCGGGCGTCGAGGCCCTGGAGCGGGCCGGGCTCGCCTGACGGCCGGGAGGGGGAGGGGGATCGGCGGCCGTGGTGGGGGCTCGGGGTGGTCTTCCCCGCCACGGCCGACACCCAGCACAACGCCCGTACGGTGTCATGGTTACGCGCCCGGGCCCGCGACGCGGCGGGTCCGGGCCACCGGTGGTGTCCCGCGTTCGGCCGAGCCCCGACCGCCCGCTGTTGCCGCCCGCCGCGCCCGGCCTTTGACTGCTGTTGTGCGCACACCGCGCACGTGCGCGCATCATGCCGTGAGCGGAGGTGGCAGCCGTGCTGTCGGCCAGAAGTCTGTTCCAGGAGATCCTCGACAACGACGAGGCGTACCGGCTGTTCTGCTCGATCGCCGCGAGCGGCGAGGCCCAGGGAGGCTGGGAGAACGGCCGTATCGCGGCCCTCGTCCCCGCAGGACAGCGCGCCCTCGCCCCCAAGATCGCCCGGCACGGCGCGGACGAGGACAAGCACGGCCGCATCTTCCACGCCCTGCTGCGCAAACGCGGTCTCGACCCGGTGCCCGTGCCCCCGGAGACCGACTACACCATGCTCCTGGAGCGGCGCGGCATCGGTCTGGCCCACACCCTGCTGCGCGGCGACGCCCCGCTCACCGAACGGGACATCGTCGTCTACCTCGCCCACAGCAGAATCACCGAGCAGCGTGCCGTGGACCAGATGCGCATGCTCACCGCGCACTTCGCCGAACACCCCGAGATCGGCAGGGCGATCGTGATGATCTCGCGCGACGAGGACAACCACCTCGCCTACTGCCACGAGGAACTCCTGCGCCTGGCCCGCGCCGGACACGCCCGTACCATCCACGCCGAACTGCGCCGCACCGTCCACGGCGAGAACCGCGTCCACCGCGACGTGAGCCTGGCCGTCATGGCCCGCATGGCCCGCATCCTGGGCTGGTCCCGCGCCAAGTCGCGCGTGCTGGCACTGGCGATCCGCGCGGCCTACGTCTACGAGCGGACGCTCGGCCGGCACCGCATGGTCACCCTGCGCATGCCCCGCAACCGCAACGCCCTGGGCGGACCGGCCAGTTCCGCACCGGAGTTCGCCGGCTCCGCCCCGTGAGCCGTGCCGTGCGGGGCGGCCACCGTTTCCTGACGGCCGGACAGTGTCCGTATCCCGCACGGGCCTTGACGTCCGGCGCGAGCGTCCCCGCACCGGGGACGTAGGCTGGCGGCCATGCCCACGCTGATCCTGGTCCGGCACGGCCGGTCCACCGCCAACACCGGGGGAGTGCTCGCCGGCTGGACCCCCGGCGTCACCCTGGACGAGCGCGGCACCGAACAGGCCGCCGCCCTCCCCGACCGGCTCGCACCACTGCCGCTGGCCGCCGCCGTCAGCAGCCCGCTGCAGCGCTGCCGCGACACCCTCGCACCGCTGCTCGCGGCCCGCCCGCGGCTGCCGCTGTACACCGAGGAACGGATCGGCGAGTGCCACTACGGCGACTGGTCGGGACGCAAGCTCGCCGAACTCGCCGAGGACCCGCTGATGGCCGTCGTCCAGCAGCACCCCTCCGCCGCCGTCTTCCCCGGCGGCGAGTCCCTGCGCGCCATGCAGGCCCGTGCCGTGGACGCCGTCCGCGAGTGGAACGAACGCGTCGAGCGCGAGCACGGCCCCGACGCCTGCTACCTGATGTGCTCGCACGGCGACCTCGTCAAGGCCGTCGTCGCCGACGCCCTGGGCCTGCACCTGGACCTCTTCCAGCGCCTGACCGTCGACCCCTGCTCGGTCACCGCGATCCGCTACACCCGGCTGCGCCCGTACCTGCTGCGCCTGGGCGACACGGGCGACCTCGCCGCACTCGCCCCCGCCCCCGCCGACCGGGGCGAACAGGCCGACGGGGCAGGCGGGACGGACACGGCGCGGGCCGCGCGCGACGGCGTCGTGGGAGGCGGGGCGGGAACACCGTGATCGCCGCGCGCAGTAGTGTGGGTGGCGCGGCACAGTCCGCCCCACCACCCGTGATCAACAGTCGGAACCGGTCATCCCGCCCCCTCGACCCCGCACTTGCCCCCACACTTGAACCCACTGGAGCAGGACGTTGACCCGTCAGGTGTTCCTCTACGACCCGCCGGACCGTTTCGTCGCCGGTACGGTCGGGCAGCCGGGCCGCCGCACCTTCTTCCTGCAAGCCTCCGCGGCCGGCCGCACCACCAGCGTGGTCCTGGAGAAGGCACAGGTCGAGGCGCTCGCCGAGCGCATCGACGAGCTGCTGGACGAGGTCGTGCGGCGCTCCGGCGGCAGCGCCCCGGTGCCCGCCGTCGCCCCCGCCGACGTCACCGACACCGCCCCGCTGGACACCCCGATCGACGAGGAGTTCCGCGTCGGCACGATGGCTCTGGCCTGGGACGGCGAGAGCGAGCGGATGATCGTCGAGGCGCAGGCGCTCGTCGAGCTCGAAGCGGACAGCGACGAGGACCTGGCCGCCGCCGAGGAACGGCTGCTGCACGACGAGGCCAACGGACCGCCCATGCTGCGCGTCCGGCTCACCGGCACCATGGCCCGCGCGTTCGCCAAACGCGCCCTGGAGGTCGTGGGCGCCGGCCGCCCCCCGTGCCCGCTGTGCAGCCTGCCGCTCGACCCGGAGGGACACGTATGCCCGCGACAGAACGGATACCGCCGCGGGATGTGACCCCGCACGAGCTGCTCGCGCTCGGCGAGCTCACCGTGCGCGGCCGGGTCCGCGAGGCGTCCAACGCCGTCCTGTACTGCACCGTCGCGTTCGAGGGCCACAGCGCCGCCTGCGTCTACAAACCCGTCGCCGGGGAACGCCCGCTGTGGGACTTCCCCGACGGCACCCTGGCCCAGCGCGAGGTCGCCGCCTACGAGCTGTCCGAGGCCATGGGCTGGGGCCTGATCCCGCCCACGGTGCTGCGCGACGGCCCCTACGGCCCCGGCATGTGCCAGCTGTGGATCGACCCGCCCGCCGAGGGCGAGGGCGACGGCGAGGGGCTGCTCGCCCTCGTCGACGGCGACGAGCCCGGCCCCGGCTGGAAGGCCGTCGGCTACGCGGACACCGGGCGGGAACGCCCCGCCCTGCTCGTCCACGCCGACGACGAACGGCTGCGCCGGCTCGCCGTCCTCGACGCCGTCATCAACAACGGCGACCGCAAGGGCGGCCATCTGCTGCCCGCCGCCGACGGCCGGATCTACGCCATCGACCACGGCGTCACCTTCAACGCCGACGACAAGCTGCGCACCCTGCTGTGGGGCTGGGCCGGCGAGCCCCTCACCGAGGAGGCCCTCGCGGCACTGCGACGGCTTTCGGCCGATCTGGCCGGAGGAAGGCCGCTCGCCGAGCGCCTCGCCGAACTCCTCACCCCCGCCGAGATCGACGCGCTGCGCGAGCGCGTCACGGAGCTGCTGCGCACCGGGCGGCACCGGGAGCCGAGCGGGCAGTGGCCCGCGATCCCCTGGCCACCGGTCTGAACCGCCCCGCACCGGACGGGTGCGACCTCACCGGGCACGACATCACGAGCACCACATCGGGGACCGCGCCATGCACAACATCAAAAACCGCGCAAGAGGGCCACTTCGGCCAACAGCCGGATCCGGTTCGTATCCGGAACGTGCATCCGGTTACGCTCGTGACATGCATGCCTGGCCCGCTTCTGAGGTGCCCGCCCTGCCCGGCAGTGGCCGCGACCTCCGGATCCACGACACCGCGACCGGTGGACGGGTGACCCTCGTCCCCGGCCCCGTCGCCCGCATCTATGTCTGCGGCATCACGCCGTACGACGCCACCCACATGGGACACGCGGCGACCTACAACGCGTTCGACCTCGTGCAGCGCGTGTGGCTCGACACCAAGCGGCAGGTTCACTACGTCCAGAACGTCACCGACATCGACGACCCGCTGCTGGAGCGGGCCGCCGCCAACGGCGACGACTGGGCCGCGCTCGCCGAGCGCGAGACCTCCCTCTTCCGCGAGGACATGACCGCCCTGCGGATGCTGCCGCCCCGGCACTACGTGGGCGCCGTGGAGTCCATACCCAAGATCGTCCCGCTCGTGGAGCGACTCCGCGAGCTCGGCGCCGCCTACGAGCTCGAAGGCGACATCTACTTCTCCGTGGCCGCCGACCCCGCCTTCGGCGGCGTCTCCCACCTCGACGCCGAGGCCATGCGGCTGCTGTCCGCCGAGCGCGGCGGCGACCCGGACCGCCCCGGCAAGAAGAACCCCCTCGACCCGCTGCTGTGGCTGGCCGCCCGCCCCGGCGAGCCCTCCTGGGACGGCGGCTCCCTCGGCCCCGGCCGCCCCGGCTGGCACATCGAGTGCGTCGCCATCGCCCTGGAGCACTTCGGCATGGGCTTCGACGTCCAGGGCGGCGGCTCCGACCTGGTCTTCCCGCACCACGAGATGGGCGCCTCGCACGCCCAGGCGCTCACCGGCGAGCACCCCTTCGCCAAGAGCTATGTGCACGCGGGCATGGTCGGCCTCCACGGCGAGAAGATGTCCAAGTCCAAGGGCAACCTCGTCTTCGTCTCGCGGCTGCGCCGCGACGGCGTCGACCCGGCCGCCATCCGCCTCACGCTCCTCGCCCACCACTACCGCGCCGACTGGGAGTGGACGGACGCGGTCCTGACCGAGGCCGTGGAACGGCTCGGCCGCTGGCGCGCCGCGGTCTCCCGCCCCGACGGCCCGCCCGCCGACGCCCTGGTCGAGGAGATCCGCGAGGCCCTCGCCGACGACCTCGACGCCCCCGCCGCCCTCGCGGCCGTCGACCGCTGGGCCGCCGCCCAGGCCGCCGGCGGCGGTACGGACACCGGGGCGCCCGGACTGGTCTCACGGGCCGTGGACGCGCTGCTGGGTGTGGCGCTGTAGGCCCAACTGTCTGTTTGCGAGGGGGCGTTCTCCGGTTCCGCCGGAGAACGCCCCCTCGCCGTACGCGCCGTACGCGCCGTACGCGCCGTACGGGCCATACGTACGGCCCGTCAGGCCCCGTACCGCTCGCGCAGCCGCTTGCGGTCCGGCTTGCCCATCGGCGTCAGCGGAATGTCCCCCACGACGTGGACCGCGCTCGGCACGTACATCCGCCCCCTGTGCTCGCCGACGAACTCCCGCACCCCGTCCGGGTCGGGACGGTCCCCCGGCGCGGGGACGAGCGCCGCGTGCACGTACTCGTTGTCGTCGGCGTCCCGCACCCCGAACACCGCGCACGCCGCCACCCCGGGGTAGGTGAGCAGCAGTTCCTCCAGCTCCGCCGGGTACACGTGACCGCCCACGACAATGATCATGTCCTTGATGCGGTCCACGACGAAGAGATAGCCCTTGTTGTCGAGGTAGCCCACGTCACCGGTGTGCACCCAGCCGTCCTTGAGGACCTGCGCGGTCAGCTCCGGCTGCTTCCAGTAGCCGCGCATGACGCCCTCGGAACGCACCGTGATCTCCCCCTCCTGCCCGGCGGGCAGCGGCGTGCCGTGCTCGTCACGGATGACCACCTCGACGTCGGACGCCGGCTTCCCGGCGGTGATCCGCCCGCCGTGCCCGGTCACCGCGTGCTCTTCCGGGGAGCACTGGGCGATCATCCCGGCCTCCGACTGACCGTACCCGCCGTACAGCACCGGCCCGAAGGCGGCCAGGGCCTCCCGCAGCCGGGTCGCGGAAGCGGAAGCGCCGCCGTAGGTGATCCGGCGGAGGCTGGAGAGGTCGGCGGCGGTCCGGTCCGGGTGGTCGATCAGCTGGTAGAGCTGCGGCGGTACGACCCAGAAGTGGGTGATCCGCTCACGTCCCACGGTGGCGAGCACGTTCCCGGCGTCGAACGAGCGGTGGATCACCACCGAACCCCCGTGGTACAGCGACCAGTCGGAGAAGAGACCGGCGACATGACCGAGCGGCGTGCACGCCAGATAGCGCGGCGGCTCGCCCATCCCGGGCATGGGACGGTCCAGGACGCTCCGGAAGGGGCCGTGGACCCAGCGGATCCCCTTGGGGACGCCGGTGGTTCCGCCGGTGTAGCGGATGCAGTAGTCGTCCTCGGGGCCGATGTCCGGTTCGGGGCGGCGGGCCTCGTGCCGCGCGGAGAGGGCGAGCAGGTCTTCGCCGAAGCCGGCTGTTCCGAGCGTGAGGACGTGGGGGACGTCGATCAGGGGCAGCAGGTGGGCGGCGTCGGCGTACCGGGTGGAGTCGACCACCAGCGCGGTGGTCTCGACACTCTCCACGATCCGGGCCAGCGTCTCGGGGGCCATACCGTCGTAGAGGTACACCATGCGTGCCCCGGTGAGATTCGCCGCGTACCGGGCGGCCAGGGCCTCCGGGGTGTTGCCGGTGAGCAGACAGACGGTCGAGCCCTTGCCGATACCTCTGGCCGCCAGCTCCGCGGTCATGCGGTACGTGTCGTCGCGGAACTGTCCGGCGGACAGGCGACGTCCGTCGGCGTCGGTGAGCGCGGGGCGCCCGGGGTCGCGGGAGAGGGCGTCGAGGACGGCTGAGGCGTAGTCGGTGAAGTGGTTCGCGTGCACGCGGCCACGCTAGGGGTGGTGGGGCGCGGGGTCGGTGACCGTGCGTCGGACGTGGGCGATTCCCTCGAAAATCAAGCCCGTCCGGCGATTGAGGACGAGCGGCGCAGCCGCGATGCGGGGGGTCCGGGGGCTTGCCCCCGGTTACGGGAAGGGGTGGGACTGGGGAAAAATCCACGCACCCACGCACCCAGTCCATGGCATCCGCACCCCCACCGCGCTATGCACCCCGCATGAGGAAACCGCTGAGAGCGCCCCGCCTGAGAGCCGCCGCCATCATCGGCGCCCTGCTCGCCGGGCTGACCGGAACCGGAACCGGAGGCCACGCGGCGGCCGCGGAACCCACCACCGTCGGCGAAGTCACCGGAGTCACCCCCGACGGCCCCCACTACCGTCTGACGGCCGGCCCCGCCCAGGCCCGCATCGGCTTCGTCACCCCGGAGACCGTACGCATCGAACTCGCCCCCGACGGCACCTTCACCGACCCCACCGGAAAGGACATCGTCCTGCCGCAGGGCAGCCCGCCCCCGACCCGCTGGCGCGACCGCGGTGACCGGTACGAACTGAGCACGTCCCGGGCGACGTTACGCGCGTACAAGCACCCGCTGCGCTTCGCGCTGTACCGGGCCGACGGCACCCGCATCTGGTCCGAGACGAAGGGCCTGAGCTGGGACGCGGAGCAGACCGTACAGACCCTCGCGCGCGGCCCGCGCGAGCAGTTCTACGGCGCCGGCATGCAGAACGGGCGCGGCAACACCTCCCACCGGGGCAAGAGCGTCGAGGTCGGCGTCGACTACAACTGGAACGACGGCGGCCACCCCAACTCCGTGCCGTTCTACCTCTCCTCGGCCGGCTACGGCGTCTACCGCAATACGTACGCCCCCGGCACGTACGCCTTCACCGACCCGGTGACCGCCGCGCACAAGGAACGCCGCTTCGACGCCTACTACTTCGCGGGCCCGACAGCGAAAGACGTCATAGGCCAGTACACGCGGCTGACCGGCAAGCCGTTCCTGCCGCCGCTGTACGGCCTGGAAATAGGCGATTCGGACTGCTACTTGCATAACGCCAACCGGGGCGAACGCCACACCCTCGATGCCCTGAAAGTCGCCGACGGCTATGTCGAACACGACATGCCCGGCGGCTGGATGCTCGTCAACGACGGCTACGGCTGCGGCTACGAAAACCTCACCGAGGTCAACAAGGGCCTGGCCGCGCGCGACATGAAAATGGGCCTGTGGACCCAGGACGGCCTCGCGAAACTCGCCGAACAGGTCAAGGCGGGACAGCGGGTGGCGAAACTGGACGTCGCCTGGGTCGGCGACGGCTACAAATTCGCCCTCGACGGCTGCAAGGACGCCTACCGCGGCATCGAGGCCAACAGCGACGCGCGTGGCTTCACTTGGGCCCCTGAGAGCTGGTCCGGCGCCCAGCGCTGCGGGGTGCAATGGTCCGGCGACCAGAAGGGCAGCTGGGACTACATCCGCTGGCAGATCCCGACCTACGCGGGTGCGACGATGTCCGGCTTGGCCTACACCACGGGTGACGTCGACGGAATCTTCGCGGGCAGCCCGAAGACGTACGCCCGTGATCTGCAGTGGAAGTCCTTCCTCCCCGCCGTGATGACGATGGACGGCTGGGCGCCGAGCGACAAGCAGCCTTACCGGTACGGGGAGCCGTATACGTCCATCAACCGCAAGTATCTGAAGCTCAAGGAGTCGCTGCTGCCGTACATGTACACGTACGCGGCCGAGGCGACGCGGACGGGGGTGGGCCCGGTACGGCCGCTGGCGCTGGAGTACCCGAACGACCCGGTCGCGTCGACCGATGCCGCCAAGTACGAATTCCTCACGGGGGAGTACTTCCTGGTGGCCCCCGTCTACGAGGACTCGGACGAACGCAACGGCATCTACCTGCCGAAGGGCACCTGGACCGACTACTGGACGGGCCGCACGTACGAGGGTCCGACGACGGTCAATCACTACCGGGCGCCGCTCGACACGCTCCCGCTGTTCGTGAAGGCGGGAGCCAACATCCCGATGTGGCCGGGGATCCGCTCGTACCAGGACCGGGGTGCGGATTCGCCGCTGGCGTGGGACGTGTACCCGCGCGCGGGCAGCTCGTCCTTCACACTTTACGAAGACGACGGCGTCACACGGGCCCACCGCTCGGGCGCGTACGCCCAGCAGAAGCTGACGGTACGGTCCGCGCGTGGCGGCCTCGCGCTTGAACTGGGGGCGCTGCGAGGCCATTTCTCGGGCAAGCAGACGGCACGGCCGTACGCGTTCACGGTCCACACGGCCTCGGTGCCGCGCACGGTGACGCTCGACGGCCGTACCCTGCCGCGCCTGGCGTCCAAAGACGCCTACGACAAGGCTGTACAGGGCTGGTGGTACGACCCGGACGACCGGGGCGGCGTCCTGCACGTGAAGACGGGGCCGCTGGCGACGGACAGAGAGGCCGTGCTGAAGGTCAGGTAGTTGCCGTCAACTGTCGGGGGCGACCGCACTGGCAGTAGGTATGCTGGCCAAGGCGGTTACCGGAGGAGATTCATGAGTCGCCCGCTGCTGTTCCTCGACGTCGACGGCCCGCTGAACCCTTACGCGGCGCAACCGGAGAGGCGCCCCCACGGCTACACAACTCTTCGCGTACCGCATCGGCAACCGAACGCCTGGGAACTCGGCCGCCTCCGCACCCGACTGCTCCGCGTGTGGCTCAACCCTGCCCACGGGAAAGCGCTGCTGTCCCTCGGCTACGACCTGTGCTGGGCCACCACCTGGATGAGCGACGCGAACAGGTGGATAGCCCCAACCCTCGGCCTGCCCGAGCTGCCCTACGTGGACTTCGGCGAGGCCCTGTTCCGCGAGCGCCCGGACACAATCCACTGGAAAACCGGCCCGCTGGTGGCCTACGCCGCCGGCCGTCCTTTCGCCTGGGTGGATGATGAGCAGAGCGATGCGGATCATGCGTACGTCGCCACGCATCACGGCAGCCACGCACTGCTCCATCACGTGAATCCACGGATTGGTCTGAAGGATGCGGATTTCGCGGCCTTGGCGGGCTTCGCGGAATCCTTGACGGTCTGAGAACGCGACAGACTCGCGGAGTCCTGAGCGCGACTGGGCAGTTGTGTTCAGGGCGAAGGAGCCTTCGGCGGGGCCGGCGCGGTGTCCCGTTGCCGGGGATGGCCGCACCGGCAGTCGCAGCGGAGGCGTTCGACGGGGTGTACGTGGGGTGGGGCGCCGATGATGCGGACGTCGGTGTTGCCGTGGCAGAAGGCGTGCTGGGCGAGGCGGCATTCGGGTGTGGTGTAGCCGGTCATCGACATGGGGTGGACCGCCGTTCCAGCGCGTTGCGCAGGTCGTCCGCAGCGGTAAGGACGCGGCGCTGGGCGCTACTGGTGTCGGGGAGGATCCACGTCCGGTCATTGACGTACCTTCCGGGTGCGGGCGCCAGCAGTTCCCAGCCTGCGAAGCGGACGGTGACCCCGGCCACCCCGGCGACCCGGTATCCCGTACGCAAGGGAAGGAGCCACCACGTGGCTCGTTGCGCGCCGCTCATGAGGTAGGGGCCGATGTGGTGTCCAGCCTCCTTGAGGCGGATCAGTGCCGTGCGGGCACTCTCGAAGTCGACCTCTGCCAAGTCCCATTGTTTGCCGACAACCAGTGGGGTGGCTCGGCCAGCTGCCCACTGCTCGGCTGCGGCACGGGGGCAAGCGGCTGCTCGCACGAGCCATTGAGCTGTGGCCGCCCTGGGCCTGGCTTTCTCTCCTGGGGTTGGTTCGGGTGTCTGCTCCGCAGGATCTCTCATGGCATCAGAACACCCTCGGGCAGGCTGATGGACCAGGCCGGACACGAGGCCGATCGCAAGGACATCTTGGAGGACATTTCTCAACTCCCCAGGCAAATAAAGGACTACGGTGATCTGAGGTATTGGTGTGGGGAGGAGCCATGACCGGCCAGCCCGGCAATCCGGCCTTCGTGCGGGCGCGCATCGAGCAAGGGATCCATACGCAAGAGGAGTTCGTTGAAGCGTTCGAGCGGGCGGCGGACGACTTGGGAATCAAGGTGACGGTCTCTGTTCGCCAGGTACGCCGTTGGGAGTCCAAGCGGCCCGGCTGGCCGCACCCTGCCGCACGGACAGTGCTGCAGGCACTGCTTCGGCGACCAGTCGAAGAGCTGGGGTTCAGGCGACCCGTACGCAAAGGCGTGGAGCTGGAACGAGACGAGATGTCGCAGGATGGCCCTGTGAAGAGGCGCGACTTCGTGACGTACTCGCTTGTGGCGGCCGGCGCCGCGGGGTTACCCGCTTCGGCTGGCGAACTCCTTGCTGCCGCGGGCTCGGATCCCTTGGACGAACTGCGGAACGTGCTTACAGGGGCTGTAGCGTGTGCGGGCGAGCCGGACAGCCCCGAGCGGTTGGTACGAGCAGCGGTCGCCGCGAAGAGGCAAGTGCAGAAGTGCGGCTACGCAGGACTGACGACGAGCCTTCCGGGGCTGCTCGCCGGGCTGGAGTACCGGCGTGCATCGTCCGAGGAGCAGCGCCGGATCGACCGTGTGGCGGTGGACGCGTACCACGTAGCAGCCTCAGTGCTGTTGAAGAGAGGCGACGCGTCGTCGGCTTGGATTGCTGCGGAACGGGCCATGGCGGCGGCTCGCAGAACAGAAGAACCTTGTGCCGTCGCTTCGGCAGCGCGCAGCCTGGCGCATGCGGTGGCTGCTGTCGGACACTTCCGTCAAGGGGTAGCGGTTGCCGTACGTGGAGCCGATGAGATCTCCGGCGCCGTGGCCCGGTCGAGCCCCGATGTGGTTGCGGTCTTCGGTGCGCTGCTGCTCAGGGGAGCGTGGGCGGCATCGGCGGCGAACGATCGGGACACGGCTGAGGCTCTTCTGGATGATGCTGAACGGGCAGCCGGATTGGTCGAGGAGAACAACCGCCAGTGGACTGCCTTCGGCCCGAACAACGTGCTGCTCCACAGGGTTTCCATCGCGCTTACTCTTGGCGATGCGGGCAGAGCGCTTTCCGAAGCGCGGAGGGTGAGCGTCGGGACATTGGCCGTTGCCGAGCGGCGGGCAGTTTTCTGGATGGACGTGGCCCGGGCACTGCATGTCTGTGGGAGGAGTGAGAAGGCCACAGCAGCGCTGCTGGCGGCGGAGAGAGAAGCTCCGGAGGAAGTGCGGTCTCGTACTGTTGCACGTGAACTGATTGGGGACTTGCTGATGCGTGATCGACATGGTCATTTGCCTGCACTGCGTTCCCTGGCCTCCCGGGCGCGGGTGACGGTATGACCGGTCGTCCCGTGCTGTATGTCGTCATCTGCGCCGCAGGACCGGCGCGCGACGCGGCCAAGCTGGTCGGCGCCGCGGTGGATCGTGGCTGGGATGTGTGCGTGATTGCCACACCGGCTGCCGTCGACGGCGAGTTCATCGATCGGCAGGCTCTGGAGGCCATCTCTGGCCGTCCGGTGCGCAGTAGTTGGCGCCGCTCCGGGGAGGAGCAGCGCAACCCGCCGGCGGATGCCGTCGTCGTGGCTCCGATGACGATGAACACCGTCAACAAGTGGGCCGCCGGTATCGCCGATACCTACGCCCTCGGGCTCGTGGCGGAAGCTGTGGGCCTGGGGCTTCCTGTTGTCGCTCTGCCGTTCTGGTCCACGGCGCTTGATGTTCATCCGGCCACGCGGCGTGCGATTGACACTTTGCGTGCCACGGGAGTTCGGGTGTTGTACGGCGAGGGGGAGTGGGTGCCGCATCTTCCTGGAACCGGTGGTGAGCGTCTGGCCTCCTATCCGTGGAGCTCGGTGTTGGATGCGGTATCGGCACGCCTGGGCCCGGTACGTCCGTAAACATGCCCCTTGTGCAGGCCGGCTGATGTAAGGAGTTCTGCCATGACCGCCATCGCTGTCACCGGCCACATGGACCTCACCGACTCGACGGTCGAACTGGTGTGGTCCGCCCTGCGGGAACTGATCCGTCAGCACGCGGACGGTCAACTAGTCGGCATTTCCTGCCTCGCTCGTGGTGCCGACAGCCTCTTCGCCGATTTGATCCTCGAAGCCAGTGGTCGGCTGGTCGTGCTCCTGCCTTCCAGTGACTACCGGCAGGCGAAGGTGAAGCCTGATCATGCTCCGCTCTTCGACCGTCTTGTGGAAGCCGCTGCCGAGGTGGTTCTCATGCCGTATGAGACCGCGAACCGTGAGGCGTACGAGGCTGCCAACCAGGCATTGTTGAAGCGGGCTGAACGCGTGGTCGCGGTGTGGGACGGCCGGCCGTCATCGGGCAGGGGCGGCACGGCCGACGTGGTCGCGCAGGCTCGCGTGGCCGGGCTGCCAGTCGACGTTGTATGGCCCGACGGCGCGAGTCGTCGTCGCTGAAAGATGAATGCGCCCCGTTCCCCACAACTCATCGACGCGCCCGGGCTGTTCGTCTGCGTTGCTGTCCTAGCCCAGAGGGTGTTCCGGCTACTGGGCCACGCTCATGAGGAACATGTGGATCTCGGCGGCGAAGTTGCGCATCTCTTCGCCGGCCGCGTGCACGGTGGTGGTCTCGAAATGCCATGCCTCGGACGGCGGTCGGTCGTGGATCCCCCACGTCAGATGGACGTAGCCGCCGGGGCGGTGCTCCGCTGAGAGGGTCAGATCGTGTTCGAGGGAGCGCCAGGTGCGCGCCCCTTCCCAGCCGCGGAAGTCCTCGGCCAGGGAGGAGAGGAAGGTGTGGAGGCCGTCGCCGTGCAAGGTTCGTACCAGGGTTTCTATGCTCACCCATTCCCCGTGCGCCTTCACGAGGAAGTCGAGTATCGGGTCGTCCCCGAACGGCCTTGTCGGCTCGCAGAACAGCAGGCGGACGGGGCGCGGCCCGGGGTCCCCTACCCGGACCGCAGGTCGGCCGGTATCGTCGAATTCGATCACGTGAACAGGTTAGAGGACTGGTCTGGGCGGCCGACCCATCGCTCTAAAAGTGCTCCGGGTCACATACCCTGCTGGCTCGCTGGAACTCGTGGACCACGTGGATCTCGCCCACGATGTGGGAGTTGAACTCGTCGAGTTCCTCTGCCGGTACCCACAGCTCCAGGATCGTTCGCCCGCCTGCCTGCTGTATGGGGTACCGGCTCAAGAACTCCGACTCGACCTCGAAACGGGTGACGAAGCCGGCGCCGTCGTGCTTGACGTTCCAGTCCCGGGCGATCTGCACGGCGTAGTCCTCGTTGAGGACGGGATAGAAGATCGGCTGCTCCGGCAGCCGGGGCGGCCAGGCACGCCAGTTGAGCTCCCGGACCAGTTCCAGCTCCTTGGGGCCGGTGGGGCGCCACAGGGTGGTTGTTGTCGGGTGCTGGGCGGTCATCGGAACGCTTCCTGGACTCAGTGAGTTGGGATCTCCGGTGCGGCTGACCGGGAGACCGGACGATACCGGTAGGCCGGGTACAACTGCCACGCGGTTTTGAACCAGTCCGACCAGCAGAACCGGAGAGAGCCCCATGGCTGCTGAACAACCGCCGTACATGCGCGTTGCAGACGACGTGCGCCGTCGGATCGCCGCAGGCGAGTGGTGCGCGGGAGAGCGCTTGCCCTCGCGGGCCCGGCTCGCCGTTGAGTACGGCGTGGGTGCCAACGTCCTGCAGAAGGCGCAGGAACGCCTCATCATCGAGGGTCTGTTGGAGGGACGCGCCGGATCAGGGACGTATGTGCGGGAGCCGCGCGAGCGGTTGCGCATGGTTCGCTCCCGCCATCGGGAGATGCGGCACGACTCGCCGTTCCGGTCCGACATGCGCGAGCGGGGCTGTCACGGTTCCTGGGAGTCCCACTCCGAGGCACGAGTCGCGGCACCCGAGCGCATCGCGCGGCGCTTGGCGATCGAGCCGGGCGAGCTCTGCGTTCGTACGGTCTACGAGTTCCTCGCGGACGGACGCCCGGTGCAGCTGTCCGAGAGCTGGGAACCCATGGCGATCACCGGGGACACCCCGATCGTGCTCCCCGAGCTGGGCCCGTTCGCGGGGATGGGTGTTGTCGAGCGGATGCGTTCCATCGGAGTCGTCATCGGCACGGCTGTTGAAGTGCCGCGTCCAGCCCGCGCGACCCAGGCGCAGGCGAACCTGTTGGGGATCAGTCTTGGCGATCTCGTCATTGAGATCGAGCGGACCTACTACGACACGGACGGCCGTCCGGTCGAGACCGCCGACATTGTGGTGCCCGACGTGCGATGGGAAATCGCCTACGAGATCGCGATCGAGCAGCCTGAGAGTTGACGCGGGGCGGGTCTCGTACCGTTGCATGCGAACTGATTCGGAGGCTTGCTTGATGGTCGATCGAAACGGACGCCTGCGCTCCCTGGCCTCCCGGGCGCAGGTGGCCGTATGACCAGTCGTCCCAGCTGTACGTCGTCGTCTGCGCCGCAGGTCCTGCCCTCGACCCGGTCGTGTGGGGCACCGAGACGTCGATGACCGCCGAGGCGTCCCCGCTGCGGACCGCCCCCGTCCGGCGGGACGAGACCGGGACCAGGGTGTTCTCCTGGACGACCTCCACACGGGCCCTCCACGCCCGGTACCGTCTCGAATGGCGCTTCCGGGCCCGGCCCGAACCCAAGGCGACCGACAGGGAGTTGACGTGACAACGGTGCGGCCCAGCGAGCAGATGCGAGACCTCGGCGTCGTGCAGTGCGGCGCCCCCGTCCTCGCCGAGGCCGCCCGGCCCTTCGACCTGCCCGCCGAGAATGACACCGCCGAGCAGACCGTCGAAACGCTGTTCGCGGCGATGGAACGAATCGCGCGCGTGCACCCCTTCGCCAAAGGCATGGGAATCGCGGCCCCGCAGATCGGCACAAGCCGGGCGGCGGCCGTCGTCCAGCCGGCCGAACCCGCCGCTGCGGCGATCGTCCTGCTCAACCCCCGCATCACCGACCGCTCACAGGAGATGGACGAGCAGTACGAGGGCTGCCTGAGCTTCTTCGACGTCCGCGGCATGGTTCCTCGCCCCCTGACGATCACGGTGGTGACCACCGAGCTGGACGGCACCGAGGTGACCACGGTCTACGAGCGCGGGCTGGCCCGGCTCGTCGCCCACGAGATCGACCACCTCGACGGCCTGCTCTACACCGCCCGCATGCGGCCCGGAGTCGAACCGATCCCGGTGGAGGAGTACCGGCAGACCGGCCGCGCGTGGGCGTACGACCAATAGCCCCCCGTCGCCCGTGCCCTGTGCCCGGCAGTAGAGCGCACCTGGTCCTTCTCCACCATCGTCACTCCGCGGATGCGGGTCGCTGGAGTCGTCCACTGGCCCGGTGGTACCCGGGTATCACCGCACGCCTGCCCCGAGCTGGGCGGGAATGCGGCTGGCCCGCAGTTCGCGCAGGTCCGGGATGTGGTTGTAGAGCGTGCCCGGGGAGACGCCGAGCATCTTGTCGACCACGGTGGGCCGGCCGCCAACTGAGGCTGTGCGGTGGCTGCCGCTCACGGATCGAGAGCGCTTCGGCTGTCTGGTCGGCGGGCGGCGCGGAGAGCCGTGGCTTACCATTCCGCCTTGGTCATGACCGGCAGTCGAGGAGGCGTAAGTGGGGGAACACAGCGGCGAGGAAGGCCAGACGGTGGCGCCTGATGGGACATTCATGGCGTTGCCCGACCGCACTGCGGATGACAGAGCCGAATTCCACAGTTGCCTGGTCGAGTTGTTTCGGCTCATGGGGGATCAGCCACCCCCCAGGGGGAAGGACGACGAGGATGCGGCATGGGCGTGGGAATCCGAGGCCCGGAAGAGGCTGCGGGAGGGGCTGGAGGATCGGCAGCTTCCGGAGCGGTGGTTCGATCCGCTCGTCCGGACAGCGGTCCTTGACCCGAACCCGAGCTTCAATCGCCAGTTCGTCGAGCCCGCCGTGGATTCGTTCGGGCGCCGCAGGGTGCTGACCGTACTGCTTCAGTACCTGCGCACGGGCACGAACCAGGAGCGCGCCGGGGCCGCTCGCGCCTGGTACTGGGCGCAGGTAAGTGTGAGCTTCACCGGCAAGGACAGCGCCGGGAAGTGGATTCTCACGCCGGAGAGTCAGGCCGAAGTCGACGCGGTGGCGGATCTGAGTGCTGAATGGAGCGAGGCCACGCTGCGGGAGTTCGTGGCGAACGACGACCTTGATGTCCGGTGCTGCATTCTTCCCGGGCTTTCGCTCAAGCCGGAGCGTCATCCGGCGGAGCTGCACGGCCTGGTCGCCGAGGCGGTGCACATCGCTCGCACGCACCCTGACGGGTACCTGCGGCACAGGGTGGAACACCAGGTTTGAGCGAACGCGCCCGGCGCACCCCGCAACTCGCAGGCGCACCCGGCGCGTTCACCGTCACTGACGGAAGGTCAGGCGTCCTCCCCGCCCGACCCCTCCGCATCCTCCTCCGGCTTCGCCGGCTCCTCGTCCTTCGAGCGCTGGCGCGGCGGCTGGGGACGGTTGCCGGGAGTCTCCCGCAGGTACGAGCCGTCGCCGGAACCCGGACCCGCACTACCCGGACCGTCCCCGCGCCCCCCGGAACCCGGACCCGGGCCCGTACCGGAACCGCCGGCCCCCGACCCCGGCAGGCCCGCCTGTCCGTCCCGGCGTCGCAGATACCTCTCGAATTCCCGGGCGATCGCCTCGCCCGACGCCTCCGGGAGTTCGGCCGTGTCGCGGGCCTCCTCCAGGGTCTGGACGTATTCGGCCACCTCGCGGTCCTCGGCCGCCAGCTGGTCCACGCCCAGCTGCCAGGCCCGGGCGTCCTCGGGGAGTTCGCCCAGGGGGATGCGCAGGTTGATCAGGTCCTCCAGGCGGTTGAGGAGGGCCAGGGTGGCCTTCGGGTTGGGTGGCTGGGAGACGTAGTGGGGGACGGCCGCCCACAGGCTCACCGCGGGGATGCCCGCGTGTGCGCAGGCCTCTTGCAGGATGCCGACGATGCCGGTCGGGCCCTCGTAGCGGGACTCCTCCAGATCCATGGTGCGGGCCACGTCCGCGTCGGAGGTGACGCCGGTCACCGGCACGGGCCGGGTGTGCGGGGTGTCCCCGAGGAGCGAGCCCAGCACGACCACCAGCTCCACGCCCAGCTCGTGGGCGAAGCCGAGGATCTCGTTGCAGAACGAGCGCCAGCGCATGCTCGGCTCGATGCCGCGGACCAGTACCAGGTCGCGCGGCTCGGTCCCCCCGGTGCGGACGACCGACAGCCGGGTCGTCGGCCAGGTGACCTTGCGGACCCCGCCGTCCAGCCAGATGGTCGGGCGGTTGACCTGGAAGTCGTAGTAGTCCTCGGCGTCGAGCGCCCCGAAGACCTCGCCCTTCCACTCCCGGTCCAGGTGCGCGACCGCGCTGGAGGCGGCGTCCCCGGCGTCGTTCCAGCCCTCGAAGGCACAGATCATGACCGGGTCGATCAGCTCGGGAACCCCCTCAAGCTCGATCACCCAGCGCCTCCTTCCGACCGGGGCGGACGGGCCGTACCACCGGTTGCAGTTCCGTGCAGTTCTGTCGCATACGTTCCTCACGTGCGCACGCGTTTGTCGCGCGTGTCTTGCGCGCCCCCAAGACTACGGCGTCGGCGTGGGGTGTTCGCAGCCCCTTGACGCGCGGTTCCTCACTCCTTGCGGCCCTGACGGGCCTGCCGCCCCAGTGGCGCCGGTAGACCCTCCAGTCCTCCTCGGTGGCCGCGAAATCCACGTAGAGGGCCACGCCGAAGCGCTCCCGGCGCCGGTCCTCGCGGGTGAGGCCGAGCCGGGTGCCGCGCAGGGCGGCTGCGGCGGTCTCGGCCGACGCGTGGTGGCCCATGTCCTCGGTGTGGAAGAAGGGCAGGCCCATCAGCAGGTCGGTGCCGGGCGGTGTGACCTGGAGGGCGAGTCCGGTCTGCCGGGCGACGTAGCCGCCGTAGAGGCTCTCGAAGGGCAGGGCCGTGTCGTAGGACATCACCGCGATCTGGTCCACGCGCCGCGCGACCTGGCCGAAGTAGGCCTGCGTCCACCACTTCGGGCTGCCCAGGGCGCGGGCCGCCGCGTGCAGTGCGGGCAGCGGGTCGATCTGCTGCGCGGCCACCGACAGGACGCCGCCGTCCGTGCGTACGGCGGGGCGCAGCGCGTCCAGCAGGGCCAGGAAGCCGCGGTCGCCGGTGCGGACGGGCTCGACGTCGAGGTGGACGCCCTCGAAGCCGGCCCGCAGCACCTGCCGGGCGCTCGCGGTGACCGCGTCCCGGGTGGCGGGCAGGTCCAGGCGCAGCCCGCCGTGGCCGCCGCGGGCGACGACGTCGCCGAGCCAGGCCTGGACGCGTACCCCGGGCAGCTCGCGGTGGACGGCGTCGACGAGCCAGCGGGCGCGCGGGTGGGCGGTGGGGGAGAGGGTGCCGTCGTGGTTCAGCGGGCCGGCGTGCACGTACAGGTCGCGCAGCCCCGTACCGGCCACCTTCCGTTTGAGCGCGGCGAGTTGGGCTTCGCCCTGCCGGCCGTCGACCCACGCGTGCCCCAGCCAGATCGCGTCGCGGCCGCGGGTGACCGCGTCGTGCGCGGGCGCCCCGGCGTAGGCGGCCCGCAGGGCCGTACCGGCGAGGACGAGCGGGGCGAGCAGCGCCAACCCCAGGGCGAGCGCGGCCAGTTTGACGAAGCGCTTGCGTGGTCGCCAGCCCCGCAGCGCGCGGAGGTCCGGCCGTTTCATCGTGATCGACTCCCTGTCCCCGGGCAGTGCCTGTGTACGGAGAGACGTGACCGGGACCCGTCCGCGTTGCGCGGCGGAGCGTCCGTTCCGGGACGTTCCGGGAGGGAGGGAGCGCACAAGCGCCGAGGGAGAGACGTACGGGGGTGACGTCTCTCCCTCGGCGGGATCGCGGTCCCCTCCCCTGGGGGGAGGGGCGGAGGCTCAGCTCTCCTTGTGGCTCAGCATCTCCTTGACCCGGGCGCGGACGTCCTCGTCGTCCAGGCCGCGGATCGTCAGCGTGGTACGGCGGCGCAGCACGTCGTCCACGGTCTCGGCCCACTCGTGGTCACGGGCGTAGGCGACCTGGGCCCAGATCTCCGGGCCGTCGGGGTGGATGCGCTCGCCCAGCTCGGGGTTGTCGTTGACCAGGCGCGCGATGTCGAAGGACAGCGAGCCGTAGTGGGTGGCGAGGTGACGGGCCGTCAGCGGGTCCATGCGCGTGCCGGGCTCGCGGTCCACCAGCAGGCGGTGCGCGACCGCGTTGGGGTTGGCGACCCCGGGCAGCGGGGTGCGGCGGACCAGGCTGGAGACGGGCTCCATGTCCTCGGTCAGCGGGCTGCCGGGCACCTTGGCGAGCTTGCTCATCACCGTGCGGCCGATGTGGCGGTAGGTGGTCCACTTGCCGCCGGCGACCGACAGCATGCCGCCCTTGCCCTCGGAGACGACCGTCTCGCGCTTGGCCTGGGCCACGTCACCGGGGCCGCCGGGCAGTACGCGCAGGCCCGCGAAGGCGTAGGTCATCAGCGAGCGGTCGAGGTCGGCGTCGACGATGGAGTGCGCCGCCTCGTCCAGGATCTGCTGGATGTCCTCCTCGGTGGCGCGCACGTCCGCCGGATCGCCCTCGTACTGGGTGTCGGTGGTGCCCAGCAGGAGCTGGTCCTCCCAGGGCAGGGCGAAGGTGATGCGGTACTTGTCGATCGGGGTGGCCATGGCGGCCTTCCACGGCGACTTGCGCTTCATCACGATGTGCGCGCCCTTGGACAGGCGGATGGAGGGGGCCGCGCCCTTGTCCTCCATCCTGCGCAGGTGGTCCACCCACGGGCCGGTGGCGTTGAGCACCACGCGGGCGTCGATGCCGAACTCGGAGCCGTCCAGGCGGTCCTTGAGCTCGGCGCCGGTGACCTTGCCGTGGGTGAAGCGCAGGCCGGTCACCTCGGCGTGGTTGAGGACGACGGCACCGGACTCGACGGCCGCGCGCACGGTCATCACGGCCACGCGGGAGTCGTTCATCTGGTGGTCGTAGTAGACCGCGACGGCCTTGAGGTCGTCCGTGCGCAGGCCCGGGTTGTCGGCCTTGGCGCGGGCCGGGGAGATCACCTTGCCGACGCCGTCGCCGAAGGCGGACAGCGCGGAGTAGGCGAAGACACCGGCGCCGAGCTTGGCCGCGCCGACCGGGCCGCCCTTGTAGACGGGCAGGTAGAAGGTGAGCGGGTTGACCAGGTGCGGGGCCACGTCCTTGGCCAGCACCCGCCGCTCGTGGTGGTTCTCCGCGACCAGCTTGACGGCGCCGGTCTGCAGGTAGCGCAGACCGCCGTGGACGAGCTTGGAGGACGCGGAGGAGGTGGCGCCGGCGAAGTCGCCGGCGTCCACCATCGCGACCCGCAGTCCGGCCTGCGCGGCGTGCCAGGCCACCGAGGTGCCCAGGATGCCGCCACCGATCACCAGGAGGTCGTACGTCGCCTTCGACAGCCGTTCCCGGGTCTCGGCGCGGCCCGGGTTGGCGCCGGCGGCCGGGCGCGTTCCCAGGGTCGGAACGCTCTGCGGGGTAGTCATGATTGCTCCTCGTCAGCTCTCGTCGTCGTCGATCCAGCCCATGGTCCGCTCGACGGCCTTGAGCCAGTTCTTGTACTCGCGGTCGCGGGTGTCCGCGTCCATGCGGGGGGTCCACTCGGCGGCCCGGCGCCAGTTGGCGCGCAGCGCGTCGGTGTCCGGCCAGAAGCCGACGGCCAGGCCGGCGGCGTAGGCAGCGCCGAGGCAGGTGGTCTCGGCGACCATCGGGCGCACCACGGGCGCGTCCAGGAAGTCGGAGAGGGTCTGCATCAGCAAGTTGTTGGAGGTCATGCCGCCGTCGACCTTCAGCGCGGTCAGCTCGACGCCGGAGTCCTTGGTCATGGCGTCGGTGATCTCGCGGGTCTGCCAGGCGGTGGCCTCAAGGACGGCGCGGGCGATGTGCGCCTTGGTGACGTAGCGGGTCAGGCCCGCGATCACGCCGCGCGCGTCGGAGCGCCAGTAGGGGGCGAACAGGCCGGAGAAGGCGGGCACGAAGTAGGCGCCGCCGTTGTCCTCGACGGAGCTGGCGAGCGTCTCGATCTCGGCCGCGCTCTTGATCAGGCCCATCTGGTCGCGCATCCACTGCACCAGGGAGCCGGTGACGGCGATGGAGCCTTCGAGGGCGTAGACCGGCTTCTGGTCGCCGATGCGGTAACCGACCGTCGTCAGCAGGCCGTTGTAGGACTGCACGGGCTCGTCGCCGGTGTTCATCAGCATGAACGTGCCGGTGCCGTAGGTGGACTTGGCCTCGCCCTTGTCGTAACAGGTCTGTCCGAACAGGGCGGCCTGCTGGTCACCGAGCGCGGAGGCGACGGGCACACCGTCCAGGGCGCCGCCCTTGGCCAGGCCGTAGACCTCGGCGGAGGAGCGGATCTCCGGCAGCACGGCCGCCGGGATCTCCATCGAGGCCAGGATGCGCTCGTCCCACTTCAGGGAGCGCAGGTTCATCAGCATGGTGCGGGAGGCGTTGGTGACGTCCGTGACGTGGACGCCGCCGTTGACGCCGCCGGTGAGGTTCCAGATGACCCAGGAGTCCATGGTGCCGAAGAGGATCTCGCCGGCCTCGGCGCGCTCGCGCAGGCCCTCGACGTTGTCCAGCAGCCAGCGGATCTTGGGGCCGGCGAAGTAGCTGGCGAGCGGCAGGCCGGTCTCGCGGCGGAAGCGGTCCTGGCCGACGTTGCGGCCGAGTTCCTTGCACAGGCCGTCGGTGCGGGTGTCCTGCCAGACGATGGCGTTGTGGACCGGCTCGCCCGTGTTCCTGTCCCACAGCAGCGTGGTCTCGCGCTGGTTGGTGATGCCGATCGCCTTGACGTCGGCGGCGGTGATGCCCGCCTTCTCGACGGCGCCGGCGGTGACCTGCTGCACGTTGCGCCAGATCTCCATGGCGTCGTGCTCGACCCAGCCGGGCTTGGGGAAGATCTGCTCGTGCTCCTTCTGGTCGACGGAGACGATGCGTCCGTCGCGGTCGAAGACGATGCAGCGGCTGGAGGTGGTGCCCTGGTCGATCGCCGCGATGAACGGGCCCTGCGGGGTACCGGTGCTGTGCGCGTCGGTCATGGTCGGTGTGCTCCTACGGAAAAGTCTTGTGTCTCGGCGGTGTTGCGGGCTGTGCCTTTAGAACGCGAGCCGGTGGATGCCCGCGGCGAGGGCTCCGCCGAGCAGCGGACCGACGACCGGGATCCAGGCGTAACCCCAGTCTGAACCGCCCTTGTTGGGCATCGGCAGCAGGGCGTGCGCGATACGCGGGCCCAGGTCGCGTGCCGGGTTGATGGCATAGCCCGTCGGGCCGCCGAGCGAGAGGCCGATGCCGACGACCACGAACGCGGTCATCAGCACGCCGGTCCCGCTCACGCCGAGGCCCTTGGTCTGCCCCTGCGTGAGGATGGCGAGCACGAGCACAGTGGTGGCGATGATCTCGGTGGCCAGGTTCTGGACGACGTTGCGGATCTCCGGGCCCGTGGAGAAGATGCCGAGCACCGGGCCGGCGGCGGGGGCGGCCGCCCGGTCCACCATCCCCTCCTGGCCGGTGTCGCGGCCGACGATCTCCGGATCCGTCAGATGGGCCTTGAAGTGGCCGTAGTAGGCGACCCACACCAGCGTGGCGCCGATGATCGCGCCGAGCAGCTGGGAGCCGATGTAGAGCGGTACGTCGACCCACTTCACGGTTCCGTCGATGGCGAGGCCGAGGGTGACGGCCGGGTTGAGGTTCGCTCCGGACTTCGCGGCGATGTACGCACCGGTGAGTACGCCGAAGCCCCAGCCGAATGTGATGGCGACCCATCCCGCGTTGAAGGCCTTCGAGCGCTTCAGCGTGACGGCGGCACAGACACCACCGCCAAGCAGGATCAGTACGGCGGTACCGATGGTCTCGCCGATGAAGATGTCGGAGCTGGACACCCGTGACTCCTTTGTCCTTCGTCCAGGGGAAGGCGGACCCCGGGTCCCTCCGGTGGTCCGCGCCCTCCGAGAGGGCTGCGATCGGCCTCCGGCAATGCCCACCATAGCGAATATTGTCGGTAGGTGTTCGACAATGCCGACCGATGAACGGCAGTTTTCTGCACCATTACGGGCACGTCAAGACTCGTGTGACCGAAACCTCTCGGCCGTTCTGGCCGAAAACTTGCGCTCGAACACAAGCCGTTACCGGTCAGTATGCGCCGCGTGTCCACCGGGGGCTCCCAGGCCGCCCCGTCGGCCCCCGGAAGTGACCCGGCCCGGGGGCGGCCGGCCCTTCAGAAGCGGTCGGCGCCCAGGTCCCGGGAGACGGCGCGGGCGCAGTCCCGTACGGACGCCACCAGCCGCGCCCGCAGCTCCCCGTCCTCGCAGACCCGCTCCACCGCCCCGGTGATGCCGACCGCGCCCACCGGCATCCGCCGGCGGTCGTAGATGGGGGCGGCCACCGAGGCCACCCCGGCCCAGGTCTCCTCGATGTCGGCGGCCCAGCCGCGGGCCCGGGTCAGCTCCAGATCCCGCTCGAAGGCGGGGAGTTCGGTGACCGTGTTCGGGGTGAACGCCTCGCGCGTGGCCTCGGCCGCCTCGCTGTGCGCCACCGGGTCGTAGGCCGCGAGCACCTTGCCCAGCGCCGTGCTGTGCAGCGGCTGCATGGCGCCGACTTCCAGCACCTGGCGGCTGTCGTCGGGGCGGAAGACGTGGTGGACGATCAGCACGCCCTGCTGGTGCAGTACGCCCAGATAGACGCTCTCGCCGCTGGAGCGGGCGAGATCGTCGGCCCACAGCAGCGCGCGGGCGCGCAGCTCGTGCACGTCCAGATAGCTGTTGCCCAGCCGCAGCAGCTCGGCCCCCAGCTGGTAGCGGCCCGAGACCGGGTCCTGCTCGACGAAGCCCTCCTGCTGCAGGGTCCGCAGGATCCCGTGGGCGGTGCCCTTCGCCAGTCCCAGCGCGGAGGCCACGTCGGACAGCCCCAGACGCCGCTCTCCCCCCGCGAGCAGCCTCAGCATCGCCGCCGCCCGTTCGAGCGACTGGATGGTACGGGCCATGAACGCATCCTCCTTGCCTGTGCCGTTCGGCATTGCTGAACACTATCGGCCCATGCCGACCAGCGGGTACCTGACGACGGGCCGGTACCGCCAGGGAGCTGACAAGAGAGGCACAGGACACAGGCCCACCGGCCGCGCCGCCGGTTACGCTGACGACGTGCGTCTTCCGCGGGAGGACGCAAAGCCGACAGCCGTCGCACACCCGGGAGCACATCCATGGCCTCGTTCACGCCAACCACCAACAGCAGCGCACGCGCCTCCGAGCTGAAGGAGGCACTCGCCTCCCGGGTCGTGGTGGCGGACGGGGCCATGGGCACCATGCTCCAGGCACAGGACCCCAGCCTGGACGACTTCGAGCAGCTCGAAGGCTGCAACGAGATCCTCAACGTCACCCGCCCCGACATCGTGCGCTCCGTGCACGAGGCGTACTTCGGGGTCGGCGTCGACTGCGTCGAGACCAACACCTTCGGCGCCAACCACGCGGCCCTGGGCGAGTACGAGATCGCCCACCGCATCTTCGAGCTGTCTGAGGCGGGCGCGCGCATCGCCCGCGAGGTCGCCGACGAGTTCGCCGCCCGCGACGGCCGCACCCGCTGGGTGCTGGGCTCCGTCGGGCCCGGCACCAAGCTGCCCACCCTCGGCCACGCCCCCTACACCACACTGCGCGACGCCTACCAGCAGAACGTCGAGGGACTGCTGGCCGGCGGCGCCGACGCGGTCCTGGTGGAGACCACCCAGGACCTGCTGCAGACCAAGGCCTCCGTCATCGGCGCCCGCCGCGCCATGGCCGCCGCCGGCACCGAGCTGCCGCTGCTGGTCCAGGTCACCGTGGAGACCACCGGCACCATGCTGCTCGGCTCCGAGATCGGCGCCGCGCTCACCGCGCTGGAGCCGCTGGGCATCGACATGATCGGCCTGAACTGCGCCACCGGCCCCGCCGAGATGAGCGAGCACCTGCGCTACCTCTCCCGGCACGCCCGCACCCGCGTCTCCGCGATGCCCAACGCCGGACTGCCCGTCCTCGGCAAGGACGGCGCGCACTACCCCCTGAGCCCGGCCGAACTCGCCGACGCCCACGAGACGTTCGTGCGCGAGTACGGGCTCTCGCTCGTCGGCGGCTGCTGCGGCACCACCCCCGAGCACCTGCGGCAGGTCGTCGAGCGGGTCCGGGGCCTCACCCCCACCGAGCGCGAGCCGCGCCCCGAGCCCGGCGCCGCCTCCCTCTACCAGACCGTGCCCTTCCGCCAGGACACCTCCTACCTCGCGATCGGCGAACGCACCAACGCCAACGGCTCGAAGAAGTTCCGCGAGGCCATGCTGGAGGCCCGCTGGGACGACTGCGTGGAGATGGCCCGCGGCCAGATCCGCGAGGGCGCCCACCTGCTCGACCTGTGCGTCGACTACGTGGGCCGCGACGGCGTCGCCGACATGGCCGAGATCGCCGGCCGCTTCGCCACCGCCTCCACCCTGCCCATCGTGCTCGACTCCACCGAACCCGCCGTGATCCAGGCCGGTCTGGAGAAACTGGGCGGCCGGGCCGTGATCAACTCGGTCAACTACGAGGACGGCGACGGCCCCGACTCCCGCTTCGCGAAGATCACCCGGCTCGCGGTCGAGCACGGCGCCGCCCTCATCGCGCTGACCATCGACGAGGAGGGCCAGGCCCGTACCCCCGAGCACAAGGTCGCCGTCGCCGAGCGGCTGATCGCCGACCTCACCGGCAACTGGGGCGTGCGCGAGTGCGACATCATCGTCGACTGCCTCACCTTCACCATCGCCACCGGCCAGGAGGAGTCCCGCAAGGACGGCATCGCCACCATCGAGGCCATCCGCGAACTCAAGCGGCGCCACCCGGAGGTGCAGACCACCCTCGGTCTGTCCAATATCTCCTTCGGCCTCAACCCGGCCGCCCGTATGGTGCTCAACTCCGTCTTCCTCAACGAGTGCGTGCAAGCGGGCCTGGACTCGGCCATCGTGCACGCCTCCAAGATCCTGCCGATCGCCCGGCTGGAGGAGGAGCAGGTCCAGGTCGCCCTCGACCTGGTCTACGACCGCCGCCGCGAGGGATACGACCCGCTGCAGAAGTTCCTCGCCCTCTTCGAAGGCGTCGACACCAAGTCGATGAAGGCCGGCAAGGCCGAGGAACTGGCCGCGCTCCCGCTGGAGGAGCGGCTGCGGCAGCGCATCATCGACGGCGAGAAGAACGGTCTGGAAGCCGACCTCGACGAGGCGCTGACCACCCGCCCCGCCCTCGACATCGTCAACGACACCCTGCTGGAGGGCATGAAGGTCGTCGGCGACCTCTTCGGCTCCGGCCAGATGCAGCTGCCCTTCGTGCTGCAGTCCGCGGAGGTCATGAAGAGCGCGGTCGCCTACCTGGAGCCGCACATGGAGAAGAGCGACTCCGAGGGCAAGGGCACCATCGTGCTCGCCACGGTCCGCGGCGACGTGCACGACATCGGCAAGAACCTCGTCGACATCATCCTCTCCAACAACGGCTACAACGTCGTCAACCTCGGTATCAAGCAGCCGGTTTCGGCCATCGTCGAGGCCGCGGAGGAGCACAACGCGGACGTCATCGGCATGTCCGGCCTCCTGGTGAAATCCACCGTGATCATGAAGGAGAACCTGGAGGAGCTCAACCAGCGCAAGCTGGCCGCGCAGTTCCCCGTCATCCTCGGCGGCGCCGCCCTCACCCGCGCCTACGTCGAGCAGGACCTGCACGAGATCTACGAGGGCGAAGTCCGCTACGCCCGCGACGCGTTCGAGGGCCTGCGGCTGATGGACGCGCTGATCGCCGTCAAACGAGGAGTGCCCGGCGCGAGCCTGCCCGAACTCAAGCAGCGCCGCGTCGCCAAGCGCGACACCGCCCTGCCCGAGCCCGACCAGCCGGAGCCGCAGGGCTCCGTACGCTCCGACGTCGCCGTGGACAACCCCGTGCCCACCCCGCCGTTCTGGGGCACCCGCGTCATCAAGGGCATCGGCCTGAAGGACTACGCCTCCTGGCTCGACGAAGGCGCGCTGTTCAAGGGCCAGTGGGGGCTCAAGCAGGCCCGCGCCGGCGGCCCCAGCTACGAGGAACTCGTCGAGACCGAGGGCCGGCCCCGGCTGCGCGGCTGGCTCGACAAACTCCACACCGAGAACCTGCTCGAAGCCGCCGTCGTCTACGGCTACTTCCCCTGCGTCTCCAAGGGCGACGACCTGATCCTGCTGCACGAGGACGGCACCGAGCGCACCCGCTTCACCTTCCCGCGCCAGCGCCGCGGACGCCGGCTGTGCCTGGCGGACTTCTTCCGCCCCGAGGACTCCGGGGAGACCGACGTGATCGGCCTCCAGGTCGTCACCGTCGGCTCGAAGATCGGCGAGGCCACGGCCGAGCTGTTCGCCTCCGACTCCTACCGCGACTACCTCGAACTGCACGGCCTGTCCGTGCAGTTGGCCGAAGCCATGGCCGAGTACTGGCACGCCCGGGTCCGCGCCGAACTCGGCTTCGGCGGCGAGGACCCGGACGAGGTCGAGGACATGTTCGCGCTGAAGTACCGGGGCGCGCGCTTCTCCCTGGGCTACGGGGCCTGCCCCGACCTGGAGGACCGCGCGAAGATCGCGGAACTGTTGCAGCCCGAGCGGATTGGGGTGCAGCTGTCGGAGGAGTTCCAGCTGCATCCTGAGCAGTCGACGGATGCGTTTGTGATTCATCATCCGGAGGCGAAGTATTTCAACGCGCGGTGACTTCCCGGAAGCGGGTCGTTGCCCACCGGGGGGCTGCGCCCCCCGGACCCCCCGATCGCGGCTGCGCCGCTCGTCCTCAAACGCCGGACGGGCTGGGTTGTGCGGCTGAGCCGCTCGTCCTCAAGGGTCGGACGGGCCGTACTTGACGGATGCCCGATATCCGCGCGACGTGCGCTGACCGCCGCCGTACACTTGTCGGTCCGGTGAAGGCCGGTTCACCCGCCCCGCCCAGGGGTCGGTGTGGGCCGGCCTTCGTGTCCCCTTCTGGAGGTGTGCCCGGATGACCAGCAGCATCCCCGCCGTCGACCCCCGCCGCGCCGCGGGCCCGGCCCTGCAGGCCGTTCTTCTCGACATGGACGGCACCCTGGTCGACACGGAGGGCTTCTGGTGGGACGTGGAGGTCGCGGTCTTCGCCGAGCTCGGTCACCGGCTGCTGGAGGAGTACCGGGAGGTGGTCGTCGGCGGGCCCATGGCGCGCAGTGCCTCCTTCCTCATCCGGGCCACCGGCGCGAAGATCGCCCTCGCCGAGCTGACCGCCCTGCTCAACACCCGCTTCGCCGAGATGATCGGGCACGGGGTGCCGCTGATGCCCGGCGCCCGGCGGCTGCTCGCGGAGCTCGCCGCGCACTCCGTGCCCACCGCCCTGGTCTCCGCCTCGCACCGGGAGATCATCGACCGGGTGCTGCTCACCCTCGGCGCGGAGAACTTCTCGCTGACCGTCGCGGGCGACGAGATGGAACGCACCAAGCCGCACCCCGACCCCTATCTGCTGGCCGCGCGCCGGCTCGGCGTGGATCCCGCGCGGTGCGCGGTCGTCGAGGACACCCTGACCGGGGTGACGGCGGCGGAGGCCGCGGGCTGCGCGGTCGTGGCGGTGCCCTCGGTCGGGGCGATCCCGCCCGCCGCCGGCCGTACCGTGGTCGGCTCGCTGGAAGAGGTCGACCTGCGGTTCCTGCGCGGGCTGGTCCCCGGCTGAGGCCGCTCGGCCGCGCGCCCGCCCGGGAAGGGCGCACCGCCGTGGCCGAATTCATGCGTCCCCGGCGGGAGTCGGGGGAGTGACCTTCGTCACCGGGCACCGGGGCGCTGTGTACGTGCTCCGTCACCCTGCCGTATACGGAGGCGGGTTGAAGCGCACCCTTGTGTCCGGGTTGTTGCCGTGGTGCGCAGAACGTTCCGGCGGTTGCGTACCGGCGAAGCGGAGCCGCCCGTACCGGCGGGAGAACGGCTCAACTCCGCCGTGTTCCGGGCGCGCCGGGCCCGCCCACTAATCTTGCGGCGAGTACGTCACGGCCCGCCGCGGGCCGGCGCCGCCGTCGTGTCGCGGTCCCGGGGCCGATCGCATTGCAGGGAGAACCCCACACCATGAACCGCAAGACGCTGGTGCTGCCGGCCCTGGCAGGCCTGCTGGCCCCCGTTCTCGTCGCCTGCGGCGGAGGGGACACAGCCGGCAAGGGCGGCCGCGCCATCGTCGTGGGCACCACGGACCGGTTCGAGGAGACCACGGACGCGCCCGCGCCCTTCGACCCCGCCGCCGCGTACGACGTCAGCGCCTGGAACGTGCTGCACAGCGGTTTCCAGACACTGATGCGGCTGCCCCGCTCCGGCACCGCCCCGGTCGCCGACGCCGCCGAGAAGTGCTGGTTCGCGGACCGCAAGAACGAGCAGTTCCGCTGCACCCTGCGCGAGGGCCTGAAGTTCTCCAACGGCAACGCGCTGACCGCCGAGGACGTGAAGTTCTCCGTCGAGCGCGCCCTGGCCATCAACTTCGACAACGGCCCCGTCTCGCTGCTGAGTAATATCGACCAGGTGGAGACGCCCAGCGAGCAGGAGGTCGTCTTCCACCTCAAGACGCCCGACGCGACCTTCCCGCAGAAGATCGCCACCCCCGCCGCCGCCATCGTCGACGCGCAGTCCTACGACAAGGACAAGCTCGGCAACGGGTTCAAGATCGTCGGCTCGGGCCCGTACACCGTGCGCACCGAGCAGAAGGACGGCCGCGTCACCAAGCTGCTCCTGGAGAAGAACGCCGCCTACCAGGGCCCGCTCCAACTGCGCAACGACAAGGTCGAGCTGCGCTTCTTCGACGACGAGACGTCGATGGACAAGGCGCTGCGCGCGGGCGAGGTCGACCTGGTCAACCGCACCATGTCGCCCGAGCGGATCGCCCGGCTGCGGGCCGACGGCGACGACAGCGGCGTCCGGCTGCTGGAGGTGCCGGGCCAGGAGATCAGCTATCTGGCCTTCAACACCGAGGATCCGACGGTGAAGTCGAAGCCGGTGCGGCAGGCCATCGCCCAGCTCGTCGACCGCCGGGCGCTGACGCGCGACGCCTACGACCGCGCCAACGACCCGCTGTTCTCCCTGGTGCCCAGCGGCATCACCGGCCACCAGAACTCCTTCTCCAACAAGTACGGCGAGGAACCCAGCGTCGACAAGGCCCGCTCGATCCTGCGCGCCGCCAACATCACCACCCCCGTCCCGCTGACCCTCACCTACAACGAGGACCACTACGGCCAGGCCAACGCCAAGGCCTTCGCGGCCCTCCAGCAACAGCTCGGCAACGGCGGGCTGTTCCAGGTGCAGCTGCAGAGCGTGAAGTGGTCGGAGTTCCGCCCCAACGCCGCCCAGGGCAAGTACGCGGTCTACGGCATGGGCTGGTTCCCGGACTTCCCGGACCCCGACAACTTCGTCGCCCCGTTCATCGGCAAGGACAACTTCCTGCGCTCCCCCTACCGCAACACCAGGATCAGTGATGATCTGATCCCGAGCTCCCGCGAGACCGGCCAGCGCGAGGCGGCCGCCCGCTACTTCCAGCAGGCCCAGGACATCGTCGCCGACGAGGTCCCGGTACTGCCGCTGTGGCAGGGCAAGAGCTACGTGGCCGCCCGGCAGAACGTCACCGGGGCCGAGTGGGCGCTCAACTCCGCCTCCGAACTGCAGCCGTGGGAGCTCGGCCGCGGCGCGTGAGGCACGGGCCCGGCACATCGGTGCTGCCGCGGCCCGCTCCCCGGCGAACAAGAAAATGTGAGGTACGCGCACGTGAGGAAACGTGACCAGTGGCTCGCCGCCCCGCTCGGTGCGGGGCTCGCCGCCGCCCTGCTCAGCGGGTGCGGAACGGAAGACGGCAAGGCGGGCGGCACCGGTGAGCCGGTGGTCATGGGGATGTCCGACGAGGTGCTCGCCACCGACCCGGCGTCCGGCTACGACCCGGGATCCTGGATGCTGTTCAACAACGTCTTCCAGTCGCTGCTCAGCTTCCCCAAGGGAAGCGTGACCCCGCAGCCCGAGGCCGCCAGGTCCTGCAAGTTCACCGATGCCGCCAGCAAGGTCTTCGAGTGCGTCCTGCAGGACGGGCTGAAGTTCAGCAACGGCCACGACCTCAGCTCCGAGGACGTCGCCTACTCCTTCCGCCGGACCCTGAAGATCAACGACAAGGACGGCCCGGTGGCCTCCCTGCTCTCGACGATCCAGGACATCAAGACCCCCGACAAGTCCACCGTCGTCTTCCAGCTGAAGCGGTCCGACGCCACCTTCCCGCAGAAGATCGCCTCGGGCGCCGGATCCATCGTCGACCACCGCGAGTACCCCGCCGACCGGCTGCGCACCGACGGCAAGGCCGTCGGCTCCGGCGTCTACAAGCTGGACTCGTTCGACAAGAAGCAGGCGGTCTTCTCCGTCAACCCCGGCTACAAGGGCCCCGCTTCGGCGCACAACCGCGGTATCACGATGAAGTTCTTCCACGGCGACCAGGGGGAGCTCAAGGACGCCGTGCAGCAGGGCAGCATCGACCTCGCCTACCGCGGTCTGGCCATGGACGACATCGCCGACCTGCAGTCCGGCGGCTCCGGCAAGCAGAATGTGAAGGTCGTCCAGGGCACCAGCGCCGAGGTCCAGCACCTGGTGTTCAACCTCAAGGACCCGGTCGTCGGCAAGGCCGGAGTGCGCAAGGCCATCGCCTACCTCGTCGACCGCGGCACCCTCGTCCGCGACGTCTACAAGCGCACCGCCGAACCGCTGTACTCGATCGTCCCCAGCGGCATCACCGGCCACAAGACCCCGTTCTACGACACCTACGGCGAACGCCCCCAGCCCGACAAGGCGGCCGCCGCCCTGAACTCCGCCGGCATCCACGACAAGGTCAAACTGACCCTGTGGGCCACGCCCATCCGCTACGGGCCCGGCACCGTACCGGAGTTGAAGGAGATCGCCGAACAGCTCAACCGCAGCGGGCTGTTCGAGGCGGACGTGAAATCCGTCCCCATCGAGGAGTACGAAAAGGACATAGCCGCCGGAAAATACGGCGTCTACGTCAAGGGCTGGGTCCCCGACTACCCCGACCCCGACAACTTCACCGCGCCGTTCTTCGGCGAGGACAACGTGCTCGCCAACAACTACGACTCCAAGGAGATCACTTCGCGGATCGTGGCCACCGCCGCCCAGAGCAGCCGGCCCGCGACCACCGAGGACTTCGCGAAGGTGCAGAACGCCGTCGCCCAGGACGTCCCCCTGCTGCCGCTGTGGCAGGGCAAGCAGTACGCGGTCGCGCGCGAGGGAGTCTCCGGACTGGAGTGGACCCTCGACGCCTCCACCGTCTTCCGCTTCTGGGAGATCAGCAAGATCCCCCAGAGCTGACACGGCACTGCCCCGGCCCGACGGGCCGGGGCACTGTGCTCTTCACCGCACGACGGTCACTGCGAGCCCGGGCGCACCAGACCGCTCTCGTAGGCGTAGACCGCTGCCTGCACCCGGTCACGCAGCCCCAGCTTCGTCAGCACATGCCCCACGTGCGTCTTGACCGTCGTCTCGCTGACGAACAGATCCGCCGCGATCTCCGCGTTCGACAGACCGCGCGCCACCAGCTTGAGCACCTCGACCTCGCGGTCGGTCAGCGTGTGCAGCGTGTCCGGCAACGGCTCCTCGCCCGAGGGCAGATGGCCCGCGTACTTGTCCAGCAGCCGCCGGGTGATGCTCGGCGCGAGCATCGCCTCGCCGCCCGCCACCACCCGGATCGCCTGCACCAGCTCATGGGCGGGCGCGTCCTTGAGCAGGAAGCCGCTGGCCCCCGCCCGCAGCGCCTCCACCACGTACTCGTCGAGATCGAAGGTGGTCAGCACCAGGACCTTCGCCGGGCCGTTGCGGTCCGGGCCGGTGATCTGCCGGGTCGCCTCCACGCCGTCCATGCGCGGCATGCGGATGTCCATCAGCACCACGTCCGGCTGGAGCGCGCGGACCTGGTCGAGCGCCTGCAGACCGTCCCCGGCCTCACCGACGACCGCCAGGTCGGGCTCGGCTTCGAGGATCATCCGGAAGCCGGTGCGCAGCAGCGGCTGGTCGTCGACCAAGAGGACGCGGATCGCCACAGGAACTCCCTTTAGTGTTGGGCCGCGTCCATTCTGCCCTGCGCGGCCTGCCCGGGGACGACCCCACCCTCCGCGACCCGTGTCACGGGCAGCGGATACGGCGGGGGAGTGCCCCCGAACTCCGGGCAGTGGGCCTGGTGATCGCACCAGCCGCACAGCTTCGTCGGCCGCGGCCGCCAGTCGCCGGTCTCCGTGGCCAGCACGATGGCCTCCCACAGGGCACGCAGCTTGCGCTCCACCGCCCGCAGCTCCGCCTCGACCGGATCGTAGGTGAGCACATCACCGCTGCCCAGATACACCAGCTGCAGCCGACGCGGCACCGTGCCGCGCAGCCGCCACACCACCAGCGCGTAGAACATCATCTGGAACAGGGCCCCCTCGCGGTACCGCGGGGCCGGGGCCTTGCCCGTCTTGTAGTCGACGATGCGGACCTCGCCCGTCGGCGCCACGTCCACGCGGTCGATGAAACCGCGCAGCGTCAGCCCCGCGCCGTCCGCCCCGGCCGTATCGAGCACCGTCTCCACGTACAGCTCGCGGTCGGCGGGCTCCAGCCGCGTGGGGTCCTCCAGCGTGAACCAGCGCTCGACCAGCCGCTCCGCCTCGGCCAGCCAGCGCGCGAGCGACTCGGGATCGTGCGCCCCGTCCTCGCCGTGGAACAGCTCGGCCAGCTCGGGCCTGGCCGCGAGCAGCCGCTCCCACTCGCCCGGCAGCAGACCGCGGGCCCGCGACGCCGTACGCTCGGCCGCCGGGGCGTCGAAGAGCCGCTCCAGCACGGCGTGCACCACCGTGCCCCGGGTGGCCGCCGCGCTCGGCTTCTCCGGCAGCTTGTCGATCACGCGGAAGCGGTAGAGCAGCGGACACTGCATGAAGTCGCCCGCGCGCGACGGCGACAGCGCGCTCGGCGGGCGGGCGGCCTGCGGGGCCGGCCCGGCGCCCGCGGCACCCGTCGTGTCGGAGGTGTCGGTACCCATGGACCAGAACCCTACGGCCCGGCAGTGACAGCCGGACGCATACCATCGACAGCAGACCCCCTCGCACTGCATGATCACCAGATCACGACCGCGCGCGAGGGCCGCATCCGACGAGGGGACACCGTGGACAACAGCGGGCAGGACCGGTCCGGCGGCGGTGGTGCCGAGGTCCAGGACGGGCCCGGGGGCGGGGGAGCGCGGCGGGCGCCCGAGAGCGGCGGCGGCATCCTCATGGGCCGCCCCTTCGGCGTCCCCGTCTATGTCGCGCCCAGCTGGTTCCTGGTCGCCGCCCTGATCACCTGGGTCTTCGGCGGACAGCTCGACCGGGTGCTGCCCGAACTCGGGCGGGCCCGCTACCTGGTCTCCCTGTTCTTCGCCGTCGCCTTCTACGCCTCCGTGCTCGTGCACGAACTGGCGCACACGGTCGCGGCCCTGCGCTTCAAACTGCCCGTGCGCCGCATCCAGCTGCAGTTCTTCGGCGGCGTCTCGGAGATCGAGAAGGAGAGCGAGAGCCCGGGCCGCGAGTTCGTCCTCGCCTTCGTCGGGCCGCTGCTCTCCCTGGTCCTCGCCGGACTGTTCTACCTGGGGATGTTCGCCGTCGAACCCGGCACCGTCCCCGGGGTCCTGCTGGCCGGCCTGATGATCTCCAACCTGCTCGTCGCCGCCTTCAACCTGCTGCCCGGCCTGCCGCTGGACGGCGGCCGGATGCTGCGGGCCGTCGTGTGGAAACTCAGCGGCCGGCCCATGACCGGCACGGTCGCCGCCGCCTGGACGGGCCGGGCCCTGGCCGTCGCCGTGCTCGTCGGCCTGCCCCTGCTCACCCAGGCCGGCGGCCTCGCCGACGGCACGGACGGCGCCGTCGGCGTCGACGCGCTCACCGACGCCCTGCTCGCCGCGATCCTCGCCGCCATCATCTGGACCGGCGCCGGCAACAGCCTGCGCATGGCCCGGCTGCGCGAGCGGCTGCCCGAGCTGCGCGCCCGTACCCTCACCCGGCGGGCCGTCCCCGTCGAGGCCGCCACCCCGCTGTCGGAGGCGCTGCGCCGTGCCCACACCGCCGGGGCCCGCGCCCTCGTCGTCGTCGACGGCCAGGGCGGCCCCACCGCCGTGGTGCGCGAGGCCGCCGTCGTCGCCGTCCCCGAGCACCGCCGCCCCTGGGTCGCGGTCGGCACCCTCGCCCAGGACCTCCGGGCGGGCATGCGGGTCTCCGCCGAACTCGGCGGGGAGGAACTGCTGGACGCCCTGCGCGCGACCCCGGCCACCGAGTACCTGGTCGTCGAGGAGACCGGCGAGGTCTACGGGGTGCTGGCCACCGCCGACGTCGAGCGGGCCTTCGTGGCCGCCATGGCGCGACCCGCTCCGCAGGGCCGGTAGTCTGGTCACATGTCCGAACCGACCGGTGCCGCCCGCCGTCGCGGGCCCTTCCAGGTCGGGGACCAGGTCCAGCTCACCGACCCCAAGGGACGCCACTACACCTTCACGCTCGAAGCCGGGAAGCAGTTCCACACCCACAAGGGTGCCTTCCCCCACGACGAGCTGATCGGTGCTCCCGAGGGCAGTGTTGTCCGTACCACGGGAAACGTCGCCTACCTCGCGCTGCGCCCCCTGCTCCCCGACTACGTCCTGTCCATGCCGCGCGGAGCCGCGGTGGTCTACCCCAAGGACGCGGGGCAGATCCTCGCCATGGCCGACATCTTCCCCGGCGCGCGCGTCGTGGAGGCCGGGGTCGGCTCCGGCTCCCTGAGCAGCTTCCTGCTGCGCGCGATCGGCGACCAGGGCATGCTGCACTCCTACGAGCGCCGTGCCGACTTCGCCGAGATCGCCAAGGGCAATGTCGAGCGCTACTTCGGCGGTCCGCACCCCGCCTGGCAGCTGACCGTCGGTGATCTTCAGGACAATCTGTCGGACACCGACGTCGACCGCGTCGTGCTCGACATGCTCGCCCCCTGGGAGTGCCTGGAGGCCGTCCGCAAGGCGCTCGTCCCCGGCGGCATCCTGTGCTGCTACGTGGCGACCACCACCCAGCTCGCGCGGACCGTCGAGTCGATCCGTGAGATCGGCTGCTTCGCCGAGCCGCAGCCGTGGGAGTCGATGGTGCGCACCTGGCACGTGGAGGGCCTGGCGGTCCGCCCGGACCACCGCATGATCGGCCACACCGGCTTCCTGGTCACCGCCCGCCGGCTCGCCGACGGCGTGGAGCCGCCGATGCGCCGCCGCCGTCCGGCGAAGGGCGCGTACGGCGAGGATTACGAAGGTCCTGGGAAGGGCGGATCGGCCGAGCGCTGACCGCAGTTGACGCACGGCCTCATGCACTATGGCGCCGCCGTCGGGTCCCCTCCACGGGAACTCGGCGGCGGCGTCCGCGCGTTGGGCCCGCCCGCTGTTCCCCGGTGCGCGGCGGTATGGCACGATGCGGATCATTCCGCAGCCCTCCCGCCCACAGGAGTTCCGTGCGCGCGCAGCCACCCGCAGAGTCCGGCCGTACCGCCCCCGCCGCCCCGCCCGCCCTCGCGCACACCCGGGCCCGCCCCGGGCACTGGCTCGGCACGGCGGTGGCCCTGGCCGCCGTGGTCACCGGCGCGGTCCTGCTCGGTCCCGGCGAGGACCGGGCTCCCGCCGCGGACCGGGTCCCGGCCGCCGACGCACCCGATCCGGCCGCCGCGCGCTATCCGTTGGACTGCGGCGCGGCGGGCGTCGAGGTGGTGCAGCGGGCCGCCGCCGACCTCGACGCCGACGGACGGCCCGAGACCGTCGCCGTGGTGCGCTGCCGCACCGGGGCGGGCACCCCGCCGAGCGGCGTCTACGTCCTCGCGCCGTCACGCGGCGCGGGCGGGTCGCCACGCGTCGTGGCCACACTGCTCGACCCGGGGCAGCGCATGAGCGTGACGGACTTCTCCGCCGCGGGCAGCACGATTTCGGCCACACTCCTCGGCTACTCGGCGCCCGGCGTGCCCCGTTGCTGCCCCGATCTGCGCCGGGGCGTCGAATGGCGGTGGCGGGAGGGGAAGTTCGTCCTCACCCCGCTGCCGACAGCGAACAGTGTGTGATCCGTCACTCCGCGCCGCCGTAGTCCCGTACGGGCGGCGTCAGTCGGCGTCCGGCCCGTACACCTCCACCTTGTCGGCCACGCGCCGGACGTGAATGCAGTCGCCCGGGCACTCCTTCGCGGAGTCCCGCACATCGGCGAGCAGCGGCAGCGGTACGGGCGTGGTGGCGCCGGGCTCCTGCAACAGCTCGTCGTCGGCGCTCTTCACATACGCCAGACCGTCGATGTCCAGCTCGAAGACCTCGGGCGCGTACTGGGCGCAGATGCCGTCGCCGGTGCACAGATCCTGGTCGATCCAGACCTCCAGGGCCTGTGCCGGGTCCTCGTTCTGCATGGTCATCGCGCCCTGCCGTTTCCTGCGTACATGAATCAATTGGAGCCAGCCCTGACGGGTGTTGACCGACTCGACGATACAACCGCCCGCTTTCCGATGTTGATGGGTGGGTATTCCCCTGCTGTGAGGACGTGCGCAAGGGTGAAGATCGGACACACTCCGACCGGGTTTGTGATCTAGGGGTTTCAACCTGCACCGGCCCAGGTAGGGTCTGGAAGCGTCCAGCTCCCCTTGGAGGAGGTGAGGACCGTGGCAGCCCACGACGACGACAAGAACCGCGGCATCCGGCCCGGGCGAGGGACTGACGACCTCGCGAGCCAGGTTGCCTATTTCGAGCAGGAGATCGCCGTCCTGCGGCGCAAGCTCGCCGACTCTCCGCGGCACACGAGGATTCTCGAAGAGCGGATCGTCGAGCTCCAGACCAACCTGGCCGGTGTGTCCGCGCAGAACGAGCGGCTCGCCAACACCCTCCGTGAGGCCCGCGACCAGATCGTCGCTCTCAAGGAGGAAGTCGACCGGCTCGCGCAGCCGCCCGCCGGCTTCGGCGTCTTCCTGCAGGCCAATGACGACGGTACGGCCGACATCTTCACCGGGGGCCGCAAGCTCCGGGTCAATGTCAGTCCCAGCGTCCCGCTGGAGGACCTCAGGCGCGGCCAGGAGGTCATGCTCAACGAAGCGCTCAACGTGGTCGCGGCCATGGAGTTCGAGCGCACCGGGGACATCGTCACGCTCAAGGAGATGCTGGAGGACGGCGAGCGGGCCCTGGTCATCGGGCACACCGACGAGGAGCGGGTGGTGAGGCTCGCCGAGCCGCTGCTGGACACCACCATCCGCCCCGGCGACGCCCTGCTGCTCGAACCCCGCTCCGGCTACGTCTACGAGGTGATCCCCAAGAGCGAGGTCGAGGAGCTCGTCCTCGAAGAGGTCCCGGACATCGACTACTCGAAGATCGGCGGACTGGGCAACCAGATCGAGCTGATCCGCGACGCGGTCGAACTCCCCTACCTCTACCCGGATCTGTTCAAGGAGCACCAACTGCGGCCGCCCAAGGGCGTGCTGCTGTACGGCCCGCCCGGCTGCGGCAAGACGCTCATCGCCAAGGCCGTCGCCAACTCCCTTGCCAAGAAGGTCGCCGAGGTCACCGGCAAGCCCGCGGGGAAGAGCTTCTTCCTCAACATCAAGGGCCCCGAGCTGCTCAACAAGTACGTCGGCGAGACCGAGCGGCACATCCGGCTGATCTTCCAGCGGGCCCGGGAGAAGGCGAGCGAGGGCACGCCCGTCATCGTCTTCTTCGACGAGATGGACTCCCTCTTCCGCACCCGCGGCTCCGGAGTCAGCTCGGACGTGGAGAACACCATCGTCCCGCAGCTGCTCTCCGAGATCGACGGGGTGGAGGGCCTGGAGAATGTGATCGTCATCGGCGCCTCGAACCGCGAGGACATGATCGACCCCGCGATCCTGCGCCCCGGCCGGCTCGATGTGAAGATCAAGATCGAGCGTCCGGACGCCGAGGCCGCCAAGGACATCTTCTCCAAGTACCTCACGCCCTCGCTGCCGCTGCACGCCGACGATCTCGCCGAGCACGGGGGAGATGCCCAGGCCACCGTCGACGGCATGATCCAGTCGGTCGTGGAGCAGATGTACGCCGAGTCCGAGGAGAACCGCTTCCTGGAGGTCACCTACGCCAACGGTGACAAGGAGGTCCTGTACTTCAAGGACTTCAACTCCGGCGCGATGATCCAGAACATCGTGGACCGGGCCAAGAAGATGGCCATCAAGGCGTACCTCGACCACAACCAGAAGGGCCTGCGCGTCTCCCACCTGCTCGCCGCGTGCGTCGACGAGTTCAAGGAGAACGAGGACCTGCCCAACACCACCAACCCGGACGACTGGGCCCGCATCTCCGGCAAGAAGGGCGAGCGGATCGTCTTCATCCGCACCCTCGTCACCGGCAAGCAGGGCGCGGACACCGGCCGCTCCATCGACACGGTGGCCAATACCGGTCAGTACCTGTAAGTCGCCGTCCGGCCGCGGATGACCCCCACCCCCTGTCCGGCCCGCCCAGGCGGGGGGACGACCGGGGCGTCCGTGGCCGGACGCGTTTTCTGCCGGACCGCCACGGCGGCCCGCGGCCGCCGTCCCGGCCGGGTGCCCCTCGCCCGGCGCCGTGGCGGTCCGCCGCGCCCGGCGCCACGGGGGGCGCCCACCGGAGCGGGTCCACAACGAACCGGAGCAATGACTGTAATGATCTCCCCACCGCCGCAAAGCCGTTCTAGGCTCTTCGATACCACCGCGAAGCGCAGTGGGGGATCGGGAGCCGTACACGGACCGGATGCGCAGCGGTACTTGAGCGCCGGCCCCACCAGGGGGCGCCGCCGGGCAAGGAGGGCCGCATGACCGTACGGCGAGTAATGGGCATTGAGACGGAGTACGGAATCTCCGTCCCCGGTCACCCGAACGCCAATGCCATGCTCACCTCGTCCCAGATCGTCAACGCCTACGCGGCGGCGATGCACCGGGCGCGCCGCGCCCGCTGGGACTTCGAGGAGGAGAACCCGCTGCGGGACGCGCGGGGCTTCGACCTCGCCCGCGAGGCCGCCGACTCCAGCCAGCTCACCGACGAGGACATCGGCCTGGCCAATGTCATCCTCACCAACGGGGCGCGGCTGTACGTCGACCACGCCCACCCCGAGTACAGCTCCCCCGAGGTCACCAACCCGCGCGACGCCGTGCTGTGGGACAAGGCCGGCGAGCGCATCATGGCCGAGGCCGCCGAGCGCGCCGCCCAGCTGCCCGGAGCCCAGCCCATCCACCTCTACAAGAACAACACCGACAACAAGGGCGCCTCCTACGGCACGCACGAGAACTACCTGATGAAGCGGGAGACCCCCTTCTCGGACATCGTGCGGCACCTGACGCCCTTCTTCGTCTGCCGTCAGGTGATCACCGGCGCAGGCCGGGTCGGCATCGGCCAGGACGGCCACGAGCACGGCTTCCAGCTCAGCCAGCGCGCCGACTACTTCGAGGTCGAGGTCGGCCTGGAGACCACGCTCAAGCGCCCGATCATCAACACCCGCGACGAGCCGCACGCCGACGCCGAGAAGTACCGCCGGCTGCATGTGATCATCGGGGACGCCAATCTCTCCGAGATCTCCACCTACCTCAAGCTCGGCACCACCTCCCTGGTGCTGTCGATGATCGAGGACGGTTTCATCGCCGCCGATCTCGCCGTCGAGCAGCCGGTGCGCACCCTGCACCAGGTCAGCCACGACCCCACGCTGCGCCGCCTGGTCACCCTGCGCAACGGCCGCACACTCACGGCCGTCCAGCTGCAGATGGAGTACTACGAGCTCGCGCACAAGTACGTCGAGGACCGCTTCGGCGCGGACGCGGACGAGCAGACCAAGGACGTCCTGCACCGCTGGGAGGACGTGCTGGGCCGGCTGGAGCGCGACCCGATGAGCCTGGCCGGCGAGCTGGACTGGGTGGCCAAGCGCGAGCTGCTGGAGGGCTACCGGCGCCGCGACGGCCTGGGCTGGGACGCGGCCCGGCTGCACCTGGTGGACCTGCAGTACGCGGACGTACGGGCCGGCAAGGGGCTCTACAACCGCCTCGCCGCCCGCGGGAAGATCAAGCGCCTGCTGGACGAGGACGAGGTGGCCCGGGCCCGTACGGCGCCGCCGGAGGACACCCGCGCCTACTTCCGCGGCCGCTGCCTGGAGCAGTACGCCGACGACGTGGCGGCCGCCTCCTGGGACTCGGTGATCTTCGACCTGCCCGGCCGGGACTCCCTGCAGCGGGTGCCCACCCTGGAGCCGCTGCGCGGTACCCGCAACCACGTCAAGGAGCTGCTGGACCGCTGCCGTACCGCGGAGGACCTGGTCAGGGTGCTCTCCGGCGGCTGAGTGAGGGCTTCGCCGGCTTCGGCCCCGGCCGCGACGGGCGGCCGGGGCAGGGTCGAAGACGGCGTGATCCGGGAATCATCACGGTGGTTCCCGGACGTTGTAGCAAGTGCGGGGCCGATCTGCGGCCCTGCTTGTAGGGTCTGATCACGACCCTGTGGCGATGGAGCCGCACGAGCACGGCCGATCTTGTACCTGATCTTGTACGTCGAAGCGAGCGGGGTGTGAGGACATGGCGACGAAGGACACCGGCGGCGGACAGCAGAAGGCCACGCGGTCCACAGAGGACGTCGAGGAGCAGGCGCAGGACGCGCAGGCCTCGGAGGACCTCAAGGAGCGGCACGAGAAGCTCTCGGACGACGTGGACTCCGTGCTGGACGAGATCGACGACGTCCTGGAGGAGAACGCGGAGGACTTCGTGCGGTCCTTCGTGCAGAAGGGCGGCGAGTAGCCGCGTCGCCGGGCCCGGCGGGCGCCGGGGCGGGCCGTGAGTGATCCGTCCCGCAGCTCCCGCCCGGCATGTGGATCACACCCGTGGGGCGGGTAGGGTCCGAGGCGTACTGTGCTCCGGCCGCGCCGCGGCAGCGGGGCGGTTCAAGGATCGGGCGGCGTGCCGCCGTATATGTGGAAGGAAACGTGTGGAAGCCAATACTCGGAGCACCGGGCAGCTGCCCGCTGCCTTTCTGACGCCGGGCTCCTCGTCGTTCATGGACTTCCTCAGCAGTCATGCGCCGGGGCTGCTGCCGGGCAACCGGCAGCTGCCTCCGGTGGCGGGGGCCATGGAAGCGCCGCACGGCACGACCATCGTCGCGGCGTCGTTCCCCGGCGGTGTGGTGCTGGCGGGCGACCGGCGGGCGACGATGGGCAATGTCATCGCCCAGCGCGACATCGAGAAGGTCTTCCCGGCCGACGAGTACTCGGCGGTGGGGATCGCCGGCACGGCGGGTCTCGCCGTGGAGATGGTCAAGCTCTTCCAGCTGGAGCTGGAGCACTACGAGAAGGTCGAGGGGACCCGGCTCTCCCTGGAGGGCAAGGCCAACCGGCTCTCCACGATGATCCGCGGCAATCTGGGCCTGGCCATGCAGGGCCTGGCCGTGCTGCCGCTGTTCGCGGGCTGGGACGAGGACCGCGAGAAGGGGCGCATCTTCTCCTACGACGTGACGGGCGGGCGCTCCGAGGAGCACGGCTTCGCGGCCGTCGGCTCCGGCTCCCTCTTCGCGCGCGGGTCGCTGAAGAAGCTGTTCCGCGACGACCTGACGGAGGGTCAGGCCACCACGCTGGTCGTCCAGGCCCTCTACGACGCCGCCGACGACGACTCCGCGACCGGCGGCCCGGACCTGGCCCGCCGGATCTTCCCCATCGTCACCGTCATCACCGACGAGGGCTTCCGCAGGCTCACCGAGGCACAGTGCTCCGAGATCGTCCGCGCGATCCACGACCGCCGGCTGGAAGAGCCGGACGGCCCGCGGGCGGCGCTGCTCTGAGGGCTGCCCCGAGGCCCGTCCGCAGCGGAAGTTCCACCCCGGCGCCGCCGGGGCCCCACGTCACTGATCAGAAAGGGACGGACAGCCGGTGTCGACGCCGTTCTACGTCTCCCCCCAGCAGGCCATGGCCGACCGCGCCGAGTACGCCCGTAAGGGCATCGCGCGCGGGCGCAGCGTCGTCGTGCTGCAGTACACCGACGGCGTCCTCTTCGTCGCGGAGAACCCGTCCCGGGCGCTGCACAAGGTCAGCGAGATCTACGACCGGATCGCCTTCGCGGCGGTCGGCAAGTACAACGAGTTCGAGAACCTGCGCATCGGCGGCGTCCGCTACGCGGATCTGCGCGGCTACACCTACGACCGCAACGACGTCACCGCGCGCGGCCTCGCCAACGTCTACGCGCAGACCCTCGGCACGATCTTCTCCAGCGCCGGCGAGAAGCCGTACGAGGTCGAGCTGATCGTCGCCGAGGTCGGGGCCGCCCCCGAGGACGACCAGATCTACCGCCTGCCGCACGACGGCTCCATCGTCGACGAGCACGGCTCGGTCGCCGTCGGCGGCAACGCCGACCAGATCAGCAGCTACCTCGACCAGCGCCACCGCGACGGCATGACCCTCGCCGAGGCCCTCAAGCTCGCGGTCGACTCCCTCAACCGCGACAACAACGGCGGCAAGGAGCGCACCCTGACCGCCGAGCAGCTCGAAGTCGCCGTCCTGGACCGGACGCGACCGCAGCAGCGCAAGTTCAAGCGGATTCTGGGGCGGCAGTTGTCCCGGCTCCTGGAGGAGGGGACGACGCCGCCGTCGGCGGAGGAGAACTCGGCCGAGCCGTCGGAGGACTGAGGGGCCTCAATCGCCGGACGGGCTTGATTTTCAAGCCCGTCCGGCGATTGAGGACGAGCGGCGCAGCCGCGATAGCGGGGGTCCGGGGGCGGAGCCCCCGGTGGGTAAGGGCTCGTTTCCGGGTGACGGGCGGGTGGGTGGGCCAGGCCACCACCTATGCCTGCAAGGCAGCAGCGTCGTTTCCGGGAGCGCCACCGCCGTCGTCGTCGCCACGGGCCCCGACACCGCCCTCGCCGGCGCCCTGCCGGCACCGCGTACGCGCACCCCCTTCGACCGTTCCGTGAACGGCATCGCGTGGACCCTGGTCCGGTTCATGCTGCTCACCGCGCCGCTCGTGCTGCTGGCGAGCGCGCTGTTGCGGGGGCGGGGGCTGGAGACGCTGCCGTTCGCGGTGGCGGTGGCGGTGGGGCTGACGCCCGAGATGCTGCCGGTGGTGGTCACGGCGGCCCTCGCGCGGGGGGCCGCGCTGCTGGCGCGGGGCGGCGAGGTGATCGTACGGAGGCTGCCCGCCCTGCACGACCTGGGTGCCGTCGATGTCCTGTGCGTGGACAAGACGGGCACCCTCACTCAGGACAAGCCGGTCCTCGACCGGGCGGTGGACGCGGACGGCCGCGACGACCCGCGTGTTCTGCACTGGGCGGCCGTCAACGCGCTGTGGACCCTGCACCTGGCCGAACTGCCCGTGCCGGACGCCCTGGACGAGGCGATCCTCGACGCGGACGAGCAGGCGGGGCCGACCGCCGACGGCGTCGAGGGCGTCGCCGCGCTGCCGTGCGGTCCGGGCCGCCGTATCGCGACGGCCGTCGTCGCCGGGTCGGTCGCGGAGGCGGGGGCGTACGACGGCGGGCTCACCGGCAACGTCCGCGTGCTCGGCGCGCCCCGTACCGTTTCCCGGCTGCACACGGTGGTCGTCAAGGGCGCCCCGGAGGACGTTCTCGCGCGCTGCACGCGCGTCGCCGGGGGCGTGTACGGCCCGTACCCCGGCACGGAACTGGACGCGGCGGGCCGTGAACGGCTGGCCGGGCGGGCGGAGGCGCTCGCGGCGGACGGGCTGCGGGTGCTGGCCGTCGCGGTCGCCGAACGGCCCGCGCACGGCGGCGCGTACGCCCCGGCCGAGTGCACGGAAGAAGACGAGCGGGACCTGACCCTGGTCGGTTTCGTCGCGCTGCGGGACGCCCTCGCCGAGAGCGCCGCCGAGGCCCTGGACGTGCTGACCACGCGGCGCGGCGTCACCGTCAAGGTCCTCACCGGCGACCACCCGGGCACCGCCGCCCGCGTCTGCCGCGAACTCGGCCTGGACACGGCCGGGCCGGACACGGTGGTCACCGGCGAGCACATAGCCACCCTGGACGACGACGCGCTGGCCGAACTGGCCGCCCGCGCCACCGTGTTCGCGCGCTGCACGCCCGAGGACAAGGCCCGCGTCGTCCGCGCGCTGCGCGCCGCCGGGCACACCACCGGCTTCCTCGGCGACGGCGTCAACGACCTGGCCGCGCTGCACGCAGCCGACGTGGGTGTCTGCCCGCGCGCCGGGGTCGACGTGGCCCGTGAGGCCTCCGACGTGGTCCTCGCCTCGAAGGACCTGACCGCCCTGGACCGGGCGATCGTCACCGGGCGGCGCAGCACCGGCAACATCGCCGCCTATCTGCGCATCACCCTCTCCTCCAACCTCGGCAACGTGATCGCGATGCTGGCGGCCGGGCTGCTGCTGCCGTTCCTGCCGATGCTGCCCGCGCAGGTGCTCGTGCAGAACCTGTGCTTCGACGCGGCCCAGCTGGCGCTGGCCTTCGACCGGCCCGGCGCGGCCGTGCTGCGCCGCCCGGCGGCCCTGCGGCCGAAGGCACTGTTCCGCTTCATGACGGGCTTCGGGCTGCTCAACGCGAGCGCCGACCTGGCGACGTTCGGTGTACTGGCCCTGGCCGTACGGTCGTTGGGCGACGAGGCCGGGCAAGCGGCCTTCCACGCCGGGTGGTTCACGGAGAACCTGCTCACGCAGGCCCTGGTGATGCTGCTGCTGCGCTCGGGCCGCTGCGCGGCGGAGGGGCGCGCGCCCGGCCCGGTACTCCTCGCGACGTCGGCCCTGGCCGTGGTCGGCCTGCTGCTGCCACTGTCCCCGCTCGGCGCCCCGCTGGGCATGACGGTGCTGCCGCCGCTGTATTACGGGCTGATGGCGGTGGTCCTCGCCGTTTACGGTGCGGGGCTGGCGCTGGCACGGGCGCGGTACGAAAAAATAAGCCCGTCCGGCGTTTGAGGACGAGCGGCGCAGCCGCGATAAGGGGTCCGGGGCGGAGCCCCCTGGGGGCACCTCCCAGCGGTAGCTGGGGGAGGGGAGGGGCGGGTAGGGGAGAAAGCCCGCCGCAGGCACCCACACCCGCACCCGCACCCGGCACACAAAAGGGCGCGGCGGCCCGGCTCCCAGAAGCCGTACCGCCGCGCGCCGTTGAACGTCAGGCCGACGACCGTTACCAGTCGCCGCCCCCTCCGAAGTCGCCCCCGCCGCCGAAACCGCCGCCGCTGTCGCCCCAGCCCCCGCCGCCGAAGTCGCCGGCGCTGAAGTCCGCTCCGGAGAAGTCGCCGCCGTCGACGCCGCCCCCGCCGCCGCCGTCGAAGCCGCCGCTCTCGAAGCCGGGCGCGTAGCCCGCGTAGGCCGGGGTGCTCAGCATGTGGCCGAGCGCGGTGCCCACGAGCAGGCCCGGCAGGAGGCCGCCGCCGAAGTAGCCGCCGGCCCAGGGGCCGTAGGCGGGACCGGCGTTCCAGTACGGCTGCGGGCCGTGGTCGGTCTGGACCGTACGGGACATCGGCTCCTGGCCGTCCGCGATGCGCGTCGCGTCCGCCTGGCAGGCCGGGACCGTGCGCATCGCGCCGCCGGGCGGCGCCCACTGCACGTCCTGCACGGAGATCCCGTGGCGCGGGTCGAAGAAGCAGGGCATCCGCTTCTGCGGCAGCGGGGCGCCGCTGCGCCGGGCGGCCAGGGTGGCCAGCGCGAAGCGGCCCTTGTCCAGGGACTCGGTGACGGCCGTGACGTCCTGCGGCTTGGCCGCGGCCGCCATCTTGGACTTGGCCTCCTCGTAGGCGTCCAGGCCCTGCTCGTAGTCCTTGCGCATCTCGTCGGTCACGCCGGGCGCGGACGGGGAGAAGTCCAGCCGGTCCAGTTCCTCGCCGAAGGCGGTGATGTCCTCGTCGACGACCACGCGCAGCGCGTCGAGCTCGGCGCGCTCGCGCTCCTCGCGCTTCTTCTTGCCGCGCCGGTACAGCGCGTACCCGCCGGCACCGCCCGCGACGACGACCGCGCCGACGGCGATCAGTCCGGTGCTGCCGGTGCTCTCCGAGGAGGAGCCGCCGCCCCAGGAGCTCGGGGTGTGGCCCTTGGCCTGCTGGTCGACCTGGTCGGTGAAGGCATTGAGCATGGTCTTGGTGTCGCCGCCGGAGCGCTGCACGGCGCCGACGACATTGGTCACCGCGCTCTGCCGCATCACCTTGCTGTCGGCCTTGGCGTTGAACGCCTTGTCGCCGAGGTGCACGGCGTACACACCGCTGATGCCGGTCAGCGTACGGATGTCCTTGATGACCGTCGCCTTCGGGAACTCCGGGGTCTCCGGCAGCACCGCGACGAACACCGGCTTCCCGGCGTCCTTGATCTTCTTGGCGAGGGCGTCGGCGTCGGACGACGGCAGCTGGTCGGCGACCCGGGGATCGACATAGACCGGGCTCTTCTTCAGCGCCTCGGCCACCGCGGCGACCCCGGTGGCGGCGTGCGCGGCCGGCGCGTACACCGCCGCGCAGGCGAGCGCGAGCAGGGCGACGAGCAGGGCCGCGAGGGGCCTGGGCAACGCCCGGTGAGTGGCGGACATGGTGCGTCTCCTCGAAGACGTTGGCGGGCGGCGCTCAGGGCCGCGGCTCGGTTGCGGGGTGAATCCGGTCAGGATTGCCGGAGACGTCAACGTTCAGCGATACCACGAAAACGGTTCAAACGGGCAAGGGGTTTCCTCTCTGGTCCGCGTTCGCTCCCGGCTCAATCGATCACCCAGGTCATCCCGATCGTTCCGATCATGCTGATCGCCCTGATCATTCCGGTCATCCCGATCATCCGTAGGAGAGCCTGGAGCAGGGTTCGTCGTCCGCCGAGCGGGCCGAGTCCACGACGGCGGGGCTGAGCGGCCCGTTCGCGGGCGGCACGGCGGAGGGGGCGGTGGACGGGTCGCCCGGCGGTGGGGCGGGGGCGGTCGCGGCACCTGTGGCGTCCCCGTTCGCGTAGTCCTGGCCGAGGGTGATCCTGATCCCCTCCGGGGCGGTGCCCCGGACGTACGCGCCGGGGAAGAGCCCCGCGAGCGTACGGGCGTGCCCGGCCTGCCCCGGACCGAACTCGATCACGGTGGTGCCCTGATCGCGCTCGGTGGCGTTGCCCGTGCCGGTCACCGTGTAGCCGTGCTCCGTGAGCGAGGCGGCGGCGCGTGCGGCGAGGCCGGTGACCCGGGTGCCGTTGGCGACGGAGACGCGGACACCGGCGCCGGAGCCCGTCCCCTCGGCCTGTACCGGCTGCACCTCCTTCGAGGACCCGCCGCCGTTCTTGTCGCCCGCGTCCTTGCCGTCGATCGTGCGGTCGTCGCGGATCGCGGCCCACAGGGCGTCGGCGTCGGGCTGGACGACGTCGACACGGTTGCCGTTGTAGCGCCAGGGCACGGTCACGAACTTGATGTCGTGCAGTTCGATGCCCTTCAGCGACATCGCGAAGCCCAGCAGCTTGTCGGCCGAGCCCAGACCGGGGTCCACCGTCAGCGACTTGGTGGCGGCGTCCGCGAGCGGCAGCAGCGTCGCCGGGTTCAGCCCCGCCGACCGCACCTTCTTGAACATGGCGGCCATGAACGCCTGCTGCCGCTGGATACGGCCGATGTCGGAGCCGTCGCCCAAGCCGTGCCGGACACGCACGTAGTCGAGGGCCTGCTGCCCGGAGACGCTCTGTTCGCCCTTGCGGAACAGGAGTTGGCCGCGCGAACCGAGGTTGGGGTTGAGGTCGCCCTCGTAGACGTCCTTGGGCACGCACACGTCGACGCCGCCGACGGCGGAGGTCATCGAGGAGAAGCCGACGAAGTCGACGACGACCGTGTGGTCCACGCGCAGGCCGGTCAGCCGCTCGACGGTGTTCTGCGTGCAGGCCGGATTGCCTTTCGGTGACTCCCCCACGGAGAAGGCCGAGTTGAACATCGCGCGGGTCTGCGGCTGGGTCCAGCTGCCGTCGGGCAGCCGGCACGGCGGGATGTCGACGAGGGTGTCGCGCGGGACGGACACGGCGATCGCGTGCTTCTCGTCGCCGTAGACGTGCAGCAGGAAGGCCGTGTCCGAGCGGCCCACGTCGCCCTCGCCGCCGCCCAGCCTGCTGTTCTCGCCGGCGCGCGAGTCGGAGCCGATGACGAGGACGTTCTGCCCGCCGGCGGAGGCGGCGGGGCGGTCCTTGGCCAGGCCGTCCCCGTCGAAGACCTTGATGTTGCCGTTGAGCTTGAGGTAGAGCCAGCCCGCCCCGGCGGCGAGCAGCAGCACGAACGCCACCAGGACGACGCTCGTCGTCCGTATCCGGTGGCGGGTGCCCGCCCCTCGCCCGGCCGTCATATGCGAGCCCTCATCCGCTCCCCCCGGCAGCGCCGGCGCGTGTCCTTGTCATTCGCATAGACGGTCTGGGCGCGCCTTTGGTTGTCCAGTTGCGCAATCCAGCAAGTAATGATGAAGCGCACACGCCCAGGACGGAACCCTTCCGCTCCACCGCCGTGCGTCCCCCGCCCGACCCTGCCCGGTGGCCACCGGTCCATACGGACGTCCCCTCCCGTACACCCGCCCCTGGTGGGCTTCCCCCGTCCGGGCAGCCGCGCCCGGTCTCCGAGGAGGGAAGAACATGGGAACTCGTCCGCACCGGCGCCGGCTCGCCCGGGGCGCTGCCGCTCTGCTCGTCGCCGCTGCCGCCGTGCCGGCCGTCACCACGGCCGCGTCCGGCTCGGACGGCTCGGACGCCGCCGCGCTCGCCGCCCAGCACGGCCCGAAGAAGGCCAAGAACGTCATCCTGCTGATCGGCGACGGCATGGGCGACTCGGAGATCACCCTGGCCCGCGACTACACCGTGGGCGCGGGGGGCCGGCTGAACATGGACAGATTCCCGCTGACCGGCGCGTACACCACCTATGCCGTCGACAAGAACGGCAAGCCGGACTATGTCACCGACTCCGCCGCCAGCGGCACCGGCTGGGCGACCGGCCGCAAGACCGTCAACGGCCGGATATCCAAGACGCCCGGCACGGACCGGCCGATGACCACGATCCTGGAGCTCGCGCAGAAGAACGGGCTGGCCACCGGCAGCGTCACTACCGCCGAACTCACCGACGCCACCCCGGCCGTGCTCGCCTCGCACGTCGGCGACCGCAGCTGCCAGGGCCCGGCCGACATGAAGGCGTGCCCCTCCGACACGATCGGCAAGGGCGGGCCCGGCTCGATCGCCGAGCAGAGCGTGAACCACAAGGTCGACGTCCTCCTCGGCGGCGGCAGGGCCCGCTTCGACCAGCGGATCACCGAGGGCCCGTACCGGGGCATGACCGTCACCGAGCAGGCGCGCAGGCTCGGCTACCAGGTCGTCCGGGACGGCGAGGGGCTGCGCGGCGCCCGCGCGGACCGGCCCGTCCTCGGCCTGTTCGCGCCCGGCAACATCCCCGTCGAGTGGACCGGCAGGCCGGCGGCCGTCGGCGGCACCGCGCCGCAGCGCTGCGTGACGAACAACCCCGAGCGCACCGCCGGCACCCCCACGCTGGAGCAGCAGACCCGCAAGGCCATCGAGCTGCTGGAGGCCAAGCAGCGCGGCGGGAAGAACGGCAAGGGCGACAAGAGCGGTAAGGGTGACAAGGGGGGCAGGGGCGACAAGGGCTTCTTCCTCCAGGTCGAGGGCGCCTCCATCGACAAGCGCGACCACTCCGCCGACCCCTGCGGCCAGATCGGCGAGACCGCCGCCTTCGACCGCGCCGTGCGGGTGGCCCGCGCCTACGCGGCCGAGCACCCCGACACCCTCGTCGTCACGACCGCCGACCACGGCCACACCAGCCAGATCGTGCCGCTGGAGGCGAACCCGCCCGGACTGTCCTCGACCCTCGTCACCGACGAGGGGCAGCAGCTGAAGGTGAACTACTCCACCAACACCCCCGGCAAGTCCCAGGAGCACACCGGCACCCAGGTGCGCATCGCCGCCCAGGGGCCGCAGGCGGAGCGCGTGCTGGGCGTCACCGACCAGACCGAGCTGTTCACCACGATCCGCACGGCGCTGTCGCTGCGCTGAGGCTACCGGCGCGTACGGGCACGCGCGGTGAGGGTCCGGCTGCGCTGCGGCCGGACCCGGAGGTTTGCGCCAGTTATCGCGCCGGAAGATTGGGCGGATCCGCCACCGACTCCCGGACAGAGAGCGTCAAGACTGGGGAATCACACCCACACCCCGTAAATGATCATGACTCGTCCGCGCAGGAGGAACCGTCGATGACCGGGTCCCGCGTCCTCGCTCTCGGCCACTACCAGCCCGCCAAGGTACTGACCAACGAGGAGCTCGCCGGCCTGGTCGACACCAGCGACGAGTGGATCCGCACCCGCGTCGGCATCCGCACCCGCCGGATCGCCGGTCCCGACGAGACCGTCGCCGACATGGCCGCCCGCGCCGCCGCCAAGGCCCTCGCGGGCAGCGGCCTGGACCCGGCGGAGATCGACCTCGTCCTCGTCGCCACCTGCACCGCCGAGGACGCGAGCCCCAACACCGCCGCCCGCGTCGCCGCCGAGCTGGGCCTGCCCGGCCCCGCGACCATGGACGTCAACGTCGTCTGCTCCGGCTTCACCCACGCCCTGGCCACCGCCGACCACGCGATCCGCGCCGGATCCGCGCGCTCCGCGCTCGTCGTCGGCGCCGAGAAGTTCACCTCGGTCGTCGACTGGACCGACCGCTCCACGTGCGTCCTGGTCGGCGACGGCGCGGGCGCCGCCGTCGTGACCGCCGCCGGGGAACCCGGCATCGGACCGGTCGTCTGGGGCTCGGTCCCCGACATGGGGCACGCGGTACGCATCGGGGGCAGCCCTGCCCGCTTCGCGCAGGAGGGCCAGGCCGTCTACCGCTGGGCCACCACCCGGCTCCCGGCCATCGCCCGCCAGGTGTGCGAACGGGCCGGAGTCGCCCCCGAGGAGCTGGCCGGGGTCGTGCTGCACCAGGCCAACCTGCGCATCATCGAGCCCCTGGCCCGCAGGCTCGGCGCGGTCAACGCGGTCGTCGCCACCGACGTCACCGAGTCCGGCAACACCTCGGCCGCGAGCGTTCCGCTCGCGCTGTCCAAGCTGGTCGAGCGCCGCGACGTGGAACCGGGCGCGCCGGTGCTGCTGTTCGGCTTCGGGGGGAACCTCTCGTACGCGGGCCAGGTCATCCGCTGTCCGTAACGCCCGTAACGCCCGTTCCTGTCCCGCAACAGGGGCCCGGCGCGCGGGCGTTCAGGGGGACTCGCGCAGATAGAGCGCGCCGCAGGAGTGGCAGATCGGCAGCGTGCCGGTCCCCCAGTCGTCGATGGAACGCTCCGCCGAACCGGGCTCCAGGTCACGCCCGCACATGGCGGTCAGCGCGTCCTGGCGCACCACGTGCCAGATCTTGACCCGGGCGTCGGAGGTCTGTGGGGAGTCGTCGTACTCGGCGCGCAGTTCGTGCTCCATGACTCCCACCATGCGGCAGGGGCGCACGGGCCGCCACCGAAGGCGCACCCTGGAACCCCTCAGAACACCGACCACCCCGTCAGCGTCGTGAAGTGGTCCAGCGCCGCCACGCCCGCCACCGAGTTGCCGCGCGCGTCCAGGCCCGGGCTCCACACGCACAGCGTGCAGCGGCCCGGTATCACGGCGACGATGCCGCCGCCCACGCCGCTCTTGCCGGGCAGGCCCACGCGGTAGGCGAAGTCGCCGGCGGCGTCGTACGTCCCGCAGGTGAGCATCACCGCGTTGATCTGCTTGGCCTCGCGGCGGGGCAGCAGCCGGCTGCCGTCGGAGCGCAGCCCGTGCCGGGCCAGGAAGCCGCCCGCGAGGGCCAGGTCACGGCAGCTCATCTCGATCGAGCACTGCCAGAAATAGTGCTCCAGGACCGTGGGGACGGGGTTGTCGAGGTTGCCGTAGCTGGCCATGAAGTGGGCCAGGGCCGCGTTGCGGTCGCCGTGCTCGGTCTCGGACGCGGCCACCGCCGGGTCGAAGGCGACGTCCGGGTTGCGGCTCTCCGCGCGCAGGAACTCCAGCATCGTGGTGGAGGCGTCGCCGGTGAGGGTCTGCAGCCGGTCGACGACGACGAGGGCGCCCGCGTTGATGAACGGGTTGCGGGGGATGCCGTTCTCGTGCTCAAGCTGGACGAGCGAGTTGAAGGGGTTGCCGGAGGGCTCGGTGCCCACGCGCTCCCAGATCTTCTCGCCGCCCTCGGCGAGGACGAGCGCGAGGCTGAAGGTCTTGGAGATCGACTGCACGGAGAACGGCCGCTCCCAGTCCCCCACGCCGTACACGCTGCCGTCGACGTCGGCGACGGCCATCCCGAACTGCCCGATGTCCACCTTCGCGAGGGCGGGGATGTAGTCGGCCACCTGCCCACGGCCCACCAGGGGACGGGCGAACGCGGCGACTTCCTCAAGTACGGCCTGGTAGTCCACGTTGTGGTGCTTCCGTGTCGTCGACGATGGGATTGTCGGCCCGAGGCCGGATCGGCTCGCACGATATCCGAACGCCCTGCCCAGCGGCGAACCATTGGGTACAAGGGGGGCATTCGGCGGCGCATCCGGCGTAGCCGGTCGGGCACGTCGGAAGGAGAGGGGTGCATGGCCCCACCGATGTCCGCGGGCGAGTTCCTCGCCGCGCTCAGGGCCGAAGGAGCCACGGTCGTCGAGGTCGACGGCTGGCGTACGCACAACCGCGCCGGGCACGGCGCGTGGGGCCCGGTGAACGGGGTGATGATCCACCACACCGCGTCCTGGGGCACGGAGCGCGCGGTGCGGCGCTGCTGGCGGGGGCGCGACGACCTGCCGGGGCCGCTGGCCCACGGTGTCATCGCCAAGGACGGCCGCGTGCACCTCGTCGGCTGCGGGCGGGTCAACCACGCGGGCGGCGGCGACAGCAGCGTGCTGCGCGCGGTGATCGCGGAGAAGCGGCTGCCGAGACCGCGCTGGGCGGATGCCGACGGCAACGTCCACTTCTACGGCTTCGAGTGCGTCAACCTCGGCGACGGCCACGACCCCTGGCCGAAGGAACAACTGCTGGCCATCGAGCGCGTATCGGCCGCGATCTGCCGCCACCACGGCTGGAACGCCCGCTCGGTCATCGGCCACCGCGAATGGCGGCCGGGGAAGGTCGATCCGGTGGGCTTCACGATGGACTGGATGCGGGACCGGGTGCAGGAGCGGCTGCGGGCGTGAGGGGGGTACGGGCCGGGGGCGCCGTACGTCCCAGGGGCCTCCGCCGCAGGCGGACCCGGTGGCGGGCCCAGGGCCCCCGGCGCCGTACCCCCGGCCCCGGGTGACAATGGCCGGGTGACCTGCGAGCTCTCCCCGGCCCCCGGCGGCCCCGCCGCCCCGCGTACCGCCGCGTTGCGGCCGCGGCTGCCCTCCCCCGTCGCCGAGCTGCGGGACGAGCGGTTCGCGCGGCGGGGGCTGCGGCTGCTGCTCAAGCGGGACGATCTGATACATCCGGAGCTGCCGGGCAACAAGTGGCGCAAGCTGGAGCCGAATCTGCGGGCCGCCGATCCGGCCCGGCACACCCTGCTGACCTTCGGCGGCGCCTACTCCAACCATCTGCGGGCGACCGCCGCGGCCGGCCGGCTGCTCGGTTTCGCCACCGTCGGCGTCGTGCGCGGCGAGGAGCTCGCGGACCGCCCGCTGAACGCCTCGCTCTCCCGGTGCGCAGCAGACGGCATGCGGCTGCGCTTCGTCGACCGCGCCACCTACCGGCGCAAGAACGAGCCGGAGGTCCTCGCGGAGCTGACGCGCACGGCCGGTGCGGGCGGCGAGTGCTTCGTCGTCCCCGAGGGCGGCTCCAACGCGGCGGCCGTGCACGGCTGCACGGAGCTCGGGCGCGAACTGCGGGGCGTGGCCGACGTCGTGGGCGTCGCCTGCGGTACGGGCGGCACGCTCGCCGGACTGGCGGCGGGACTCGGACAGGGGCAGCGGACGATCGGCTTCCCCGTGCTCAAGGGCGGCTTCCTGGGCGCGGAGATCGAGCGCCTGCAGCGCGAGGCGTTCGGGGAGCGGCGCGGCGCGTGGGAGCTGGACGAGCGCTTCCACTGCGGCGGCTACGCCCGTACCGGCCCCGAACTGGACGCGTTCGCCGAGGACTTCGCCGCCCGGCACGGGCTGGCGCCGGAGCGCGTGTACGTGGCCAAGATGCTGTACGGGCTGACGACGCTCGCGCTGGAGGGCGCGTTCGCGCCGGGGACGACGGTGGCGGCGGTGGTCACGGGCTGAGGCCCCGTCATATCGGGGTGCGGGTAGGCCCGTACGCATCGGGCTGCGGGCAGGCCCGTACGCGCGGTCAGGCGCCCGTCTCCTCCCGGTACGCCGCCGCCTCCTCCAGGTCCAGCCGGCGCAGCAGCGTCCGCAGCATCTCGTCGTCGATGCGGCGCGCGTCGCGCAGGGCGACGAAGACCGCGCGTTCGGCGCCGATCACCTCGCGGGCGAGCCGGCGGTAGGTGTCGTCGGCGGTCTCCCCGGTGGCTTCGTCGACGGTGCCGAGCCGTTCCCAGACCGCGTTGCGGCGGCGTTCGAGGACGGCGCGCAGCCGGTCGGCGAGCGGTCCGGGCAGCTGGTTGCGTTCGTCGGCGAGGAGCTCGGTGAGGCGGCGTTCGGCGGCGGCGGAGGCCTCGTTCTGTGCCTGGGCCTCGGCGAGGGTCCGGCCCTCGGGGTCGGGGACGGGCAGGCGCAGCCGCCGGATGAGCGGGGGCAGGGTCAGGCCCTGTACGACGAGGGTGGCGATGACCGAGGTGAAGGTGAGGAAGAGGATCAGGTTGCGGGCGGGGAAGGGGCTGCCGTCGTGCGTGGTCAGGGGGATCGCGAAGGCGATGGCGAGGGAGACCACGCCGCGCATCCCCGCCCAGGAGACGACGAAGGCGCCCTTCCAGCTGGTGTCGGCCTCGCGCTCGCGGATCCGTCGCGACAGGGCGCGCGGCAGGAACGTCGCCGGGTAGACCCATACGAAGCGGGCGGCCACGACGGCGGCGAAGACGGCGGTCGCGTACCAGGCGGCCCGGCCGACCCCGTACGCGCCCAGTCCCCGCAGGACGACGGGCAGTTGGAGCCCGATGAGGGCGAAGACGGCGGATTCGAGGACGAAGGCGACCATGCGCCACACGGCCGCCTCCTGCAGCCGGGTCGCGAAGTCGACCTGCCAGGAGCGGTGGCCGAGGTGGAGGCCGACGACCACGACGGCGAGCACCCCGGAGGCGCCGAGTTCCTCGGCGGCGGCGTAGGCGGCGAAGGGGATGAGGAGGGAGAGGGTGTTCTGCAGCAGTGGTTCGCGCAGCCGTTTGCGCAGCCAGTGCAGCGGCACCATGAGGACGAGGCCGACGCCGATGCCGCCGAGGGAGGCGATCGCGAACTCCCGTACGCCCTCGCCCCAGCCGGCGGCGGTGCCGACGGCGGCGGCGAGGGCGACCTTGTAGGCGGTGATCGCGGTGGCGTCGTTCACGAGGGACTCGCCCTGGAGGATCGTGGTGATCCGGGAGGGCAGGCCGAGGCGGCGGGCGATGGCGGTGGCGGCGACCGCGTCGGGCGGGGCGACGACCGCGCCGAGTACGAGGGCCGCGGTCAGCGGCAGGCCGGGTACGACGAGGTAGGCGAAATAGCCGACGGCGAGCGTGGCGAAGAGCACGTAGCCGACCGACAGCAGTGCGACGGGCCGCAGATTGGCGCGCAGGTCGAGGTAGGAGCTGTCGAGGGCGGCGGTGTGCAGCAGGGGCGGCAGCAGCAGCGGCAGGACGACGTGCGGGTCGAGGGTGTACTCGGGGACGCCGGGGATCCAGGAGGCGGCGAGCCCGGCGGCGACCAGGAGCAGGGGCGGCGGCACCGGGGTGTGCCGGGCGGCCCCGGCGAGGGCGGCGCTCACCGCGACCAGCATCAGCAGTGACATGGCGTCCATCGGTCCCCGCCTGTCCCGTCCGTCCGTGATTCCGTGATTCCGCGCTTGCGTCCCGTGCGGCATCGCCATCCATGGCCGTCACACGGGAACCATCAGTAACCTGGCAATCATGAGTGAGTGTGCGCACGTCGCGTCGTTGCCGCGCCCCGAGCCGGAGCCGAGCGGCTCCACCTGCGGGGAGTGCGCGCGGCTCGGCAGCCACCCGGTGCAGCTGCGGCTGTGCCTGGAGTGCGGCCACGTGGGCTGCTGCGACTCCTCGCCGCACCGGCACGCGACCGCGCATTTCCAGCAGACCGGACATCCGGTGATGCGCAGCTTCGAGCCGGGGCAGAGCTGGCGCTGGTGCTACGCGGACCAGCGCGTCGTCTGACGCCCGGGGAGCGGCGAACTCGCGGGCGACGAACGGGCGCCGGGGATGCGCGCGCGAGCGGGGAGCAGTTGCGCGAGGCGCTCTCCGGGGAGCATCCGGCGACCTGCGCGCTGATAGCGGAGAGTGAGCAAAAACGGTCGGAAACCGCCGTCGGGGAGACGTTCGGCAACCGTCAAGTCACCGACGGAACAGCCCCGTTCCGCACCGTCCCGTTCCGGACGGGCACGCTCGGTATCGGACCGGGGGCGTGCGCCGTACGGCCGCGGGCGTGCGGCGGACGGCCCGTCCGCTGGTCGCCGGGCGGCAGGTGGCCGCGGCCGCCTCCCGGCAGAAGCGCTCCACACTCTTGCGGTGCTCGCGCAGAGTGACGAAAATCCCAACAGGGCGACCGCTCTTTCGATTTGGGACCGCAAGCCCCTAGCCACTGTCCGTGCTCATGGGTTTACCATCAGTGACAGTTGTGGGGGTCGGCACAGCACCGCAGATCGCGATAGCGTCGCTGCCGAACCATGCTCAAGAAGCTTGTGCCACCTTGGAGGTGAGGGTGTCCCAATTCGCAGGCGAGCCCGGGACCCAGGACTTCGTGGAAGTCCGGCTGCCCGCTGCGGGTGCCTACCTGTCGGTGCTGCGAACGGCCACTGCCGGTCTCGCGGCCCGCTTGGACTTCACCCTCGACGAGATCGAGGACCTGCGCATCGCCGTGGACGAGGCGTGCGCGATCCTGCTGCAACAGGCCGTCCCCGGCTCCGTCCTCAGCTGCGTCTTCCGTCTCATCGACGACGCCCTGCAGGTGACCGTCTCGGCGCCCACCACGGACGGCCGGGCTCCCGAGCGCGACACCTTCGCCTGGACGGTGCTCTCCGCCCTGGCTGGCAAGGTCGACTCGACGGTCGCGGACGACCGGACGGTCAGCATCAGTCTGTACAAGGAGCGCGGCGCCGGCCCCGGACAGCCGTGACGAAAGAGGGGGCTCCGTGAGTACTGCATCGTCGCGGGGAGTGCGTACCCCGGCCATCCCGCAGCAGCCTGCCCGGCCGCGCCCGGGAGAGCCGGCAGATCCGCGGGGGACGGCACAGGCCGTGCCGGAACCGGCGAGTGACCCAACGGACCGGGCGGACCACATGGATCACCAGCAGCATCAGCAGCAGTGGCACCAGCACCCGGGCACGCACGACCGCAGCGGGGCCCGGAGCCTGTTCGTCCAGTTGCGGGCGCTGCCGGCCGGCTCTCCCGAACGGGCCGAGCTGCGCAACCACCTCGTGCGGATGCACCTGCCGCTGGTGGAGCACCTGGCCCGGCGGTTCCGCAACCGGGGCGAGCCGCTCGACGACCTCACCCAGGTCGCCACCATCGGGCTGATCAAGTCCGTGGACCGCTTCGACCCGGACCGCGGGGTGGAGTTCTCCACCTACGCGACCCCCACGGTCGTCGGCGAGATCAAGCGGCACTTCCGGGACAAGGGCTGGGCGGTGCGGGTGCCGCGCCGGCTCCAGGAGCTGCGTCTGGCCCTGACCACGGCCACGGCGGAGCTCTCCCAGCGGCACGGCCGCGCCCCCACCGTCCACGAGCTGGCGGAGCACCTGGGGATCTCGGAGGAGGAGGTCCTGGAGGGGCTGGAGTCCGCCAACGCCTACAGCACCCTGTCGCTGGACGTGCCGGACACCGACGACGAGTCCCCGGCCGTCGCGGACACCCTGGGCGCGGAGGACGAGGCCCTGGAGGGCGTGGAGTACCGCGAGTCGCTCAAGCCGCTGCTGGAGGACCTGCCGCCGCGCGAGAAGAAGATCCTGCTGCTGCGCTTCTTCGGCAATATGACGCAGTCTCAGATCGCTCAGGAGGTCGGCATCTCGCAGATGCACGTCTCGCGCCTGCTGGCCCGCACCCTCGCCCAGCTGCGCGACCGGCTGCTCGTCGAGGAGTAGCCGCGGCCCGTCCCCGGGGGCACCCGCCTCCGGGGACCGCCGGATCTCAGCCCCGGCGGGTGTCGATCCCCAGGGCCTCGGTGGCCGTCGGGTTCACCAGCAGCACCAGGGCGGCCACGGCCACGAGCGCGAGGACGACACCCGCCGCGATCAGCGCCCCGCCGGAACTGATCAGCGTCCAGGCCACCGGCAGCGCCATCACCTGCGTGATCACCGCGGGCCCGCGGCCCCAGCGGCGCAGCTGCCACAGCCCGCGCGCGGCGGTCAGCGGCAGCGCGGCCAGCGCGAGCACGGTCACCCCGCCCGTCACCGCCTGCTGCGGGCTGTCCGGCTTCCCGGCGACCCCCATGACCAGCAGGAACACCCCGGCGGCGGCGAGCGCCACGCCTTCGAGCGCGGCCAGCGCCGCGGCCGCCGTCAGCCGCCGCGGCCGCCCGGCGGCCGGGCCCGCGGCGCTCCGGGCGGCCTTCTGGGGCGCGCCGGCCTTGTCGGTACGGGACTGGGTACGGGACTGCTTGCTGCTCACCCCAGCAGGGTAGCCCTGACCCGAGCCGCGTCAGGGCGGGCCGGGACGGTGCCGTGTACCGAGTGGTAGGTAGGCTGGCGCGCATGCGTGCGCTCCTCGTGGTCAACCCCTCGGCCACCACCACCAGTGCCCGTACCCGTGATGTCCTCGTCCACGCGCTCGCCAGCGACCTCAAGCTCGACGTGGCCACCACCGAGTACCGGGGCCATGCCCGCGATCTGGCACGGCGGGCGGCGGAGAGCGGGACGACGGAGCTGGTGGTCGCGCTGGGCGGGGACGGCACGGTCAACGAGGTGGTCAACGGGCTGCTGGACGGCGGCCCCGACCCGGAGGGCCTGCCGCGGCTCGCGGTGGTGCCGGGCGGCTCGACGAATGTCTTCGCCCGCGCGCTGGGGCTGCCCAACGACGTCGTCGAGGCGACGGGCGCCCTTCTCAACGCGCTGCGCGAGGGCTCCGAACGCACCGTCGGCCTCGGGCTCGCGGCGGGCACCCCGGGCACCGAGGACGAGGGCGTGCCGCCCCGCTGGTTCACCTTCTGCGCCGGCTTCGGCTTCGACGCGGGCGTCGTGGGCCGCGTCGAGCAGCAGCGGGAGCGCGGCAAGCGTTCGACCCACTCCCTGTACGTGCGACAAGTAATGCGTCAATTCCTCGGCGAGCCCAATCGCAGACACGGCACGATCACCCTCGAACGGCCTGGCGAGGAGCCACTCCGCAATCTCGTCATGTCGATAATCTGCAACACCGCTCCCTGGACCTATCTGGGCAACCGCCCGGTCTACGCCTCCCCGCAGGCCTCCTTCGACACCGCCCTTGACGTGCTGGGACTCACCAAGCTCACGACCACGACGGCCGCCCGGCACGTGGCCCAGCTGCTGACCTCGACCCCGGAGCACGGTCCGCAGGGCAAGCACGCGGTCTCCTTGCACGACCTGACCGCCTTCACCTTGCATTCGCAGGTGCCGCTGCCCTTCCAGATGGACGGCGACCACCTCGGCGTGCGTACCAGCGTGACGTTCACAGGCGTACGTCGTGCACTGCGTGTGATTGTGTGAGTGGTAGGGGCTAAAGTCCTTCCAGTCGAACGTTTAGGCTGTGTTGCACCCCCTGGAAGTACGGCTGTGACCTAGCCGACACCGAGGAATCAAAAAAAACTTTCCAGAAGGGGTTGTATCCGCAGCCAAGGTTTGCGAGTCTCTTCGTGGCGATCGGGACGGCCGCACTCCAGGGCCCCCGAATCAGCCCGATTCCCTCCCCTTATCCTGATGGACCGCACCAGTTTCACGACTGGGCGTCGGGCCTTCCCTCGTGGAGGGATTCGTGAAAGCGTTCACATTCACAAGCAACGAAGCCGCAACGAGGAGATGGAGCAGCCATGGACTGGCGTCACAACGCCGTTTGCCGCGAGGAAGACCCCGAGCTGTTCTTCCCCATCGGCAACACCGGTCCTGCGCTGCTGCAGATCGAGGAAGCCAAGGCCGTCTGCCGCCGCTGCCCCGTGATGGAGCAGTGCCTGCAGTGGGCGCTGGAGTCCGGTCAGGACTCCGGCGTCTGGGGTGGCCTCAGCGAGGACGAGCGCCGCGCCATGAAGCGCCGCGCCGCCCGCAACCGGGCGCGCAACGCGACGGCCTGACGCCGTTCGCGGAGCGAGCATTCCCGACGACGCCCCTCGGCCCCCGAGCCGCAGCGCGCAGTACCCCCGATGGGGGCCATGATGTGAGCTTTGAACCCCGGATCCGCGGAAGGATCCGGGGTTCAGTGCTGTTCACGCCCGTTCACACGGGCCGTTCACGCGGCCGTTCACACCGTGCCGTTCACCGCGGGGCGGCCGCGCACGTTCAGTATCCGGTGCGCGGCGACGGGGACTTGACGTCTCCCACGGGGATGTCGAGGACCACGCGCGTCCCCCCTCCGGGCGCGGGCACCATGTCGAAGGTGCCGCCCATCTCGCCCTCGACCAGGGTGCGGACGATCTGCAGGCCCAGATTGCCGGCGCGCTGCGGGTCGAAGCCCTCGGGCAGTCCGCGTCCGTCGTCCTGCACCGAGATCAGCAGCCGGGCCTCGGCGCGGAAACCGCTGCGGACGGCGGTGACTTCGACCGTGCCGTGCTCGCCGGGGCCGAAGCCGTGCTCCATCGCGTTCTGCAGCAGCTCGGTCAGCACCATCGACAGCGGAGTGGCCACCTCCGCGTCGAGGACACCGAACCGGCCGGTGCGGCGGCCGGTGACCCGGCCCGGGGAGATCTCGGCGACCATGGCGAGCACCCGGTCGGCGATCTCGTCGAACTCGACCCGCTCGTCGAGATTCTGCGACAGCGTCTCATGGACGATCGCGATGGACCCGACCCGGCGGACCGCCTCCTCCAGCGCCTCACGGCCCGCGGACGGGCCGATCCGGCGGGCCTGCAGCCGCAGCAGGGCGGCCACGGTCTGCAGATTGTTCTTCACCCGGTGGTGGATCTCCCGGATGGTGGCATCCTTGGTGATCAACTCGCGTTCGCGGCGGCGCAGTTCGGTCACGTCGCGCAGCAGCACAAGTGAACCGATGTGCGCTCCTTTGGGTTTGAGCGGAATGGCGCGCAGCTGGATGACCCCGTCACTGCCCTCGACCTCGAACTCGCGCGGCGCCCAGCCGCTGGCGAGCTTGGCCAGCCCCTCGTCCACCGGACCCCGCGAGGGCGCCAACTGAGCGGTGGTCTCGCCCAGATGATGCCCGACGAGGTCGGCGGCGAGGCCGAGGTGATGGTAGGCGGAAAGCGCGTTGGGGCTCGCGTACTGCACGACGCCGTCGGCGTCCAGCCGGATCAGCCCGTCGCCGGCACGCGGCGAGGCGCCCATGTCGCTCTGCTGCCCGGGGAAGGGGAAGGCCCCGTTCGCGATCATCTGCGCGAGGTCGGAGGCACTCTGCAGATAGGTCAGCTCCAGCCGGCTCGGCGTCCGCACGGTCAGCAGATTCGTATTCCGGGCGATGACCCCCAGGACCCGGCCCTCCCGGCGCACCGGAATCGACTCGACCCGCACCGGCACCTCCTCGCGCCACTCCGGGTCGCCCTCGCGCACGATACGGCCCTCGTCGAGGGCGGCGTCGAGCATGGGGCGGCGGCCGCGCGGCACGAGGTGCCCGACCATGTCGTCCTGATAGGAGGTCGGGCCCGTATTGGGGCGCATCTGTGCGACCGAGACATACCGGGTGCCGTCCCGGGTGGGCACCCACAGCACCAGGTCGGCGAAGGACAGGTCGGAGAGCAGCTGCCACTCCGAGACCAGCAGATGCAGCCACTCCAGGTCGGAGTCGCTCAGGGCGGTGTGCTGGCGTACGAGGTCGTTCATGGAGGGCACGTTCGTGAGCCTACCGGGGCGGGGATCCACGCCGGCCCGGGCGGGAGCGGCGAGGTCGGGGCGGCATGGATCCTTGCGTACGGGCGGTGGGTGTCAGGCGGCGGCCGGGAGCCCACTCGTTACGGCCAGCAGTGCATTGCGGTTTCCGCGATTGCCTGCAGCTCCTCTCGGCTCGCGCCGTCGCGCGCCTGCTGGGACATGCCCTGAAAGACGGCGGCGCAGTAGCGGGCAAGCGCCATCGGGTCGGTCGCGGGGGGCAGTTCGCCGGCCGCGAGGCCGGCGCGGATCCGTTCCTCGAAGGCGCCCGCGAAGGCCGCACGCTGGTCGCGCAGGATGCGCTCCGCCTCCGGCTCGTTCGCGGCGAAGACCACGAGGCAGCCCCGGGGCCGGTCGTCGGCGGTCAGCCAGCGCGCGGCCTCGCGCAGGACGCGCCCGACGGCCTCCCGCGCGGTCGGCTCCTGCGTCAGTGCCCGCCCCATGTAGGCACCGTAGGTGTCGACGTAGAAGGCCACGACCTCCTTGAAAAGGGTCGCCTTGTCGCCGAAGGCCGCATAGAGGCTGGGGGCACCGATGCCCATGGCCCGGGTGAGGTGGGCGATGGAGGTCGCCTCGTAGCCGTGCTCCCAGAACACCCGCATCGCCCGGTCCAGGGCCTCGCCCCGGTCGAACGAGCGGGGCCTGCCGCGCTGCTTGGTCGCCATGCCCGAAATTTTATATCGCCCGCTACAGAATCTGCTACTCTCCTTTCCGTAACGACCACTACAGAAAGAGGGGGGCGCAGCCATGGGCACGCTCACGGGCAGGACGGCACTGGTCACGGGGGGCAGCCGGGGTATCGGCCGGGCGATCTCCGAGCGTCTCGGGCGCGACGGGGCCCTGGTGGCCGTGCACTACGGCACCAACGAGGGCGCCGCCAAGGAGACCGTCGCCGCCATCGAGGCCGCCGGCGGGCGGGCTTTCGCCTTCGGCGCCGAGCTGGGCGTCCCGGGCGACGCCGAGGCGCTGTGGGCCGCGTTCGACGCGAAGCTCGCGGAGGCCGGTGCCGCGCCGGGCCTGGACATCCTGGTCAACAACGCGGGCACGGCCCTCGCCGCCGGCATCAAGGAGACGGACGAGGCCGGCTTCGACAAGGTCTTCGCGGTCAACGCCAAGGCTCCCTTCTTCATCATCCAGAAGGGCCTGGAGCGGCTGCGTGACGGCGGCCGCATCATCAACACCACCTCCGGCATGACCCGGATCGCCTTCCCCGGCATCGCGGCCACCGCGGCCTCCAAGGGCGCGCTGACCACCCTGACGCGCACCCTGGCCCTGGAGCTCGCCCCGCGCGGCATCACGGTCAACTCCGTCGCACCGGGCGTCACCGAGACCGAGGTCAACGCCTGGCTGGCCGACCCTCAGGCCCGTGCCTACGGTGAGTCGTTCTCGGCGTTCAAGCGCGTCGGACAGCCGGCGGACGTCGCCGATGTCGTCGCGTTCCTCGCTTCCGAGGACTCCCGCTGGGTCACCGGCCAGGACATCGACGCCACGGGCGGCTCGCTGCTCGGCCTGTAAGGACCCGCGGGAAGTCCCGCACGCCTGCCGCACGACCCGCCGCCGGAGCAACGCCATCCCCCGTAGGCGCCCGGCGGCACCTCACGGCTCCCGGCCCCCAAGGGTCGGGAGCCGTCCGTCGTTCCGCCCCCGCGGGCCGTGCGCGACCGTGGCCGGAGGCTGCCGCTCCCCGGGGCGCCTCTGCTAGATTGGTCTATACCACAGACTTTTCCTTGTCTTCACGGTCAAGACCCCCCATTTCCGGCTTATTGAGATCGGCAGGACCAGCGTGGAAGTTGTCATCGTCCCGGACGCGAAGGCGGGCGGCGAGCTCATCGCCGAGGCCATGGCCGCCCTGCTGCGCCGCAAGCCCGACGCCCTGCTCGGTGTCGCCACCGGCTCGACCCCGCTGCCCGTCTACGAGGCCCTGACGGCCAAGGTCCGCTCCGGTGCCGTGGATGCCTCGCGTGCCCGTATCTGCCAGCTCGACGAGTATGTCGGGCTGCCGGCCGAGCACCCCGAGTCCTACCGTTCGGTCGTGCTGCGCGAGGTCGTGCGGCCGCTCGGGCTGACCGAGGAGTCCTTCATGGGCCCCGACGGCACCGCCGAGGACGTCCAGGGCGCGTGCGAGTCCTACGACCGCGCGCTGGCCGGGGCGGGCGGTGTGGACCTGCAGTTGCTGGGCATCGGCACCGACGGGCACATCGGCTTCAACGAGCCGTGCTCCTCGCTCGCCTCCCGCACCCGGATCAAGACGCTCACCCAGCAGACCCGCGTGGACAACGCGCGGTTCTTCGACGGCGACATCGACCAGGTGCCCCACCACGTGATCACCCAGGGCATCGGCACCATCCTGGAGGCCCGTCACCTGGTGCTGCTGGCCACCGGCGAGGGCAAGGCGGACGCGGTCGCGCAGACCGTCGAGGGCCCGGTCTCCGCGCTGGTGCCGGCCTCGGCGCTGCAACTGCACCCGCACGCGACGGTGGTCGTCGACGAGGCGGCGGCCTCCAAGCTGAAGCTCGCCGACTACTTCCGCCACACCTACGCCAACAAGCCCTCCTGGCAGGGCCTGTAACCGGCGGCCGGACAGCTGCCGGACAGCGAACGGCCCGGCCGGGGCCCCTTCACGGGGCGCCCCGGCCGGGCCGTTCTCCGTACCCGGCGCGGGTCAGCGTCCGGCGATGACCTCCGCGGCGGCCCGCCCGCACACGCGGGCCGCACCGTGGGTGGCGATGTGCGGTGCCCCGGCCGGGGGCGCCTGGTTCAGGCCCATCTCGACGACCACCATCCGCGGGCAGCGCTCCAGCAGCGCGGCCAGCGCCTCCGCCATCCACGCGTGCCGGTGCGCGTCCCGGACGACGGCGACGACCGGCCGGCCGGCAGCCGCATCGAGTACCCGGCCGGCCAGGGCCGCCGCCCCGGCTTCCGCGATGCCGTCGGGCCCGTACGTACCGGTGGCCGTGCCCGGCAGCAGCCGCTCCAGTTCGGCGGCGACCCCCCAGGGGGTCTCGTCGCCGACGGCGATGTTGGCGGCGGGGGTGAGGGCGGCGACGTACACGGGCCCGGTGGGCGGGGTGTACGGGTACGGGCCGGGGGTCACGCGCAGGGCGCGGCGGGCGGCTTCGAGGCCGACCTCGGGAGCGGGCGCGGTGCTCCCCTCCCGCGCCGCGCCCGCGTCCTTGGCCCAGCGCGCCAGGGCGCGTACCCGCCCGGCGGCGTCGGCGAGCCGCTCCTCGGGCAGCTCGCCGGCCCGTACGGCCGCGACGAGCGCGTCGCGCAGCCGCAGGACGGTCTCCTCGTCGGCCAGGCCGCCGCCCACGCAGACGGCGTCGGCGCCGGCGGCGAGCGCGAGCACGGTGCCGCGTTCGAGCCCGTAGCCGGCGGCGATGGCCCGCATCTCGACGGCGTCGGTGACGATCAGCCCCTGGTAGCCGAGGCCGCCCCGCTCGCGCGGGCCGCGCAGCAGTCCGCCGAGCACGGCGGGGCTGAGGGTGGCCGGGCGGGCGGCGTCGAGGGCGGGCAGCAGGATGTGCGCGCTCATCACGGCCTTGGTGCCGGCCTCGACGGCGGCCTGGAACGGCACCAGTTCACGGGCGGACAGCAGCTGCGGGTCGGCGTCGATGCGCGGCAGGTCGTGGTGGGAGTCGACGGCGGTGTCGCCGTGGCCGGGGAAGTGCTTGGTGCACGCGGCGACGCCCGCGGCCTGCAGTCCGCGTACGTACGCGGCGGTGTGCCGGGCGACCAGGTGCGGGTCGGCGCCGAAGGAGCGGACGCCGATGACGGGGTTGTCGGGGTTGGAGTTGACGTCGGCGGACGGCGCCCAGTTGAGGTTCACCCCGCACTCGGCGAGGCGGCGGCCCAGCTCGTGGGCGACGGCGCGGGTCAGCTCCGGGTCGTCGACGGTGCCCAGGGCGAGGTTGCCGGGGAAGGAGGAGCCCTGGCGCACTTCCAGGCGGGTGACGTCGCCGCCCTCCTCGTCGATGGCGACGAGGACGTCCGGGCGCTCGGCCCGCAACCGGGCGGTGAGCGCGGCGAGTTGCCCGGGGCTGATGACGTTGCGGCCGAACAGGCCGACGGAGCCGAGCCCTTCGCCGAGCCGGCGCAGCACCCAGTCGGGGGCGGTGGTGCCGGTGAAGCCGGGCTGCAGGACGGTGAGGGCGTCGCGGGTGAGGGTGTCGGTGCGGTGGGTGAGGATCGTCATGGTGGGCGGACTCTCTTTCACTAACCCTTGACTGCGCCGGACGTGAGACCGCCGACCGCCTTGCGCTGCAGGAAGAGGAAGACGATGAGGATCGGGACGGCGAAGAGCGAGGAGGCGGCCATGGTGGCACCCCAGTCGTCGCCGAACGCGGTACGGAAGCCGGTGAGCCACAGCGGCAGGGTCTGCGCGGCGGGGTCCTTGCTGAGGATCAGCACGAGCGGGAACTCGTTCCAGGCGGTGATGAAGCCGAACAGCGAGGTGGCCATGAGACCGGGCGCCAGCAGCGGGAAGATCACCTTCACGAAGGCCTGCGGGCGGGTGCAGCCGTCGACCATGGCGGACTCCTCCAGCTCCTTGGGCACCGCCGCGATGTAGCCGCGCAGCGTCAGGACCGTGAAGGGCAGCACCATGACGGTGTAGAAGGCGGTGAGCGGGACGAGGCTGTTGAGCATGTCCTCGTCGCGGACCAGCATGTAGATCGCGATGACCATGACCTCCCAGGGGGCCATCTGCGCGATCATCATGGTGAGCAGTGCGCCCTTGCGGCCCTTGAAGCGCATCCGTGCCAGCGCGAAGGACGCGAACAGGGCGATCACGAGGGAGAAGGCGACGGCGAGGACGGTGACGGTCACGGAGTTGCCGACCAGTCTCCAGAAGCCGTCGGCGTGCACGGCCCGGTCGAAGTGGTCGAGGGTGGGGCTGGTGGGGAACCAGACCGGGTCCTCGCCGACGATGTCCCGGTTCTCCTTGAAGGCCGTGGAGAACATCCAGTAGACGGGGAAGGCGAAGACGGCGAAGAGGACGACGGCCGCCGTCCCCGGCCAGATCCGGCCGACGAGGGAGCGCCTCACAGCTCGTCCTCCTCTTGCTTGAGCACGATCCGCAGGTAGTACGCCATGAGCGCGAGCAGGATCAGGATGGTCAGGATGGAGATGGTGGCGCCCATGCCGAAGTGCTGGTTGCCCATGCCCTCGATGTAGGCGTAGATCGGCAGGGTCTCGGTGAGCCGGTCGGGCCCGCCCTCGTTGATCGCGTAGACCTGCGGGAAGGCCTTGAAGACCCAGATGACCTCCAGGAAGGTCGTGGCGAGGAAGAAGGGTTTGAGGAAGGGGAAGGTCACGGAGGTGAAGCTCTTCCAGGTGCCCGCGCCGTCCAGGGCGGCGGCCTCGTACAGTTCGCCGGGGATCGTCGTGGTGGCCGCGTAGAGGTTGAAGGCGACGAACGGGATCGACTGCCAGACGATCAGCACGGTGATGACGAAGAACGTCGACAGCTGGGTGCCGATCCAGTTGTAGCCGGCCATCGCGTGCCAGCCGAGGCCGTTCAGGACGTAGTTGACGACACCGTAGCGGGCGTCGAAGAGCCACTGGAAGACGGTGGTGGCCGCGATGACGGGCATGGCCCAGGCGAGCACGAGGCCGACCGACAGCAGCAGCCGCATCTTCTTGCCGAGCCGGGCGAGCAGCAGCCCGACGAGGGTGCCGAGCAGCATGATGAGGGCGACGTTGACGGCGGTGAAGACGACGGAGCGTCCGACGACCCGCCAGAAGTCGGAACTGCCCAGTTGGCGGGCGTAGTTCTCCAGGCCGTTCCACTCGGTGACCCGCTGGATGAGCTGCCGTCGGTTGAGGTTCTGCAGCGACAGCAGGAGGTTCTTGATCACCGGCCAGCCCAGCAGCAGCGCGGTGACGGCCGCGGCGGGCAGGAGCAGCAGGTACGGTACGCCGCGCGCGGCCCGGGCTCTGCCGCCGCCTGCGGGTGGTGCGCCGCCCTTGCCGGTGCGCGGGGCGTCCTCCGCCTCCGCCGCGTGGTGTGTCTGCGCTGCCATCGTGCGCCTTCTTCCCCTGTGGAACGGTCGTGCTGCGAGGGCGTGCCGCGCACCGGGCGCGGGGGTTGTCCCGGGCCCGGTGCGCGCGTGGCGCCTCGGATGCGGCTCGCTGGTGGCCCGAACGGGCGCTTCTGGTACGGCGGTTGTGTGCTGCCGCCCGGAAGCCCGGGGTCACTCCTTGGTGCTGAGGCGCTTGTTGATGTCGGCCTCGACCTGCTTGGCGGCCTCGTCGGCGGACTTTCCGCTCAGAACGGCCGTCATGTACGCCTTGATCGGGTTCGGGGCGTTCTCCACGGCGGCCCACTCCGGGATCAGCGGGGTGGTGCCGCCGCCGGCCACGGCGGGGGCGCCCGCCTCGGCGGCGAGGTTGCCCTTCAGGCCCGGCAGCAGGGACTCCTTGTTGGGGGTGAGTCCGGCTTCCTTGGCGAGCGCCGTCTCGTTCTTGTCGGACAGGACGATCCGCAGGAACTCCTTGGCGAGGTCCTGCTTCTTGCTGCCCTCGGCGATGGCGAGGTTGGAGCCGCCGAGGAAGACGCCCTCGGGCTTGTCCGCGCTCTCGCCGGGGATGGTGAAGTAGCCCATGTCCTTCTCGATGGCCGGGTTGGCCTTGATGGCCGTCGCGGCTTCCCAGCCCATGCCGATGAAGGCGCCTGTCCTCCCCTTGGCGAAGATGTCGGCCTGCTGCGGGGTGGCCTCGTCCTTGTCCTTGGGGGCGCTGCTGAAGGACTGGTACTGCTTGTAGATGTCCATGGCCTTGGCGACTTTGGGGTCGGCGAGGTTGGAGACGTACTTCTTGCCGTCCTTCTTCACCAGTTCGGCGCCGGTGCCGATGGTCAGCCCGTCGAAGAAGTACCAGTTCTGGCCGGGGAGATAGAGCGGTTCGGCGTCGCCCTTCTTCTTGATGGCCTCAAGGTCCTTGAAGAATTCGTCGCGCGTCTTCGGTACGTCGGTGATTCCGGCGTCGGCCCAGATCTTCTTGTTGTAGATGACGACGCGGTTGGCGGCCCACCACGGGGCGGCGTACTGCTTGCCCTCGAACACGGCTGATTTGTTGAGGGATTCGGTCCAGTCGGCGCCGATCTCCTTCTTCAGCCCGCCGAGGTCGGCGAGGCCGCCGGTGGCCGCGTAGGCGGGGGTCTGGGTGTTGCCGAGCTCGACGACGTCCGGCGGTGAGGTCTCCGAGAGGGCGGCGGTGAGCTTGGTCTGGATGCCGTCCCACTTCTGGACCTGGACATCGAGCTTGGCGCCGGTCTTCTGCTCGAACTCGGCCTTGACCGCGTCCGTCCAGCCCTTGGGGTTGGAGCCGTCCATGAACCAGACGGTCAGGGTCTTGCCGCTCCCGCCGTCCGAGCCCTTGTCGCCGCCGCTGGACCCACAGGCCGCGACGCTCACCAACAGGGCCGCGACACCCGTCGCTGCTATGAGCCCACGCTTCACAACACTCTCCCCGACCTCAGAACGCAGGTGAAACGAAACATCGGGCGAAGTGCCCGCCCAAAAGTGGTCTTTAATGGTTTAGACCAGTGCCCGCAGCTTGGCCTAGACCTTTTGGGGTGTCAAGGGTGTATAAGAGTCGCTGTCGGCTCCGTTACCGGACCGACACCTCGCGTCGGCCGGGACAACTCCGGCACCCCCGGGCCCTGCCCGTGCCACCATGTGACCGCGACAGACGGAGGAGCCGGTGACAGCAGCGGGACAGCAGCAGGACTTCAGTCGGGAAGGCACGTCATGGTGACCGAGGAGGCCGTCGCGGACAGCGGCGGGGAGGGCGGCTCGCGCACCGCGCGCGTTCCCAAGTACTACCGGCTCAAACGTCACTTGCTGGAGATGACCGAAACGCTCCCCCCGGGCACCCCCGTCCCCCCGGAGCGCACCCTGGCCGCCGAGTTCGACACCTCCCGCACCACCGTACGCCAGGCCCTTCAGGAACTGGTCGTCGAAGGACGACTGGAGCGCATCCAGGGAAAGGGGACATTCGTCGCGAAGCCCAAGGTTTCGCAGGCGCTCCAACTCACGTCCTACACCGAGGACATGCGCGCCCAGGGCCTGGAGCCGACCTCCCAGCTGCTGGACATCGGCTACATCACCGCCGACGACCGGCTCTCCGCGCTCCTCGACATCGCCGTCGGCGGCCGCGTCCTGCGCATCGAGCGGCTGCGGCTGGCCAGCGGGGAGCCGATGGCCATCGAGACCACCCACCTGTCCGCGAAACGCTTCCCGGCCCTGCGCCGCAGCCTCGCCAAGTACACCTCGCTGTACACGGCGCTGGCCGAGGTCTACGGGGTGCGGCTGGCCGAGGCCGAGGAGACCATCGAGACCTCACTGGCCACCCCGCGCGAGGCGGGCCTGCTCGGCACCGACACCGGACTGCCGATGCTCCTGCTCTCCCGGCACTCGCTGGACGCCCAGGGCGAGCCGGTCGAGTGGGTCAGATCGGTCTACCGGGGCGACCGCTACAAGTTCGTGGCCCGGCTGCGGCGCCCGGACTGAAAGCCCCCGAAGGGGAACTCCCGCAGCTCACCGGGCGGTTCCCCACGGCGATGTTGCCATACCGATATCCGGACAGGGGATGACGCCCACCGGCGGCCTCCCCTAGTTTTCCTGTGCGTCACTGATGTGATCACCTACGGGGACGGAGTCATCGCCATGGCACAACCACCGCTGCCGGGAAGAGAGTCCGGGGCACGGCCCGCCCGCAGGGCCGTCGTCACCGTGCCGCTGGCCGTCGCGGGCGTATGCCTGGCGCTGCCCTTCGCCGCGATGCTGTGGGTCGGCTCCTACGCGCGGCAGACCCCCGCGCTCCTCGGCATCCCGTTCTTCTACTGGTACCAGATGCTGTGGGTGCTGATCTCCACGCTGCTCACCGTGGCCGCGTACACGATCGTCCGCCGCCACGAGCGCGTCCGCGGGGGCGGTGAGCGGCGGTGACGGCGGTGACGTACGCCGCCGGCGGCGGGCACGGCGTGAACGGCGTGGCCCTCGCCGTCTTCGTCTTCTTCTTCCTCGTCGTCACGGTGATGGGCTTCGTCGCCTCCCGCTGGCGCGCCGCCGAGAACGCCGACAGTCTCGACGAATGGGGCCTGGGCGGGCGGTCGTTCGGCACCTGGGTCACCTGGTTCCTGCTGGGCGGCGACCTGTACACCGCCTACACCTTCGTCGCCGTCCCGGCGGCGGTCTACGCGGGCGGCGCGGCCGGGTTCTTCGCCGTGCCGTACACGATCCTGTGCTATCCGCTGGTCTTCACCTTCCTGCCGCGCCTGTGGTCCGTCGCCCACCGCCACGGCTATGTCACCTCCTCCGACTTCGTGCGCGGCCGCTTCGGCTCGAAGGGCCTCTCGCTGGCCCTCGCGCTCACCGGCATCCTCGCGACGATGCCCTATATCGCGCTCCAACTCGTGGGCATCCAGGCGGTGCTGGACGTGCTCGGGGTGGGCGGCGGCTCCAACTGGTTCATGAAGGACCTGCCGCTGCTCATAGCCTTCGGCGTGCTCGCCGCCTACACCTACTCCTCCGGGCTGCGCGCGCCCGCGCTCATCGCGTTCGTCAAGGACGCCCTGATCTACATCGTCATCGCCGTCGCCATCGTCTACATCCCGCTGCGGCTCGGCGGCTTCGAGCACATCTTCGCCAAATCGGCGGAGGCGTTCGCCGCCACGAACCCCGCGACCGGGGCCCCGCGCGGCTCGCTCGTCCCCGGCGCCGACGCGCAGTGGGCGTACGCGACCCTCGCACTGGGCTCCGCGATGGCACTGTTCCTCTACCCGCACTCGGTCACGGCCGTGCTCTCCAGCAGCAGCCGCAACGTCATCCGCCGCAACACCACGATCCTGCCGCTGTATTCACTCATGCTCGGCCTGCTGGCCATGCTCGGCTTCATGGCCATCGCGGCGGGCGTGAAGGTGAAGAACGGTCAGCTCGCCATTCCGCAGCTGTTCTCGGACATGTTCCCCGACTGGTTCACGGGGGTCGCCTTCGCCGCGATCGGCATCGGCGCGCTCGTGCCCGCCGCCATCATGTCGATCGCCGCCGCCAACCTCTTCACCCGCAACATCTACAAGGACTTCCTGCGGCCCGACGCCTCCCCCGAGCACGAGGCCAAGGTCTCCAAGCTCGCCTCGCTGCTCGTCAAGGTCGGCGCGCTCGTCTTCGTCCTGACGATGGACAAGACCGTCGCCATCAACTTCCAGCTCCTGGGCGGGATCTGGATCCTCCAGACCGTCCCCGCGCTCGTCGGCGGCCTGTTCACCCGCTGGTTCCACCGCTGGGCCCTGCTGGCCGGCTGGGCGGCCGGCATGGTGTACGGGACGTGGCGCGCGTACGACACGCCGTCGGCGACGCAGGACCACTTCGGCAACACGAACCTGATCCCCCTCATCGGGGAGAAGGGGTACATCGGGCTGACCGCGTTCGTGCTCAACGTGGCGGTGGCGGTGGTGCTGACGCTGGTGCTGAAGGCGGTCAAGGCGCCGGACGGGGTGGACGAGACGAAGGCGACGGACTACACGGCGGACGTGGGCGACCCGGGGGTCGCGAGCGGTTCCGGGGGGCACTGACGGGTGTGACGACGGGCGGTCGCCGCCGGCGCCCGCGGGCGCCGGAACCGGCCCGGCCGCGCCCGGCCGCCCCCGTCAACTCCCCTGCGGGCAACGCCCGTCACCGCTCCAGCGCGACCGTGCCGCCCAGCTCCACCCACCCGTCCTCCGCGTACCGCGTCCGCAGCCGTGAGCCCGCCCCCTGACGGATGTCCAGTCCGCGCCGCAGTCCGGCGGTGAGGGTGACGGCCGCGGCACCGGTCGCCTCGTCCTCGGTGACGCCGTCGCCGCGCCTCGGGAAGCCTCTGGCGCGGACCGCGCCCGCCGCCTCGTCCTGCCACGCCCACGCGTAGAGCCAGCCCTCGCCCGGAGGCGGGGCGGGCAGGGCGTCGACCTCGGCCGGGGAGGGGTACTGCCGCATCACGCGGCCCGTCGCCCACCGCGCGCGGCAGCGGATCCACACGTCGCCGTCGGCCGTGAAGCGGACGGGCACCTCCCCCGCCGGCGGCCGCAGGGTGCCGGCCCCGTGGCCGTACCGCCGCAGCAACCACGCCGCACCCACCAGCGGGTGGCCCGCGAAGGGCAGTCGAGTGCTCGGGGTCCGGATGTCAACTTTGCCCCGGTCCGGGTCGTCGATGAACACTGTCTCGCTGAAGCCCAGCCGCGCGGCCAGCCGCTGCCGTGCGTCCGCGTCCGGTACGGCCGCGCCGTCGCGGACGACGCCGAGCGGATTCCCGCCCGTGCCGTCGGGGCCCGTGAACACGCGCAACACCTGTGCTTCGCCCATGGAGTGAGGGAACCACAGGGCCCCGCGCCCGCTCCGCGCGGCCCCGTCCCGGGCCCCCGCAAAGGGCCGCAAGCACACCGCCTGTGGGCGCACCAACACGTTCCCGGCACTAGATGTGGGGGGCGCGTGCGAGGCACGGCACTAGATGTATGCTCTTCCTCGCTGTCGACGCAGGGGAATCCGGTGGAAATCCGGAACTGTCCCGCAACGGTGAATGTGTACTCATTTGCGGTGCACCTGCAGTCCGAGGACCTGCCGGCAGCGCGCCCGTCCCGAGCCCGCCCGGCCCGGCCGGCGGGTGAGGAACACGTCCGGGCCTCGCGGGTTGGGCCGACGGGCGCCTGCGCGCATGCTCACGTACGTCCGTAAGGGACCGTACGGGGCGCATGCGCGTGTGCGACCGCCGCGCACCGCCCGCCCGGCCACTTGCCGAGCGAGGAGAGCCTCCAGTGACCATCGCGCCCGCCGATCCGGCTGCAGGTCCGGTCTCAGCTACCGCGGAAGCGAACGACGGTCCCGGGACCGCGCTGCTGCGCACCCTGACCGAACTCACCGCCGATCTGCCCGCCACCGACCCGGGCAAGGTCGCCGCCGCCGCGCTGCGCGGCCGTCACCCGGGCTCGGACGAGGCCGGGCTGCGGGCCCTGGCCATCGAGGCGGCCGCCGGGCTGATCGCCGAGGAGCCGCAGTACTCGCGGCTCGCCGCGCGGCTGCTCACCCTCGCCATCGCCGAGGAGGCGGCCGGGCAGGGCGCCGTCTCGTTCTCGGCCTCGGTCGCGGTGGGCCACCGCGAGGGCCTGATCGCCGACGGCACGGCCGAGTTCGTCCGTACCCACGCGGCCCGCCTGGACGCGCTCGTGCAGGAGGCGCTCGCCCAGGGCGCGGACGACCGCTTCGGCTACTTCGGGCTGCGCACCCTGCACTCCCGCTATCTGCTGCGGCACCCCCTGACCCGCGACGTGATCGAGACCCCGCAGCACTTCCTGCTGCGCGTGGCCTGCGGTCTGGCCGAGGACCACTCGGAGCGGGCGCTGGAGGACGTGGCGCGGCTGTACGGGCTCACGAGCTCGCTGTCCTACCTGCCGTCCTCCCCCACGCTGTTCAACTCCGGCACGCGCCACCCGCAGATGTCCTCCTGCTATCTGCTGGACTCGCCGCTGGACGAGCTGGACTCGATCTACGACCGCTACCACCAGGTGGCGCGGCTGTCGAAGCACGCGGGCGGCATCGGCCTGTCCTACAGCCGGATCCGCTCCCGGGGTTCGCTGATCCGCGGCACCAACGGGCACTCCAACGGCATCGTGCCGTTCCTGCGCACCCTCGACGCCTCGGTCGCCGCCGTCAACCAGGGCGGCCGCCGCAAGGGCGCGGCCTGCGTGTACCTGGAGACCTGGCACGCGGACATCGAGGAGTTCCTGGAGCTGCGGGACAACACCGGTGAGGAGGCCCGCCGCACCCACAACCTCAACATCGCGCACTGGATCCCGGACGAGTTCATGCGCCGGGTCGAGGCGGACGCCGACTGGTCGCTGTTCTCCCCCGCCGACACCCCCGACCTCGTCGACCTGTACGGCGAGGAGTTCGACGCCGCGTACCGCCGTTACGAGGCCGAGGGCAAGGCCGTCAAGACGATCCCGGCGCGGGTGCTGTACGCGCGGATGATGCGCACCCTCGCGCAGACCGGCAACGGCTGGATGACGTTCAAGGACGCCGCCAACCGCACCGCGAACCAGACCGCGGAGAAGGGCCGGGTCGTCCACTCCTCCAACCTCTGCACGGAGATCCTGGAGGTCACCGACGACAGCGAGACGGCTGTCTGCAACCTCGGTTCGGTCAACCTCGCCGCGCACCTGGGCGAGGACGGCGGGATGGACTGGGAGAAGCTCGACGCGACCGTCCGGACGGCCGTCACCTTCCTCGACCGCGTCGTGGACATCAACTTCTACCCGACCGAGCAGGCCGGCAACTCCAACTCCCGCTGGCGGCCGGTGGGTCTGGGCCTGATGGGTCTGCAGGACGTCTTCTTCCGGCTGCGGCTGCCCTTCGACTCGGCGGAGGCCAAGGAGCTGTCCACGCGGATCTCCGAGCGCATCATGCTCGCCGCCTACGAGGCGTCCGCCGACCTCGCCGAGCGGCACGGCCCGCACCCGGCCTGGTCCGCGACCCGTACCGCGCGCGGGGTGCTGCACCCGGACCACTACCCCAACGCCGTGCCCGCGTGGGCCGGCCGCTGGGAGGCGCTGCGGGCCCGTATCGCGACGACCGGCATGCGCAACTCGCTGCTGCTGGCGATCGCGCCGACCGCCACGATCGCCTCGATCGCCGGCGTCTACGAGTGCATCGAGCCGCAGGTCTCCAACCTCTTCAAGCGCGAGACGCTCAGCGGCGAGTTCCTCCAGGTCAACACCTACCTGGTGGAGGACCTCAAGCAGCTCGGCGTATGGGACCGCGCCACGCGCGACGCGCTGACCGACGCCAACGGCTCGGTCCAGGACATGAAGTGGATCCCGCAGGAGGTGCGCGAGCTGTACCGCACGGCCTGGGAGATCCCGCAGCGCTCCCTGATCGACATGGCGGCGGCCCGCACCCCGTACCTCGACCAGAGCCAGTCGCTCAACCTGTTCATGGCCTCGCCCACCATCGGCAAGCTCAGCTCGATGTACGCGTACGCCTGGAAGCAGGGCATCAAGACGACGTACTACCTGCGTTCGCGCCCGGCGACCCGGATCGCCCGCGCGGCGTCCGGCGGTGCCGCCGCGGCCGCCCCCGTCCCCCCGCAGCAGGCCGCGCCCGACGCGGACGCCATCGCCTGCTCCCTTGAGAACCCCGAGTCCTGCGAGGCCTGCCAGTAATGTCTGCCGAACGCCCCAAGAACCTGCTCGACCCCGGCTTCGAGCTGACCCTGCGTCCGATGCGGTACCCGGACTTCTACGACCGCTACCGCGACGCGATCAAGAACACCTGGACCGTCGAGGAGGTCGACCTCCACTCCGACGTCGCCGACCTCGCCAAGCTCTCCCCGGGCGAGCAGCACCTGATCGGCCGCCTCGTCGCGTTCTTCGCGACCGGTGACTCGATCGTGGCGAACAACCTCGTGCTGACGCTGTACAAGCACATCAACTCCCCCGAGGCGCGGCTGTACTTGTCGCGGCAGCTCTTCGAGGAGGCCGTGCACGTCCAGTTCTATCTGACGCTGCTGGACACGTACCTGCCCGACCCGGACGACCGTGCCGCCGCCTTCGCCGCCGTGGAGAACATCCCGTCCATCCGGGACAAGGCGCAGTTCTGCTTCAAGTGGATCAACGAGGTCGAGAAGCTGGAGAGGCTGGAGACGAAGGCCGACCGCCGTCGCTTCCTGCTCAACCTGATCTGCTTCGCCGCGTGCATCGAGGGCCTGTTCTTCTACGGCGCCTTCGCGTACGTCTACTGGTTCCGTTCGCGCGGGCTGCTGCACGGCCTGGCGACCGGCACCAACTGGGTGTTCCGCGACGAGTCCATGCACATGGACTTCGCGTTCTCCGTCGTGGACACCGTCCGCGAGGAGGAGCCGGACCTCTTCGACGACGACATGCGGCAGCAGGTCACCGACATGCTCAAGGAGGCCGTCGAGGCCGAGCTGCAGTTCGCCCGCGACCTGTGCGGTGACGGCCTGCCGGGCATGAACACCGAGTCCATGCGCGAGTACCTGCAGTGCGTCGCGGACCAGCGTCTGCAGCGGCTGGGCATCGCCCCGGTGTTCGGCTCGGAGAACCCGTTCTCCTTCATGGAGCTGCAGAACGTACAGGAGTTGACGAACTTCTTCGAGCGGCGCGCCTCCGCCTACCAGGTGGCGGTCGAGGGCTCGGTCTCGTTCGACGACGAGTTCTAAAGGCCCGTCAATAGCGCTGCGGCGGCCGGAGGTTGGCACCAACCTCCGGCCGCCGCAGTGTTTCGCCGCGTGGAGCGGGATCAGTCGTTCGGGACCACGGGGTAGCGCGGCGTGCCCTCGGCCATCTGCTTCAGCGCGTCCTTGCGGTCGCGCTTGGAGAGGCGGTCGATGTACAGGCGGCCGTAGAGGTGGTCCGTCTCGTGCTGCAGGCAGCGCGCGAAGTAGCCGGTGCCCTGGACGCGGACCGGGTTGCCCTTGGCGTCCTGGCCGCGCACGACCGCGTAGTCGGGGCGGGCGAGGGAGGCGTAGGCGGTGGGCACCGACAGACAGCCCTCGTTGGAGTCGTCGAGCACACGCCGCTCGGCCGGCAGGTCCTCCAGGACCGGGTTGCAGACGGTGCCGACGTGGCGCACGCCCTCGTCGTCCATGCAGTCGTAGACGAAGACCTTCAGGTCGACGCCGATCTGGTTCGCGGCCAGGCCCACTCCCTCGGCGGCGCGCTGGCTGGCGAACATGTCGTCGACGAGCTGCGCGAGCTCGTCGTCGAACTCCGTGACGTCCTTGCACTCGCGGTGCAGCACCGGGTTGCCGACGACGGTGATCGGGCGGGACGTGCCGCGCTCGCGGTGGGCCCGCTCGCGCTCCTCGCAGTCCTCGGTGTCCACGATGAACTCGTCGAACTCGTCGTTCACCGACTGCTGATCGGTCTCTCGCTGCGCCATGCCGCCGCTTTGCCTTCCTCGAACCCGGAACGAACCCGGAAGTCAACCCGAACAGGTTGCCTCAAACGAATACCTGTCCAGGGTAAGGGGGACGCGGCCCCCGTCCCCCCGCAGACCTCCAGCAGAGCTCTAGCAGACCTCTTCCAGATCCCGCCACTCGCGGGTGTCGGGGCTGTCCGCGACCCAGCCGTCGAGCAGGCCGCGCACCAGCGCTGCGGGGGCCGCGATACCGCACTCGCGCTCGGGCACCCACAGCGAACCGGAGCCGGCCGTGCGGTGGCCGAGCGGGCCGGGGTGGCCGGGCTCGCTGTGGTCGTGCGGGTCCAGGTGCTCGCCGTCGCCCTCGTCGGAGGGCATCCGGCTCTCCGAGCACGTGCGGCACAGCAGCCGCACCGAGGAGGACCAGTCCTCGGCGGCGAAGCCCGCGTCGGCGGCCAGCCGCTCCAGGGCGTCCCGGTCGGCCTCGGTGGCCGCCTCCAGCAGCACCACCCAGGTCGGCACCGGTGAGGGCGCCCACAGCTCGATCTCGTCGAAGACCGGGAAGGCGGGGCCGGCGGCGGTGACCCGCTCGCCGTGCGGGACGCCGTCGTGCAGCACGACCTCGCCCCAGCGCCGCCCGGACGAGGGCAGCGGGATGGAGAGCACCTCCATCCGCGCCGGGTCCAGCCGGCGCCCCCAGACGACCTCGGCCTCGCCCTCCGGCGAGAGCCGTACCGCCGCGCTGCCCAGCTCCATGCCCACCGGCTCACCGGCCGGGGAGCCGTCGCCGGGCACCCGCAGCCCGTACGCCTGCCAGGCGCGGCGGGCCAGCGGCCAGTCCTGCAGGGCGGTCGCGGCGATGCCCACGTTCCACCAGTCGGGGGCGCCCGTCTCGCGGTCCAGCAGGGCCACGGCCCGCAGCCCGGCGGCGCGCGCCTGCTCCCAGTCGTGCCGGAACTTGTGCAGCAGCGCGAGGTTGAACCACGACTCGGACAGCCAGGGCTCCATGTCGGCGGCGCGTGTGAGCAGCGCGCCCGCGTCCTCGTACCGGCCGTCGCCGATGAGTGTGAAGGCACGGTCGGTGGCCTGCCGCCACGAGGCGGAAGGCCGGTGCCGTACCTTGCCGAAGATCCTCACGATTCCCGCCTGCCGGTCTGTGCGTGCGACCACGCCCGATGTCCCTGGTGACCGTGGCCGTCCTCCCGGACCACAACCTGCCACAGCTCACGCGCCCGGGGAAGCCGCGGCTGCCGGGCCGCCTTCCCGGCCCCGGCGCTCACGCCGCTCCCGCCACCGCTGCCGCTCCGCTGACCAGCGGCGGCGCGTCCGGAACCCCCCGTAGTGCGCATGTTCCCCGTCTCTGTCTCGTCTCTTCGCATCCAACCATGCCCCTGCGGACGCCCGCTCATTACCCGTGGGTTCAGCCCCCTACGCAGGCTTGGCGGCAAGTCTTCGAACTCGTCGGGGCCGGGCCGGGGGCGAGGTCGCCGCGGACGAGGACGCGGGCCAGGGCGGCCACCACGCGCGGGTCGTGCTCGTGGCCGGTGGCCAGCCGCAGCCGCTCCAGGGCGGTCAGCGGGCCGCAGCCCGCGGCGGCGGTGAGCTCCTCGTAGGCGTTCGCGGTGCGCAGAATGCGGGCGGCGAGCGGCTGCCGCCGGTACGGGTCCGCCTGCCGCTCGACGACCCGGGCGACCTCGGCGGGCACCCCGGTCCGCCGGACGACGGCGCCGCCGAGCAGGGCGATGCGGCGGCGGCGCTCGGCGGGCAGCGGTTCGGTGGCGCCGGCGGGGAGGGGCTCGTGGAGGGAGAGCTGGCCGATGTCGTGCGTCAGGGCCGCGTACTCCACCACGGTGAGCCGGGCCTCGGACAGACCGAGCTCCCGCCCGGTGGCCCGGCCCAGGGCGGCGACGCGGCGGGCGTGGCCGGGCGGGGTGTGCCCGGCGACCTCGGTGCAGCGGGCGAGGGCGGCGACGGTCTGCCGGCGGGTGGCGCGGCCGGCCGGCCGGCGGTGGCCGGAGAGCTGGGCGATCAGCAGGGGCAGGCCCAGCACGGGCAGCGCCCACAGTCCGGCGACGGCCACGGCGAGGGCCATGACGGCACCGGTCGCGCCGATCGCGGCGGAGACGCCGGGCAGGGCGCGGACCTCGTCCGCGAGGGCGGCGGGATACGGGCCGCCGGTGCGGGCGGTAGTGAGGGCGGCGGCCAGGACGGCGTCGCACAGGGCGGTCAGGGCGAGCACGGCGAGCAGCGACAGCACATGGGCGGGGCCGTGGCCGAGCATCCCGGCGGAGTGCAGGGGCCGCACGCACACGGCGGCGAAGGCGCAGGTCAGCGTGCGGCGGGCGAGGTGGTCGAGGGAGGGCGGGCGGCCGAGGGCGCCGATGAGGGTGGCGGCGAGGACGACGGCGACGGCCTGGGCGGCGCTGTGGGCGGCGGGCCGGCCGCCGACCTCGCCGAGGAGGGCGTACGCGAGGGCGCCCGCGGCGCCGGCCGGCGCGGTGTCGCGGGCCCCGGCGCGCACGGCCTCCGCCACGGCGATCAACAGGCCGTGGGCGAGGGCGACTTCGGGCTGCGCGAGGCCGTCGCGCGCGGTGTGCGCGAGGGCGGCCACGGCGGCGGCCGCGGCGGCGGAGTACACGACGGGTACGAGCAGCACGCCGGGCACGGGCGGGGCCGTCGCGCGGCCGGTCATCCGGTGCCCTCCGAGGGGTCGGCGCAGGGGTTCGGGCAGCGGGGTGCCGCGCTCGCGCAGGCGGTCGGCGGGCCCGGGGGCGGTGGGCAGCCGGGCGGTGAGAGCGGCAGCTCAGACGGCGAAGGGACGTTTCCGCTGGGCGGAACCGCGGGGGGTGTCGCCCTGCGGGCCTCCGGGGCCGGCCCGGCGCAGGGGGACCCGGGGGCGGCCGCCGGGTGCCAGCCGTGGCGGTCGAGCGCCGCGCACAGCGCGTCGACCACGCGCGGGTCGAACTGCGTGCCGGCGCAGCGGCGCAGCTCGGCGAGGGCGACGGGCACCGGCCGGGCACGGCTGTAGCTGCGGGTGGAGGTCATGGCGTCGAAGGCGTCGGCGACGGCCACGACCCGCGCGGCGTACGGGATGTGATGTCCCGTCAGGCCGTGGGGGTAGCCGCTGCCGTCGAGCCGTTCGTGGTGGTGCAGGACCGCGCTGCGGGCCTCGTCGAGGAAGCCGATGCCGCGGACGATCTCCTGCCCGTACTCGGGATGCAGTTCGATGACGCGCCGCTCCTCGGGGGTCAGCGGGCCGTCCTTGCGCAACAGCCCTGTCGGGACGGCGAGTTTGCCGACGTCGTGCAGGGTGCCCGCGAAGCGCAGCGCCTCCAGCCGCTCCCCCGCCAGACCCAGCTCCCGGGCGATGAGCACGCCGGCGCGGCCCACCCGCTCGCCGTGCCCGCGCGTATAGGGGTCCTTGAGGTCGACGGCCCGCACCAGGGCCCGGACCGCGGCCCGTTGGGCGGCGCGTTCGCGTTCACGGCGGTCGAGGAACCACGCGGAGACGGACAGGGGCAGCAGCACCAGCAGCGCGGCGAGCGGGCCGTAGCCGCTGCGCCACAGCACGGCGGTCACCAGCGCCGCCGGCCCGTGCGCCAGGACGGGCAGCGGCGCTCCCGCCAGGGCGCCGCGGCAGGCGGCGGCCGGGGAGCGGCGCTCGGCGGCCACGCGGATCGCGCCGTCGAGGGCGCCGGAGACCAGCGAGAAGACGAGCGCGGCGGCGACGGCGGGCAGCAGCAGCGCGGGGAAGACCCCGGGGAGCGCCGAGCACCACGCGGGAATCCGGCCGTCGAGGGGCGCGGACGGGCCGTCCGGAAGCACGGGCGCCCCCGCCAGGGCGAAGGTGTACGAGGCGGCGCCCGCGGCGAGCGCGAGCTGGGCGGCGTGCCACAACCGCCGTACGGGCGCGGGGCGCCGCCGCCCGCTCCGCCCGGCGAGCCCGCCCGGCACCGCGGCCAGCGCGGCGGCCGCCGGGGGCAGCAGGAACGCCCCGGTGAGCAGCACGGGCAGGGTCAGCCCGCGCCGGGGCAGCCGCTCGCCGCCCGCGCACACCGCGGCGAGCAGCGCGACCGTGCCCCAGGGCAGGTCCGCCCCGGGCCGCAGCGCGGGCGCGGCGACGGCCGCGGCGGCGAGCGCGGCGCACGCGACGCAGCCGCGTGCCGCCGCCGGAACGGTCGGATCGTGATGAATGGCGTCCTCCCCTCCCCGGCCGCCTCCCCCGGAGGGGATCCCCCAGGAGGTGCCGCCACGGGCTTGCCGTCAGGAAGGGGAGAATAGGCTCAAGACGGGCCGCGGAACGGCGCATTGGGGGATTGCCCCGCCCGATCCGAAGGAGTGCACACCTTCGGGTGACGTTCACACGGCACGTGCATAAATGCGCTTTCGCTGCCGCTCGGGGGCGGGAACGCGGGCCCGTACCGGGCGGCTCCGGGATCTTCCGGGCGGCGCGCGGCGACCCGCGAGTGCTTCCGGGGAACGCGCGGACCGGCCGGCCACGAGGGCACGCGTGCGCAACCGTCCCGGAAGGGTGGTACGGGGCCGGGCGTCCCCTACGCCGGGGACGCCTCACCGGAACCGGCGGCCCGGTCGCCCCGCCCCGCGTCTCCCGAGGAGGCGGACGGCGCGTCGGCCGGGCGGCCGGTGACCAGGTCGTGGTCGGGGACCGAGTGGCCGGAGCGGATCAGCTCGATACGGCCCATCACCTTGGCCCGCAGATCGGCCGGCACGTCGTCGTGGCCGCAGCAGCGCTTGACGAGCTTCTTCACCGCCTGCTCCAGCCCGTACTTCTCCAGGCAGGGCGAGCACTCGTCGATGTGCACCTCGAACTTGGCGCAGTCGCCGTCCGGCATCTCGTGGTCGAGGAACTCGTAGAGATGGTCGAGGACTTCAGAGCACTCCGTCTCGTGCGGCTCTCCGCAGCTCATGAGTCCGAGCCTTTCCGATTGTGCGACGCGTCGGAACCGTTCGGCGCCGGGGCGGACCCGGCCGGGACCAGCCCGCGCTCGCGCGCGTAGTCCTCCAGCATGCCGCGCAGCTGGCGGCGGCCCCGGTGCAGCCGGGACATGACCGTGCCGATGGGCGTACCCATGATGTCCGCGATCTCCTTGTAGGCAAAGCCCTCCACATCCGCGAGGTAGACCGCGATACGGAACTCCTCGGGGATGGCCTGAAGGGCTTCCTTGACGTCGGAGTCGGGCAGATGGTCCAGCGCCTGCGACTCGGCGGAACGCAGCCCGGTCGACATGTGCGACTCGGCCCGCGCCAGCTGCCAGTCCTCGATCTCCTCCGACGCGCTGCGCAGCGGCTCGCGCTGCTTCTTGCGGTAGGAGTTGATGAACGTGTTGGTCAGGATCCGGTACAGCCAGGCCTTGAGGTTCGTACCGTCGCGGAACTGGTGGAAGGACGCGTACGCCTTGGCGTACGTCTCCTGCACCAGATCCTCGGCGTCGGCGGGATTGCGCGTCATGCGCAGCGCGGCCGAGTACATCTGGTCCAGGAAAGTCAGGGCGTCACGCTCGAAACGGGCACTGCGCGCGGCAGCGCTCTCGGCATCGGCACCGGGAGCGATGGCGGCGGGCTCGACGGCAGGCCGCTCGCGGCCTCCCTCGGCGCCCTCGTCCGTACCGGCGACCGGACCCACCTCCTCCAACACGACGGCGGCGCCCTGTGCGGGGCCGCTCGAATCGGAGAATAGACGACGACCCGGCCCGTCCGCCGCTCCGGCAGGGGCGGACTGCTCCCCGCGCAGCGCCGACCACCCCAGGTCAGCGGTCTGCGGGCGGGAAAGGCAGGCGATCGGACCCATGCGGCGGACTCCCATTCCACTGTCGGTGCCTCGGCGGTGACGACAGGCACAACAGCGGCACCGGGTGTCTCATTCCCGAAAGGGCGCGGAAGGCCGAACGGGTTGCGGAGCCGTGTATTCCGCCATTGCGCGCGGCCGGGTTCTCCGCTTCGTGCCGGAGGTTTTTCAGGCGATGTCCTTGAGCCAGCCGGCGACCGCGTCCGTCAGCAGCCGCAGCGCCCCGTCCTGGGAGATGTCCGCCTTCTTCGGAACGGCGAAGCCGTGGTCGCCGTGCGGTACGGCCACCAGGGCGGTACCGTCCGGGAATTCGCCGGGTCTGCCGAAGGGGTCCTTGCCGCCCTGGACGACGAGCGTGGGCACGGCGGTCCCGGTCAGCTCGTCGGCGCGGGAGTTCTCCGGCCTGCCCGGGGGGTGCAGCGGGAAGCTCAGCGCGAGGACGGCGACCGCGCCGAGCTCCGCGGCGGTGCGGCAGGCGACGCGGGCGCCGGCGCTGCGGCCGCCGGCGACGACGGGCAGGCCCGGCCCGGTGAGCGCGGGCCACAGGGCGCGCCAGGCCGTATCGAGGGTCTTCGGCGCGGGGGCGACCTTCTTGCCGGCGACCCGCCAGGGCTGTTCGACGAGAGCGACGGTGACGTGGTGCGCGGGCAGCGCGGCGGCGAGCGCGGCGAGGTCCCGGGCCTCGACGCCGCCGCCCGCGCCGTGCCCGAGGGCGAGCACGAGACGCGGGCGGGGCGCGGGATACCAGTGGACGCGGGCGTCCCCGGCGGGGGTGGGCACGGTGTCGATCACGGTCCCATCCTGCCGTGCTCCCGCCCGGACGCCCGTCCAGAACCGGCTCAGAAGAGGGTCGACTCCTCCGGTGCCGCCAGTTCCGCCACCAGTTCCGGCCCGTTGTTGCGGACGTCGCTGACCGCCGTGGTGACCGGATAGGCACGGACGAGGCCGGGCGGGGGCGGGGCCAGCAGGGCGCGCAGCTCCTCCGTCCCGGTGCGGGCCGCATCCAGCCAGGCGTCCCAGCGGTCGGGGGTCAGCAGCAGCGGCATCCGGGGGTGGATCTCGGCGAGCGAGCGCGGTCCGGGCTCGCCCTCCGGGGCGCCGCCCGCCGCGAACGGCTCGCTCTCGGCCGCCGTGGTGATCACCGAGCAGGTGACCCACCAGGCCGCCGGGTGGTCGGGCGGCAGCGTCGGGTCGCGCCAGAACTCGTAGATCCCGGCCATCGCCATGACCGATCCGTCGGCGGGAGTGACAAAGTACGGCTGTTTCCGGGCCCTCTTTCTCCGGCCCCTTTCTTGGAGTTGTTCTTCGATTTCTCGCTCGGCGGCGCCGGTGACCCACTCGTAGTAGCCGTCGGCGGGTATGAGGCAGCGGCGTGCCTCGAAGGCCCGGCGGAAGGAGGGCTTCTCGTGCACCGTCTCCGCCCGGGCGTTGATCATTTTCGCGGCACCTTCGGGACTTTTCGCCCAAGAAGGGACAAGTCCCCAGCGCAGCGCACGCAACTGGCGAACCGGACGCCGGTCCGCGGCGTCTTTCAGGGGGCGTTCGAGCACCGCGTACACGCTCTTCGTCGGTGCCACGTTCCAGTCCGGGGCGAGCGTCTCGGTGGGCTCCCACTTCTCCACGTGGAAGAGCCCGGCGAGGTCCTCGGGGCTCCGGCTCGCCGCATATCGACCACACATACCGCCACCCTGCCACGGACTCACTCACGAGGAGCCGCGCACCCCATGAACAACTCCAGTCCCGCCGCTGTCTGGGACCGTGTCGTGTCGACGCAGCCCCACCCCGCTTCCTGGCTGGTGATAGTGACCGGACTCGTCGCGCTCGCGGCGGTCCTGCCGCACGGCGTCTGGCGGGTGACCCGCAACGCCGTCACCATCGCGCACGAGGGCGGGCACGGGCTGGTCGCCCTGCTCAGCGGCCGGACCCTGGAGGGCATACGGCTGCACTCGGACACCTCCGGGCTGACCGTCTCGCGCGGCAAACCGACCGGGATCGGCATGATCCTGACCGCCGCCGCCGGCTACACCGCGCCCTCCCTGCTCGGTCTGCTGGGGGCCGCGCTGCTCGCCGCCGGGCACATCACCGGCCTGCTGTGGGGCGCGACGGCGCTGCTCGCGGCGCTGCTGGTGATGGTCCGCAACGCCTTCGGCCTGCTGACCGTACTGCTCTCCGGCAGCGCCTTCGTCCTGGTCTCCTGGCTCGCCGGACCGGGCGTGCAGGCGCTGTTCGCGTACGGGGTGGTGTGGTTCCTGCTGCTGGGCGGGGTGCGTCCGGGCTTCGAACTGCAGCGCAAGCGCCGCCACGGGGGCGCGGCGGACTCCGACGCCGACCAGCTGGCCCGGCTCACGGGCCTGCCGGCGGCCGCGTGGCTGGGCTTCTTCCACGTCGTCTCGCTGTGCGCGCTGATCGGTGGTGGCCGATGGCTGCTCGGAGTGTGACCTTCGGCGAGCCACTAAGGTGAAGGCATGACCGAGAGCCCCGCGCACACCGATCTGTGGCCAGCACCCCTCGCGACTGGAGCCGTCGACGCGACCGTCACGGTGCCCGGATCGAAATCGGTCACCAACCGAGCCCTCGTCCTGGCCGCCCTCGCCGCCGAGCCCGGCTGGGTGCGCCGCCCGCTGCGCTCCCGCGACACCCTGCTGATGGCGGAGGCGCTGCGCGCGCTGGGCGTGGGCATCGAGGAGACCGTCTCGTCGAGCTCCGCCTCGGGCGGCCCCGCCGGTGAGGCGTGGCGAGTGATCCCCGCCCGGCTGCACGGCCCGGCGACCGTCGACGTCGGCAACGCCGGCACCGTCATGCGCTTCCTGCCACCCGTGGCCGCCCTGGCCGACGGCCCGATCCACTTCGACGGCGACCCCCGCAGCCACGAGCGCCCCCTGCACGGGGTGATCGACGCGCTGCGCGCGCTGGGCGCCCGTATCGACGACAACGAGCGCGGCGCGCTGCCGCTGACCGTGCACGGCGGCGGGGCGCTCGACGGCGGGCCCGTCGAGATCGACGCGTCCTCCTCCTCCCAGTTCGTCAGCGCGCTGCTGCTGTCCGCGCCACGCTTCAACCAGGGCGTGGAGGTCCGGCACACCGGAGCCGTCCTGCCGTCCCTGCCGCACATCCGTATGACCGTGGACATGCTGCGCATGGCGGGCGCGCAGGTCGACACCCCCGAGTCGGGCGGCGAGCCCGACGTGTGGCGGGTCTCCCCCAGCGCCCTGCTCGGCCGCGACCTCGTCGTCGAGCCCGACCTGTCCAACGCGGCCCCGTTCCTCGCCGCCGCCCTGGTCACCGGCGGCCGGGTGACCATCCCCGACTGGCCCGAGCGCACCACGCAGCCCGGCGACGCGCTGCGCGGGATCTTCACCGCCATGGGCGGCTCCTGCGAACTGACCGACGCCGGGCTGACCTTCACCGGCACCGGCCGCGTCACCGGCATCGACGCCGATCTGCACGAGGTCGGCGAGCTCACCCCGGTGATCGCGGCCGTCGCCGCGCTCGCGGACTCCGAGTCCGTCCTGCGCGGCGTAGCCCACCTGCGGCTGCACGAGACGGACCGGCTGGCCGCCCTCGCCAAGGAGATCAACGCGCTCGGCGGCGAGGTCTCCGAGACCGAGGACGGGCTGCGCATCCGCCCCCGCCCGCTGCACGGCGGTGTCTTCCACACCTACGAGGACCACCGGCTCGCCACCGCCGCCGCGGTCATCGGCCTGGCCGTCGAGGGCGTCCAGGTGGAGAACGTGGCCACCACCGCCAAGACCCTGCCCGACTTCCCCGAGCTGTGGACGGACATGCTCAGCCCGGCGTCCGGGCCGAGCGCCGTGCCCAGAGGCTGACAGGCAGGAAGACCGCAATGCGCCGCTACGGCAAGCACACCGACGAGGACGACGTCCGCGTCCGCCCCAACCGCAAGGGCAACCGCCCCCGCACCAGCATCCGCCCCAAGCACGAGGACGCCGCCGAGGGCTTCGTCGTCACCGTCGACCGCGGCCGGCTGACCGTCCTGGTCGAGGACCGCACGGTCGTCGCGATGAAGGCCCGCGAGCTCGGCCGCAAGGGCGTCGTCGTCGGCGACCGGGTCGCGGTCGTCGGCGACCTCAGCGGGGCCAAGGACACCCTGGCGCGGGTCGTGCGGGTCGAGGAGCGCTCCTCCGTGCTGCGCCGTACCGCCGACGACGACGATCCCTACGAGCGGGTCGTGGTCGCCAACGCCGACCAGCTCGCGATCGTCACCGCCCTCGCCGACCCCGAGCCGCGCCCCCGGCTGATCGACCGCTGTCTGGTCGCCGCCTACGACGCCGGGCTCGAACCGCTGCTCGTGCTGACGAAGTCGGACCTGGCCCCGCCGGAGAAACTGCTGGAGTCCTACGGGGCGCTGGGCGTGCCGTACGTGGTCACCAACCGCGCCGAACTCGCCGACGGCGCCGCCGCCGACCGCGTCCGCGAGCGGCTCGCGGGCCGCGTGACCGCCTTCGTCGGGCACTCCGGTGTCGGCAAGACCACCTTGGTCAACGCGCTCGTACCGGACCGGCAGCGGGCCACCGGACACGTCAACGCGGTCACCGGCCGCGGCCGGCACACCACGACCTCGGCGCTCGCGCTGCCGCTGCCCGGGGGCCCGGGCTGGGTGATCGACACCCCGGGGGTGCGGTCCTTCGGCCTGCACCACGTGGATCCCTCGCGGGTCATCCACGCCTTCCCGGACCTGGAGCCGGGCACGGCGGACTGCCCGCGTGCGTGCAGCCACGACGAGCAGGACTGCGCGCTCGACGCGTGGGTCGCCGGCGGGCACGCCGACCCGCAGCGGCTGTACTCCCTGCGCCGGCTGCTCGCGACCCGGGAGCGGCGGGAAGGCGACTGATCGCCTAAGTTTGCGAGGGGCTGCCGATGGCAAGGGCAACCATTGCACCAAACACACCGTTGACGTGCGGCGGTCACTTCAGACACGGGAGGCAAATCTGATGGCGTGGCTGCTGGTGGTGGTCGCCGGACTTCTGGAAACCGGCTTCGCCGTCTGTCTGAAACTCTCCCACGGCTTCACCCGCCTGTGGCCGACCATCGCCTTCGCGTGCTTCGCGCTCGGCAGCTTCGGTCTGCTGACCCTGTCGCTGAAGAAGCTCGACGTCGGCCCGGCGTACGCGGTGTGGACCGGCATCGGCGCCGCCGGCACGGCCATCTACGGCATGGTCTTCCTCGGCGACCTCGTCTCCACGCTCAAGCTGGTCTCCATCGCGCTGGTGATCCTGGGCGTGATGGGGCTGCAACTGTCGGGCTCGGCGCACTAGGTTCACCGCCGGGCGGACTCCCCTTCCGGGGGCCTTGGGTCGCGGACCTCCGCGCCGCCGCCCAGCAGGGCCCGTACCAGCTCGGCGACCCGCTCCGCCGCCTCCTCGTCCGGGCCGGCCGGCGCGACGACGTACGACAGCGCCAGCCGCACCGCGGCCTCGCACGCCCACACCGCCCGCTCCGCGCCCCCGGCCGACGGGCCCGGCGGGACGCCGGGCGCGACGGCCCGTACGGCCCGGTCGCGCACGCCGACCGCCAGCGCCCCCGGCGAGGGAGCGCCGCGCGGCGGGCCGGGCACGGAGCGGGCCGGCGGGACGGCGGGGACGGGCGGGGCCGCGGCGGCCGGGAGCCGCTCGCCGCGGCAGCCGGTGAGCGCCGCCCGCACCAGCGGGTTCGTCCGGGCCGCGCGCAGCATCCAGCCCGCGACGGCGGCGCACCGCTCCCCCGCGTCGGCGCCCTCCCCGACGGCGGCCAGGGCGTGCTCGACCCCGGCGAGGAAGGACTCGGCCTCGCGCCGCACCAGGGCGCGCGCCAGTCCGTCCTTGCTGCCGAACTCGTTGTACAGCGTCTGCCGGGACACCCCGGCGGCGGCCGCGACGTCGACCATCCTGACCCCGCTCCAGGGCCGGGCGCCGAGCGCCGCGAAGGCCGCGTCCAGCAAGAGTTCTCGTGCCGCGGGCATGGTCGCCTCCCCGGCCCCGGGCCGCACGTCGTAGTGGGCCTGTTGGCCCACAGAATTGACGCGCCGACAGACGCTGTCAAGAGCTCTGGCGGGCCGCGACGGCCCGGGGCCCGCGCCCGGGTAATGTGCCCCTCATGTCCGACTACCACGATGATCTGCGTCTCGCCCATGTCCTCGCGGACGCCGCGGACGCGGCGACCATGGACCGGTTCAAGGCCCTCGACCTGAAGGTCGAGACCAAACCGGACATGACTCCGGTGAGCGAGGCGGACAAGGCCGCCGAGGAGCTGATCCGCGGCCATCTGCAGCGCGCCCGGCCGCGCGACGCCGTACTGGGCGAGGAGTTCGGCAGCGAGGGCACGGGGCCGCGCCGCTGGATCATCGACCCCATCGACGGCACCAAGAACTATGTGCGCGGGGTGCCCGTGTGGGCCACGCTGATCGCGCTCATGGTGCAGGTCGAGGAGGAGGGCCGGATCGGCTGGGAGCCGGTGGTGGGCGTGGTCTCCGCGCCGGCGCTCAACCGCCGCTGGTGGGCCGCGAAGGGCTCGGGCGCGTACACCGGCCGCAGCCTGATGTCGGCGACCCAGCTGACCGTCTCGCGGGTGGGCCGTATCGAGGACGCGTCGTTCGCGTACTCCTCGCTCACCGGCTGGGAGGAGCGCGGGCTGCTGCCGGGCTTCCTGGAGCTGACCCGCGACTGCTGGCGCACCCGCGGCTACGGCGACTTCTGGCCGTACATGATGGTCGCCGAGGGCGCGGTGGACATGTGCGCGGAGCCGGAGCTGTCGCTGTGGGACATGGCGGCCAACGCCGTCATCGTCGAGGAGGCGGGCGGCCGGTTCACCGGCCTCGACGGCCGGCGCGGCCCGCACAGCGGGGACGCCGCCGCCTCCAACGGGCTGCTCCACGACGAGTTGCTGGGGTATCTGCGCGCGTGACTGCGCGCTTGACTCCGCGCGCGGCGCACGCGACGCACGAGGAAGTGGAACCCGGGCTCCGCACGCCCCTTGTTGGCTCCTGCCTTCCGTGTGAGGATGAGGGCTTGTGAACTTGTGAATCCTGTTCGGGGTTCACGGTCCTCGACCGACGGAACCGACGGCCCGTCAAGGAGGTGGCCCAGCCCATGCTCGTCAGCGACGCCATGAGCACGGTGGTCCTCACCATCGGCCCCGCACACACCCTCAGGCAGGCGGCACGGCTGATGTCCGCGCGCAGGATAGGGGCGGCGGTCGTCCTCGACCCCGATGCCGGCGGACTCGGCATCCTCACCGAACGCGACATCCTCAACTCCCTGGGGGCGGGCCAGGATCCCGACCGGGAGACGGCCCACGCCCACACCACGACCGACGTCGTCTTCGCGGCCCCCGAGTGGACGCTCGCGAAGGCCGCGACGGCCATGTCGCGCGGCGGCTTCCGGCACCTGATCGTGCTCGACGGCACGGGGCCGGTCGGCGTGGTCTCGGTGCGCGACATCATCCGCTGCTGGGCGCCCGCCCGGGAGAGCGCGGACGCGCTCGCCGGCTGAGCGACGGCCGCGGGCGGCGCGCACGGCCGGGGAGGCCGGAGCCCAGTGGCGTCCGGCCTCCCCGGTGCGCATCGGCAAACGGGTCCGGGCTAGCCGCGCAGGGCCTGGACCGCGGCCTCCAGCCGCTTGCCGAAGTCGGCGTCCGCCTGGCGGAAGTTGGCCACGGCCCGCTCGGCGATCTCTTCGCGGGACACCTTGGCGATGAAGCCCGCGAGGTTGGCGACCAGCCGCTCCCTCTCCTCCTCCGACATCAGCCGGTAGAGGTTGCCCGCCTGGACGAAGTCGTTGTCCTCGGCGTGCGAGGGGGCCGCCGTCTCGCCCGTGCGGCCCGAGACGGGGACCGGCTGCCACAGCGCGCGGCCGGTCTGCTCCGGGCCGCCGAAGCTGTTCGGCTCGTAGTTCTTCGACCGGCCGTGCCGGCCGTCGTAGGCGAGGCCGTCACGGTTGTAGTTGCGGGCCTCGGTGGCGTGCGGGCGGTTGACCGGCAGGTGGTCGGCGTTGATGCCGACGCGGTAGCGGTGGGCGTCGCCGTAGGCGAAGAGCCGGCCCTGGAGCATCTTGTCCGGGGACGGGCCGATGCCCGGCACGAAGTGCGCCGGAGAGAAGACCGACTGCTCGACCTCGGCGAAGATGTTGTCGGGGTTGCGGTTCAGCTCCAGCCGGCCGATCTCGATCGGCGGGTAGTCCGCGTGCGGCCACACCTTGGTGAGGTCGAACGGGTTGAAGCGGTAGGTGGCCGCATCCGCCGCCGGCATGATCTGCACCTGGACCGTCCAGGACGGGAACTCGCCGCGCTCGATGGCCTCGCGCAGGTCCCGCTGGTGGCTGTCGGGGTCCTCGCCCGCGAGCCTGTTGGCCTCTTCCTGGGTGAGGTTCTTGATGCCCTGGTCGGTCTTGAAGTGGTACTTGACCCAGAAGACCTCGCCGGCCTCGTTGTTCCACTGGTAGGTGTGCGAGCCGTAGCCGTTCATGTGGCGGTACGAGGCCGGGATGCCCCGGTCGCCGAACAGCCAGGTCACCTGGTGCGTGGACTCCGGGGAGAGCCCCCAGAAGTCCCAGACGTTGTCCGCCTCCTGCGAGCCGGTGTACGGGTCGCGCTTCTGGGTGTGGATGAAGTCGGGGAACTTCACCGCGTCCTTGATGAAGAAGACCGGGGTGTTGTTGCCGACGAGGTCGTAATTCCCCTCCTCCGTGTAGAACTTGAGGGCGAAACCGCGCGGGTCGCGCACCGCGTCGGCGGAGCCGAGGTTGCCCGCGACGGTGGAGAAGCGCAGGAACACCTCGGTCTGCTTGCCGACCTCGGAGAGGAACTTCGCCCGCGTGTACCGCGAGACGTCGGCGGTCAGCGTGAACGTTCCGTAGGCGCCGGCGCCCCGGGCGTGCACGACGCGCTCCGGGATGCGCTCGCGGTTGAAGTGCGCGAGCTTCTCCAGCAGCAGCTGGTCCTGCACCAGGACGGGGCCGCCGATGCCCGCGGTCTCGCTGTTCTGGTTGTCCGCTACCGGAGCCCCGGACTCCGTGGTCAGCGGGCCCGTCGTCGAAATGGCCTCGCCCTGCACCGACACGTGCGCCTCCGTCTGGTCGTCCTCGTCCTTGGCCTTGAGCCGAGCACGATCCTACATTGGACTTAGTCCAAGTCAAGACTCGGAACATAGGGATATGCGTTCCAGCGATGGAACGGGCCGCTGCTACGCTGGTGCTATCTGACTGATGGGTGAATGGCATGAGTGACCTGCTGGAACGGCTCCGGGGACGCGGCTGGCGGCTGACCGCGCAGCGACGCGTCGTCGCGGAGGTCCTCGACGGGGACCACGTCCACTACACGGCGGACGAGGTGCACGCCAGGGCGGCCGAACTGCTGCCGGAGATCTCGCGCGCGACCGTCTACAACACCCTCGGGGAGCTGGTCTCCCTGGGCGAGGTCATGGAAGTCAGCACGGACGGCCGCGCCAAGCGCTACGACCCGAACGCCCACCACGCGCACCAGCACCTGGTGTGCTCCCGGTGCGGCACCATCCGCGACGTCCACCCCTCGGGCGACCTGCTCGCGGGCCTGCCCGCCGAGGAGCGCTTCGGCTTCCGGGTCGCGGCGGTCGAGGTGACGTACCGGGGCGTCTGCCCGGACTGCGCCGAGGCGTAGGCCGGAGGCGGGGCGCTCCTGCCGCGCCCACCCGCACGCGGGCACGCGGGCACGACAAAGGCCCGGATCCCTACGGGATCCGGGCCTTGCCTGAAGCGAGTAGCGGGGACAGGATTTGAACCTGCGACCTCTGGGTTATGAGCCCAGCGAGCTACCGAGCTGCTCCACCCCGCGTCGGTGCCCCAACTTTAACGCGCGTTCACCGGTGCTGGCAAATGCCTTCCGGTTCTTCCGGCTCAGGCCGTCAGCTCCTGCTGCAGGGCGTCGCGCAGCCGTGCCGCGCGCTCGGCGACCTCCGCCGGGCCCAGCCGCACGGCGCGCTCGCACCAGTGCCGGCCCGCCGCCAGATCGCCCCTGCGGGCCGCCAGCAGCCCCAGCCGCAGGGCGGCCCGGCCGTGCCCGGCCTCGGCGGCGCGGGTCCACCACACGGCGGCCTCCGGCTCGCTGCCCTCGCGGGCCAGCAGCAGTCCCAGATTGAAGGCGCCGTTGCGGCTGCCGGCCTCGGCGGCCTCGCGGTACCAGCGCGCGGCCTCCACCACGTCGCCGCGCTCGGCGACGAGCATCCCCAGCCGCACCTGGGCCCGCCGGTGTCCCTGGCGGGCTGCCTGCGCGTACCACTCCTCGCACTCGTCGCGCGCGTCCCCGTCGCGGTCGAGCAGCGCGCCCAGCCGGAACGCGGCCTCCGCGCTGCCGCCGCGCACCGCCACCCGCAGGTGCCGCTCGGCGGCCTCCTCGTCGCCGTCGCGCAGCAGGGCCATCGCGACCTGCAGGGCGGCGTCGGTGTGCCCGGCGGTCGCCGCGCGCTCGTACCACTGCAGCGCGGTGGCCTCGTCGTCGCGGCCGGCGTGCAGGATGCCCAGATTGAAGGCGGCGTCGACGCTGCCGGCCTCGGCGGCCTTGGAGAACCACGGCTCGGCCCCGGCCGCGTCGCCGCCCTGGAGCAGCAGCACGGCGAGCGCGTTGGCGGCCTCGCGGTGACCGGCGTAGGCGGCGCGGCGGTACCACTGCTCGGCCTGGGCCGTACGCCCCTGGCCGGCGCACAACAGGCCGAGGTTGTACGCGCCGTTGACATCCCCGGCGTCCAGGGCCGCGCGGTACCAGCGCTCCGCCTCCTGGCTCTCGCCGCGGTCGGCGTGCAGGGCGCCGAGCGCGTTGGCGGCGTTGCCGTCGCCGTCCTGGGCGGCACGCCGCCACCACACGGCGGCGCTGTCGGTGTCCCCGGCGTCGCGCAGCAGGAAGCCCAGCGCGCACGCGGCGCGCGGCTCGCCGTCCTTGGCGGAGGTCAGGTACCAGCGCGCGGCCTCCTGGGTCTCCCCGCGGCCCTCCAGGAGGGTGCCCAGATGCAGGGCGGCGCGGCGGTGGCCGCGGGCGGCGGCCTGCCGGTACCACTGCTCGGCCTCGCGGGCGGGGCCGGCGCCGCGCGCCTCGGCGGCGGCCGCCGCGGCGCGCAGCTCGCGCACGGAGGTCTCCACGCCGCCGGGGGAGGCGGTGGGGCCGGTGGTGGCCGCGGGGCGCGGCGAGCGGCCGTCGAGGATACGGGCGAGGCGGTAGGCGGCCTCGCGGTGACCGCGCTCGGCGGCCGAGCGGAACCAGCGCTCGGCCCCCACGTCGCTGCGGTGCTCCAGCAGATCGGCCAGGGCGTACGCGCCGAGGGCGTGCCCGGACTCGGCGGCCTGGCGCAGCCAGTACTCGGCGGCCGGCTCGTCCCCGCGCTCGCGGTGGTAGCGGCCGAGCGCGTGGGCGGCGGGCGCGGAGCCGGCGACGGCGGCGATGCGCCACCAGCCGGCGGCCTCGTCGGGGTAGCCGCGCTGGTGCAGCAGGACGCCGAGGTTGTTGGCGGCCGAGCGGTCGCCCTCGGCCGTCGCGGCCCTCAAGTGCCGCTCGGCGCCGTCGAGATCGCCGCGCCGCAGCAGCAGCGCGCCGAGCATGCTCAGCGCCGCCGGGTCGCCGGTCTCGGCGGCGCGGCGGCGGGCGGTCTCCAGCTCCAGGTCGACGACGTCGCCGAGGGGGCCGGGGGCCATGGGGCCCGCGGACGCCACCGGCTCCGGCCGCTCCGGTGCGTGGGCAGGCTCGCGCGAGGCACCGCTGTCACCGGGAGCGGCGGCAAGCCGGCCTGTCTCCCTCAGCCTGGTCCTGTCCCCCATAAGCCCCATCGTCGCACCACCCGCAACCCGCGTACACCTGGTATACCGCAGCCAGTGAGGTCACTTCAGCGTTTTGTCGACTTCCCGACTTCCCGACACGACGGTGCTCCAAACTCTCCACAGAAGCCCCGCACACAACCCGCACAGTCCGCGTCAACATCGCGCCCGCCGAACGGCCGTGACCGTTCACCCGTCGAACCAACGGACAAGGCCCGGAGTCCGCAGACTCCGGGCCTTGTCCTTGCAGTAGCGGGGGCAGGATTTGAACCTACGACCTCTGGGTTATGAGCCCAGCGAGCTACCGAGCTGCTCCACCCCGCGATGTTGTTGATCAACTTTATCACGGTGTCGATCGACAACATCGCGGCGCGGGGCGGAGCCCTCCGGCACTCGCGGCGGGCGGCATCCCGGCGCCCGGCCGACGCGGCGTCAGCTGCCCGGTCTGCCGCCCTTCTCGGCGGCCTCCTCGGCCTTCTGCAGCCGTTCGAGCGCCTCCTTCAGGGCCTGCTGGGCCTTGCCGTACGCCGCCCAGTCCTGGTTCGCCATGGCCTTCTGGCTCTCCTCGTAGGCGCCGAGGGCGTCCTTCGTGGCCTGGGCGACCGTGGCGTCCGGCACCGGCTTCTGCTGACCGCTCTCCGGGGGCGGCTGCTGCTTGCCGCTCTCGGAACCCTTCGCGCCGAAGACCTGGTCGAGCGCCTGGTCGAGACTGTCCGCGAGGACCGCTTCCTTTCCGTAGGAGACGAGCACCTTCTTCAGCAGCGGGAAGTTCGTGTTCGCGCCGCGCAGATAGACCGGCTCCACGTACAGCAGCCCGCCCGAGAGCGGCACCGTCAGCAGATTCCCGTACTCGATCTCCGAATCGCCGCGCTTGAGGATGTTGAGCTCATTGGCGATCTTCGATTCGGAGTTGAATTTGGACTGCATCTGCTTCGGCCCGAACACCGGACTCTGCGCGGGCAGTTTCAGAATCCGGATCTTCCCGTAGTCCGCACTGCGCGCGTCCGCGTCCACCGCCATGAACGCGCCGAGGTTCTCCCGGCCCTTGGGCGTGAACGTCGTCGACAGCGAGAACGTCGGCGCCTTCTGGTCCGGCATCTTCATGCTCAGGTAGTACGGCGGCACCGCGTTGCCCGACTTGTTGGTCGGGTCGTCCGGGACCTGCCAGCGCTCACTGCCGGTGTAGAAGGTGCCCGGCTCGACCACGTGGTAGCGGGTCAGCAGCTCGCGCTGCACCTTGAACAGGTCCTGCGGATAGCGCAGGTGGTCCAGCAGCTTCCCGCTGATCTCGCTCTTGGCCTTGACCGTGCCCGGGAACGCCTTCATCCAGGTCTTGAGCACCGGGTCCTCGGTGTCCCACTGGTAGAGCCGGACCGTGCCGTCGTAGGCGTCGACGGTCGCCTTCACGGAATTGCGGATGTAGTTGACCTGGTTCTGCTGGGCGACCACGGCCCGCTGGCCCGTCGTCAGCGAATCCGCCGTGGTGTCGCCGAGCGTCGTGCGCGAGGCGTACGGGTAGCCGTTGCTCGTGGTGTAGGCGTCGACGATCCACTGGATCCGGTCGCCGATCACCGCCGGATAGGCGTCGCCGTCGATGGTCAGCCACGGGGCGACGGCCTCGACGCGCTCCTTGGGCGTGCGGTTGTACAGAATCCGCGAACCGTCGCCGATGGCGCCGGAGTAGAGGATCTGCGGCTCCCCGAAGGCCACCGCGTAGGCCGCGCGGTTGACCGGGTTCGACAGGCTCACCCCGCTCTTGCCCTCGTAGCTGTACGCCTTCTCGCCGCCGTTCTCCGAGTAGTCGACCTCCTGCTGCGGTCCGCCGACGATCGAGTACTGGGTGGTCTTCTCGCCGTAGTAGACGCGCTGTTCGTACGAGCCGAGGATGCCCTTCGTCGGCAGCTCGCCGTTGGTGAACTGCGGCTCGCCCTCACTGGTGATGGAGGTGCCGCTCGCGGTGATCGCGCCGTATCCGTGCGTGTACTTGAAGTGGTCGTTGATCCAGTTGCGCTCGGGAATCCCCTTGAGGTTCAGCTCGCGCAGACCGATGACCGTGTCCTGCTCCTTGCCGTCGACCTTGTAGCGGTCGACATCCAGGGTGGAGGGGAACTGGTAGTAGTCACGGACCTGTTGGCGCTGCTGGAAGGTGGGCGAGACGATATTGGGGTCGAGCAGCCGCAGACTGGTCGTGGCGTCGGTCTCGGCCCGCAGCGTGTTCTTGTCGTCCGTGGTGCTCGTGCCCGCGTAGTCCTTCACGTCCGCGTCGTCGATGCCGTAGGCCTCGCGCGTGGCCGTGATGTTCTTCTTGATGTACGGCGCTTCCTTGGCCTGCTCGTTCGGCTGGACCTGGAATTTCTGCACGATCGCCGGGTACAGCCCGCCGATCAGCACCGCCGAGAGCACCATCAGCCCGAAGCCGATCACCGGCAGCTGCCAGGTGCGCCGCCACAGCGTCGCGAAGAACAGCACCGCGCAGATCAGCGCGATGATGAACAGAATCGTCTTCGCCGGCAGAAAGGCGTTGGCGTCGACATACCGCAGACCCGTCCAGCCGTCGGTGGACTTCAGCCCGCTGGACTTCACCGCCAGCCCGTACCGGTCCAGCCAGTACGCGATCGCCTTGAGCCCCACGAACAGGCCCAGCAGCACGGACAGATGGCCCGTCGCGGCGGCGGTGGCCCGCTCACCGGGGCTCGTCAGCCGCAGCCCGCCGTAGAGATAGTGCACGAGCGCGGCGGCGACCAGCGAGAGCACCGCGGCCGCGAAGCCGAAGCTCAGCAGGAAGCGGTACCAGGGCAGGTCGAAGGTGTAGAAGGAGATGTCCTTGTGGAACTGCGGATCCTGCCGGCCGAACGGCACCGCGTTGACCCACTGCAGCCACGTGCGCCACTGACCGGCCGCCGAGGCGCCCGCGACCAGCCCGACGAGCGCCGTGACCGCCAGCAGCGCCCACTTCTTGTACGGCGCGATGCTCATCCGGTAGCGGTCGAGGCTCTGCTGCTCCATCGACATCGCGGCGAGCGGCGGCCGCAGGCGGTGCGCCAGCCACATGTTCGCGCCCACCACCAGGGCCATCAGCATCCCGAAGACCGCGAACAGGCCGATCTTGGTGCCGAGCGTGGTGGTGAACACCGAGGAGTAGTCCACCGAGCGGTACCAGAGCCAGTCCGTCCAGAACCCTGCGAACATCACGAAGAGCATGGCCAGCGCGGCCAGTACGCCCAGGGTCAGCAGCAGGGTCCGGACTCTCCGGGACGGCCGGCCGACTCTCATCCGTGGCCTGGTCGGGCCTCCGCCGCGGTCCGGCATCTGGAAAGCCAAGGTGTGCACCTCGAAGTTCACTGTCGGTGGAACTGTGGATCAGGGCCCAGCGATCCTAAGGGCCCAGTGGGGCAACTTACCGAGGCTTTACTCAGTTCCCGATTTTGGTCACCTTCAGGGCACGATATTGAGCATGTCCAGCACTTCCAGCTTTTCCGAGCCCTCCGTCCCCTCCGGCCCCGCCGACCCTGACGCGCCCATGGCCGCGTCCCCGCTGACCCGCGCCGTCCTTGAGATCGACCAGTACGCGGCCGGTCTCGGCTGGGACCAGCCGGCCCGGCTCTTCGCCCTCGTCGACACCGCGAAGCTGCGCGCGCAGGAACCCGGCCTGGCCGCCCAGCTCGGCCTGGAGGACGCCGCCGCCTCGCTCACCCCCATCGAGCAGGACGAGCTGCCCGAGGGAGCCCCCCTGGACGAGTTCCTGGGCACCATCGCCTGGCCGGACGCGGTGGCCGGATGCGCCCTGACCGTGGAGCGGCTGATGCTGCCGCCGTCGGCGGAGGCCGGCGTGCCGAACGGGATGAGCGAGCAGCAGCTCGCCAAGTGGGTCGCCCGGCACCCGGAGCGCCAGGAGGTGCGGATGACGGTGGCGGTCCTGCGTGACGGCGCCCGCGAGTCCGCGGTGCGGCTGCGCGAGAAGGACTCCCCCACCGAGGTGCGCACCGGCGCCGACCTGGTCCCGGGCCTCGCCGAGGCGCTCGCGGCGACCTTCGAGGACTGACCGCCCGGACGCCGCCGTGGCGCCCTCGCCTCTCGCGAAGGCGCCGCGGCGGCGGACGTCCGGCCTCGGCCCGGTCTCCGCGCCCCGGCCCTCCTCAGCCCTCCTCAGCCTTTCGAGCAGGTGGGCAGGTCCGCCGAGTCCCCCTTGCGGATCTTCTCCAGGGACTTCAGGGCATCGCCTATCGTCTCGACCCTGACCAGGGTGAGCCCGGACGGGGTGTCCTTGGCCGCGGCCGCGCAGTTGTCCTTCGGGGTCAGGAAGTACCGCGCGCCCTTGGAGCGCGCGCCGACCGTCTTCATCTCGATCCCGCCGATCGGCCCGACCTTCCCGTTGTCGTCGATCGTGCCCGTGCCGGCGATGAACTTGCCGCCGGTGATGTTGTCCGGGGTGAGCTTGTCGACTATCCCGAGCGCGAACATCAGGCCCGCGCTCGGCCCGCCGACGTCCGCGAGCTTGATGTTGATCGTGAACGGGAAGGTGTGGTCCGTCCCCGCCTGGATGCCGACGACGGCCCGGTCGCCGTCGGGGGCCTTGCTCGTGGTGAGGGTGACGGTGTCCTCGGTCCTGGGCTGCCGCTTCTCCTTCTCCGCGGCCGCCGCCTCCTTCGCCGGGACGATCAGGAAGGAGACCCGCTCGCCGGGCCGGTGCCTGGTGACCAGCTTGGCGACGTCGCCGGGCTGCTTGACCTCCGTACCGTCGACGGCCTTGATCACGTCCCCGGCGTGCAGCGTGCCCTCCGCGGGGCTGCCCTTGACGACGGACGCGACGATGACGCGGGTGCCGACCGGGATGCCGAGCTGCCGCAGCGCCGCCACCTTGGCGCTCTCCTGGGACTGGCTGAACTCCTCGGCCGTCTCCTGGTTCAGCTCGTCCGGGGACTTGTCGTCCGGGTAGAGCGTGCTGTGCGGAACGACCAGGTTGTCGTGCGCGAGCCAGCCGTAGACGGCCTCGACCAGGTTCATCCGGTACTGCGAGCCGGTCACGCGGACCGTCGTCATGTTGAGGTTGCCGGTCGTCGGGTAGGTCTTGTGCCCGGAGATCTGCAGAACCGGCTCGCCGCCGTGCTCGCCGAGCGTGTTCACCGTCGGCCCCGGCGACATCTCCGAATACGGCACGGGGATGAGGACACCGGCGCACAGCAGCGCGATCAGCATCAGCAGAGAGGCGAGCATCGTCGCGGTGCGGCGGGGCATGGAACGACAGTACGGGACGGGTCCGACAGCGCACCCGCCGGGCAGTCCGTACGGGGAGCGCCGGGGATCCGTCCCCGCCTCCCGTGCGCCACGCCGTGGCGCGGGCGCCCGTCAGGGCACCCGGGAGCCCGAGTCCTGCCGCTCCATCGCCTCACGGAACCGCGCGTAGCCCGCGAGCTCGGCGACGTCGCCGCTCTTGCGGCTGCGGGCGGCCCAGCTGCCCCACACCACGGCGATGACGGCCGCGGCAACCGGGATGAGCAACCAGGCGAGCGCTGCCATACCGACCTCCCGACCCCTCGTCGCACTACCGCGAATGACTGGAATGACTGATGAGCAGATTAGTCATCCGTCCCCTCAACGCTCACGTCAGGGGGCCGGTTACGCAAGCGGGGGAGGCCGTCGGAGTGCGGCGGACGGCGGCATGCGGTGGCGCGACGGAGGAAAGGGGGGTATGGGGGGCCGCCGGGGGACGAAGGGCGGCTTCGGTGTACCGGGGGGCGCGTACCCCCCGCACTCACGCCCCGACCCACTCCTCCGTGCCGTCGGAGAACGTCTGGTGCTTCCAGATCGGGACCTCGCGCTTGAGGTCGTCGATGAGGCGGCGGCAGGCCGCGAAGGCCTCGGCCCGGTGCGGGCAGGAGACGGCCACGACGACGGCCAGGTCACCGACGGCCAGCTCGCCGACGCGGTGCACCGCGGCCAGGGCCCGTACGGGGAAGTCCGCGGCCACCTTCTCGGCGACCCGGCGCAGTTCCGCCTCCGCGGAGGGGTGGGCGGAGTAGCCGAGCCCGGTGACCCCGGCGCCGCCGTCGTGGTCGCGGACGGTGCCCACGAACAGGGCGGTGCCGCCCGCTGCGGCGTCGCCGACGGCGGCGAAGACCTCGTCCACGGACAGGGGGGTGTCGCGGACCGCCAGCAGACGGACGGGGTCAGCGGCCGCGCGCTCGCCGGGGTGCTCGTGGGTGGTGGCCATGCCCACCATCGTGCCGTACGGGCGCCGACGGCCGGCAACCGGTCTTCCGGAGCGCGAAATCGCCGCCCTCTCTTGTCGCACCGGCGGCGGACCGTGCCTCGGGCTACACGCGGCGGCGTGCCTTGCGGGCACGGCGGACCAGGGCAGCGGTGCCCAGCAGCGCGACGGTCGCCCCCGCGGCGCCCGCGGCGGTGGCGTCCTTGCGGCCGAGCCGGCGGCCCGCGACCGTGTGCCGTCCGGCGACCTCCTCCAGCAGCTCGGCGAGGACCTCCTCGTTGGTCCAGCGCGGCCGCCAGCCCGCGTCGCGCAGCCTGCTGACGCTGACGACCCACGGGTGCATCGTGTACTCCAGGTCGCCCGCCGGGGACGGGGTCAGGCCCAGGCGGTGCAGGCGGGAGGCGGCGCCGAGGGCGACCGCGGAGGGCAGCTCCATGCGCCGGATGCCGGAGAGGTCCTCGATCTCCTCCTGTTCCAGCCAGCCGTCGCAGCCCACCGCGAGCTCCCCCTCGGCCTTCTCCAGGGCGGCGAACTCCAGGGCGCTGACCAGGTCCTCCACGTGGCAGAACTGCCAGGTCGGCCGGGAGCCCGCGACCACCAGCAGACGCGGGGACTCGAAGTAGCGGGTGAGGGCGGTGTCGGTGCCGCCGACCAGGACGGCGGGCCGCAGCACCGTGACGTTCAGGCCGGGGTGCGCCCGCGGCGCGCGCCTGGCCAGCCGCTCTATCTCCAGCAGGTCGCCGACCCCGGTGGCCTCGGCGGTGGCGCGCAGCTCCGCGTCCTCGGCGAGCGGCACGTCGTTGTCGGAGCGGGCGCCGTAGACCATCGCGGAGGTGCACAGCACGACCCGGTGCACGCCCGCGGCCGCCGCGGCCGTGAGGACGGTCTGGGTCCCGCGCACGTTGTAGGCGGTGCGGGCGGCGGGATCGCCCTCCAGGTCGAGGTCCAGCGCCAGGTGCACGACGACGTCGGCGCCGCGCAGCCGGTCGGCGATCGCCGGGTCCCGCACGTCCAGTACATGCCACTGCGCCTCGGTCACCTCACCGCGGCGTTCGTCGATGGCCAGGACGTGCTTGACCTCCTCGGACTCGGCGAGCCGCCGCGTGAGCAGCGCTCCGACACCGCGCGCGGCACCGGTGACCGCGACGACGGGCCGTCGGCCGGGCAGGCTCGTACTCTCGCGCGCGGAACCGTTTCGCGCTGCGCGAACTTCTCGGTCGGGGGAACTCACCGGGCGTCTCCAGCGGTTGTCTTCAAGTACGGGCGCACATGACGCGTACGTACCAGGTGACGTCCATCCTGCCGCAGGCCCCGGGCCGAGGGAGCACCAAGGCCCCTCAGCGGCGAGGTGTCTACGCTGGGTGGTGTTGTCGGGCATTCGCCGTCGGTCTGCGGCCGGCGGCCCTACGAGCCGAGGAAACCCGTGAGTGACACCCCATTCGGATTCGGTCTTCCGCCGGAGGAGCCGGAGAACGGCGGCGAAGGCAAGAAGAAGGGCGAGGGCCAGGGCGGCCAGGGGCCCGCGAATCCGTTCGGGTTCGGCGGGGCACCCGGCGCGGGGGACAACCCCTTCGCCGCGATGTTCGGTTCGCTGAACCCGAGCGATCTGGGCGCCGCCTTCCAGCAGCTCGGGCAGATGCTCTCGTACGAGGGCGGCCCGGTGAACTGGGACATGGCCAAGGACATCGCGCGGCAGACCGTCGCGCGCGGCACGGCCGACGGCTCGAAGGACGCGAGCGTCGCGGCCGGTGAGCGGGCCGCGGTCGAGGAGGCCGTGCGCCTGGCCGATCTGTGGCTGGACGGTGTCACGTCCCTGCCGTCGGGCTCGGGCGCGGCCGTCGCCTGGAGCCGCGCCGAGTGGGTCGAGGCGACCCTGCCGGTGTGGAAGGACCTGGTGGACCCGGTCGCCGAGCGCGTCGGCTCGGCCATGGGCGGCGTGCTGCCCGAGGAGATGCAGGCCATGGCGGGCCCGCTGCTGGGCATGATGCGCTCCATGGGCGGCGCCATGTTCGGCACGCAGATCGGGCAGGCGCTGGGCGTGCTGGCGGGCGAGGTCGTCGGCTCCACGGACGTCGGGCTGCCGCTCGGTCCAGCGGGCAAGGCCGCGCTGCTGCCGGTGAACATCGAGGCGCTGGGCTCCGGCCTGGGGGTTCCGCAGGAGGAGGTGCGGCTGTACCTGGCGCTGCGGGAGGCGGCCCACCAGCGGCTGTTCGCCCATGTGCCGTGGCTGCGCTCGCACTTGTTCGGCGCGGTCGAGGGCTACGCCCGGGGCATCAAGGTCGACACCGCCAAGCTGGAGGACCTGGTCGGCCAGCTCGACCCCACGCACCCCGAGCAGTTGCAGGAGGCCCTGCAGCAGGGCATGTTCCAGCCGGAGGACACCCCGGAGCAGAAGGCGGCGCTCGCCCGGCTGGAGACCGCCCTGGCACTCGTCGAGGGCTGGGTGGACGCCGTCGTGCACGCCGCCGCGGCCCCGCACCTGCCGTCGGCGGACGCGCTGCGCGAGACGCTGCGCAGGCGCCGCGCCTCCGGCGGCCCGGCGGAGCAGACCTTCGCCACGCTCATCGGTCTCGAACTGCGTCCGCGCCGGCTGCGGGACGCCTCCCGCCTGTGGGCGTCGCTGACGGACGCGCGGGGCGTGGAGGGCCGCGACGGCCTGTGGGAGCACCCGGACATGCTGCCGACCGCCGCCGACCTGGACGACCCGGACGGCTTCGTCCACCGCGAGCAGCTGGACTTCTCGGAGCTGGACAAGATGCTCGGCGAGGCCGCCGGCGGTGCCGGTCCGGACCTGACGAAGAAGACCGACGGGGCCGAGGAGCCGAAGAAGGGCGACGAGGGCCCGGACGACAAGGGCCCGGACGGCAAGGGCTCGGACGACAAGGGCCCCGGCGGCTCCGGCGGCTCCGCCAAGGGCGACGCCGAGTGAGCCTGCGTCAGGACGCCGTTGCCGTCCTGAAGGAATACGGGGGACAGGCGGCGGGCCGGGCTGCGGGCCAGACCGAGTTGCGTGACGTGTACCTGGACCATCTGGCCGGGCACGAGGACGCGATGTGGAAGGCCTGCACGGCCGGCCATCTCACGGCGAGCGCGCTGGTCGTCGACCCGGCGCGGGAGCAGGTGCTGCTCACGCTGCACCGGAAGCTGGGCATGTGGCTGCAGATGGGCGGCCACTGCGAGCCCGGTGACGGGACGCTGGCGGGGGCCGCGCTGCGGGAGGCCACCGAGGAGTCCGGGATCGCGGGTCTGACCCTGCTGCCGGGCGGCCCGGTGCGGCTCGACCGGCACGCGATTCCCGGGCCGTGCACCTGGCATCTCGACGTGCAGTACGCCGCGCTGGCCCCGCAGGGGGCTGCGGAGACCATCAGCGACGAGTCGCTGGACCTGCGCTGGTTCGCCTACGACGAGGTGGCCGAGGTCGCGGACGGCTCGGTCGTCCAGCTGCTGCGGGACACGCTCGCGCGCCTGTAGCGCCCGGGAAGTCCGGAGGCCGGGCACGCGTCCTACGCGCGCCCGGCCCCCTTGTCTCCCCGGTCCTCCCCGTCCTCGCTGCGGGCGGCCGGGAGGTGCGGCAGGCGGTCGGCGGCAACCACCCCTTCGAGGTAACCGCGGGCGCGCTCGGTGCGGGGGTACGTCTCCAGCAGCCGCCAGAATCCGGGCCCGTGGCCGGGGACGAGCAGGTGCGCGAGCTCGTGGAGGAGCACGTAGTCCACGACGTACTCGGGCATGCCCTGCAGCCGGTGCGAGAGGCGGATGCTGCCCTCGGCGGGGGTGCACGAACCCCAGCGGGTGTTCTGGTTGGTGACCCAGCGGACCGTCGTGGGGCGGGCCCGGCCGCCCAGGTACTGCCCGGACAGCCGCGCGGCCCGTTCGGCCAGCTCGGCGTCGCCCAGCATGCGCTTGCTCTCCTGCGCGGCGAGCTTGTCGAGCATGACCGTGATCCAGCGCTCCTCCTCCGCCTGCGACATCCGCTCGGGGATGAGCACGACGGTGCGGTCGCCCTCCCGGTAGGCCGAGACCGTTCTCCGGCGGCGCGCGCTCCGGCGGACCTCGACCGCGCCGGCTTCCGCGCCGCTCGTGAGCGGACCGGGAACCTTGCGCGACGGACGTGCGGCACTGTGCAGAGGGTCGACGGGCACGGCCTCGACGTTACCCGCTGGCGCCGCGTGAAGTCCCGCCCATCACTGGTTGTCGGGGCGAAAGACTCAAGGAACACGCGGCTTGTATGACTAATCCCGGGTGCCTGTGGACAACTCAGGGCGGCGGTCGGCGGCGCGGAGCATGCTGGAGGCCGATCGAGGGGGGATGACCATGCAGACGCAGACCGTGTACCCGGGGTGTCAGGGGCACCGGGCCATCGTCGGCGCGGACCCGGACCGGGCCGGAGCGGAGCCGGAGGGTGCGGAGCCGGAAGGTGCGGGGGCGGAGCCGGAGGCCGTGCCCTGGGACAGCGCGCAGGCCGGGCCCGCCGGCCCGGATTCCGCGCACCCGATGCTCAAGCCGGCGCTGCGGCGCAGCTGGCGCAACCGCGACACCGTGCAGTTCGGCGTGGCTCCGGCGCACGCGGTGGTGGTCGGGCCGGTGGACACCGCGACGAGCAGCTTCCTGGGCCTGCTGGACGGGACGCGGGGCATGCCCCGGCTGCGCGAGGAGGCGCGGGCGGCGGGGCTGCCGGAGGGGCGGGCGGACGCCCTGGTGGAGCGGCTGGCGCGGGCGGGCCTCGTCGACGACCCGCACGGCGGCGGGGCGCGGGCGGCGCGGCTGCGGGAGCGGGGTGCCGTGGTGGAGCGGCTGCGTCCCGACCTGGGCTCGCTGTCGGTGCTGCACAGCGGGCAGGGTGCCGCGATGCGGCTGATGGCGGCCCGTCAGGCGATGCGGGTCCAGGTGCGGGGCGCGGGCCGGGTGGGGGCGGCGGTCGCGGCGCTGCTGTCGGCCTCGGGGGTGGGGCAGGTCGAGGTGGTGGACGGCGGCTGCGTGGAGCCGTGGGACGTCGGCCCCGGCGGTGTGGGGGCGGAGCGGATCGGGGAGCGCAGGGACGCCGCGGCCCGGCAGGCCGTGCGGTCCGCCGCGCCCGGGCCGCTCCCGCGGCGCCGGGGCGGCGGGGAGGGCGATGTGCCGCTGGGGCTGGTGGTGTTCGCGCCGCGCGACGGGCTGGCGGCCTATGCCCCCGACCCGGCGGCCGCCGAGCAGTGCATCACCTCGGGAACGCCCCATATGTACGCGGGTGTCCTGGAAGCCACCGGTCTGGTGGGGCCGTTGGTGCTGCCGGGGACCTCCGCGTGCGCGTCCTGCATCCAACTGGGGCGCGGCGACCGGGATCCGGCCTGGCCCCGGATGCTCGCCCAGTGGCGGTCGGGCCGCGGCTCGGGGGTACCGTCGTGCGACATGGCACTGGCCACGGTGGTGGCGGGCCTCACCGTGGCGCGGGCGCTGGCCTTCCTCGACGGTGGGTCCCCGGCGAGCGCGGGGGTGCGGCTGGAGCTGGCCCTGCCGGGTCCGGCCTGGCTCCCGAGGCCCGTCGAGCCGCATCCGCGGTGCCCCTGCGGGGCGGCGGGTTCCCCGCCTTCCGCGGGCGCCTCGGCCGCCGGGGCTCCGCACGGGACAATGAGCAGGTAACCGCCGCTCGCGGCGGGGCTGTTCAGCTAGTTGGAGGGGCGCATGTCTGATCTACCCCGCAAGGCGGTCACGCGTACCGCCAAGTTGGCCGCTTTGCCGCTGGGGTTCGCGGGGCGCACGGCGCTCGGGCTCGGCAAACGCATCGGAGGGCGGTCGGCGGAGCTGATCGCCACGGAGTTGCAGCAGCGCACGGCCGAGCAGTTGTTCTCGACCCTGGGGCAGCTCAAGGGGGGTGCGATGAAGCTCGGGCAGGCGCTGTCCGTTTTCGAGTCGGCGCTCCCGGAGCAGATCGCCGGGCCCTATCGGGCGGCGCTCACCAAGTTGCAGGAAGCGGCTCCGCCGATGCCCACGGCCTCGGTGCACGCGGTGCTCTCGGAGCGGCTGGGTGGGGACTGGCGGGAGCTGTTCGAGGAGTTCGAGGACAAGCCCGCGGCGGCCGCCTCGATCGGGCAGGTGCACCGGGCGGTCTGGCACGACGGGCGCGAGGTCGCGGTCAAGGTGCAGTATCCGGGCGCGGGCGAGGCCCTGTTGTCCGACCTCACTCAACTGGGGCGGCTCGCCCGGCTGCTGGGTCCGCTGATCCCGGGGATGGACCTCAAGCCGCTGATCTCCGAGCTGCGCGACCGGGTGGCGGAGGAGCTGGACTACGGGCTGGAGGCCCGCGCCCAGAGAGCGCACGCGCGGGAGTTCGCCGACGACCCGGACGTGGTGGTTCCGGATGTGGTGCACCAGGGCGAGCAGGTGCTGGTCACGGAGTGGCTGGAGGGGGTGCCGCTGTCGGAGGTGATAGCGCACGGCTCGCAGGAGCAGCGGGACCGGGCCGGGCAGTTGCTGGCGCGCTTCCTGTTCTCGGGCGCGGCCCGCACGGGCCTGCTGCACGCCGACCCGCACCCGGGCAACTTCCGGCTGCTGACCGGTGGTTGTCCGGACGGGCCGCCGGAGAAGTGGCGGCTGGGCGTGCTCGACTTCGGCACGGTGGACCGCCTCCCGGAAGGGCTGCCGCCGACGATCGGGACGGCGCTGCGGCTGACGCTGGACGGCGAGGCGGGGGCGGTGCACGAGCTGCTGTGCGCGGAGGGGTTCGTCAAGCCGGAGATCGAGCTGGATCCGGGGGCGGTGCTGGACTATCTGCTGCCGATCATCGAGCCGGCGCAGACGGAGAGGTTCACCTTCACCCGGGAGTGGATGCGCGCCCAGGCGACGCGTATCGCCGATCCTCGTTCCCCCGCCCACCAGCTGGCGCGGCAGCTCAATCTGCCGCCGTCGTATCTGCTGATACACCGGGTGACGACCAGCACGATCGGGGTGCTGTGCCAGCTGGGTGCGACGGTGCGGCTGCGGGACGAGATGGAGGAGTGGGTGCCGGGGTTCGCGGAGCCGGAGGAGAGCCGGGAGGCCCCGGCCTGAGCGGATCCGGGCCGGGGCCGCGCCCCCGGGCGCACCGGCTCACCGCCGGCCGGTGCGCTCACCACCAGGCGGAGTCGAGACGTCCCTCGATGGCTCTGATGTTGGCGCGGGCGCAGTCGTCGCAGAAGTAGCGGCGGCTGCCGTTCTCGAAGGAGCAGGTCCAGGTCGACGGCGTACCGTCGGCGGGGGCGCCGCAGCGGGCGCACATGACGGGTGTGGCGGGCTCGGCGGCCTCGGGGTCCAACTGCGCTGATTCATGCGTCTTCTGGTCCACTCCCAGACGATATCCCCGCGACCGGGCGGGGAGCGCACAACGCACCCGACGCCCTGCGGGGCCGGATCCGTTCGGATCCGGCCCCGCAGGGGACGGCACGGCCTCGTGGGCGGCCCTCAGTGCATCACGGCCATGGCCAGGGCACGGCGGGCGCGCAGGGAGGCGCGCTCGGCCCGGCGCTGCATCCGCCGGGCGGCGGCCAGGCGGACGGCCCGGCGCTCGGAGTCGGCCTCCCGCAGGCGCTCCTGCATATGCGCCCGGGCCAGGGCTTCTGGGATGAGTTGCATTTCGAGGTTCCTGTTCTGGCGCGCGGCGACGGCGCCGGTGGAGCCGGCGAAGGCTTCGGAGCCGGACGGCTCGGGGGCGGGGCGGTGCATGGTCGGATCCTGCTTCTTGGGGTCGTGCGTGGTGGGGCGGTCGACGGTGCCGTGGGCGTTCATGCCATGACCGCGTTCTTGCGCGGGCGGCCACGGGGCCGCTTGCGGGCCACGACCACGCCCTGGACGAACAGTTCGCCGCCCCAGACGCCCCACGGCTCGCGCCGGTCGAGGGCGCCGGCCAGGCACGCCTCGCGGAGCGGGCAGGTGCGGCACAGCGACTTGGCGTACTCGACGTCGGCCGGGGTCTCGGCGAAGAAGACCTCGGGGTCATAGCTGCGGCAGGGCACCGGGGTGCCGAGGGCCTCGATGGCGTCGTCGAGGTCGGTCAGCGCGGTGAGGGGGGTCAAGGTGTCCTCCGGGGGAACGGGCGGGGGGATCAGGTCGGTCGCTACTGACGGGGTGTGCGCCTTGGCTTGCACGGTGTGTGTTCCTCGTCTGTTGTTCCGGCTGGTGGCCGGGCTTCGGTCCCCTCGGCGGTGGAGGGGGCAAACAAAAGGGCCGCGGATCCCGGTGTGGGTTCCGCGGCCCTGGAAGGTGCCGACCTGATCATGCCGATCAGGCTGGATCTCTCCAGGGTTCGAGCCCACGGAAGGCCCACATCGTCTGGTGCTGAAGCTGCTCGTTCCGGAATCCGGCGCCGTTGGCCGTCGTCACAGGGGCATAGGCCGAGGCCGGTGCCACTACTGCTGCCGCTGCCGCGGGCGCCTTGGTCGCTCGCTCATTGATCAGGGCGATACCGGACAGACCGGTGCCCTGGAACGGGGCGATGGAGGAGCCGAACGGGAAGGCGGCGACGACCGGGCGATCGGTCATTTTGTTGCTGGCCTTGAAGCTGATCATGGTCTTCGCCTCCCTTCGGCGTCTTCGGGGACCGGTGGAAACCGGTCCGTGTTCGGTTCAGTACAGCACGGATCGAGCGAAACGCGGAAGGACCGCAGTACCGCTGTTTCCGTGTTCGGAAGGCTATGGGTATGCCGTCCGCGTGCGCAAACTATTTTTCGCGAGATCTTCCGAAGCCCGCCGCCGGCCGCGCTACGGGGTGGCCTCGCGGCCCGCGCACAGGGCGAGCACCTCGGCGCCGTAGGCGTCGAGTTTGCGCTTGCCGACCCCCGGGATGCGCGCGAGCTCCGCCTCGCTGTCCGGCACGTTCTCCGCGATGGCCAGCAGGGTCCGGTCGGTGAAGACGCAGTAGGCGGGCTGGCCGACGGCCGAGGCCCGCTCCGCGCGCCACCGGTGCAGCCGCTCGTGGAGCCCCTCGTCCAGCTCCGAGGGGCAGTCCTCGCAGCGCATCAGCTTGATCTCGCCGGCGTCGGTCAGCGTGCGCCCGCAGACCCGGCAGCGCGCGGTCCCGCGCCGTCTGCGCCGCTCCGCGCCGCGCTCGATGCCGCCCGGCCCGCCCGCGAGGGCGGCGCCGCGGCGGGCGGCCGCGGTGCCCGGCCGCAGCCCGTCGAGAAAGGGGCTGGGCCGCCGCGAGGCCCGGCCGCCGGGGGCCCGGGAGAGCGCCCAGGACAGGGCGAGACGGCGGCGGGCCCGGGTGACGCCGACATACAGCAGCCGCCGCTCCTCCTCGATCTGCTCCTCCGTCCTGGCGTAGGTGATCGGCAGCATGCCGTCGGTGAGCCCGACCAGGAAGACGGCGTCCCACTCCAGGCCTTTGGCCGCGTGCAGTGAGGCGAGCGTCACACCCTCGACGGTCGGCGCGTGCTGCGCGCTCGCCCGCTCGTCCAGCTCGGCGACCAGGTCGGCGAGGGTGGCGGCCGGCCTGGCCCGTACGAAGTCCTCGGCGAGCCGGACCAGGGCCGCGAGGGACTCCCAGCTGTCGCGGGCCGCCCCCGAGCCGGCGGGCGGCTCCGGGGCCCAGCCCCGGGAGGAGAGCACCGCCCGCACCTGGGCGGGCAGGCCCTCGGCGCCGGCCAGGTGCGGGTCCGTGCCGCCCGCCGCGCGGGCCGCGCCGCGCAGCAGCAGGACGGCGTCGCGCACCTCCTGGCGCTCGAAGTACCGCTCGGCGCCGCGCAGCTGGTAGGGCACTCCGGCGTCGGCGAGGGCCTGCTCGTAGATCTCGGACTGGGCGTTGACGCGGTAGAGGACCGCGATCTCGTGGGCGGGGACCCCGGCCGCGATGAGGGAGCGGATCCTGCGGGCCGTGCCCTCGGCCTCGGCGGGCTCGTCCGCGTACTCGGCGTACTCCGGCTCGGGGCCCGTCCCGCGCTGGGAGACCAGGGCCAGGCGGTGCTCGGCGGCCCGGCCGCGGGCCTGGGCGAGCACCCCGTTGGCCAGGTGCACCACCTGCGGGGTGGAGCGGTAGTCCCGCACGAGCTTGACGACGGTCGCCCCGGGGTGGCGCAGCCGGAAGTTCAGCAGGTGGTCGGGGGTGGCGCCGGTGAAGGAGTAGATCGTCTGGCTGGCGTCGCCCACCACGCACAGCTGGTCCCGCTCCCCCAGCCACAGCTCCAGCAGCCGCTGCTGGAGCGGGCTGACGTCCTGGTACTCGTCGACCACGAAGTGCTGGTACTGGCTGCGGACCGTCTCGGCGATGTCGTAGTGGTCCTGCAGGACGGCGACGGTCAGCAGCAGCACATCCTCGAAGTCGATCACTCCGCGCTCGCGCTTGAGCTGCTCGTAGACGCCGTAGACACGGGCGAGCTCCGCAGGGTCGCGGGGGGCCTCGCGGCCGGCCTTGGCGGCCGCCGCCGCGTAGTCCTCGGGGACGGTCTGGGTGACCTTCGACCACTCGATCTCGCTCGTGGCGTCCCGCAGCTCCGTGCGGTCGAGCCGGAGCCCGCAGCGGGCCGCGGACTCCGAGACGAGCTGGGCCTTGCGCTCCAGCAGCCGGGGCAGCTCGCCGCCGACCGCCCTGGGCCAGAAGTACTGCAACTGCCGCAGGGCCGCGGAGTGGAACGTACGGGCCTGGACGCCGCCCGCGCCGAGCTGGCGGAGCCGGCCGCGCATCTCCCCGGCGGCGCGGTTGGTGAAGGTGACGGCGAGCACATTCGCCGGCTGGAAGATCCCGGAGCGCACCCCGTAGGCGATGCGGTGCGTGATCGCGCGCGTCTTGCCCGTACCGGCCCCGGCCAGCACGCACACCGGGCCGCTCAGTGCCGTGGCGACCTCGCGCTGCTCGGGGTCGAGGCCGTCGAGCACCGCGTCGGCCGACTCCGGGACCGGCGGGAAGAGGGTGGAGTGCGTTGCTGCTGTCACCCCGCCATGCTGCCAGGTCTCCCGGGGCGGCAGGGAGCGCTGTCCACAGGAGGGCCGCCGCAGTCGTATCAATGCCGACCTATGCCAGTCCATGCAGGTCGATGCCGGTCGATCCCGGCCGATGCCGGGAATTGCCGTGACTAGGTGCGCGTTCTACCACCGGAATCACACCCGGGAAGAAGGAGCGCCGAGGCCATGTCGGGCACCGTGACGATGTACAGCACCACCTGGTGCGGCTACTGCCGCCGGCTGAAGAGCCAGCTGGACCGCGAGGGCATCACCTACAACGAGATCAACATCGAGCAGGACCCCGAGTCGGCGGCCTTCGTGGAGCGCGCGAACGACGGGAACCAGACGGTTCCCACCGTGCTGGTGGTCCCGTCGGGCGGCGGTACGTCGGTCACGATGACCAACCCCTCCCTGGCCCAGGTCAAGCAGGCGCTCGCCTCCTGACCCCCGGACCGGGCGGACGGAACCGTCCGGTCGTACGACGGCCGAGGGCTCCGGCGGCCGGGCCCGGCACCCGCCGGGCCCGCGGCCTGCGGCTTCGGCCGCGCGCAGGCGGCCCGCCCGCCGACGGACCGGCCCCGGCTAGCGGCCCTGCGGCAGCGGCTCGCCGTACCACAGCTCCAGCAGCCTGGCCGCGATCGAGATGCCGGTCGGCGGCAGGACCTCGCCGGACGCGAAGGCGGCCGTCAGCTCCTCCCGCGAGAACCAGCGGGCCTCGTGTATCTCCTCGCCGTCCACGCGGATCTCCTCGGACGTGGCGCGCGCCATGAACCCCAGCATCAGGCTGGAGGGGAACGGCCAGGGCTGGCTGGCGACGTACTCCACGTCGCCCACCGTGACACCCGTCTCCTCGGCGACCTCCCGGCGCACCGCCTGCTCGATGGACTCCCCCGGCTCGACGAAGCCGGCGAGGGTCGAGAAGCGCCCCTCCGGCCAGTGCATCTGCCGCCCGAGCAGGGCCCGGTCCGCCATGTCCGTCACCAGCATGATCACGGCCGGGTCGGTGCGCGGGTAGTGCTCGGCGCCGCAGGCCGGGCAGCGGCGGATGTGGCCCGCGGCCGCGACGACGGTGCGCTCGCCGCAGCGCGAGCAGAAGCGGTGCAGACGCTGCCAGTTCTCCAGGGCGACCGCGTGCACCAGCAGCCCCGCGTCCCGGGGCGAGAGCAGCGGTCCGGCCTCGCGCAGCCCGGCCGGGCGCGCGGACTGGTCCATGCGTCCGGGCAGGGTGTCCTTCTGCAGCGCGAAGTAGGCGATGCCGTCGGCGTCCTGTCCGAGGAAGTAGCGGTGCGTCTCGGTGACGGGCGCCTCGAAGGCGGGCGTCATCACCAGCTCCGTGCGCCCGTCGGGGGTGTCGTCCACCAGGACCTGGCCCCCGGAGACCACGAAGACCCGCGTGCTCGGGTGGCTCCAGGCCGCGGCGAGCCATGCCTCGTCCAGGCGGTGGTGCGCGGCACGGTCGATGCCGCTGTCGCCGCTGAGCGTGATCGGCCGGGTGGCCGAGAGATCGGTCCAGGTGGTCACGGCTGGTTCCAACTCCCCCTGTGAGTGGTGGTCCTGTGCGGGCGCGCGGGCCGGGCTAGCGCGCCGTGTCCGCGCCGGGCCGGCCGGCGCTCCCCCGCCCTGCCGGACGCCCCTGGCCGGCGAGGTCGTCCCACAGGTGGGCGGCGGTCTCGACGCCCTTCATGAGCAGGTCCAGCTCGACCTTCTCGTTGGGGGCGTGCCAGCCGTCGGAGGGCACCGAGATGCCCAGGAACAGCACCGGCACGCCCAGGACGTCCTGCAGGTCGGCGGCCGGTCCGGAGCCGCCCTCGCGGGTGAAGCGGACGGGCTCGCCGAAGGCGCGGCCCATCGCGCGGGCGACGGACCGCAGATACGGGTGGTCCAGCGGGGTCAGGCACGGCCGCGTGGCACCCCAGAAGGTGATCTCGTGGCGGATGCCGTCCGGGAGGCTGTCGGCGACCCACTGCCGTACGGACTGCTGCACCCGCTCGCCGTCCTGGCCGGCGACGAGCCGGAAGGAGAGCTTGAGCCGGGCGTCCGACGGCACGATCGTCTTGCCGCCGGGGCCCTGGTAGCCGCCGGAGATGCCGTTGACCTCGGCCGTGGGACGGGCCCAGATCCGCTCCAGGGTGGTGTAGCCGTCCTCGCCGAGGGTGGCGCGGGAGTGCGCGGTGCGCAGCCAGCGTTCCTCGTCGAAGGGCAGCTCGGCGAACAACTCGCGTTCACGGTCGGTGAGTTCGACGACGCCGTCGTAGAAGCCGGGGATCGCGACGCGGCGCCGCTCGTCGTGCAGGGCGGCGGCCAGCCGGGCGGCCTCGGTGGCCGGGTTGGGCACGGCGCCGCCGAAGGAGCCGGAGTGGATGTCCTGCTCCGGCCCGTACAGGTCGATCTGGCAGTCGGTGAGGCCGCGCATGCCGGTGCACACGGTGGGGGTGTCCTCGGCCCACATGCCGGTGTCGGAGACGATCACGGTGTCGCAGGCGAGGCGGTCGGCGTGCTCACGGATCAGCGCGGGGAAGTGCGCGGAACCGGACTCCTCCTCGCCCTCGACGATCAGCTTGAGGCCGACGGCGGGGGCGGTGCGGCCGGTCGCGGCGAGGTGGGCGCGTACGCCCAGGGTGTGGAAGAAGACCTGCCCCTTGTCGTCGGCGGCGCCGCGCGCGTACAGCCGGCCGTCCTTGACGACGGGCTCGAAGGGCTCCGTGTGCCAGCCGTCCTCGCGGGAGGCGGGCTGCACGTCGTGGTGGCCGTAGACCAGCACGGTGGGGGCGTCCGGGTCGTCGGAGGGCCATTCGGCGAACACCGCGGGCGCGCCGGGCGTCTCCCACACCTCGACGGTGGGGAAGCCGGTCTCCTTGAGCTTGCCGGCGAGCCAGTCGGCGCTGCGGCGCACGTCGGCGGCGCGGTCCGGGTCGGCGGACACCGAAGGGATGCGCAGCCACTCGGCGAGGTCGTCGAGGAAAGCGGCGCGGTGGCCTTCGATAAACGCGCGGACGGCGTTGTCCGTGGTGTCGCTCATGTCATCGAGCCTAGCCGGACACGCGGCGTGACCATGACCGGCCCGTCCCTCACTCCGGCTCCCCGAGCAGCAGTCGTTCCAGGCCGGGCCGGTCGGGCAGGCCCTCGGGCCGTACGGTCCGGCCGTCGCGGACGTGGACGAAGGCCGCGGTGACGGCGGACAGGGGCACGCCCTGCCGCTCGGCCCAGGCGAGGCGGTAGACGGCGAGCTGGAGGGGGTCGGCGCGGTGGGTGCGACCGGTTTTCCAGTCGACGATCTCGTAGGTGTCGCCGTCGGGGCCCCGCTCGCGGTAGACGGCGTCGATCCGGCCGCGGATCACCCGGCCGGCGAGGGCGAGCTGGAAGGGCGCCTCCACGCGGTAGGGGGTGCGGTCCGCGTACGGGGTGCGCTCGAAGGCGGCCTTGAGGGCGGCCAGGTCGCGCTCGTCGGCGATCTCCGGGCCGTCGGGGTCGTCGTCCCCGGCGCCGGGCAGTTCGTCGGGGCCGAGCATCGGCAGCGGCAGCTCCTCGAAGCGGGACTCGATCCAGGCGTGGAAGCGGGTGCCGCGGCGGGCGGCGGGCTGCGGCGGGCGGGGCAGGGGCCGGGCGAGCTCGCGGGCGAACGCCTCCGGGTCGGCGGCGAGCCGTACGAGCTGCGAGGCGCTGAGCGAGGACGGCAGCGGCACATCGCGCACGCTCGCGCGGGCCCGCCGCAGCTCTCCGGCGAGCGCCTCCAGATCACGGTCCCAGGACGCCGCGAGGCGCGCTTCCTCCGGCAGCAGCGGCTCCGGTCCGGCATCGGCGGGCGGGGCCGGGTGTGCGAGCCCGGCACCGGGCCGCGTCCGGGCGGGCACGCCCGGGAGCGCGGGCGCGGGCCGCTCCGGGGTGTCATCGGCGGGCGGCGCCGGGTGCGGCAGCGCGCCGCCGGGCTGTCCGGGAGCGGGCGCGTACTGGTGCGGCGGGGCGGGCACGCGGCACTCCGGGGCCGAGGCGGGCTCCGCGCCCGGCGCGGGGACGGGCTGTCCGGCCCGTACGGACGCGGCCTGGCCCGCCTCGACGGGAGCGGGCTCCGGTGCCGGCAGCGCACGAGCGGGCACGCCCCCCTCGGCGCCTGCGGCAGGCTCCCCGGCCCGTGCGGGCGCGCGGTGTCCTGCCGTCGGCCCGGCCTCCCCGCCCGGTACGGGCACGGGACCGGCCCCCTCCGCCGGCACCGGCGCCCCGCCGGCCCGTACGGGCCCGGCCTCCCCCTCCCCGGCGGGAGCCGGTTCCGGCGCCGGGCGCTGCGTCGGCAGGGAGTCCCAGTCGGCCGTGAGGTCCTCCGCGTACGCCTCGTCCTCGGCGGGCGGTTCGTCGTCGTAGGGCGGCCAGTCCGGGTCGTACGCGCGCGTGTGCTCGGCGACGGCGGGCCCGGCGGGGCGCTCCAGATGCGCGCGTACGGCCGCAGCGGCGGCCCGGCGGCGGGCCAGGGAGGCGGGGTCCAGGGGCAGTGGCCAGGCGCGGTCCGTTTCCTGACCCTCCGTGAGCGCCGGGTTCTCGGCGTCCGTCTCCGGGGCGTCGGCCCAGGCCTCGATCTCGCCGTGGCCGGCCTCGCAGTGCTCGCGCAGGGCCTTCAGGAACTCCGAGGGGCCGCGCGGCTTCTTCTGGCTGGGCCCCCACCAGTGGCCCGAGCCGAGCAGCAGCGAGCGGGGGCGGGTGAACGTCACGTAGCCCAGGCGGAGTTCCTCGGTGTGCTGGTGCTCCTTCATGGCGGCCTTGAAGGCGGTCAGGCCCTTGCTGTCCCACGCGCCGACGTCCGGGAGGGTCGCCGCGTCGCCGCGCAGGGCGTGCGGCAGGACCCTGCCCTGCGCGGTCCACGCCTCGCGGGACTGCTCGCTGGGGAAGGTCTTCGCGACGAGCCCGGGGACGGCGACCACGTCCCACTCCAGGCCCTTGGACTTGTGCGCGGTGAGGATCTTGACGGTGTTCTCCCCGCCGGGCAGGGAGCTGTCGAGGCCCTTCTCGTACTGCTCGGCGGTGCGCAGGAAGCCCAGGAAGGCGAGGAGTCCGGCCTCGCCGTCGAGGGCGGAGAAGCCGGCCGCGATGTCGAGGAACCGGGCCAGCGTCTCGCGGCGGCGGGCGGCGAGGGCCTGCGGCGAGGCGGACAGCTCGACCTCCAGGCCGGTGGTGGCGAGCACCCGGTGCAGGACGTCCATGAGCGGGTCGGCGAGGCAGCGGCGCAGCTCGCGCAGCTCGGTGGCGAGCCGGGCGAAGCGCAGGCGCGCCTCGGGGGAGAACGGCAGCCCGTCGTCGGGCTCGCGCTCGCCCCCGCCGCCGACGAAGGTGTCGAGGGCGTCGGCGAGGGAGACCGCCTCGGCCGGGTCGGTGCCCTCGACGGCCTCGGCGAGCCGGCGCTCCGGGTCCGTGCCGGCGCGCCCGTAGGGCACGAGGGTGCGGGCGCGCCGGCCGAGCAGGGCCAGGTCGCGGGCGCCGATGCGCCAGCGCGGCCCGGTGAGCAGGCGGACGAGCGCGGCGTTGGCGGTGGGGTCCTGGAGGACCTCGCAGACGGCCACCAGGTCGGCGATCTCCGGCAGGTGCAGCAGCCCGGACAGCCCGACGACCTCGACGGGGACGTCCCGGGCGACGAGGGCGGCCTGGATCTGGGCGAAGTCGGCGGCCGTACGGCACAGGACGGCGATCTCGCCGGGGGGTGTGCCGGTGCGCACCAGGTGCGCGAGGTGCCCGGCGAGCCAGTCGAGCTCGTCGGCGTGGGTGGGCAGCAGGGCGCAGCGCACCGTGCCGTCGTGCTCGGCGCCGGGTGCGGGGCGCAGGGCCTCGACGCCTTCGTGGAGCGCGCGCAGGGGGGCGGCCAGGCCGTTGGCGAGGCGCAGCAGGCGGCCGCCGCTGCGGCGGTTCTCGCTGAGGGAGAAGCGGGCGGCGGGCCGGCCGTCGGACCGGGGGAAGCGGCGCGGGAACTCGTCGAGGTTGGCGACGGAGGCGCCGCGCCAGCCGTAGATGGCCTGGCAGGGGTCGCCGACGGCGGTGACCGCGTGGCCGGTGCCGCCGCCGAACAGCCCGGCGAGCAGCTCGCCCTGGGCGTGCGAGGTGTCCTGGTACTCGTCGAGGAGGACGACGGCGAACTGCTCGCGCAGGATCCGCCCCACTTCGGGCCGGGTGCGCGCGAGTTCGGCGGAGCGGGCGATCTGGTCGCCGAAGTCGAGCAGGCCGCGCCGCCGCTTCTGCTCGCGGTAGGCGCTGACGAGGCCGAGGAGTTCGAGGCGGGCGCGGGCGGCCTCGGGCGCCTTGCGCAGGTCGGCGTTGCTGAGCTTCGTGCCGTCCAGGGCGGCCAGCAGCTCCGTGTCGTACGCGCGCAACTGTCCGGGCTCCACGAGGTGTTCGGCGAGCTCGCCGTCGAGGGCGAGGACGTCGGCGACGAGGTCGCCGAAGGAGCGGGTCAGCGCCGGGTACGGGCCGGGGGCGGTGCGCAGGACGCGGGCGGCGAGCTGGAAGCGGGTGGCGTCGGCGAGGAGGCGGGCGTCTGGCTCCAGGCCGATGCGCAGCCCGTGCTCCTTCAGCAGCCGTCCGGCGAAGGCGTGGTAGGTGGAGATCTGCGGCTCTCCGCCGGCCCGGTCGGGGTCGGCGGGCTCGGGGTCGGTGACTCCCGCCCTGACCAGGGCGGTGCGCACGCGCTCGGACAGCTCGCCGGCCGCCTTGTTGGTGAAGGTGAGACCGAGGACCTGCTCGGGGGCGACCTGGCCGGTGCCGACGAGCCAGACGACGCGCGCGGCCATGACCGTGGTCTTGCCGGAGCCGGCTCCGGCCACGACGACCTGCGGGGCGGGCGGCGCGGTGATGCAGGCCGTCTGCTCCGGGGTGAACGGGATCCCGAGGAGCTCCTTGAGCTGCTCGGGGTCGGTGAGGCGCGAGGTCACGCGAGAACGCTAACGGCCGCCACTGACAACGCGTATTCGCCCTGGTCACAGCGGGTCCCGGGAACTGGGCGCAGGCTCACTCCACGACCTGGCGGCCCTCGGGGCGGGCGGAGCAGGAGGAGCGGAACGAGCAGTGCGCGCAGTGCTGGCCGGGGCGGGGCGCGAAGCGCTCGTCGAGGACGCGGCCGGCGGCCGTGGCGAGGAGTTCGCCGATCCACCCGCCCTCGCCGAGCGGCTCCTGGGCCTGCACCTTGGGCACGCCCTCGCCGCCGTCCTTCTTGGCCGCGTCCTGGCGCAGCTGCACGAGTTCCGCGCCGCCGGCCCTGGGGCGTGCGCCGTCGAACAGCTCGTCCACGGCGCCGTGGTCGACGGCGAGCTGGTAGACGGCGAGCTGCGGGTGGCGGGCGACGGCGTTCGCGGTCACCGCGCTCCTGCCGGTCTTGAAGTCGACGACGTACGCGCGGCCGGTGGCGTCGGTCTCGACGCGGTCCATGGAGCCGCGGATGCGCACCTGGTAGCCGTCGGCCTTCAGGGTCACGTCGAAGGCGTGCTCCGAGCCGACGGGGGTGCGGCCGCCGCGCTCCATCACGTGCCAGCGCAGGAAGCGTTCCAGGGCGGCGCGGGCGTTCTCCTTCTCCTGCGCGGACTTCCAGGGGGCGTCGAAGGCGAGCGCGTCCCACACCGACTCCAGGCGCTCCATGAGGACGGCGAGGTCGGCGGGTGTCCGGCCGGAGGCGACCTCGTCGGCGAGGACGTGCACGACGTTGCCGAAGCCCTGGGCGGCCGTGGCGGGGGCGTCCGCGCGTACCTCGCGGCCGAGGAACCACTGCAGCGAGCAGGTGTTGGCGAGCTGGTCGAGTGCCGAGCCGGACAGGGCGACGGGCAGCTCGCGGTCGCGCAGCGGCACCTCGTTGTGCGTCGGCTCGTCCAGTCCCCACCAGCGGTCGGGGTGTGCGGCGGGGACGAGCGGGCGGCCCTCGTCGTCGGTGAGGGCGGCCAGGCGGGCGAGCCGCCGGGCGGCGGCGTCCCGCAGGGCGTCGGAGGCGGCGGGGTCGACGGTGGTGGCGCGCAGTTCGGCGACGAGCGCGGCCACCGACAGGGGGCGGCGCGGGCGCTGGGTGACGTCGACGGGTTCGGCGCCCAGTTCGGCGAGGAATCGTGAGGGCTGGTCGCCGTCCTCGGCTGCGGCCTTGACGGCGGTGACGACCAGGCGCTCGCTCGCGCGGGTCGCGGCGACGTAGAACAGGCGGCGTTCCTCGGCGAGGAGCGCGCCCGGGGGCAGGGGTTCGGCGAGGCCGTCGCGGCCGATGCGGTCGGCCTCCAGGAGCGATCCGCGCCGCCGCAGGTCGGGCCACAGGCCCTCCTGTACGCCCGCGACGACGACCAGCCGCCACTCCAGTCCTTTGGAGCGGTGGGCGGTCATCAGCCGTACGGCGTCGGGGCGCACGGCCCGGCCGGCGAGGGTGTCGGCGGCGATGTCCTGGGCCTCCAGCTCGTCCAGGAAGTTCAGGGCGCCCCGGCCGCCGACGCGCTCCTCGGCGCGCGCGGCGGTCTCGAACAGGGCGCACAGGGCGTCCAGATCGCGGTCGGCGTTGCGGCCGGCGGCCCCGCCGCGCCGGGCGGCGCGTTCCAGCCGTTCCGACCAGGAGGTGCCGTCCCACAGCAGCCACAGGGCCTGTTCTGCGGTGGCGCCCTCGCGCAGCGCGCGGCGCACCGCCTCCAGCCGGGCGCCGAGTTTCTGCGCGCCCCGCGCGTAGGCCGGATCGTGCGCCACCAGGCGTTCGGGCTGCGCCAGGGCCTCGGCGATCAGGACGTCCGAGGAGCGCGGCACGGGGACGCCCGCGGCCCGCTCCTCCTCGCGCAGGGCGCGTCCCAGGCGCCGCAGGTCCGCGCTGTCGGTGTCGCCGAGGGGCGAGGCGAGCAGGGCGAGAGCGGTCTCCGGGGAGAGCCGGAAGGATTCACCGCCCGGCGCGCCCTCTCCGTCCGCCACCGCCCCCGGAAGGACCGACTCCGCGACCGCCCGCAGCGCGGTCAGCAGCGGCCCCACGGCGGGCTCGTGCCGCAGCGGCACGTCGTCGCCGTCGATGTCGACGGGCACGCCCGCCGAGGTCAGGGCGCGGCGCAGGGACGGGATCGAGCGGGAGCCGGCCCGTACCAGGACGGCCATCGCGCTCCAGGGCACGCCGTCCTCCAGGTGCGCGCGGCGCAGGATGTCGGCGATGTTGTCGGTCTCGGCGCCGGCGGTCGGGTAGGTGTACGCCTCCACGCTGCCGCCCTCGCGGACGGCCGTGAGCTCCCGGTGCGCGCGGACGGCCGGTGCGGGCAGCCGGGTCAGCGGCATGCGCCGGGTGAGCAGCCGGGTCGCGGCCAGCAGCCGCTCTGCGGAGCGGCGCGAGGTGGTCAGGACCGCGACCGGCGCGGGCTCGCCGTCGGCGCGCGGGAAGGCGTGCGGGAAGTCGAGGATGCCGCCGACGTCGGCGCCCCGGAACGCGTAGATGGACTGGTCCGGGTCGCCGAAGGCCACCAGCGTGCGGCCGCCGCCCGCCCCGGGCACGCCCCGGCCCGGCGGATTGCCCGCGAGCGCGCGCAGCAGCCGTACCTGGGCGGCGTCGGTGTCCTGGTACTCGTCGACGAAGACCGCGTCGTAGCGCAGGGCCAGTTCCTCGGCGGTGCCGGGCCGCTGGGCGAGGAGCACCGCGCGGTGCACGAGCTCGGCGTAGTCCAGCACGCCCCGGGCGTCGAGGATGTCGAGGTACTCGGCGAGGAAGGCCGCCGCCGCGGCCCAGTCCGGCCGTCCCGTGCGCCCGGCGAACGCGTCCAGTTCCCCGGGCCCCAGCCCCAGTTCGCGGCTGCGCGCGAGCACCGCGCGCACCTCGTCCGCGAAGCCGCGCGTGGTCAGGCAGGCGCGCAGCTCGCCCGGCCAGCGCACGGCCCCGCGCCCCGCGCGCTCCAGTTCGGCCTGCCCGGCCAGCAGCTCCCGCAGGACGGCGTCCTGCTCGGGGCCCGAGAGCAGCCGCAGCGGTTCGCTGAACAGGTCGGCGTCCTGGTGGGCGCGGACCAGCGCGTAGCAGTAGGAGTGGAAGGTGGTGGCCTGCGGGGCCTGCGCGCCGGCGCCGAGCCGGGCGGCCATCCGGTCCCGCAGTTCGACGGCCGCCTTGCGGCTGAAGGTCAGCACCAGGATCCGCTCGGGGTCGGTGCCCTCGCGCACGCGCCGCGCGACGGCCTCCACCAGCGTCGTCGTCTTCCCCGTGCCCGGCCCGGCCAGGACCAGCAGCGGTCCGCCGCTGTGGTCAACCACCGCGCGCTGGTGTGCGTCCAGCTCAGGAAGGGTCGTCGGGCCCGGCGGCGTACGGACGAGCCGGTACGCGCCCGAGGGCCCCGTCGACGCCGTTCTGAGCGACGATGCGGAAGAGCCGTAGGAGGGGGAGGAGCTCACGTGGGTTGCCGGTCCTGGTGGGGGTGCGGGGTCTGGTGCGGCCGTACGGGCCGAGGGGTGGCCGGGTGGTGACCGCGGTCCTCGACGCTACGCCAGGGGCCCGGGGGCGCGCAGTCCGTCCCGGGGGCCGGCGCGCGGTCCGCGCGGCCTCATCCGTTCGGGTCAGCCCCGGGCCGTGCGGGCCGGGGTGTGGTTCAGCCGTGCCCGGAGCGCCGATGCTGTCAGGTGTGAGGAGTCACGCCGGTGCGGCCGTCCCAGCGGGCCCGCGCCATCGCCAGCCGGGGCACGCCGCCGCGCCCGGACTCGCGCAGCGGGGTGCCCTCCTCGCGGTAGCGGGCGAGCGCCCGCCGCTCGTGGCCCGGCAGCAGCGCGCCGTCCGCCCGGACGACCCGCCACCACGGCACGGCCGCGCCGTACAGCGCCATGACGCGCCCCACCTGGCGGGGCCCGCCCCCGCCCAGCCACTCGGCGACGTCCCCGTACGTCAGCACCCGGCCCGGCGGGATCAGTTCGGCCACGGCCAGGACGCGCTCGGCGTACTCGGGCAACGCGGCCGGTCCGGAGCGGCCGGCGGGATCACGGTCCTCGGTCACCCGGTCCATGGTGCCGTACGCCCCCGGCGGCGCCCCGGACCCGGCCCCGACCGGCCCCCGGGCAAGATCACCCAGAGTGCGCGAGCGCACCACAGGGCGTACGATCCCAAGTCCGCGCCTGCGAAATACCCCCTGATGCCCCTTCGCCCGGCGGGGCCATGCCACCATCTTCCGGGCGGTGACTGGTGATACGAGACCAAGAAGAAAAGACGGACCGACAGCAGGGCGCGGCACCCCCGGGAGGGGAGCGCGCTCCGCGAGCCGTGCCCGCCGACGGTGAGCCCGCCGCCGATCCGCCGCCTCCCCGTTCCCCCTCCGGGCCGGACGGGCCGGGCGGCTACCGCTGCGAGGACGGCGAGGTCCACATCGACCAGGTCTCCGGTGACGAGCCGCTGCTGCCCGCCCGGGTGCACCGCCCCGCCGACCTCGTCCGTTTCTTCCTCGGCATCATCGGCATCGCCCTGGTGCTCGCGCTGGCCGCCTTCGCCCACGCCACCACCACCGGCCTGGAGAAGGACATCAGCGAGAGCACCGGCAAGGCTCCGCAGTTCCTCACGAGCATCGCCGGGCTGGGCGCCAACATCGCCATCTTCATCGTCCCGGTCGCCTTCGCCGTCGAGCGGCTGATCAAACGGGACGGGCTGCGCATCGCCGACGGTGTGCTCGCCGCCGTCCTCGCGCACGGCGTCTCCCTCGCGACCGACCTGTGGGTGGCGAGGGCCGCCCCCGAGTCCATCCGCGAGGCCCTGACCCAGCCCGCCCCCTCGGGCGGGCTCACCGACCCCGTGCACGGCTATCTCGCCCCCGTGATCGCCTACATGACCGCGGTGGGCATGTCCCGGCGGCCGCGCTGGCGCATCGCCATGTGGGTCGTGCTGCTCCTGGACGCCTTCGCCGTCCTCGTCAACGGCTACACCACGCCGTTCTCCATCGTCGCGACCGTCCTCATCGGCTGGACCGTGGCCTACGGCACCCTCTACGCCGTCGGCTCCCCCAACGTCCGCCCCACCGGCCGCCACCTCCTCGCCGGTCTGCGCCGCGTCGGCTTCAAGCCGGTGACGGCGCTGCGCGCCGAGGAGTCCGCGGACGACGAGGCCACCCCGCACGAGAGAGGCCGGCGCTACATCGTCACCCTGGAGGACGGCCCGCCCCTCGACGTCACCGTCGTCGACCGCGAGCAGCAGGCCCAGGGCTTCTTCTACCGCGTCTGGCAGCGGCTGGCCCTGCGCGGCATCACCCAGCCGCGCAGTCTGCAGTCCCTGCGGCAGGCCCTCGAACAGGAGGCGCTGCTCGCCTACGCGGCCATCGCCGCCGGCGCGAACGCCCCCAAGCTCATCGCCACCTCCGAGCTGGGCCCCGACGCCGTGATGCTCGTCTACGAGCACATCGGCGGCCGTCCCCTCGACGCCGTGCCCACCGAGGAGATCACCGACGAGCTGATGGCCGGCGCCTGGCGGCAGGTGCACGCCCTGCAGTCCCGCCGTATCGCCCACCGGCGCCTGGACGCCGACGCCCTGCTGGTGGATCGTTCCGGCAATGTCGTCCTGACCGATCTGCGCGGCGGGGAGATCGCCGCCGGTGACCTGGTGCTGCGCATGGACGTCGCCCAGCTCCTGGTCACCCTGGGCCTGCGGGTGGGTGCCGAGCGGGCCGTCGCGACCGGCGTCTCCGTCCTCGGCCCCGACGCGATCGCCGACAGCCTGCCGCTCCTGCAGCCCCTGGCCCTCACCCGGATCAGCCGGGGCACCCTCCGCCAGCGTGCCCGCGAGCGCGCCCAGCGCGAGCGCGAGAACGTCCTGGAGGCCGCCCGGCTCGCGAAGGAGGCCCGGGCCGCCGCGGCCGCCGGCCAGGACGAGCTCGCCGCCGAGGCCATCAGCGACCGCAAGGCCCTGCGCGCCGAGCGGCAGGCCGAGAAGAAGGCCATCGACGAGGCCCTCGAAGGCGCCCGCGAGGAGGACCTCCTCGCCCAGATCCGCCGCCAGGTCCTCCTGATCCGCCCCCAGGCCCCCATAGAGCCCGTCCGCCTGGAGCGCATCAAGCCGCGCACCCTGCTCAGCTTCGTCGCCGGTGCCATCGCGGCCTACTACCTGCTCAGCCAGCTCGCCCACATCAAGTTCGGTGATCTGGTCGCGCAGGCGGACTGGGCCTGGGTGGCCGTCGCCGTCGTCTTCCAGATCCTCACCTACGTCGCCGCCGCGCTCAGCCTGCTCGGCTTCGTCCCCGAGAAGGTGCTGTTCGGGCGCACTGTGCTCGCCCAGGTCGCCGGGTCCTTCGTGAAGATCGTCGCGCCGGCCGCGGTGGGGGGCGTCGCCCTCAACACCCGTTTCCTGCAACGTGCCGGGGTCCGGCCCGGACTGGCCGTCGCCAGTGTGGGCGCCTCGCAGCTGTTCGGCCTCGCCTGCCACATCCTGCTGCTGCTGTCCTTCGGCTACGTCACGGGAACCGAGCGCAGCGACTCCCTCGGACCCTCCCGTACGGTCATCGGCGGGCTGCTGACCGCGGCCGTGCTGGTGCTGGTCGTCGCGGCCATCCCGGTGCTGCGGAAGTTCGTGGTGACGCGGGTGCGGTCGTTGTTCGCCGGGGTCGTGCCGCGCATGCTCGACGTGCTCCAGCGGCCGCAGAAGCTGGTGACCGGTATCGGCGGGATGCTGCTGCTGACCGCCGCCAACGTCATGTGCCTGGACGCCGCGATCCGCGCCTTCGGCGGCGAGCTGAGCTACGCGAGCATCGCCGTGGTCTATCTCACTGCCAACGCGCTGGGTTCCGCCGCGCCGACGCCCGGTGGCGTCGGTGCCGTGGAGTTCGCGCTGACCGGTGCGCTGACGTTCGCGGGGCTGCCGGCGGAGCAGGCGGCGCCCGCGGTGCTGCTGTTCCGGTTGATGACGCTGTGGCTGCCGGTACTGCCGGGCTGGATCTCGTTCACGCACCTGACGCGCAAGGGCGCGATCTGAACCGGACAGGAACCGCAGCTACCACCCCTCCCCCGCCTCCTGCCTTGCATATGCGCACGCTATCGGCTTAGCGTGCCGCACATGCGCTCCTCCTACAGCATTGGCCGGGCGGCACGACTGCTCGGGGTCAGTCCGGACACCGTGCGGCGGTGGGCGGACGCAGGGCGGATTCCCACGCGGCGGGAGGAGGGCGGCAAGCGGCTGATCGACGGGGAGGATCTCGCTGCCTTCTCCGTGTCGCTGGCCGAGGCCCCCGGCGACGAGGAGCCGTACACCAGTGCCCGCAACGCCTTCCCCGGCATCATCACGGCCGTCAAGCTCGGCGATGTCGCCGCCCAGGTCGAGATCCAGGCCGGACCGCACCGGCTGGTCTCGCTTCTGACAAGAGAGGCCGTCGAAGAACTGGGGCTGACCGTGGGGATGGAGGCCGTGGCCCGGGTGAAGGCCACCAACGTGCACATCGACCGTGTCTGACCGTTCGGGGTTCCTCATGACGCACCGCAAGTTCCGCACCCTGCCCCTCGTGGCTGTCGTTCTCCTGGCTCCCCTGGCGGCAGGCTGCGACGACAAGGGGGACTCGAAGGCCGAGGGCAAGACGCTCACCGTGCTCGCCGCCGCCTCCCTCACCGATGTCTTCAAGCAGGCGGGGGCGGCGTACGAGAAGACGCACCCGGGCACGACCGTGAAGTTCTCGTTCGCGGGCTCGCAGGAGCTCGCGGCGCAGGTACGGCAGGGCGCTCCCGCCGACGCGCTGGTGACGGCCGACACCACGACCATGGACGCCCTGAAGTCGGAAACCGGCACACCCACGGTCATCGCCAAGAACCGCCTCACGATCGCCACCGCCAAGGGCAACCCCAAGGACATCAAGGGACTTGCCGACCTCTCCCGGAGCGACCTCAAGGTCGTGCTGGCCGCCCCGGCGGTGCCGGTGGGCCGGTACGGGGCCAAGGTGCTGGACCAGCAGCACGTCACCGTCAAGCCGGTCTCGCAGGAACCCAACGTACGGGCCGTACTGAGCAAGGTCTCCCTCGGTGAGGCGGACGCCGGGATCGTCTACACGACAGACGCGCACACCGCGAAGGACAAGGTCACCACGGTCACGATCCCCGACGCCCAGAACGCCGTCGCCGACTACCCCGCGGCATCCCTCAAGAGCTCGCGGCACACCAAGGAAGCCGACGAGTTCGTCAAGTGGCTGAGCACGGACGACGCACAACAACTGCTGCGCGCGGCCGGTTTCCAGCAGCCGTGAGGGCACGCACTCCCCTGGCGCTGGGGATTCCGGCGGCGATAGCGGTGGGCTTCCTGTTCCTGCCGCTGCTGGGCATCCTCACGCGCACCCCTTGGTCCACCCTCCCCTCACGCCTCACGACCCACGAGTCAACGCAGGCCCTGGGACTGTCACTTGCCGTCTCCGCGTCGGCACTGCTGATCTCCCTCGTCCTGGGCGTACCCCTGGCCTGGCTGCTGGCACGGACCGACTTCCCGGGCAAGCCGCTCGTGCGCTGCCTGGTGATGCTGCCGATGGTGCTGCCGCCCACGGTCGCGGGGGTGGCCCTCCTCCAGGGCTACGGACGCCGCGGGGTACTGGGCCCGTGGCTCGAAGACCTCGGCATCACGCTCCCCTTCTCGACGGCAGGGGCAGTGGTCGCCTCCGCGTTCGTCTCCATGCCGTTCCTGGTCATCAGCCTGGAAGGAGCGCTGGCGGGCCTGCACCCGCGCTACGAGGAGACGGCAACCTCCTTGGGGGCACCGCCGTTCCGGGTCTTCCGCACGATCACCCTTCCCATGATCGCCCCGGGCCTGCTGGCGGGCGCGGCCCTCAGCTGGGCCCGCGCGCTGGGGGAGTTCGGGGCGACGATCACTTTCGCGGGCAACCTCCCAGGCACAACCCAAACCCTCCCACTCCAGGTCTACCTCCTACTCCAGGACGACCCGGAGGGAGCAACAGCCGTATCCCTACTCTTGCTTGCGATAGCAACAACGGTCCTGCTGACACTACGAGGCCGCTGGCTGAACACCACGACTCACAACGGCCCGCAGCCGCGTACGAACGGGAGGGGCCGGGGCGGGGAGGGCCCGGTAAGGGGCGTAAAGTGTGAATTGCGGCGGCATTCGGGGCCACTTGACGGCCAAGGGCAAGCCGCCGTAATTCATACAGCCCCGGAGGGCCCGGACCGCCCCGGCCCCGCCCCCACCACGCACCCCCTGCGCACCACAGTCAACGGCGCGACGAACACAAACATCAACGCCGAACCACGCACCACGATCGCGGTAGTGGGCCCCAACGGAGCAGGAAAGACAACCCTCCTCCGCGCCCTCCTGGGTCTCACGGACCGAGCCACCGCAACCCCCCTCCACCTCGGAAACGGCAACGCGGACACCGAACCGCCCCACCGCAGACGCATCGCCTGGCTCCCCCAGGACAACGCCCTCTTCCCCCACCTCACCGCCCTGGCCAACACGGCCTACGGACCAAGGGCACAAGGCACTCCGGCACACCAGGCCCTGCAAGAGGCCCAGCACTGGCTGGACCGCCTGGGCGTGGGAGACCTGGCCCGCCGCCGCCCGCACGAGCTCAGCGGCGGCCAGGCCCAGCGCGTGGCCCTGGCCCGCGCCCTGGCGGCCCGCCCGCGACTCCTCCTGCTGGACGAGCCGTTGGCCGCACTGGACCAGACGACGAAAACCCAGATCCGCCAGACCCTGCGCACGCACCTCGCACAATTCCCGGGGGTCTGCCTGATCGTCACGCACGACCCGGTGGAAGCGGTGTCCCTGGCGGACAGGATCCTGGTCCTGGAGGACGGCAGAACCGTCCAGTACGCGACACCGGCGGAGCTGACCCGCAGCCCCCGCTCCCCGTGGGTGGCGAGGATGCTGGGCCGCAACGCGTGGCAGGGCAAGGCGACAACGGACCGCACGCTCCTCCTGCACGACGGCGGTACGACACTCACGGCGGCGGAGCCACTGCCGCGGGAGACGGCGACGGCACTGGCCGTGGTCCCTCCGGAGGCGGTGTCGCTGCACACGACGCGGCCGCAGGGCGGCAGCCCGCGGAACGTCTGGCAGGGCACCGTCAAGGAGATCACGGCACAGGGCGCGCGCCTGCGCGTGCTTGTCGAGGCCGGCCCGGACGTCGTGGCGGAGGTGACCCCGGAGGCGGCAGCGGACCTGGGCCTGGCGGAAGGCGCACGGGTGTGGGTGAGCGTGAAGGCGACGGAAGTAACGCTCGTACCGTCCTGACCGACACCGCGCAAAAACTCAAGGCACCCGCACCCGCCCCCACCCCGCACACCACCTCCACCCCACCCATCCACCCCACCCATCCGGCCCACCCCGACGCGCCCCGCCCCCGGCGACGGCACAGCATGGTCGTCAGGAAGGAGGGGTGCCGTGGCCGGCTCCGTGAGGACCGTGAGTCTGATCTCCGCAGGGCTGCTGACGGTGGCGGCGGTCGGCTGCACGGGCGCGGGGCAGCAGGTGAGGGCGGCGGCGCCGAGCGCGGGGGGCGGGCAGCGGCTGGAGTGGGCGGCGTGTCCGGCGGCGAGCGGGAGCGAGGGCGGGGGCGGCGGCGGTATCGGCGGGGGGCGGCCGCCGGGGGCGGAGTGGGAGTGCGCGACGCTGCGGGTGCCGCTGGACTACGCGAAGCCGCAGGGGGAGAAGATCGGTATCGCGCTGATCCGGGCGAAGGCCACGGACCAGGCGCACCGGATCGGCTCGCTGGTGTTCAACTTCGGCGGGCCGGGCGGTTCGGGGGTGGCGGCGCTGCCGGCGTTCGCGGAGGACTACCGGAATCTCAGGACCCGCTACGACCTGGTGAGCTTCGATCCGAGGGGGGTGGGGCGCAGCAGCGGGGTGACGTGTCTGGGCGACCGGGAGCTGGACGCGTACTTCGCGGCGGACGCGACACCGGCCACGACGGCACGGCAGACGGCTCTGGTGAACAGGGTGGCGGCCTACGCGGCGGGGTGCCAGAGGCGCTCGGGGAAGGTGCTGCCGTACGTGGGGACGACGAACGCGGCGCGGGACATGGATCTGCTGCGGCAGGCGCTGGGGGACGACAAGCTGCACTACTTCGGTGTTTCGTACGGCACCGAACTGGGCGGGGTGTACGCGCACTTGTTCCCGAAACGGGTGGGCAGGGCGATGTTCGACGGGGTGGTGGACCCGACGAACGACGCGGCGCAGGGGGCGCTGGCGCAGACGAAGGGGTTCCAGCTGGCGCTGGGCAACTATCTGGACGCGTGCGTGCAGAAGGCGGACAACTGCCCGACGGGGCAGCAGATCCAGCAGTTGCTGGAGCGGCTGGACAGCCGGCCGATTCCCGGGGGCGGGGGGCGGCAGCTGACGCGGGCGCTGGCGACGGGGGGTGTGGCGCAGGCGCTGTACTCGAAGGACTTCTGGGACTACTTGACGGAGGGCGTGGAGGACGCGGAGAACGGGGACGGCAGGGTGCTGATGGCGCTGGCGGACTCGATGAACGGGCGTGGCCAGGACGGGCGTTACAGCACGCTGCAGTCGTCGCTGAACGCGATCTCGTGCGCGGACTCGGCGGAGCGGTACACGGCGCGGGAGATCGCGGCGAAGGTACCGGAGTTCCGCAGGGCGTCGCCGGTGTTCGGGGATTTCATGGCGTGGAGCCTGACGCAGTGCACGGGCTGGCCGGTCAAGGGGCAGTGGCGGACGCCGGACGTGAGCGCGAAGGGGGCACCGCCGATCGTGGTGGTGGGCAACACCGGTGATCCGGCGACCCCTTACGAGGGAGCGCACCGGATGGCGCAGGCGCTGGGGCCGGGGGTCGGGGTGGAGCTGACGTTCCGGGGACAGGGGCACGGGGCTTACGACAGCGGGAACGCCTGCGTCAAGGGGGCGGTGGATACTTACCTGTTGGAAGGTACGGTGCCGGAACCGGGCAAGGTCTGCTCGTAACGGGCAGAGGATGGAGCTAGACACCGCGCGGCAGACCACGGCCGAACCCCGCCATCGGGCACGGCCGGACCACGGCCGTCGGTACGGGGAGGGCTCGAATGTCAGTGGCCCGCTCTACGATCGTCCGCACAGCAGTTCCGCGACGGTGGGTCGGGGGTGGAGGGTGTCGTACGCGAAGCGGCGGGACATCGGGCGTGCGGGGCGACGGGTGCGGGTGCTCGTGGGGGCGCTGGCGATCGTGGCGCTGGTGGCCGCGGTGGTGGCGTTGTGGCAGACGCAGTCGACGCCGCCGGCGAAGCGTTCGTCGTGCGCGGGGACGTGGTGGGAGGAGGGGGCCGCGCAGGCCGGGGCCCGTGATTGCGGGCAGGGTCCGGCGCTGCTGCTGCGGGGGACGCCGTCGGCTGCGGAGCTCCTCATACGGGTGAATCCGGCAGTGGAAGCGGGCATGGAGCGGCCGGGTGTGCTGGCGGACGGGCTCGCGGGGGCCCGCGCGCGGGCCTGAGCGGGTGCGGGGCGTCCGGGCGCGCCGGGAGCGCCCGTGGGAGCGGGCCGCGCCGGAGTGTCCCCGGAAACGGGGGGAAGCAGGGGGGCGGTGGCGCCAAGGGTCCCGATTCGTCCGTACAGTCGGGGAAATGAGTCCCCAACGGCTACGGGCTCCGGCCCTCCTCTCCGTGACGTTCGCGCTCGCCCTGTCCGCCACCGGGTGCGGCAGCGGCGGTTCCGGCAGCTCGAACTCCCCGGACAACAAGAGCAGTACGGGCGGCGCGGCCGCGGGCGAGGCGCCGGTCGCCCTGCGCTGGAGCGCGTGCTCGGCGCCCACGGCCGCGCAGGGCGGTGACGGCAAGGCGCCCGGCAAGGAGTGGGAGTGCGCGAAGCTGCCGGTGCCGCTGGACTGGTCGAAACCGAAGGGCGAGACGATCGACCTGGCGCTGATCCGGGCGAAGGCCACGGACCAGGCGCACCGGATCGGCTCGCTGGTGTTCAACTTCGGCGGGCCGGGCGGCTCGGGGGTGTCGACGCTGCCGGGGCTGGCCGACAGCTACAAGAAGCTGCGCACCCGCTACGACCTGGTGAGCTTCGACCCGCGCGGGGTCGGGGAGAGCGCGGGCGTGAAGTGCCTGACGGACAAGGAGCTGGACGCGGCGAGCCAGGTGGGCACCACCCCGGACAACGCGGCGGAGTTGAAGGAGACGCTGGAGGCGAAGAAGCACTTCGCCGAGGCCTGCAGCCGCAATTCGGGCAAGGTGCTGCCGTATCTCGACACGGTGAGCGCGGCCCGCGACATGGACCGGCTGCGGGCGGCGCTGGGGGACGACAAGCTGCACTACTTCGGCATCTCCTACGGCACCGAACTGGGCGGCGTGTACGCGCACTTGTACCCGAAGAACGTGGGGAGGGCGGTCCTGGACGCGGTCGTCGACCCGACGCAGGACCCGGTGCAGGGCAATCTCAGCCAGACCAAGGGCTTCCAGCTGGCCCTGGACGACTACCTCAAGGACTGCGCGGAGAAGAGCGGTCAGGGGCAGTGCCCGACGCAGGAGAGCATCACCGCCCTGCTGTCGGGGCTGCGGTCGCGTCCGCTGCCGACTTCGCAGGGGCGCGGGCTCACCCAGGACGAGGCGGTGGGCGGCATCGCGGCCGCCCTGTACTCGAAGGACACCTGGAAGTACCTGACGGCGGGGCTGAAGGAGGCCACGGCCAAGGGCACGGGCGACACGCTGCTGCTGCTCGACGACTCGATCAACGGCCGGGGCCCGGACGGGCGTTACAGCAATCTCATGGCGGCGAACAAGGCCATCTCGTGCGCGGACGCGGAGCAGCGCTACACCCCGGACGACGTGCGGCGGCTGCTGCCGCGGTTCCGGGAGGCCTCGCCGGTCTTCGGGGAGGCGGCGGCCTGGTCGCTGCTGGACTGCACGGGCTGGCCGGTGCAGGGCCGCTGGAAGGCCCCGGACGTGGACGCGGCCGGGGCGGCGCCGATCGTGGTGATCGGCAACACCGGTGACCCGGCGACCCCGTACGAGGGGGCGCGGCAGATGGCGCGGCGCCTCGGTGACGGGGTGGGCGTACAGGTCACGTACAAGGGCGAGGGGCACGGCGCGTACAACAGCGGCAGCACGTGCCTGGCCGGGGCGGTGGACAGCTATCTGCTGGAGGGAAAGGTGCCGCAGGAGGGCCTGTCCTGCTCCTGAAACGCGAGGGGCCTGTCAGTAACGCGTGTGACGCGTGCGGACAGGCCCCTGAACCACGGCCGGCGGACAGCAGCCGGTCAGTACACCGGCTTGTCCGGCTCGATCTGGTTGACCCAGCCGATGACGCCGCCGCCGACATGGACGGCGTCCGAGAAGCCGGCGGCCTTGAGGACCGCGAGCACCTCGGCGGAGCGCACACCCGTCTTGCAGTGCAGGACGATCTTCCGGTCCTGCGGCAGGTCCCGCAGGGCGTCGCCCATCAGGAACTCGTTCTTGGGGACCAGCCGGGAGCCGGGGATGGCGACGATCTCGTACTCGTTGGGCTCGCGGACGTCGATGATGTCGAGCTTCGCGCCCTCGTCGATCCACTCCTTGAGCTGCCTGGGCGTGATCGTCGAGCCCGCGGCGGCCTCCTGGGCCTCCTCGGAGACGACGCCGCAGAACGCCTCGTAGTCGATCAGCTCGGTGACGGTCGGGTTCTCTCCGCAGACCGCGCAGCCCGGGTCCTTGCGCACCTTGACCTGACGGTAGGTCATCTCCAGTGCGTCGTAGATCATCAGCCGGCCGACGAGCGGTTCGCCGATGCCCGCGAGCAGCTTGATGGCCTCGTTGACCTGGATGGAACCGATCGAGGCGCACAGCACGCCCAGCACGCCGCCCTCGGCGCAGGAGGGCACCATGCCCGGCGGCGGGGGCTCGGGGTACAGGCAGCGGTAGCAGGGGCCGTGCTCGGACCAGAACACCGACGCCTGGCCGTCGAAGCGGTAGATCGAACCCCATACGTAGGGCTTGTTCAGCAGCACGCAGGCGTCGTTGACCAGATAGCGGGTGGCGAAGTTGTCGGTGCCGTCCACGATCAGGTCGTACTGGGAGAAGATCTCCTTGACGTTGTCCGCCTCCAGGCGCTCCTGGTGCAGGACGACGTTCACGTACGGGTTGATGCCGAGGACGGAGTCCCGGGCGGACTCGGCCTTGGAGCGGCCGATGTCGGACTGCGCGTGGATGATCTGGCGCTGCAGGTTCGACTCGTCGACCTCGTCGAACTCCACGATGCCCAGGGTGCCGACGCCGGCGGCGGCCAGATACATCAGGGCGGGCGAGCCGAGGCCGCCCGCGCCCACGCACAGGACCTTGGCGTTCTTCAGCCGCTTCTGCCCGTCCATCCCGACGTCCGGGATGATCAGGTGGCGGGAGTAGCGGCGAACCTCGTCGACGGTGAGCTCGGCAGCCGGCTCTACCAGGGGTGGCAGCGACACGGGGTCTCCGTAGGTCGGTCGGACGTCGGAGCGGGCCCGCGAGTGCGGGGCGCTCTTTTGCCGTAACACTGCCACGCCGGGTCTCATTCCGAGACACCAGGTCCGGTGCGCGAGACGATCTCGTCCCAGTAGCCGGGCAGGACCTCCCAGGGCACGGCCCCGTCGGCCCCGGTGCGGTCGGTGACGAAGAGCGTGCCCGCCCCGCGGCCGCGGGCGGTGCGCAGGACCTCGTCGAGACCGTGCCGGGGAACGCCGTGCACGAGGTGGCAGAAGCGCTCGGGGGGATGCCCGGCGGTCCACTCCGGGGGGCGGACGAGCCGGTGGGCGGCCCACGGCCCGCAGAAGGTCACCAACTGGTCGGCGAGGGCGGCGTATCCGGGCGCCGGGTGACTGCCGTGCACGAGCAGGACGTACGCGCCCGGCAGCAGGGTGCGCAGCGCGGCGGCGGTGCGCCGGGTGCCGGGCAGGGCGGCGGGGCCCACGGGCGCCCGGTCCAGGGCGAAACCGTCGACCCGGTACCAGGACAGGTGGTGCTGCGCCTCGGCGATCAGCTCGGCGAAGGGGCGCCGGCCGCGGGCGAGATCGAGGTGGCCGAGGAAGCGCACGCCGGCGTCGCGCAGCCGGGCTGCGGCGTCCAGGACGTACGGGTCGGGGCGGCTGCCGGGCCCGCCGGTGGGCCCGCCGGGCACCGCGGCCATCGCGGCGCCGCCGAGGACCGCCCAGTCCAACGCCGTCCCGGGGCGCAGGAGTTCGCCCCATTCGGCGGGGGCGAGCAGGGGGTGCGCGAACCCGGGGACGCCCAGCCGCGGCCGGGCGCCGGTCCGGGCCGCCGGCCCGGCCGGGCCGGGCCACGCCACCGGCCCCGGGGGGACGGCGCGGGCGGCCCGGCCGGACCCCGGCGGTGTCAGATACGACACGCGGCCTCCATCCAGATGTCCGCGAGGGACTCCTCCAGCCCGATGCGGGGCCGCCAGCCGAGCCGGTCGCGGGCGGTGCGCACATCGGCCTGCTGCCAGCTGCCGCAGCCGTCGGGGTAGGGGTAGGCGGGCTGGCTGCCCAGGTGCGGGTCGTCGAGCTCGTGGAGGGCGCCGCCGAAGCCGGCGACGCGGGCGAGCAGGGAGGCGGCGTCGCGCAGCCGCACGGCGCGGCCGGTGCCGATGTTGACGGCACCCTGGGCGGCGGACAGCGAGGCCGCGTGCACGGCGCGGGCCACGTCGCGCACGTCGACGAAGTCGCGCTGCACGTTCAGGCCGCTCAGTTTCAGTTCGCTGTCGCCGCTCTGCATGGCGCGGCGCATCGCGTCGGCGAGCCGGCCGAGGGGGGAGCCGGCGGGGGTGCCGGGGCCGACGGGCGAGAAGACCCGCAGCACGATGGCGTCCAGGCCGGAGCCGAGGACGAGTTCGGTGGCGGCGAGCTTGCTGACCCCGTACGGGCCGCCGGGGCGGGGCACCGCGTCCTCGGCGGTGGAGGAGCCGGGCTGCGAGGGCCCGTACTCGGAGGAGCAGCCCAGTTGCACCAGGCGGGCGCCGCAGCCGCTGCGGCGCAGGGACTCGCAGACGGTGGCGACGGCGACGGTGTTGTGCCGGGTCAGGTCGCGGGCGCCGCCCCGGGTGGCGCCCGCGCAGTTGATGACGACACCGGGGTGGACCGCGTTGAGGAACCGGGTGAGCGCGCCGGGGCTGCCGGTGGCCAGGTCGAAGCGGACGTCGGCGTCGTCGCCGCGGCCGAGCGCGGTGAGCTGGACGGCGGGGTCGGCGAGCAGCCGGTCGGCGACGTAGCGGCCGATGTAGCCGTTGGCGCCGAGCAACAGGACCCTCATCGCTCGCGCCCTCGCTCTCGCCCGGCGGTACGGATGGGGTTAGCGGTCATTCCTTGCTCCTCTGACAGGGGGTGCGGCTCGGACCGGTCGGTGGACGCCGACGGCACGCGGGGCCGTCGGCGGGTGCCGCGCCGGTGGGCGGAGGCCCGGGACAGCGCGGACAGAGCGTGGGCGAGGAGGGCGAGCGCGCAGGGCACGCACGCCGCGAGGGGTATGGCGGCGGGGCCGCACCACCCGGCGGCCCGGACGACGGCCGGGCCGAGGGGGGCGAGGGCGCCCCGGCCGGGCAGTGGCGGGGCGCCGAGCGCGAGCAGGGCGGCGGCCTCCACGGCGCAGGCGGTGAGCGCGGCGACGACGCCGGGCGCCGTGAGGCCGCGCACGGACAGCAGCCGGGCGAGGAACAGCAGGGCGCCCAGTGCCGTCAGGGCGGCGAGGCGCGCGGCGCCCGCCCGGCCGGGGCCGAGGGCCGCGTGGGCGGCCCACAGCAGCGCGGCCAGCGCGAGGCTGAACAGCGCGACAGTGGCGAGGAGTTCGGGCCGTACGCGCGCGCCGAACTCGGTGAGGGCGCGGCTGCCGACGAGCGCCCGGCGCACCCGGGCGGTGAACCAGCGCGCGCACCAGGCGGCGGGCGCGAGCGCGCAGCCGAGCGCCAGCGCGGTGGCCGGTACTCCGGACCCGGCCCCGCGCACGGCCGCCAGGAGCGCTCCGGCGGTGCCGGAGTGCCCGCCGCCGGACGTCCCGCGCAGCAGCACGCCGGCGACGCGGTCGCCGACGAGCGCGTACGCGGTGAGCCAGGCGCAGGCGGCGAGCATCAGGGCGCGGGGCAACCACCCGGCGCGGACGGCGCGTTCGCCGCTCATGGCCGGGGCGGGGGCGGCCGAGGGCCCCGCCCGGTGCGCTCCCCCCCGGAACCGGGCGCGGGACCACAGCGCGCGGGGCGCCGCGGGGGCGCCCTTGAAGCGGCGGTGCGCGCCCCGGGCAGGGGCGGTGCCCCGCATGGCGCGGGCGTGGAGCTCCTCGGCCAGGGAGAAGACGTCGCGGTGCCGGCACCGCGCGGCCGTACGCTCGCAGACCCCGTGGGCCTCCAGGTGCGCGGCGATCTCCAGGGGGTCGGCGGCCCGTTCGCACAGGGCTCGGTGGCGGGCGAGGAGCGCCTTGACGGGGTCGGCCGGGGCTATGCCGTCGGCGGCGGGGGCGGCGGCGCCCCGCAGGGGAGTGGTCATGGGCGACCCGCCCGGGTGGGGGCCGTGGCGCGCGGGGCGGGGGCGGGCGGCGGGTGCGCCGTGGCGGCGTACGCGAAGGGCACGCAGGGGTCCTGTCCGCCGTGCCGTACGGGGGCGAGCGGGGCCAGTTCGAGGTAGATGCCGCGGAAGTCCGTCACATACCGCTCCTCGGTGAAGAGTTCGAGGGCCCGGGCGCGGGCGGCGGCCCCCAGGCGGGCGCGCAGCCCGGGGTCGTCCAGGAGGGCGAGGCAGGCGTCGGCCAGGGCGTGGGGGTCGCCGGGGGCGGCCAACAGGCCCGTACCGCCGAGGACTTCGCGCACGGCCTCGGTGTCGGGTGCCACGGTCGCCCGGCCGCAGAGCATCGCTTCGGCCAGGGGCAGCGGGAAGCGGTCGGCGGCGCCGGCGAGGACGACGACGGCGCCCGCCGCGTAGGCGGCGGGGCCGGCGGCCGTCTCGAAGAGGACGCCGTCGACGGGGCGCGTCTCGCCGGGGGGCGGCGGGCCGAGGACCCGCAGCCGCACCCGGGGGTCGGCCTGCCGGAGCGCGGCGAGCGCCTGCCACAGGACGGGCCCGTCGGCGCGGTCGCCCGCCCACACCACGGTGCGCCCGTGGCCGTCGGGGGGCCGCGCGCCGGCCACGGCGTCGTAGGGGCGGGTGTCGAGGCCGGGGTGCACGGTGCGCAGCCGCGCGCGGTCGGCGCCGCAGCGCTCCTGCCAGCGTCTGATGTGCGCGTCGCCGGCGGTGACGAGGTCGGCGCGGCCGTAGACCTCGGCGGTCAGCTGCCGGTGGAAGGAGGCCAGCAGGGTGCGCACGGGCAGGGAGAGCCCGGCGGAACCGGCGGCGCTGTTGAGGTAGTAGGCGCGCAGCCGCATCTCGTACTCGGTGACGAGCAGGGGGGTACCGAAGAAGCGTTTGGCCAGCAGGCCGGGGAGGGCGGCGGGCCCGGCGGAGGCGGCGTGGCACAGGTCGGCGGCGGCGAGGCCGCGCCCGCCGGGGCCGTACCAGTCCAGGGACAGCGGCCGCAGCGCGCGCTCCAGGAGCCGGGTGACGGCCAGGAGGTCGGCGACGCGGGTGCCGTAGAGGGCGGGGTGCGCGCCGGGCGCGCGGCAGGCTGACTCCAGGATCCGCAGCGCGTGTTCGGAGCGCAGGACGTGTCCGAGCCCCCCGGCGTCCCGGGCGAGCCCGGCGAGCGCGTACAGCGCCCCGGCGAAACGGTACGCCTGTCCCTGACCGGCGGCGTCGGGCCCGGCACCACCCGCCTCCCCCGCCGCTCCCGTCCCCATCGCGCACACCGCAGCCGCCAGCTGCGCGAAGTGCTCGCCGAAGCGGCGGCGTTCGTGCCGGCCGTACGTGCCGTGGGCGCGGGGGCCGAGCCGGTCGGGATCGCCCCACAGGGGGGCCGTGCGGACCTGGCGGACGTGGCCGGGGAGCGGGTGGCGGGCGCCGCTCTCCTGGCGGGCGCTGCGGCTCAGCGCGTAGACGTCGAAGTCGTGCCGGCCGAGCCCGCGCACGAGCTGGTCGCACCACGCGGCGCCCGCACCCGCGGCGTACGGATAGCCACCCTCCGTAAGGAGTCCCACGCGCACGCGCGCACCCCCGTCTCTCCCTCGTTCTCACGTCGGCGGCCGCCGAACGGCAGCGGGCAGCACGCTATGCGGGTGCCGAGGTGGCGCGACGGACGGTTGTCCGTCGCGCCACCGGAAGGGGTGAAGGAAGATGACTTTCCGGAAGATGGGGCGCGCTCTCGCGCTATACGGCGGTTCCCGCCGGTCCCTCCACGGCGGTTCCCGCCCGTTCGAGGCGCGGAACGGCGGCCAGCAGGCCCCGGGTGTAGGCGTGCCGGGGCCGCTCGTAGACCGTGTCGGCGGGGCCCTCCTCGACGATCCGGCCGCCGCGCATGACCACGAGCCGGTCGCTGACCTGCCGGACGACGGCGAGGTCGTGGGCGATGAAGACGAGCGCGAGCCCGAGCTCGCGCTGCAGTTCGCCGAGGAGGGCGACGACCTGGGCCTGGGTGGTGACGTCGAGGGCGGAGACGGGCTCGTCGCAGACGATGACGCGCGGTTCGGGAGCCAGGGCCCGCGCGATGCCGACGCGCTGGCGCTGGCCGCCGCTGAACTCGTGCGGGTAGCGGTGGTACGCGCCGGGGTCGAGCCCGACCCGCTCCAGCAGCTCCCGCACCCGGGCGGTGATCTCCGCCTCCCCCAGCGTCCCGGCGGCGCGCAGCGGGTCGGCGATGGACTCGCCGATGCTGCGCCGGGGGTTGAGGGAGGAGACGGGGTCCTGGAAGACCATCTGCAACTCGCTGCGGAAGGGGCGCAGTTCGCGCTCCTTCAGGCCGCCGATGTCGCGCCCCCGGTAGCGCAGCGCGCCGCCGGTGGGCGGCAGCAGCCGTACGAGCATGCGGCCGAGGGTGGTCTTGCCGCTGCCGGACTCGCCGACGATGCCGACGGTCTCCCCGGCCCGTACGGTCAGGGAGACGTCGTCGACGGCGGTGACGGCGCCCTTGCCGCGCCCGAACTCGCGGCGCAGGCCGGCCGCTTCGAGCAGCACGCCGGAGCGCGCGCCGTCCGGGGCGCTGCCGGGTGCGCCGTCCCGCGCGCTGCGCCCCGGCCCGTCCCGGCGGACGTCGATCCGGGGAACGGCCTCCAGCAGTTCCCGGGTGTACGGCTCCCGCGGAGCCGCCAGCACGCCGCGCACGGGTCCGCGCTCCACGGCGCGTCCGTCCTTCATCACGAGCATCTCGTCCACGCTGTCGGCCGCCACGCCCAGGTCGTGGGTGACGAGGACCAGCCCCGTGCCGGTCTCGGCGCGCAACTCCCGCAGCAGGCCGAGGACCTGGGCCTGGACGGTCACGTCGAGGGCGGTGGTGGGCTCGTCGGCGACGAGGAGGCGGGGCGCGCACGCGAGCGCCATGGCGATGAGCACGCGCTGGCGCATGCCGCCGCTGAACTCGTGCGGGCGCGAGCGGGCGCGGCGGGCCGCGTCCGGGATGCCCACCCGGTCGAGCACCTCGGCGGCGCGGGCGCGCGCGGCCCGCCGGGAGGCGCCGCGGTGGTGGACGCGGTGGACCTCGGCGATCTGGTCGCCGATGGCCTGGTAGGGGTCGAGGGAGGACAGCGGGTCCTGGAAGACCATGGCGGCGATCCCGCCCCGGATGCGCCGCAGTTCCGCCTCGTCGGCGCCCTGCACGTCGTGGCCGGCGACGGTCACGGAGCCGCTGACGCGGGCGCCCGTGCCCCGGTGCAGGCCCAGCAGGGCGTACGCGGCCGTGCTCTTGCCGGATCCGGACTCGCCGACGATGCCCAGCGCCCCGCCGGGCGCGAGGGAGAAGGACAGCCCGTCGACGGCGTGCACGGCGCCGTTCCCGGTGGGGAAGGTCACGCGCAGGTCCGCGACGGAGACCAGCGGCTCGGTGGGCGTCGTCATCGCAGGGCCACCCTTCGGTCGGCGGCGGCGTACAGGACGTCCGCCACGATGTTGGCGAGCACCACGGCGGTGCCGGTGACCAGGACCACGCCGACGACGACGGGCAGGTCGACGGTCTGCGCGCCGCGCACGAGGAGCTGTCCGATGCCGGGCAGGCCGAACATGACCTCGGTCAGCGCGGCGTTGCCGAACATCGAGCCGAAGTCCGCGGCGGACAGGGCGATGACGGGGGCGAGCGCGCCGCGCAGCGCGTGCCTGCCGACGATCGCCCGCTCGGAGACGCCGTAGGCGCGGAAGGTGCGGATGTGGTCCTCGGCGAGGGTCTCCAGGGTGGAACCGCGGGTGAGGCGCGCGTACTTGGCGGCCTCCAGCAGGGCCAGCGCGACCCACGGCAGCAGCATGTTCCAGGCCCACTGCTCGGGGTCGTCGGTGAGCTTCACGTAGGACGGGAAGGGCAGCCACTCCAGGTAGGCGCAGAAGAGCATCAGCAGCCCGATGCCGGTGATGAACACCGGGGTCGCGGTGCCGGCGAGGGTGAGTCCGGTCAGTACGCGTTCGGTGGTGCCGCCGCGCCGGAGCGCGGAGAGCAGTCCGGTGCCGACGCCCAGCAGCAGCCACAGCGCCATCGCGCCGACGGCGAGCGAGGCGGTGGCGGGCAGCCGGTCGAGGATCAGCTGCGTGACCGGCTGGTCGTTCTGGTACGACAGGCCCAGGCAGGGGGCGTCGCAGTGCCGTACGCCGGTGCCGGTGGAGTAGTCGTGGCCGGTGACGATCCCTTGCAGGAAGTGCCAGTACTGCACGTACACGGGGTCGTCGAGGGCGAGTTGCTCGCGGACCTGGCGGATCTGTTCGGGGTTGCAGCGCGGTCCGCAGGCCAGGCGCGCGGGGTCGCCGGGGGCGATGTAGAAGGTCGCGTAGATGACGGCCGACAGCACGAGCAGGACGACGAGTCCGCCGAGCAGCCGGCGCAGCAGGTAGCCGGTCACGCGGCGCCCTCCAGGGTCGGGGCGGTGTCCGCGCGGCCCGCCCCGCGGCGTCGGCCGACGCGCAGCCGGGATGCCTCGCGCGGGTCCAGGGCGGTGCGCACGGCGTCGCCGAGCACGGTGAAGGCGAGGGCCGTGACGAACAGCAGCAGTGCCGGCAGCAGCACGTACATCGGGTCGGCGCGGAACCACAGGGTGGCCGTCGAGAGCATCTGTCCCCATGAGGGGGTCGGGGCCTTGACGCCCACGCCGAGGAACGACATGGACGCCTCCAGGACGATGTTGGACGGCAGCAGGACGGCCGCGTAGGTGATGACGGGTGCCGCGAGCGCGGGCAGCAGTTCGCGGCGGGCCACGCGCCAGGGCGAGCCGCCGCCGAGCCGGGCGGCGGAGACGAAGTCGAGCTTCTTCAGGCCGAGGGTCTGGGCGCGCACGAGCCGGGCGAGGCCGCCCCAGGCGATGAGCCCGATGACGACGACGAGCAGGGCGGGGCGCGGGAAGTCCTCGGGGACGACGGCGGTGAGGGCGATGGCGAAGACCAGCAGGGGCATGGCGACCATCACGTCGGTGACGTGGCTGAGCGCGCCGTCGACGAGCCGGTTGCCCAGTCCCGCGGCGAGCCCCACGGCCACTCCGACGAGCACCTGCACGACGGTCGCGCCGAGCGCGACGACGAGGGAGACGCGGGCTCCGTAGAGCAGGCGCACGAACAGGTCGCGGCCGGTGCCGGGTTCGACGCCGAGCCAGTGCTCGGCACTGACCCCGCCGAAGGAGCCGATCGGCACTCCGCCGCGCGCGGAGTCGACGAGGGCGTCGTGGTACGTGGTGGGGTCCTGGCCCTCCAGCGCGGCGAGCAGCGGCGCGGCGAGGGCGAGGACGACGAGCAGGCCCAGCACGGCGGCGGCCGCGAGCGCGGACCTGCGCGCGCGCAGCCGCCGCCACACCTGGCGGGCGCCGGAGGCGGGTGCCGCCGGCTTCGGTTCCGACGTGTCGTGCATGGTGCTCACTTGACCGCGATCTGGGAGACGTCGAGGACTCCGGTCCAGTCGCTGATGACGACGTTCTTGACGTCCTTGCCGACGAGCCGCTTGTAGACGGGGTGGAACAGCGGGACGACCACGGCCTGTTCGCCGATCGAGCGGTCGAGGGCGCCCCAGCGCTCCGCGGCCGCCTCATGGTCGGTGATCTTGTTGATCTCGTCGATCTCGTTGTTGACCTTCGCGTCGTCCAGGCGCGCGGAGTTGAAGTTGGCGCCGTCCTTGACGATCTGGCGGCCGTCGAAGACGGGGGCGAGGAAGGGGCCGCCGGAGGGCCAGTCGGCTCCCCAGTGGGCGAGGAAGAGCGCGGGCTGGCCGGAGAAGCTGTGGACCTTCTCGTCGTAGGCGTTGTCCTCCAGGCCCTGCAGCTCGACCGTGATGCCGGCCTCCTTGAGGGCGGCCTGCACGGCGGTGGCGATCTCGGGGCCGGTCTCGAAGTTCTGGGCGGTGGAGTGGGTGAGGGTGATCTCCAGCCCGTTGTCGTAACCGGCTTCCTTCAGCAGCTCCTTGGCCTTGGCCGGGTTGCCGTCGGCGCCCGCCGGGAAGTGGTCGTAGGGCGTGTGGCCGAAGGCCTTCCGCTCGGGCAGGAAGGTGGTGGCGGGCTCGGCGAGCGAGGAGCCGCCGGCGGCGTTGACGACGCTGGTGCGGTTGACGGCGTAGGCGATGGCCTGGCGGACCCGGGGGTCGTCGAAGGGCTTCACGGACGGGTTGAACGCGAGGTAGTCGGTGTAGCCGAAGTGTCCGGTGCCCACGCGGGCGGCGAGCCGCTGGTCGCCGCCGGTCTGGGCGAGTTCGGCGGGGCCGAGGTTGGTGTCGGTGGTCACGGCGGCGGCGTCGGCGCCCGTACTGGCCGACAGGCGCTGGTTGATGACGGCCGGGGACAGCCCGCCCTTGACCTCGATGCGGTCGGGGTAGGCGTGCCGCTCCTTGTCGGTCTCCTCCGACCAGTTGGGGTTGCGCTCCAGGATCAGCTGCTCGCCGTCGCCCACGTTCTTGACGACCTTGTACGGGCCCGAGGAGACGGGGTGTTCGGCGTACTTGGCGCCGGTGTCCTTGGCCCTGGGCACGGGCGCGAACTGGGTGGAGGTCGCGAAGTAGGGGAAGTCGCCCTCGGGTTTGCGCAGGTGGAAGACGATGGTCCGCTCGTCCGGGGTCTCGATGGAGTCCAGGCCCCTGCCCTCCTTGTACGGGCCCTGGTAGCTCTCGCCGCCGACGAGCCAGTCGCGCAAGTAGGGGGCGCCGCCGGAGAGTTCGGGGGCGAACGAGCGCTCGGCGCCGTACTTGATGTCGGCGCTGGTGATGGGTGAGCCGTCCTCGTACTTCAGCCCGTCCTTGAGGTGGAACGTCCAGGTCTTCGCCTCGTCGCTCGGCGTGCCGGTGTCGGTGGCGAGGTCGGGGGCGACGCGCGTGCCCTCGGCGCCGTTCGCGCGGTGGCGGGTGGTGAGCGTGCGGAAGACGAGCGAGGGGACGTTGCCGCCGCCGGAGGTGTACAGCCGGGCGGGGTCGAACTTGTTCTGCGGGGCCCTGTTGAGGACGGTGAGCGTGCCGCCCTTGCGCGGGGCGGCGTCCGCGCCTGCGCCGCCCTGGCCCGCGGCGGTGTCCTTCGGGCCGCAGGCGGCGGCCCCGCCGAGGACGGCGACGCCGACGGCGGCCGCGGCCACGCGGCGGGAGATCAGGGGGAGTTGACGCATGAGAGAGGAGCCTTTCGCGGAAGGCGGCATTGCCGCACAGAGCCGTGGCACCCACGGAAGGCGGTGTACGAGAAGCGCAGAGCGCAGGCCGGAACAGCCGGACCGCCCCCGGAGTACACGAAGTCGACGTGGTGATCACACGACGCGTGAGGGAAAAGGGGGGAAGAGCGGTCTCAGCGACAGAGGATGTCGGCGACTGCGTGCGCGGCCACGCCGATCAGCGCCAGCTGGAAGCCGGCGTTCTCGGGGGCGTGGCGGTGCGACATGGGTAGAACATTGAACGAATTTTCGCGTCGCGGCAAAGCTGTCTCACAGAAAGAGACAAAACGTTCCGCATTCCGGGAACGCGAGGGTCTCAGCGGCCCGGGTGCGGCCAGGGGTTCGGGCGGCAGGTCCTGCCGTCCGTGGTGAGGAACTTGGTCTGCTGCATCATCACGGGCGCGAGCGCGCCCTGCGCCTCGCACGTCTCGTGGTCGTGCCCGAGCCGGTGCCCGACCTCGTGGTTGATCAGCATCTGCCGGTAGCTGTGCATGTCGTCGCCGTAGGTCTGCGCGCCCTGCGCCCAGCGATAGGCGTTGATCATGACGCGGTCGGTGGCGGCGGAGTCGCAGGAGACATTGTCCTCGGTGGTGTCCAGGCCCGACTTGGCGCACCAGGTCGCGGTCGTGCCGGGGCTCGCGAGGGTGATGACGAAGTCGGAGGGCCCGGAGGAGACCCGCTCGAAGGTACGGACGCCGCCGTGGCCCCAGCTGCGCTCGTCGTTGAGGGTGCGGTGCACGGCCTCGGCGAACAGACCGCCGTCCAGGGGCAGTCCCTTCTCCACGTCCACCCGGTAGCGCAGCACCTCGCCCTTGCCGGGGGCCGCGTCGTGCCCGCCGACGGTGCCGAAGTCACCGGAGCCGTGCGCGTTCGCGTCGAGCGGGTACCGGCGCGCCATCTTCTCCTCGTACGACAGCGGGACGGCGGCACCCCCGTCGGGAGTGGGCCGGCTGTCGGAGCGGGAGGCCGCGTCGGGGCCCCGGTGCGGGACCTCCGAGGCGCGGGCCTGCGCCGTGGCGTCGCCGCCGTCCTCGACCTGGCCCGCGACGACGACGGCCAGGACGGCCGTGACGACGGCAGCGGCCACCCCGGTCACGGTCCGGCCGAGACCGCTGCCGGACTGCCGGTGGCTACCGCGCGCACCGCCGCCGGACCGGGGGGCGGGCACGCGCGCGGGGACCATCTCCGAGGAGGCGGCGGGGACTTCGGCAGCCGGGGCCGCGCCACTCGTGCCGTCCGCGCCCACAGACCCTCCCGCGCCGTGCCCGTACCCACCTTGTCCGTGAGCATCATGTCTGTGCGCATCATGTCGGTGCGCACCGGGTCCGTGCACATCATGTCCGTACGCGCCCTGACCGTAGGCGCCCTGACCGTACGCACTCTGCCCGTGCGCGCCGGGCGCGTACGCTCCGCCGCTCTGCCCGGGGTCCGGCACTCCCTGCGCCCCGTACTGCCCGTACGCGCCCCGGCCGGCCGCCGGGGCGGGGCCGCGCTGCGGGCCGATGACGCCCCAGCCGACGCCGTGCGTCTGCGCCCGCCCGGGCTGTCCGCCCGGGCCGGCTCCCGGCTCCTGCCGTCCCCCCACCTGCTGCTCCCCCACGTCTCCCGGCTCCTGCCCGGACGTCCCCACGACCCCCCGCAGCGGACCCGCGCCTGCCGCCGGTGCGGCCGGCCGGCCGGCGGCACCGGGTCCGCGGCTCCCGGGCTCGTGCGAGCCGCGGGGTGCGCGTGCGCTGTGTTTACCCACGAGGCGTAGCGCTCCGTCCATCCATGGCGGCGGTCTCCCCGAGGAGTTCGCGGACGGCACGGGCCACCGCGTCCGGGTCCTCCATCATGGCGACATGACCGGCGTCCACCAGCGTCAGCAACCGCGAGTCGCGGAAAGTCCTGGAGGCCCGGCCGGCCATGCGGAAGGACACGAGCTGGTCGCGCATGCCGTAGACCAGCAGCGTGGGAGCGAGCACCTTCTCGGCCTGCCGCCACAGAGAGTGCTGGCCACCGAGGGTGTACGCGTCGACGATGCCGCGCGCCGAACGCGTCATCACGTCCCAGAAATAGGGCAGTTCGAGCCGCCGCTCGTATTCGGCGACCGCCCGCGCGAAGCCCTCCGACGTCACCCGTCCGGGGTCCCCGTAACAGAGCGCGAAGACGTCGCGGGTACGCCGCTCGGGTGTCCAGTCCTTCGTCAGCCGGGAGAAGAGGGCGGCGACGCCGGGCACCGCGAGCAGCCCGGTGGGCACGGCCGTGGACTGCAGCCGCAGCTCCGGCAGGGCGGGCGAGACGAGGGTGAGGGTACGGACCAGGTCCGGGCGGACGGCGGCGACGCGGGTGGCTATGGCACCGCCCATCGAGTTGCCGAAGAGGTGCACGGGGCCGCGCCCGGTGGCGTCCAGGTAGCGGATGACGACGCGCGCGCCCGCGGTGATGGAGTGGTCCCCGTCGTCCGGGGGCGGGGAGTCCCCGAAGCCGGGCAGGTCGAGGGCCTCGCCGTCGACCCGGTCCGCGAGCCGCTCCATGAGGGCGGACCAGTTCTGCGAGGAGCCGCCGAGCCCGTGCACGAAGAGCGCGGGCGGCAGCCCGGCAGTGGCCGGCGGCCGGGAGCGCACGGCGAGGGTGACCCCGGGCAGCGGGACCGTACGGACCTCCTCGCCCTCGCTGACCCACGAGGCGCGGGCGGGCGGCACCACGGGCACGGCGCGGGCATCCGGCGACTCGGTCGAAGACATGCGGGCAATGTTACGAGAGGATCACGCCCGGCCCGCTGTGGTGGCGATCACAGATCGTCTGGCGGCCGGGGCCCCGGTCTCCTAGGCTCGTACCCATAAGTACGAGGGCGCCCCCGAATCCGGACGGGAAGAGGTCCCGCATGAGCATCGACCCGATCGAGACGGAGTTCTCCGAGGAGGAAGCAGCCGACGTGACGGAGATCGATGTCGAGGCCCCGGAGGCCGACGCGGCCGAGCAGCACACGGACCTCGCACCCGAGCACGACGACTCCCTGACCGACATCCACCCGGACTCCGCGAACGAGGCGGACCTCGCCGAGCAGGCCCGGGTCGTCGAGCTGGACGAGGACGACTACCGATGACCCCGCCCAGGGCACCACACCGGCGCACGGCCCCCCGGGGCCGGTGACCGGCTGCGCGAATTGTCGGTATTTTGTCGGCTTCCCACAGCGTGCGGCGCGGGAAATTCTCCGCTGCGACCAGGCACGCCCGGGTTACCCGAACGTACGATGGCGGGCGCGGTGCACACCGTGCAGGGAACGAAACATGGGAGGCGGCGTGACAGCCATCGAGCAGACCGAGGCGCGGCCGCGAGGCACGCGTCTGCCGCGCCGAGCCCGACGCAACCAGCTCCTGGGCGCCGCGCAGGAGGTCTTCGTCGCTCAGGGGTACCACGCGGCGGCGATGGACGACATCGCCGAGCGCGCCGGAGTCAGCAAGCCGGTGCTCTACCAGCACTTCCCCGGCAAGCTCGACCTCTATCTGGCCCTGCTGGACCAGCACTGCGAGAACCTGCTGCAGGCCGTGCGCACCGCGCTGGCCTCCACCACCGACAACAAGCTGCGCGTGGCGGCCACCATGGACGCCTACTTCGCCTACGTCGAGGACGAGGGCGGCGCCTTCCGGCTGGTCTTCGAGTCCGACCTGACCAACGAGCCGGCCGTGCGCGAGCGCGTGGACAAGGTCTCCCTGGAGTGCGCGCAGGCCATCAGCGACGTGATCGCCGAGGACACCGGCCTGGCCAAGGACGAGGCCATGCTGCTGGCCGTGGGCCTGGGCGGGGTCTCGCAGGTCGTCGCCCGCTACTGGCTCTCCAGCAACAGCACGGTGCCGCGTGAGCGCGCGGTGGAGCTGCTGACCTCGCTGGCCTGGCGCGGCATCGCGGGCTTCCCCAAGAACGAGCACTGAGTCTTCCCCGGCTCTTCCGGCTTTCCCGTCCTCCCCGAGGGCGGGCGCCGGGACCCGGCCGCGTGTTCGCTGCGAGCGTGCCCGCGACCGGCTCGGCGGGAGCCGTCGCCCGACTAATGTGTGCAGCGTACGGCGCGGCAGGCCGCGCACTCCTCCCCTGGGCTTCGCCATGGGGACCTCACACCGTCGGAGGGACATAAGCCGTGGAGGTCAAGATCGGCGTGCAGCACGCGCCCCGCGAGATCGTGCTGCAGAGCGGACAGAGCGTCGACGAGGTCGAGAAGGCCGTCACCGAGGCGCTCGGCGGCAAGGCGCAGGTGCTGAGCCTGATGGACGAGCGTGGCCGCAAGGTCCTGGTCCCGGCCGACCGGCTGGCGTACGTGGAGATCGGCGAGCCGACCACCCGCAGGGTCGGTTTCGGCGCGCTCTGAGCACCACGCGACGCGAGAGACTACGGCGGGGCCCCGGCGCACGATGCGCCGGGGCCCCGCCGTTTCCGTGTCCGCTCCCGCGGCCGCCCGCCGCGAGCTGACACCCCGGCCGCCGCCAGGGTTGCCCGGCGCCGCCGAGGGGTAGGACGGCTTCGACCACCGTATTGCGGCCGGCACCGCGCGGCCGGCACCGCGCGGCCGCCCCGTCAAGCACCGGTCCAGGCTCGGGAGGAAAGCAACCATGATCCTCTGGGAGGCGCTCGGCTCGGTCGTCATCGGCCTCGCCGTCTCCTGCGCGGCGCTGCGCTGGCTGCCCGCGCGCTTCGGGCAGTTCCGCTCCCGCCCCCTGGCCCTGGCCACGGGCCCGGCGGCCGCTCTCTTCGGCGCGCTGCTCGCGCACTCGGTGCTCGGCCCGGGCCACACGGCGGCCGCCCTGGCCGTCTCGCTGGGCGTCGCCGTGGCGCTCGTCTCCCTGCTGCTGCGACAGGGGGAGAAGGCCCGTCGGTCGGCCCCGGCCTGAAGGCGGGGCCGCCGTGCGGGCCGAGCCGTCAGGCGGCCAGGCCCAGCGCGGCCATCCGCTTGGTGTGGGCCTCGGTGATCCGGGAGAACATCTTGCCGACCTCCGCGAGGTCGAAGCCGTCGGCGACCCCGCCCACCAGCATCGTCGACAGCGCGTCCCGGTCGGCGACCACGCGCTGCGCCTGCGAGAGGGCCTCGCCCATCAGCCGCCGCGCCCACAGCGCGAGCCGGCCGCCCACGCGCGGATCGGCCTCGATCGCGGCCCGTACCTTCTCGACCGCGAACGTCGAGTACCCGGTGTCGTCGAGCACGGCGAGCACCAGGGCGCGGGTGTCGGAGTCCAGCCGGGAGGCGACCTCGCGGTAGAAGTCACTGGCGATCGAGTCGCCCACGTACGCCTTGACCAGGCCCTCCAGCCAGTCCGAGGGCGCGGTCTGGCGGTGGAACTCCTCCAGGGCCGCCGCGAACGGCTCCATGGCGGCGGTCGGCGCCACGTCGATGGCCGCGAGCCGGTCCCGCAGCCGCTGGAAGTGACCGAACTCGGCCGCGGCCATCTTCGCCAGCTCCGCCTTGTCCTCCAGGCTCGGGGCCAGCTTGGCGTCCTCCGCGAGCCGCTCGAAGGCGGCGAGCTCACCGTAGGCGAGGACCCCCAGCAGGTCGACGACGGCTGCCCGGTACTGCGGGTCGGCCGACGCCCGGGCCCAGTCCTGGGCGGCGATTCCGGCGTGCTCGTTGTCTGCCACGGCAGAGCCTTTCCGATATCGGGAGCCGGGCACGGTGTCCGGCCTGTCACGCAGCGCACAATAGTCCGCACCGGGCGGGAAGGAAGACCCCGCCCGCCCCCCGCGCGCAAGGTCCCGGCCACCGTCCCGACTCGTGTGCGCGTTTCCGGGGTATGGTGGTAATGCGCCTGTCGAGTATTCGGCGGGCTGTTCCATGCTGTTTCCTCCGGTGGCGCCCCTCTCTCGCCCGGCCGCCGGAGTCTTCAGCGGATGCCCGGTCGGTGGCCCGATCGGCTTCCACAACCGACCGCCCTCCGCGCGGTGCGCACGAGACGTGCGCATGCAGGAGGGATCCGCTCGCGGCACGTGTGCACGAGCGAAGGCAGTGGTCCCGCGCCATCCGGCCCTCCTGGCCGGCCAGCACCCGGCACGGTCCATACGACCCCCTTCGCCGCCTCGCGCCGCGTCTCACAGAAGAGGCAAGATCCTGTCCACTCCGATCACTTTCCGAGAACTCGGGATCCTTCCCGAGACCGCCGAGGCCCTGGAGGCCGTCGGCATCGTCCACCCCTTCCCGATCCAGGAGATGACGCTCCCGGTCGCCCTTTCCGGCTCCGACGTCATCGGCCAGGCCAAGACCGGCACCGGCAAGACGCTGGGCTTCGGCCTGCCGCTGCTGGAGCGCGTGGTCGTCCCCGCGGACGTCGAGGCGGGCCGGGCCCGGCCCGAGGAGCTGACCGACGCCCCGCAGGCGCTCGTCGTCGTCCCCACCCGTGAGCTGTGCCAGCAGGTGACCAACGACCTGCTGACCGCCGGCAAGGTCCGCAACGTGCGGGTCCAGGCCATCTACGGCGGCCGGGCCTACGAGCCGCAGGTCGAGGCCCTCAAGAAGGGCGTCGACGTGATCGTCGGCACCCCGGGCCGCCTCCTGGACCTCGCCGGGCAGAACAAGCTGAGCCTGGCCCGCGTCAAGGCCCTCGTCCTGGACGAGGCCGACGAGATGCTCGACCTCGGCTTCCTGCCGGACGTCGAGCGCATCCTGACGATGCTGCCGGACTCCCGCCAGACCATGCTCTTCTCGGCCACCATGCCCGGTGCCGTGATCTCCCTGGCCCGGCGCTACATGGACCGGCCCACGCACATCCGCGCCACCTCGCCGGACGACGAGGGCGCGACCCACTCCACCATCGCCCAGCACGTCTTCCGCGCCCACTCCATGGACAAGCCGGAGATGGTCGCCCGCATCCTGCAGGCCGAGGGCCGCGGACTGGCGATGATCTTCTGCCGCACGAAGCGGACCGCCGCCGACATCTCCGAGCAGCTCTCCCGCCGCGGCTTCGCCGCCGGCGCGGTCCACGGCGACCTCGGCCAGGGCGCCCGCGAGCAGGCGCTGCGCGCCTTCCGCAACGGCAAGGTGGATGTCCTGGTGTGCACGGACGTCGCCGCGCGCGGCATCGACGTCGACAACGTCACGCACGTCATCAACTACCAGAGCCCCGAGGACGAGAAGACCTACCTGCACCGCATCGGCCGTACCGGCCGGGCCGGCAAGTCGGGTACGGCCGTCACGCTCGTCGACTGGGACGACATCCCCCGCTGGAAGCTGATCAACAAGGCGCTGGGGCAGGACTTCGACGAGCCGGAGGAGACCTACTCCACCTCCCCGCACCTGTACGAGCTGCTGGGCATCCCCGCCGGCACCAAGGGCGTCCTGCCCCGGTCCGAGCGGACCCGGGCCGGGCTCGCCGCCGAGGAGATCGAGGACCTGGGCGAGACGGGCGGCCGGGGCCGCGGCGGCCGCGGGCGCGGCCCGCAGCCGGCCGCGGAGGAGCGCCCCGAGCGCACCCCGCGCCGACGCCGCCGCACCCGCGCGGGCGCGCCCCTGTCCTCCCCGGACACGGCTGTCGAGGCCCCCGGGCAGCAGCCGTCCGACACGGCCGGCACCCCGGCCAAGCCGCGCCGCCGCCGTCGCACGCGGGGTGGCCTCGCGGCCACGACCGCTCCGGCGCAGCCTGCCGCTTCCGCCGATTCCGAGGCCGCTGACACCACGGAGCGCCCGCGCCGCCGCCGGACGCGCGGCGGCCTGGCGACCGCGGACGCCACCGCCGAGGTGACCGGTTCCGCCGCCCCGGCGGCCGAGGCGTCCGAGCAGATCGCGGCCATCGAGCCCTCGGAGCGGCCGCGCCGCCGTACGCGCGGTGGTGTGGCGACCCCGGAAGCCGGCGAGGTGACCGGTTCCGCCGCCCCGGCGGCCGAGGCGTCCGAGCAGGCCGCACCCGTCGAGCCCTCGGAGCGGCCGCGCCGCCGCCGTACGCGCGGTGGTCCGGCTGCCGAGGTGGCCGCTGCCGCCGAGTCGGCCGTCGTGTCCGAGGCTCCGGTGGCCCCCGTCTCGTCCGAGGTTCCGGCGCAGCGTCGGCGTCCGCGTGCCGAGGCGGCCGTGGAAGCCGTGGAGACGGTGACGGCCGAGGCCGGGCCGAAGCGTGCGCGGGCCGCGAAGAAGGCCGCTGCCGAGGAGATCGTGGACGCCGTCGAAACGGCTGAGGCGAAGCCGAAGCGCACCCGCAAGACCGCCGCCGACGCGGTGGAGGCCGAGGCCAAGCCGGTCCGCAGGACCCGCACCGCCAAGAAGGCCGCCGCCCCGGCCGAGACGGCCGTGGAGGCCGACGCCGAGGCGAAGCCGAAGCGCACGCGGAAGACCGCCGCCGCCAAGGCCGCCGAAGCCGTCGAGACGGCCGAGGGCGCGGAGGCGAAGCCCAAGCGCACCCGCAAGACCGCCGCCGCCAAGGCGGAGGTCGCCGTCGACACGGCGGACGCCGAGGCCAAGCCGAAGCGCACGCGCAAGACCGCCGCCAAGAAGGCCGCCGCCACCGTCGAGGCCGTGGACGGCGTGGAGGCCAAGCCCAAGCGCACCCGCACCGTGAAGAAGGCCGCCGCCCCGGCCGAAGCGGTCGCGGACGCCGAGGCGAAGCCCAAGCGCGCCCGCAAGACCGCCGAGGCTGCTGAAACCGCTGAGACCGCCGAGGCGAAGCCGAAGCGGACGCGCAAGACCGCCGCCGCCAAGAAGGCGGCCGCGGCGGAGCCGGCGGCCACGGCCTAGTCCGGACCCCGCACCGCCCGGTGGCCGGGCACCCCGCACCAGGGGTGCCCGGCCACCGGCGTACGCGGGCGCCCCACCACGCGTCCGTCCCCCCGCCCCCAGTAGCCTCGGCGCATGAGCAAGCCCCCCTTCCTCACCCTGCCCGCGTGCGCCCGCGCGTACCGACTGCCCACCGCGCGCGGCGAGTTCGCCGTGCACGACGCGCTCCCGGCGGCACCGGAACGCGGCACCGTCCTGCTCGTGCCCGGGTTCACCGGCAGCAAGGAGGACTTCATCGCGCTGCTGGAGCCGCTCGCGGCGGCCGGGTACCGGGCGGTGGCCGTGGACGGGCGCGGCCAGTACGAGAGCGGCGGTCCGCGCGAGGAAAGCGCCTACGCGCAGGGCGAGTTGGCGCGGGACATCCACGCGCAGGCGGCCGCGCTCGGCGGCGCCGTGCATCTGCTCGGGCACTCGCTCGGCGGGCTCGTCGCCCGGGCCGCGGTGCTCGCGGACGCCTCGCCGTTCCGTTCGCTGACGGTCATGAGCAGCGGCCCGGCCGCCATCTCCGAGCCGCAGCAGGCCCGTACCCGCCTGCTGATCGGCGCGCTGGCGCAGCTGGACATGGCGGCGGTGTGGGAGCGGATGCGGCAGGAGGGCGGTCAGGACACGACGGACCCGGACGGCCCGGCGGCCGCCCCCACGGCCCTGGACACCTTTCTGTACGAGCGCTGGATGGCCACGGTTCCCGGGCAACTCCGGGAGACCGGGCGTCAGTTGACGGTCGAGCCGGACCGTACGGAGCAGCTGGCGCGGGTGCCGCTGCCCAAGCACGTGGTGTCGGGGGAACGCGACTACGCCTGGCCGGTGCCGTGGCTGGACGATATGGCGCAGCGGCTCGGGGCGGCCCGTACGGTGATCGGGGGTGCCGAGCACTCCCCCAACGCGGAGCGCCCGGCGGCCACGGCGGCGGCGCTCACGGCGTTCTGGGACGGGCTGCCGGCCGGAAGGACCGCTGGCCCCGCGCGGGCCCTCTAGTCCTCCCCTAGTCCTCCCCGGCGGTCACCGTGAACAGTCCGCCCTCCGGGTCCCGCAGGGTCGCCTCGCGCCCCACACGGGAGTCGCCCGGTCCGGCGGCGACGGTGCCGCCGGCCGAGAGGGCGGCCTCGACGGCCTTCTCGACGTCGTCGACGCGGAAGTAGACGTGCCAGCGGGGCCTGATCCGCGGGTCGGGGGCGGCCTCGACGCCGCCGCCGCGCAGGCAGGCGACGGTGTGGCCGCCGAACCGCACCATGACGGCGTCGTCCTCGTAGCGCACTTCGCAGCGGTCGGGCCGGCCGGTGGCCCAGTCGAAGACGCCGCCGTAGAAGATGGCGGCGTCGAAGGCGTTGCGGGTGCGCAGTTCGAGCCAGGCGGGGGCGCCCTCGTGGCCGACGTGCCACTCGCGCAGGGTCTCGCCCTCCCAGAAGCCGAAGACGGCCCCGGCGGGGTCGGCGGCGAGGGCGGCGCGCCCGTGCCCGATGGTGAGAGGGCCGACGGCGACGGTGGCGCCGCGTTCGCGGATGCGGGCGGCGGTGGCGTCGGCGTCCTCGACGGCGAAGTAGCAGGTCCACCAGGCGCCGCCGCTGAGGTCGACGTTGGCGCGGCGGGCGACGTTGCCGAGGCCGGCGACGGGCCGGCCGTCGTGGAGGGCGACGCGGAAGTCCTCGCCGAGCCGGCCGGAGCGGAAGGTCCAGCCCATCACCTCGCCGTAGAAGTCCTGCGCGGCGGACAGGTCGCCGGTCAGCAGGCTCACCCAGCACGGTGCCCCCGGGACGGCACGGTCCAGGACCGACATGGCCGATCGCCTCGTTTCTCTCGCGGTGCGGTTGCGCGGGTCCGGCGCGGGTCCGGCCGGGCTTCGCCGGACTTCAGGGTTCCACTCGCCACCCGCGAGCGCATTCCGGCACGCGCGGGCGGCTCCCGTTGTCACCGCGTACGGGTGCGCGGGCGCCCGTACGCGCTCAGTACTGGGTGCGCAGGTGGTCCCAGAAGCCGTCGCGCAGGGCCCGCCGCAGATCGGCGTGGCCGCGCAGCGACAGCCCGAGCAGGGCCTCGGCCTCGACGAGGAGTTCCTGGTCGACGCTGCCGGGCAGATAGGGGTGGCCGGGCAGCAGTTCGGCGAGGGAGTCGCGGCCGCGCGAGCCGAGCCACTGGGCGGCGACCTGCGCGCCGACGAAGCGGACGTCGTCACGGGAGGGCGCGGCCGCCTGGTGCGCGGGGGCGCCGGGGGCGAAGGCGGTGCCGGCGCCGTCGTAGGCGGTGCGCCGGGTGACGAAGGGTTTGCAGAAGTCGAGGTCGAAGGTGCGCTGGCTGTCGACCTCCCACAGCAGGGCCTCGGCCTGGTTGCGGCCGCCGACGGACTCGATGCCCCACAGGTGGACGCGGGCGCCGTAGCCCTGGGCGGCCTCGACGGCGGAGACGAGGTCCTCGTCGCCGCCGATGAGGGCGGCGTCGCTGATGGCGCGGTGGCGGGCGAGGGACTCCAGGTCGGTACGGATGAGGGAGTCGACGCCCTTCTGCTGGTTGTTGGCGTTGAGGTTGCCGAGGCGGACCTTGACGTCGGGGAGTTCGGCGATGCGCTGCTGCTCGGTGGTGTGGATACGGCGGCGGGCTCCGTCGTACCAGTAGACGCGCAGCAGCCGGCTGTCGGGGAAGATCGTGCGGGCCTTGTCGATGAAGGCCTCGATGAGCCCCTCGGCGTCGAGGTCGAAGGCGCGCCGGTCCTCGGTGCCGGCGACGAGCCGGCCGACGGCCGCGTAGACGTAGCCGGCGTCCGCGAAGATCGCGTGCGTGGAAGGGGTGGTGGCGACCTCGGCCAGGACGCGGGTGAGCAGTTCGTTGGTGCGCTCGACGGCGGCGGCGACCGTGGCGAGATCCGCGGTGGCGCCGGGGGCGGGTGCGGGTGCGGGGTGGGCGGCGGACCCGGGGCCGCCGGTGCGTGGGTCAGTCATGCGGGATCTCATCGTTCCGTTCGGTGGATGCCGGTATCGCCGGTGCCGGTGGCTCCGATGCCGGTGGCTTCGGGGCCATGATGCGCTGCACTACTGAACAGTAATTAGTCATGTTAAAAATTTCCTTAGCGTAGGGAATGTTTGCGGTCTCCAGCACGTTGGACAGATCAGGAACGGGGTCGCACCGACGCGGCCCTGGCCGTATCTCATGGACGTTCTCCTCAGGAGGATCAAGACGAAGGGAGAAGCCTTGCGCTTCGAAATCATGCGCCTGGACGACACCGACGGCACCGCCGTCGACAGCACTGTCGTCGACGCCGCCTCCGTCGACCGGATCGTGCAGCAGGCCGCGGCAACCGGCCAGCGCATCTACATCCGCCCGGCCGGCACCACGGCCGGGTAGCGCCGATCCGCACCTCTACGACGACACCCCCGTACGGGACCGTACGGGGGTGTCGTGCGTCCGGGGCGTAGCCGCGCCGCGCGGGCCGGGCTCCGGCGTCACCGGGCCGAGGTGACGACCTCGGTGATGCCGTTGATGATCTGCTGCACGGCGAGGGCGGAGAGCATCATGCCCGCGAGACGGGTCACGAGGACCACACCGCCGTCCTTGATGACCCGGATGATCAGCAGCGAGTAGCGCATCACCAGCCACAGCACGAGATGCATCGCGGCGATCGCGGACCACACCGAGACCTGCTTGCCGAAGGAATCGGCGTGCTGCACCGCGAGGATCACCGAGACGATCGCGCCGGGACCGGCGAGCAGCGGCATGCCCAGCGGGACGAGCGCGACATTGACGTCCTTGGTCTGCGTGGGCTCCTCCGACTTGCCGGTCAGCAGGCTGAGCGCGATCAGCAGCAGGAGCAGCCCGCCCGCGATCATCAGGGCGGGGGTGCCGATGTGCAGATAGTCCAGGATCTGCCGGCCGCAGATGCCGAAGACGGCGATCACGCCGAAGGCGACGGCGGCGGCCTGCCAGGCCATCCGCCGCTGGACCTTGACCGGGCGGCCCGCGGTCAGGGCGAGGAAGATCGGCGTGATCCCGGGCGGGTCCATGATCACGAACAGGGTGAGGAAGAGGGAACCGAAGACAGCGGTGTCGAACACAGTGAGCCTTGCGCGAGTGGTGCGAGCGGATGCGGTGGTGCAGTGATGCGGTGAACGTGCCGCGAGGGCACGGGAGTTGCGGGAGAGGGGCCGCAGGGCCACGGCGGAAGGATCCGCCCGCACGCGGCGTACGGCGTACGGGCGCGGGGGCGCCGTGGACACGCGGGTGCGCCCGGCCGGGGCCGGGGAAGGGTCAGCCGCCGGCGCCCGGGACGGGGAAGGCGCCCGTCGCGCGGCGGGTGATCTCGCCGTAGATCTCGGGGTCGGTGGTGTACTCGCCGAGCCGGCAGGTCTTGCGGCTGCCGTGGTAGTCGCTGGAACCGGTGGTCAGCAGACCGTGGTCGGCGGCGAGGGCACGCAGCCGGGCACGGGCCGGGGCGTCGTGGTCCATGTGATCGACCTCGACACCGTCGAGCCCGGCCGAGGCCAGCTCGGCTATCGCGCTCTCGGAGACGCGGTTGCCGCGCTGCGGCGCGAAGGGGTGCGCGAGGACACTGACCCCGCCGGCGGCCTTGACCAGACGGACGGCCTCGAAGGGGTCGAGTTCGTGCTTCTCGACGTACGCGCGGCCGCCGCCGGCCAGCCACTCCGGGGTGAACGCGTCGGAGACGGTGTCGATCACCCCGAGTTCGACCATGGCACTGGCGATGTGCGGCCGTCCGACCGCGCCCTTGGTACGGCCGTCGCCGGGGATCCCGGCCAGCTCGGCCACACGCTCCCAGGTCACCGGCACGCCCAGCTCGTTGAGACGGGCGACCATGGAACGGGCGCGCGGCACGCGGTCGTCGCGCACGAGCTCCATCTCGCGCGCGAGCTCCGGCTCGGCGGGGTCGAAGAGGTAGGCCAGCAGGTGCGCGCTGAAACCGCGCGGGCCCCCGAGCCGGCACGAGAGCTCGGCACCGGTGACGAGGGTCAGCCCCGTCCGGCCCGCCCTCAGCTCGGCGACGGCCTCGGCGTGCCCGCCGGTCCCGTCGTGGTCGGTGAGCGCGACGACGTCCAGCCCGGCAGCGGCGGCGGCCCGTACCAGCTCGGCGGGGGTGTCCGTCCCGTCGGAGGCCGTGGAGTGGGTGTGCAGATCAATGCGCACGGCACGGACTCCCAACAGCAACGAGGACGGACAGGACCGGTTCAGGATAACCGCCCGCACGGAGGGGCCAGGGCGGCGTGACGGGGAGGGGCGGCGGGGTGGGAGTGCCGGTGCCGGGTGCGGATGCGGGTACGGGGTGCGGGTACGGGCGGTGCCGGCCCGGCGGTGCCGGCGCACCCGACCCGGCAGGACCGACAGACCGGCCGATCCCGACCGCCGGGACCCGCCACCGACCGGACAGCCCGACTGTCCCCGGGCCGGCAACCGCCCGACAGGACACGCCGCGGCCGCCCGGCCTGCCCGGCACCGCGTCACCGGCCGCGCAGGCCGGCCCGTAACCAGCACGGCAGCCGCACAGGACACGTGGCCCGGACGGCATCGCGGGTCGCGCCCCGCGAAGTGACGCAGCCGTCCGAAGCCGCGGCGCCGCAGGTCACGGGCGCATGGGGCAACGCCCGGCTCCGGCCGCGCGCTTGCCGACGAGCGGGGCAGGACCGGCCCGGCCGCCGGTGGACAAGCTTCGCTCCGGCCCTCGCCGCACCGAGGCGGTCAGGACGACTGCACCACCCGGCGGGACGCCACCGCATCGCAGGCACCCAGCACGGCAGCCACCGGCCGGGCCCCGCAGCTCGGCCCGCCCGCACAGGGCCACCGCCCGGGCACCCGGCACGACAGCACCGCACCACCGGCCGCGCAGGCCGACATCCTCAGCCCGCGCGGAGCGCCGCCGCGCGGGCCCCGCACGACAACACCGGGCCGCGCGGCCCCGGCAGCTCAGCCCGCGCCGGCGGCCGCACACGGCAACCCTTGCAAGCGGCCACCCCGTCACCCGCCCTGCGCGGAGCGCCGCGCGCGGAGCGCCCCCGCGCGCCCCTCAGTCCGTGCCCGGGGACAGCAGTCGCGGTGAGAGTGCGCCGCACGGCAGCAGGTCGACCTCGGCTCCCGCGTCGCGCAGGTCGGTGAGGACGACCTCGTCGTACATCAGCAGCCCGGTGTGCTCGGGCCAGATCACGGCCCACAGCCACAGGCCCCGGGCCTCGCCGGCGAAGACGGCGCGGTCGTCGGGGCTGCCCTCGACGTGCCACAGGGGGGTGGGGCGGCCGGCGGCGTGCACCTTGGCGTGCGGGGGGCGGCTGACCGAGAGGTACGGGCCGGGGTCGGGGCCGTCGATGCCGGCGTAGCGCGCGCCGAGGCCCACCCCGAGCTCCTCGGCGACGAGCAGCAGCTCGCCGGGGCCGCCGAGCGGGGAGGGGCCGGAGCAGGCGACGGCGGTGGCGCGGCCGCCGGTGCGGTCGTCGCCCGCGCTCACCACGCCCGTGAACAGCCAGCCGACCGGCAGCGGCCAGGGCATCCACACCGGGACCCGGGCCCGGCCCACGACGACGGCCAGCGCCTCGACGCTCGGCGGGACGACGGGCTGCAAGGGGTGCACCGTGCCGTGCACATCGCACTGCCAGGAATCGGCGAAGAGCCCGGGCGCCCGCACCCGGCCACCGCACTTCGGGCAACTGGGTTCGCCCCTCATAAGGCCCAACGGTCCTCCCAGGCCGCCGCCGCGTCAAGGACGATCACCCGTCCGGAGGCCGGGACCCGGGAACCCGGTCCCGGGCGGGTTCCGCGGGGCCTCGACGGGCCCGTGAGGAGGGGCCCGAGGAGGGGCCCGGGGCGGGGGCGCGGGCTCAGTCCAGCGGGACGCCCCTGCGCAGCGGATCGCGCAGGTCGGTCCCGTACCGCAGCCACCGTTCCTGCAGGGCGGCCGCGCCGTGGACGCGCTTCCACGCGGCCTCGCCGGGTGTCATCGGCAGCAGTGGCAGGAAACGGACCGGGTCCAGGGGGGCGTCCGTTTCCAGGTCCTCGACCAGTCCCCCGGACTCGGCGACCAGGACGGAGGTGAACGGCGCGCCCGGCCACAGCGGTTCCCCGGTGTCGAGGGAGGCGCCGGGCGCCACGACGAGCCCCTCGACCTGGGGGGAGGCGGCGAGCACGGCCAGCGGGCGCAGCACCCGGTCGGTGTCGGCGCGGCCGCGGCGCAGGGTGAGCAGGAGTTCCGCGCGCGGGCCGCGCAGCGGGTCGGCGAGCACGACCGACGGCGGGGCGGCGATCCCCCCGCCGGCGGAGGCGGCGGGGTCGGTCATGGGCTGCGCGGACATCCCGAGCGTCGCGTAGCGGACGAGCTCGCCGCCGCTGTCCTCGGCCGGGAAACGCAGTACCTCGATGCGGTCCGTCCCGAGGAAGGTGACCGAGGCGCGGGCGTCGGGTTCGCCCAGCGCGGAGCGCAACCGGGCCTCGGCCAGTGCGAGTACGTCTGCCATGCGCCGAGCATAGAACGTGTATCGAACAGGCAAAGCTGGGCAGGGGGTCTTCGCCCGGCTGCTAGCCTTGGCCTCCGTTCGGGGAGTTGTGTTGTCCCTCAGGGGACCGGCCGGAGGAGGTGGGGCTGCGGTGGATCCCAGTCGACCGTGCAGTACCGGCAGTTCTCCCGTCCCCGCCGCTGACCCGCGCGAACGCACCCGAGGGTGAACCGAGTTCCGTGAGCCGGTGAGGTCCTCCGCCACGGCCCGCCCGGCCGGCCGCGTCCGGAAGTCCCCTCGCGCTCGCAGCGGCTGACGGAAGAGCGCCTTTTTTACCGCTGTGTTCCGTTGTGTTCCGTGTTATTGCGTTTTTCGAGTCCTGCGTTGTCTGCGCCGTTCTCCGCGAACTGCCGTCAGTCCCCACGCGTCGCCCGAAGCGCCGCCCGATGCGCGGACGTGTGCCGTGGCCCCCGGCCGGCACACGTCCTTGGTTCCGGCAGCGCCTCGTGCCCGCGCACGGCCGGCGGCCGGCCCGTGAAGGAGCCCGCCTTGTCGATGATCCGTGATCTGCGCGCCGTCGTCCGTCCCGCCCTGCGCCGCGAGAGCGGCCGCCGCACGTACGACACCGCCCGTACGGCCGGGGCGCGTCCCACCACGAGCAGCGCCGTCGTGGACTGCGCCGTCTACCGCGACGGCCGGCGCGTCGACGGCTGCCCCGGCCCCGCCGAGGCCCTGCGCCGGGCACGGGCGGAGGGCGGCTTCGCGTGGATCGGGCTGCACGAGCCGACGGAGCGCGAATTCGCCGGTATAGCCGAGGAGTTCGGGCTGCACCCGCTGGCGGTGGAGGACGCGGTCCACGCCCACCAGCGGCCGAAGCTGGAACGTTACGACGACACCCTGTTCACCGTGTTCAAGACCATCCACTACGTCGAGCACGCCGAACTCACCGCGACCAGCGAGGTGGTGGAGACCGGTGAGGTGATGTGCTTCACCGGAGCGGACTTCATCCTCACCGTCCGGCACGGCGGCCAGGGCTCGCTGCGCGCGCTGCGCCACCGGCTCCAGGACGACCCGGAACTGCTCGTCAAGGGCCCCTCGGCCGTGCTGCACGCGATCGCCGACCAGGTCGTCGACGGCTATATCGCGGTCGCCGAGGCCGTGCAGTGCGACATCGACGAGGTCGAGATCGACGTCTTCTCGGCCCCGAGCAAGGGGGCTTCGCGCGGCGGTGACGCGGGCCGGATCTACCAGCTCAAGCGCGAGGTACTGGAGTTCAAGCGCGCGGTCACCCCGCTGATGCGGCCGATGCAGCAGCTCAGCGAGCGGCCGATGCGGCTGGTCGACCCGGACATCCAGAAGTACTTCCGGGACGTCGCCGACCATCTGGCGCGCGTGCACGAGCAGGTGGTCTCCTTCGACGACCTGCTCAACTCGATACTCCAGGCCAACCTCGCGCAGGCGTCGGTCGCGCAGAACGAGGACATGCGCAAGATCACCTCCTGGGCGGCGATCTTCGCGGTGCCGACGATGATCGCCGGGATCTACGGCATGAACTTCACGCACATGCCGGAGCTGAAGTGGAAGTACGGCTACCCGACGGTCATGATCGTCACGGTGCTGATCTGTGTGGGGATCCACCGGGGGTTCAAGAGGAACGGGTGGCTCTGACCTCGGACTACGAACCCGACCGCCGGTCCCCCATGATCACCAGCGCGAGGCCCGCGACCACGACCGCGAGCGCCGGATACGCGGCCGGCGCGGGCAGCTGACCCAGCCACAGGGCCGCGATGAGAGCCGCGCCGGGCGTCTCCAGCAGGATCGCCGTCGAGGTGACGGACGGGCCCAGGCCCTTGACGACCCGGTTGATCAGGGAGTGGCCGAGCAGCTGCGCGGCGACCGTGAGGACGGCCAGCTTCCACCAGGTCTCCCCGCTGTAGCCGGCGAGCGGCACCCCGCCGGCCAGAGCGGTCACCAGCAGCAGGACGGCCGTGGCGAGGTAGCAGACGAAGGAGTACGCGACGGTGCCGACCGTACGGCGCACCTCGGCGCCCAGCAGGACGTATCCGGCGGCCGCCATGCCCGCGGCGAGGGCCAGCCCGTCCCCGGCGAGGGCGCGCGGGGAGACCGACAGGTCGACGCCCGTGACGAGCACGACGCCGAGGAAGGCCAGCGCGGTCCCGGCCCACACCAGCGCGGGCGGCCGGTGCCCGCGCAGCCGCAGCAGCAGGGTCGTCCAGATCGGGGTGGTGGTGCACAGGGCCGTCGAGGAGGCGACGGACGTCATGTGCAGGCTCGGCAGCCACAGCCCGAAGTGCAGCGCGAGCAGCGCGCCCGCGGCGACGGAGAGCAGGAGGGCCCGGCGCCCCATGCCGCGCAGTTCGCGGCGGTGCCGCAGCAGCGCGAACGGGCCGAGGGCCGCGACGGCCATGGCGTTGCGCCAGAAGGCGATGGCGAGGGCGGGCGCGGCGGTGGCGGCGATGAGCGGGGCCGACAGCGAGACCCCGGCGATGGCCACGGCGAGGAGCAGCAGGTCGAGGCGGGCCCCGGGCCGGGGCGGCAGGCCGCCGGCGGGGAGGCCGGGGGCGGTCGCGGGGGTGTCGCGGCGTATACGGGCGGTCGTCACCCCCTCAGCCTAAGATCCGCGCGGCGCGGAACGGACGGCCCGCGCACCCCTGTTCCGGGCGCCGCCCGGGCCGTACGCCACCCGGCATAAGGTGAACGCATGACACAGACGCGGGCGCTGACCGACGGGGCGCTGATCGAGGAGGCCACCAAGAAGTCCGGTCTCATCTGGGTGCGGGGCCCGGCCGGCCCCGCCCGTGCGCTGTGGCACGTGTGGCACGAGGGCGCCGCGTACGTCGTGGGCGGCCCCGGCGAGCAGCCGCTCGACGACCTCGGCCTGACGGACGGGGGCACGGCGACGGTGACCGTCCGCAGCAAGGACAAGGGCGGCCGGCTGGCGATGTGGACCGCGCGGGTCGGCGAGTGCGCGCCGCGCGGCGAGGAGTGGACGGCGGCGGTCGCCGAGCTCAAGGGCAAGCGGCTCAACGCCCCGGACGCGCAGGGCGTCGAGGAGCGCTGGGCCCGCGAGTGCCGCGTCCTGCGCCTGGCCCCGACGGGCGCGAGCGCACCGCTGCCGGACGGCCCGCTGACGGCGGTCCCGCTGCCGACCCCGGCCACGACCCGCCGCCCGATGCCGGCGGCCCTGCCGAGACTGCTGCGCGGACGCGCGAAGCGGTAGCGCTGCGCGCGGACAGTTCGGCAGTACCGGGGTACCCGGAAAGCGCCCTCAGCCCCCGTTGCCGATCGCGCTTCCCGCGCCGCCGCCCGGCTTGTCCGGGGTGGCGCTCGGTGACGGGGTCACGCCGGGGACGCGGGTGCCGTAGTCGACGGTCTGTTCCTTGGGGGGGACGTCGAGCGCGAAGTCCTTTCCCCAGTCGGTGAGTTCGAGCTGGCCGGCGCCGCCCGCGCGCTGGACGCGGAGCGGGTACGGCTCGCCCTTGAGGGAGACGTCGAGCGTGCCGGCGTCTCCGGCGCCGCCCGCGCCGCTGACGCGGATCGTCCTGGCCCCGCCGACGGTGCCGTGCTCGCCGCGGGTGAGTGCGCCGTGCAGTCCCAGGAGCCCGTCGAGCAGCACGTTCTTGTCGGTGAAGCCCCGGAACTGCTGGTAGGAGGGGTCGCCGGAGTGCACCTTCACGTATTTGTCGGCGAGTTTGGCGGCCGCGGCCGTGCTGTCGCCGCGGCTCTTCTCGCCCTTGCCGGCGCCGCCCGCCGCGGGCGCCGGCCCGCCGCCTGCCGACCAGAAGCCCGCGCCCGCCTTCACGTACATCTGGTCGCCGACGCGCAGCAGCTCGAAGGTGGTGGCGTCGGAGGCGACGCTGCCGGTGCCGCCGTTGTCCTTCAGCCTCATGTCGAGCCGGTAGGTGCGGCCCTGGCTGACGACGTTGCCGGAGAGGTGGACGGTCCGCGCACTGCGGGCGGCCTCGCGCGCCTTGGTCTGGATCGCGGCGGCGCTCAGCCGGCCGACCCCGTTGGTGCCCGCGTCGGGGTCCTCACCGCTGCCGCAGGCGGTGAGCACGGCGGCCAGGCCGAGGCACACCGCGCCCGTGAGCGCCGCCTTCGGGATACGCACCTCGATCTCCCGCCTCCCTGATGCCGGTGAGGTACCGCAGCGTACCCGTGCGGCGGGCCCGTACTCCTCCGCCGGTGCGTGCGCACCCGTGACCGTACGGACGTGCCCGGGGCGACGGGCCGCGTTAGCCTGGGTCCGCCCGGACCGGACGTCAGGGAACCGGCCCGTCCGGCCCGGCACGGCAGGTGCCCAGGGAGGTGCGCGGCATGGTGGCAGGCGCCCATCGGGTCTTCGTCTCGCACCTGTCGGGCGTGGCCGTCTTCGAGCCGAACGGCGACCAGGTGGGCCGGGTGCAGGACGTCGTGGCGATGCTGCGGGTGGGCGGGCGGCCGCCGCGCGTGCTCGGGCTGGTCGTCGAGGTCGTCAGCCGGCGCCGGATCTTCCTGCCGATGACCCGGGTGACGGGGGTGGACTCCGGCCAGGTCATCACCACCGGCGTGGTCAACATGCGGCGCTTCGAGCAGCGGCCGACGGAGACCCTCGTGCTCGGTGAACTGCTCGACCGGCGGGTCCGCCTCGCGGAGAGCGGCGAGGAGGCCACCGTCCTGGACGTGGGCATCATCCAGCTGCCCGCACGCCGCGACTGGGAGATCGACAAGGTCTTCGTCCGCAGGGGCAGGGGCGGGGCGCTGCGCCGCAAGGGGGAGACGCTGACCGTGGAGTGGTCGGCGGTCACCGGGTTCTCGCTGGAGGAGCACGGGCAGGGCGCGGAGAACCTGCTGGCCACCTTCGAGCGGCTGCGGCCGGCGGACCTCGCCAACGTGCTGCACCACCTGACGCCCAAGCGGCGCGCGGAGGTCGCCGCCGCCCTCGACGACGACCGGCTCGCCGACGTCCTGGAGGAGCTGCCGGAGGACCACCAGATCGAGATCCTCGGCAAGCTGCAGGAGGAGCGGGCCGCCGACGTGCTGGAGGCGATGGACCCGGACGACGCCGCCGACCTGCTCTCCGAGCTGCCGGAGGAGGAGAAGGAGCGGCTGCTGACGCTGATGCAGCCGGCCGACGCGGCCGACGTACGCCGGCTGCTGGCCTACGAGGAGCGCACGGCCGGCGGGCTGATGACCACCGAGCCGATCGTGCTGCGGCCGGACGCGACGGTCGCCGACGCCCTGGCCCGGGTCCGCAACCCCGACCTGTCCCCCGCGCTCGCCGCGCAGGTCTATGTGTGCCGGCCGCCCGACGAGACACCCACCGGCAAGTACTTGGGCACGGTGCACTTCCAACGGCTACTGCGCGACCCGCCGTTCACGCTCGTCGGCTCGATCACGGACACCGATCTGCGGCCCCTGCCGCCGGACACCCCGCTGCGCGCGGTCACCAGCCATCTGGCGACCTACAACCTGGTCGCCGTGCCCGTCGTCGACGACAGCGGCTCGCTGCTGGGCGCGGTCACCGTCGACGACGTCCTGGACCATCTGCTGCCCGACGACTGGCGGGAGACCGAACTGCACCACGGGGCACCGGGCTTGGGGGACGTGGGCGCCGTGATCCGCGGGGCGGGCTGAGCGGTGGCGGGCGAGGACCGGGCACGCGCGGAGACCCACCGCGAACACCTGCAGCGTGCCAGGGACCGTGCGAAGACCCAGGCCCCGGCCCCCACCGCGACCCAGCGGGTGCGGCTGGACCTGCCGCAGATCCGGCGGCGGCGCTGGCTGCCGGAGTGGGACCCCGAGGCGTTCGGGCACATGTCGGAGCGCATCGCCCGTTTCCTGGGCACGGGGCGCTTCATCGTCTGGATGACGGTCGTCATCGTCCTGTGGGTGCTGTGGAACACCACGGCCCCCGACTGGCTGCGCTTCGACAGCTATCCGTTCATCTTCCTGACGCTGATGCTGTCGCTCCAGGCGTCCTACGCGGCCCCGCTGATCCTCCTCGCGCAGAACCGGCAGGACAACCGCGACCGCGTCAACCTGGAGCAGGACCGCGAGCGCAACGAGCGCAACATCGCGGACACCGAGTACCTCACCCGGGAGGTCGCAGCGCTGCGCCTGGGCCTGGGCGAGGTGGCGACCCGGGACTGGATCCGCTCCGAGTTCCAGGACCTGGTCAAGGAGCTGGAAGTGCGCAGGATATTCCCGCCGGAGAGTGAGGAAGACGACCGCTGACAGCCCTTTCCGCAGGCCGGGTCCCGCGCCGTAACATCGACTCATGGCTACCGACACTCCCGCAGGACCGGCTCCCAGCGAGGACGCGGTCCGCGCCGCGCTGGCGACGGTCGACGACCCCGAGATCCGCCGGCCGATCACCGAGCTCGGCATGGTCAAATCCGTGGGGATCGCGGCGGACGGCACGGTCTCGGTGGCGGTCTATCTGACGGTCCCCGGCTGTCCGATGCGCGAGACCATCACCACGAACGTGCGCGCGGCCGTCGCGGCCGTCGAGGGCGTCACGGGCGTGACCGTCGAGCTGGACGTGATGAGCGACGAGCAGCGGCGGGAGCTGGCGACCGCGCTGCGCGGCGGGACCGCCGAGCGCGAGGTGCCCTTCGCCAGGCCGGGCTCGCTGACCCGGGTCTACGCGGTGGCGTCCGGCAAGGGCGGCGTCGGCAAGTCCTCGGTGACGGTCAACCTGGCGGCGGCGATGGCCGCCGACGGCCTCAAGGTCGGTGTGGTCGACGCCGACATCTACGGCCACTCCGTGCCCCGCATGCTGGGCGTCGACGGCCGCCCCACCCAGGTCGAGAACATGATCATGCCGCCGTCGGCGAACGGCGTGAAGGTCATCTCGATCGGCATGTTCACCCCGGGCAACGCGCCCGTGGTCTGGCGCGGCCCCATGCTGCACCGCGCGCTCCAGCAGTTCCTCGCGGACGTCTACTGGGGCGACCTCGACGTGCTGCTGCTGGACCTGCCGCCGGGCACCGGCGACATCGCGATCTCGATCGCGCAGCTGGTGCCGGGCGCGGAGATCCTGGTGGTGACCACGCCCCAGCAGGCGGCCGCCGAGGTCGCCGAGCGGGCCGGCTCGATCGCGGTGCAGACCCACCAGAAGATCGTCGGTGTCGTGGAGAACATGTCCGGGCTGCCCTGCCCGCACTGCGACGAGATGGTCGACGTGTTCGGCACGGGCGGCGGCAAGCTGGTCGCCGAGGGGCTGACGCGCACCACGGGCGCGCAGGTGCCGGTGCTCGGCTCCATCCCCATCGACGTACGGCTGCGCGAGGGCGGCGACGAGGGCAAGCCCGTCGTCCTGACCGACCCGGACTCCCCCGCGGGCAGTGCGCTGCGCGCGATCGCGGACAAGCTGGGCGGACGGCAGCGCGGGCTGGCGGGCATGTCCCTGGGCATCACCCCGCGCAACAAGTTCTGACCCCGGTAAGGGGCGCCCTCCCTGGAGCGGCGCCCCTTACACGTGCGGGGCGCCACGGCCCCGCAGGCGTCAGCGCCCGTACGAGGCCAGGTCCTTGATCACCGAGAAGCCCATGCCGTACGCGCTCATGCCCCGCCCGTAGGCGCCCAGGTGCACCCCGCCCTCCGCGGACCCGGCCAGCACCCAGCCGTACTCGGACTCGCGGTAGCGGAACTCGGTCGGCACCCCGTCCACCGGCAGCGACAGCGTCGTCCAGACCGGCTCCTCCAGCCGGTCGGCCAGCTCCCAGGCCAGGGCCGTCTGCTGGTCGAGCCAGTCCTGGCGCAGCGCGCGCTCCATCTGCGCCGGCCAGGTCGCGGCCAGCAGGCCGGAACCGGCGAGCCAGGCGGCGGAGGAGACCGAGGTGGCCTCCAGCACGCCCGTACCGTCGGCGCTGCGCCGCACCGGGCGGCTGGCGACGGTGACGACGACGGCGAAGCGCTGCGGATCGGCGATGTGTTTGCCGGCGCGCGTATCGAAACGCAGCGCGGGCTCCTGGCCGTGCCCGGTCGAACCGTGCTCCACGGTCCCGTCGGCGGCGGTGCCGACCTGCATCAGCCAGCGCGGCCCGGTGTACGCCTCGTCCAGGCCGTACCACGGGAACGAGGCCAGCAGATAGCCGTCGACCGACCGCCGGGTGGCCGGCCCGCCCTGCGCGCCGTCCTGCGCCGTGGGTTCATCGGCCGCCCCGGCCCCCTGCGCCCCTACCCGACTCGTCGTCTCCATCTGCGCGGCGCCTCCTTGTGGCCCGTTGTCCCTGGGCGAGCCCGCCCCCCGCGGACGACTTCACCCGGCTCCAAACAAAGGGAGGATAGCCATCCCCGTCAATGGCGCCGGGTATGCGCGGACTCAGGTGGCGTCCGAGTCGAACGGGGGGCGCTCGCCGGGGGCCAGGGTGCCGGGCTTCTTGACCAGGTCGGGGCCGCCTCCCGGGGCGGCGGGGGCGGCCGGGGCCGCGCCCTCGCCGCCACGCCCGTGCACGACGTCGCCGACGTCGTCCATCTCGGCGCGGAAGTCGAAGCCGTTGCGGATCTCCTTCAGGCCCAGCTCGTCCTTGTCCAGCACATGCTTGCGGACGAACGTCTTGGGGTGGAGGTCCTCGAACTCGAAGTCCTTGAACTCCGGGCCCAGCTCGGCGCGGATGTCCTCCTTGGCGTTCTCGGAGAACTGCCGGATCCTGCGCAAGGTCCGCGACACGTCCTGGATCATCTGCGGCAGCTTGTCGGGGCCGAAGATGAGGACCGCGAGCACCACGAGCGCGACCAGCTCAAGTGGTCCTATGTCGAGCACGTTGCAGCTCCTTGATGCGTCAGTGGCCGCCGGGCCGGGCCACCCATCACGGTACCTGGCCCGGCGGCCCCGGAGGGAGTCGCGGGGGCCAACAACGGGCCAAGCGCCGGTGCGCGGGCGCCGCGGGGGCCCGCCGACGCGCCCGCGCCGCCCCGCTCAGCGGGTGTCCGCCGACCCCAGCGTCACCTCCACGGCACGCTCCCGCCCGTCGTGCTCCACGGTCAGGCCGAGCCGTTCGCCCGGACGGTGGCTGCGGATCTTCACGATGAGCTCCTGTCCGCTGTGGACGGGCACCCCGTCGACCTTCCTGATGACGTCCCCGGGCACGAGGCCCGCCTTGTCGCCGGGGCCGCCGGGGACGACGGGCGGGCCGTCCGGGCCCTTGGCATTGACCCGGGCGCCGTCGCCCGCGTACGCCATGTCCAGGGTCACGCCGATCACCGGGTGCCCGGCGTGCCCGGTGTTGATGAGCTCCTCGGCGACCCGGCGGGCCTGGTTGACCGGTATGGCGAAGCCCAGCCCGATGCTGCCGCCCTGGCCGCCACCGGGTTCCGAGCTGTCGCCGGCGGAGCGGATCGCGCTGTTGATGCCGATGACCCGGCCCTCGGAGTCCATCAGCGGGCCGCCCGAGTTGCCCGGGTTGATGGGGGCGTCGGTCTGCAGCGCGTCGACGTAGCTGACGTCGCTGCCGTCCTGCTTCTGGCCGCCCGCGGTGATGGGGCGCCCCTTGGCGCTGATGATGCCGGTGGTGACCGTGCCGGCCAGGTCGTAGGGCGCGCCGATGGCGATCACCGCGTCCCCCACCCGCACCGAGTCGGAGTTGCCCAGCGGCAGCGGGGTGAGCCCCGAGACCCCCGACACCTTGATCACGGCCAGGTCGTAGCCGGCGTCCCGGCCGGCCACGGTGGCCTTCGCGGTCTGGCCGCTGCTGAAGGTCACCGATATCTCGCCGTCGGAACCGGCGGGCTCCACGACGTGGTTGTTGGTGAGGATGCGGCCCTGCCCGTCCAGGACGAAGCCGGTGCCGGTGCCCTGGTCGCCGCCGCCGCGCACATGGATGGTGACCACGCCCGGCAGGGCGCGGGCGGCGATCGCGGCGACACTGCCCGGGGCGCGGGCGGTCTGCTCGGCGGGCGCCTGCGGCAGCCGTACATGCCGGCCGAGCGCCCCGTCCCGCTCCAGGTAGGCGCCCACGCCGCCGCCGATCCCCCCGGCGAGCAGCGCGAGGAGCACGGCCCCGGCCACGAGGCGCCCCTTGCCGGGGCGGGAGTCGTGCTGCGCGGGGACCGGCCGCATCGCCCACGGGTCGTACGCCCAGGGCCCGCGCGGGGCACCCGGCCCGTACCCGGGGGCCGCGCCGGGCGGGTACGGGGGCATCCGGGGCGGCGTGCTGTACGGATTCGGGCTGTACGGGGCGTGTGCGTTCGCAGTGTGCGGATACGGCGGTACGGGGCCGGGCGGGCCGGCGTCCGGGGCATCCCCGGGGCGGGGCCGATCGGGGTGTCCGGGCGCGTCCGGGCGCGCGGACGCGCGGCCACGCCGCCACCAGCGCCGCTTCGGCTCCGCGGCCCGGGGCTCGGGCCCGGTCGCCCGCGCCTTCCCGTCGTCCATGGTCTCCCCACCGTTCACCCGGGGGCACACGGCATCGCTCACAGGGATGCGCGGCCCGTGGGGAAATTCAACCAGGTCCGCACGGGCCGCGCAGGGCCCGTGCGGCATGCGGGCCAGTGGGGCGTCAGCGCTGCGCCGCGCGGGTGTCCGCCCCGGCCAGGGAGGCGCCGGGCAGCGCGGCCCGGGCCAGCGGCGGCAGCAGCGGCGCGTGGGAGGGGCGCAGCAGGGCCACCCCGAGCACCGGGGGCGGGCCCTCGCCGGGGCCGCCCTGCTGGGCGGAGGTGAAACCGAAGGCGCCCGGGTCGGCGCCGCCGGGGGTCATGGCGAGGGGGGTCGTCGCGACGCTCTGGTCGCCGCCGCGCCGCGTGGGGTCCAGGGCCTCGCCGAGCGGCTGCGCGCCGGCCAGGGCGATCGCGGCGAGCGAGACCGCGCCGGCCGCGGCGAACGCGAAACGCCGGCCGCGCACCCCGCCGCGGGCCCCGGGGGCCGGCATCTCGTGGATGCGGAAACCGCGCTCGCGCGGGGGCCGTACGGCGGCAGCGGCCTGGAGCAGCGCGAAGGACGCCAGGGGGTCAGCCCCGGGGCCGGCCGCGTCTTTTCCCGGCGCGCCGGGCCGGGAACCCCGCTCGGGCCCGCCACCGCCGCCGGTGGGGCGCCCGCCGCCCGTGTCGGAGCCGGGCAGGCTCTGCAGACGTGCGAGAAGCCCCTCGGAGAGGGGCGGGGCCTCCGCTGCCGCGAAGGCGTTCTTGAGGCGGCGCTGGGCGTCGGCCTCCGCTTTGCACTTCCAACAGGTCGCCAGGTGCGCGAGCACCCGCTCCCGAGAGTCGTGTCCCAACTCCCCGTCGACCAGGGCCGCGAGGCGGTCGCCGAGATGCTGCTCGGCGGGGGACGGACCGCCTGAACCGGTCACGCGATCCCTACCTCCCCCCTGAGCGGGACGGCGGCGGCCACGCCCGCCACCGCGCGCTGCTGCTCGGCCCGGGCGGAGGGCGAGCGGTGCTGCAGCGCCTTGCGCAGGTGGGAGCGGCCGCGGTGGATACGGCTGCGCACGGTCCCGAGCTTCACGCCGAGGGTCGCGGCGATCTCCTCGTAGGACAGGCCCTCGATGTCGCACAGGACCACGGCGGCGCGGAACTCCGGGGCGAGGGTGTCCAGCGCCTGCTGGACGTCCGCGTCGAAGTGGGTGTCGTTGAAGTGCTGCTGGGGGGACGGCTCGCGGCTGGGCAGCCGCTCGGCCGCGTCGTCGCCGAGGGCGTCGAAGCGGATGCGCTGGCGGCGCCGGACCATGTCCAGGAAGAGGTTGGTGGTGATGCGGTGCAGCCAGCCCTCGAAGGTGCCCGGGGTGTACGTGGACAGCGAGCGGAAGACGCGCACGAACACCTCCTGGGTGAGGTCCTCGGCGTCGTGCTGGTTGCCGGTGAGGCGGTAGGCCAGGCGGTAGACCCGTGCGCTGTGCGTGCTGACGATCTCCTCCCAGGTGGGAGGGGTCCACGCCTGCGGGTCCGCATCGGTGGCGAAGGTCGCGGTGGGTGCGGGCTCGGCGGTGCGCGGGTCAGCGGTCTTGGTCACGGATTTCGGCTCGCCGGGGGACCTGAGAAAGCGCCTGAGCACTCCACGGCGGTCTCCGGCCGCAGCCGCACCTCCCCTGTCGGCTCTGGTGGTGTCCAGTGGAGCCCCTACCATATCCACCCCTACCGTTAGCTCAGGATAAGGTTTTTTACCTTTATTTGGTCTTGATCCGGTCCTGCTCCGGTCCCGGTCCCGGCCTCGGTCCGGTCACCGCCTCCTTTCGGTCCAACGCGCGGTCCCATCTGCGGGTTCCCGGGGCCAGCGGCTACAGTCACGGTTGCGTGGACGACGGGGACAGGAGAGGGCCATTACCGGCAACCGGCAGACGAGCTGGGCGTTCGCCGATGCGTACGGTGCCGAGGACGCGACCGGCACGGTGAACGCCGGCAGCGCCGCACTGCGCTGGGCCCGGGAGCGGGCCGGGGAGGCGGGGCTGCGCTCGGTGTCGTCCGGCACGGGTTCGGCACTGCGGCTGCTCGCCGCCGCGGCGGACGCCAAGGCGGTCGCCGAGATCGGCACCGGCACCGGGGTCTCCGGCCTGTTCCTGCTGCACGGCATGCGGCCCGACGGCGTCCTGACGACGGTGGACAGCGATCCGGAGTGCCAGCAGCTGGCCCGGCAGGCGTTCCGCGCGGCGGGCTTCGCGGGCAACCGGGCGCGCTTCATCCCCGGCCGCGCGCTGGAGGTGCTGCCGCGCCTCGCCGACGGCGGTTACGACCTGGTGTTCTGCGACGGCGACCGGCTGGAGTGCCTGGAGTACCTGGGCGAATCGTTGCGCCTGCTGCGGCCGGGCGGACTCGTGTGCTTCGAGGGTGTCTTCGCGGACGGCCGCACGGTGGACTCCGCGGCGCAGCCCGCCGAGGTGGGGGCGCTGCGCGAACTCCTGCGCGCCGTGCGCGAGTCGGAGGAGCTGCTGCCGTCGCTGCTGCCGGTGGGCGACGGCCTGCTGTGCGCGGTCCGGCGCGGCGGCTGAGAGCGCCGCGCCGGGGGTTTTCGGGGCACGCGCCCCGGGGCGGTGTCCGCTGCGCGGACTCAGCGGGAGGACAACCCCCTACACCTCTGCCCCGGAGCCGTGGCCGGCTGCCGGGGCAGGGTGGAAGAAAGATGAGGGCCGTGCGTCAGCCGACGACCTTCTTCAGGGCATCGCCGAGGGCCTCGGCCTCGTCCGGTGTCAGCTCGACGACGAGACGACCGCCGCCTTCGAGCGGAACCCGCATGACGATGCCCCGCCCCTCCTTGGTCACCTCGAGCGGGCCGTCGCCCGTCCGCGGCTTCATGGCCGCCATGCTCGTTCCCCTTCCTGAAACCAGCTCATCGTCCGCCGACGGCTCCCGGACAGGCGCCGCGTCACCGGCATCGAACACATTGCTTCCAGGCCATTATCCCGCATCGCGTGACCCGATGACCAACATCGGTCCGTATCCCTTCGGCAGCACGATCACGCAAAACCACCCAATTCGGCGATCGGGCCGCAATACCGCGCCTTCGCCGCGGCTGCCCGGAGGCCGAATTCTTTGACGCAGGTCACACCCCGCCGCATACCGGCCGCCGGTGATCTCCGGCATGCTGAGGCCGACCGCCGCACCGCGGACGTGCGGCGGGCGCCGACACGGGAGGGACCGCGGCATGGCGGACACTGTGCTCTACGACGTGACGGACGGGCTCGCGACGGTCGTGCTCAACCGGCCCGACGCCATGAACGCCCTGGACACCGCCACCAAGGTCGCCCTGCGCGACATCCTGCGGGAGGCGGGCGCCGACCCGGCCGTCCGGGCGGTGCTGCTGACCGGTGCCGGGCGCGCCTTCTGCGTCGGGCAGGACCTCAAGGAGCACGTGGCCACCCTCCGGTCCGGCGACGACGAGCCCATGCGGACGGTCGGGGAGCACTACAACCCCATCGTCACCGCGATCACCGGGATGCCCAAGCCGGTCGTCGCCGGCGTCAACGGCGTGGCGGCGGGCGCCGGCGCGGGCTTCGCCTTCGCCGCCGACTACCGCGTGGTCGCCGACACCGCCTCCTTCAACACCTCCTTCACCGGCGTCGCGCTGACCGCCGACTCGGGCGTCTCGTGGACCCTGCCGCGTCTGATCGGCCACGGCCGGGCGGCGGATCTGCTGCTCTTCCCGCGTACGGTGACCGCGGCGGAGTCCTACGAGCTGGGCATCGCGGGCAAGGTGGTGCCCGCCGCCGAACTGGCCGCCGAGGCCCGGTCGGTGGCGCTGCGGCTGGCGCAGGGCCCGACCGGCGCCTACGCCGCCGTCAAGCGCTCCCTCGCCTTCGCCGCCGGGCACACCCTGCCCGAGGCACTGGCCGAGGAGGACGAGTTGCAGAGCGCGGCGGGCCGCTCGCAGGACCACCGGGCCGCGGTGGAGGCGTTCTTGAAGAAGGAGCAGCCGCGCTTCACCGGGCGCTGACGCGCCCGCGGGTCCGGCGGCCGCGCGCGTGGCAGTCCGCGAGGTGGTCGTCGACCAGGCCGCAGGCCTGCATCAGCGCGTAGGCGGTGGTCGGTCCGACGAACCGCAGGCCGCGCTTCTTGAGCTCCTTGGCCAGCGCCGTGGACTCCTCGGTGACCGCCGGGACGTCGGCGGTGGTGCGCGGCGCGGGGCGGGGCTCCCCGGGCGCGTACGACCAGACGAGGGCGTCCAGTTCGCCGGGTTCCCAGGCGGCGAGCACCCGCGCGTTGGCGGTCGCGGCGGCGATCTTCGCGCGGTTGCGGATGATGCCGGGGTCGGCCAGCAGCCGCTCCTCGTCGGCCGCGGTGAAGGCCGCGACCCTCGCGACGGAGAAGCCGGCGAAGGCGGCCCGGAACCCCTCGCGGCGGCGCAGCACGGTCAGCCACGACAGGCCGGACTGGAAGGCCTCCAGGCACAGCCGCTCGTACAGGGCGTCGTCGCCGTGCACCGGGCGGCCCCACTCGCCGTCGTGGTAGGCGCGGTAGTCCGCCATGGACTCCGCCTCCAGGCCCCACGGGCAGCGGCGCAGCCCGTCCGGCCCCAGCTCCGTGCCCCCGCTCACGCCCCGGCCTCCGTGTCACGTATGTCGCGGGGGTCCGCCGGGCGCGGCTCCTCGTCCCCGCCCGCCGTGCCGGCGGCCGCCGCCCGGGCTCCCGCGAGGGCGGCCTCCAGCTCGGCGATGCGGGCGTCGCGCTCGGCGAGCTCGGCGCCCAGCCGGTCGAGGGCCTCGTCGGTGTCGGCCATGCGGTAGCCGCGCAGCACGACCGGCAGCCGCAGCGCCTCGACGTCGGCCCGCGCCGCGGGCCGGTCCGCCGGCAGGGGCCCGGCGAGCCGGTCCGGCACGGCCTCGGGCAGCACGTCGCCGCGCTCGCCCCCGGCGACGAAGAGCGTGACCGCGGCGACCACCACGACCAGCGCGATGAGCAGGAACCAGAACACGACCATCTCCCGGATGCGCCCGCCGCCCCGTGCGCCGGTACGCCCTCCCGATCGTGCCATGCCCCACTGACGGCCACTGACGGCTAAGGTCGCTGGCGGACCACGGACAAGGAGTACGGGTAGATGCTGCGGCTGGGACGACGCGAGTTCGACGCTCACGAGCCGGTGATCATGGCGATCGTGAACCGGACCCCCGACTCCTTCTACGACCAGGGCGCCACCTTCGCCGACGAGCCCGCGCTGGAGCGCGTGGAGCGGGCCGTCGCGGAGGGCGCCGCGATCGTCGACATCGGCGGGGTGAAGGCCGGTCCGGGCGCGGAGGTGAGCGCGGCGGAGGAGGCCCGGCGGACGGTCGGCTTCGTGGCGGAGGTGCGCCGGCGTCACCCGGACGTGGTCATCAGCGTGGACACCTGGCGGCACGAGGTGGGCGAGGCGGTCTGCGAGGCCGGCGCGGACCTGCTCAACGACGCGTGGGGCGGGGTGGACCCCAAACTCGCGGAGGTCGCGGCCCGTTACGGGGCGGGGCTGGTGTGCACGCACGCGGGCGGGTTCGAGCCGCGCACCCGGCCGCACCGGGTGGCCTACGACGACGTGATGGCGGACATCCTGCGGGTCACCCTGGGGCTCGCGGAGCGGGCCGTGGAGCTGGGGGTGCGGCGCGACGGCGTCCTCATCGACCCGGGACACGACTTCGGGAAGAACACCCGGCACTCGCTGGAGGCCACCCGGCGGCTCGGCGAGATGGCGGCGACGGGCTGGCCGGTCCTCGTGTCGCTGTCGAACAAGGACTTCGTGGGCGAGACGCTCGACAAGCCGGTCAAGGAGCGCCTGTTGGGCACGCTGGCCACCACGGCGGTCTCGGCATGGCTGGGGGCGCGGGTGTACCGGGTCCACGAGGTCGCCGAGACCCGGCAGGTGCTGGACATGGTGGCCTCGATCGCGGGCCACCGGCCCCCGGCGGTCGCCCGCCGGGGCCTGGCCTGAGCGACTTCCGCACGGCGGGGAGCGCTAAGCGCACCGCTGGAAGTCCGGCACGCCATCTGCGGGTGCGTCTGGGGGTGCCCCCTCTGGGGGATTGTCGCGCCCACGCGGCGTAGCCGCACATCGAAACAGCCCCGCGCCCCTTCGGGGGCGCTACCCGAATCGCAGCGGACTTCGCCAAGCCCACCCAGCGGGTGCCCGCCTCCTACGTTCCCGCTTCCTTGGTGACGTGCCCGATGGTCTCCTCCACGTCGTCGGTGACGTGGAACAGCTGCAGGTCGTGCGCGCTGACCTTGCCCTGTGCGACGAGCGTGCCGCGCAGCCAGTCGACCAGGCCCGACCAGTAGGCGGAGCCGTACAGGACGATCGGGAAGCGGGTGACCTTCTTCGTCTGGACCAGGGTGAGCGCCTCGAACAGCTCGTCCAGGGTGCCGAGTCCGCCGGGCAGCACCACGAACCCGCTGGCGTACTTCACGAACATGGTCTTGCGGACGAAGAAGTACCGGAAGTCCACACCGAGGTTGACGTACGGGTTGAGCCCCTGCTCGAAGGGCAGCTCGATCCCGAGGCCGACGGAGACGCCGCCGGCCTCCATGGCGCCCTTGTTGGCGGCCTCCATCGCGCCGGGGCCGCCGCCGGTGATGACCGCGAAGCCCGCCTCGACCAGGCCGCGCCCGATGGCGACCCCGGCCGCGTACTCGGGCGAGTCCCGGCGGGTGCGGGCCGAGCCGAACACACTGATCGCGGGCGGCAGTTCGGCGAGCGCGCCGAAGCCCTCGACGAACTCGGACTGGATGCGCATCACCCGGAAGGGGTCCTCGTGCACCCAGTCCGCGGCTCCCCGGGTGTCCAGCAGATGCTGGTCGGTGGTGCCGGCCTGCATCTGCCCGTGCCGGCGGACGACCGGTCCGCGCCGCTGTTCCCGTGGCAGTCGCGCCCCTTCGGGATGTGCCATGCCGTACTCCCTCCGCTCGGTTTCCCGCCCGTGGTCCGGGTGAGGTTCGGTGCGGTTCAGCGTAGGGCAGGCGGAGTTGCCGCCGGCCTGTGCGCGCGTCAGGCGGTCAGCCAGGCCCGCATCCGCTGCTCGCAGTCGTTGATCAGTGAGGCGAGCACCCGCTCGTCCCGCTTGTGCGCGAGCGTCGGCTCGCCGGGGCCGTAGTTGACGGCGGGGACGCCGAGCGCGCTGAAGCGGGAGACGTCCGTCCAGCCGAACTTCGGGTGCGCGGTGCCGCCGACGGCCTTGAGGAAGGCCGCCGCCGAGGGGTGGGACAGCCCCGGCAGCGCGCCGCCCGCGTGGTCGTCGACGACGAACTCCGCGATCCCGCAGTCCGCGAAGACCTCGCGGACGTGCGCGAGGGCCTCCTCCTCGCTGCGGTCGGGCGCGTAGCGGAAGTTGACGGTGACGGTGCAGGCGTCGGGGATGACGTTGCCGGCCACGCCGCCCTCGATACGGACCGCGTTGAGGCCCTCGCGGTACTCCAGGCCGTCGATGACGGGCCGTCGGGGCTCGTAGGCGGCGAGCCGGGCGAGGACCGGGGCCGCGGCGTGGATGGCGTTGCTGCCCATCCAGGAGCGTGCCGAGTGGGCGCGTTCGCCGGCGGTGCGCAGCAGGACGCGCAGGGTGCCCTGGCAGCCGCCCTCGACCTGGCCGCTGGAGGGCTCCAGCAGGACCGCGAAGTCGCCCGCCAGCCAGTCGGGGTGGGCGTCGGCGATCCTGCCGAGGCCGTTGAGGTGGGAGGCGACCTCCTCGTTGTCGTAGAAGACGAAGGTCAGGTCGCGGTTGGGGGCGGGGACGGTGGCCGCGAGGCGCAGCTGCACGGCGACACCGGACTTCATGTCGCTGGTGCCGCAGCCCCACAGGTAGCCCTCCTCGTCGAGCCGGGAGGGGAGGTTGCCGGCGATGGGCACGGTGTCGAGGTGCCCGGCGAGGACGACGCGTTCGGCGCGGCCGAGGTCCGTGCGGGCCACCACGTTGTTGCCGTACCGGTCGACCGTCAGGTGCGGCAGGGCGCGCAGGGCGCTTTCGACGGCGTCGGCGAGGGCCTTCTCCTGGCCGCTCACCGAGGGGATGTCGACGAGTGCCGCGGTGAGGGCGGCGGCGTCGAGGCTCAGGTCCAGGGACTGCTCGGGGGCGTGCGCTGCGTCTTCCATGCCCGCGAGCCTAACTCCGCCGCGCCGGGCCCGTACGGGCGTATCCGGGCGGCGGGGCCGCGCTGCCGGGTGCGGCCCGGCTGAGCGCGGCGGGTCTCCAGTAACGTGGGCCGCATGTCCCGCACCACCCTTGACCGCCGTGGCCGGCTGCTGCGCGTCGCGGCCGCCTGCGCCGTGCTGCTGGCCCTGATCGGGTATCTGGTCGCGCACTTCGTCACGGGCGGGCCGGGGGCGCCGCGCTGCACGGTGCGGGCCAACGGCGAGACGTACTCGGCCGATCCGGAGCAGGCCGGGAACGCGGCGACGATCTCGGCCGTGGGGATCGCGCGGGGGCTGCCGGAGCGGGCGGTGACGATCGCGCTGGCGACGTCGATGCAGGAGTCGGGGCTGCGCAACATCCATCACGGCGACCGGGATTCGCTGGGGCTGTTCCAGCAGCGGCCCACGCAGGGCTGGGGTTCGGCGCAGCAGATCACCGATCCGGTGTACGCGACGGGCAAGTTCTACGACCATCTGGTGCAGGTGCCGGGGTACTCGCGGCTGCCGTTGACGGTGGCCGCGCAGAAGGTGCAGCGCAGCGGTTTCCCGCAGGCCTACGCGAAGCACGAGCCGGACGCGGCGCTGCTGTCGTCGGCGCTGACGGGGCGCGAGGAGGCGGCGTTCAGCTGTACGACGAGCCCGCCGGACGGCAAGCCGGGCGACCCGGCGGCGGTACGGACCAAGCTGCGCCGGGAGTTCGGGGCGGCGGTGCTGCCGACGGTGACGGTGGGCAGCGGCAAGGACGGCAGGGGCGGCGCGGACGCCAAGGACAGCGTGGCGGCCCGTACGGTCACGGTGCCCGTCCAGACGGCGCCGCCGGACGGCGGACCGGCCCGGCGCGGCTGGCAGTTGGCGTCCTGGGCGGTGGCGCACGCGGCCGAACTGCGGATCGAGCGCGTGTCGTTCGCGGGCCGGGTGTGGAGTGCCGAGCACTCCGCGGACGGCTGGCGCAAGGAGCCCCCGGCGGCGGGCGGGGGCACGGCCGGGAGCCCGGGTACGGCACCGGGCGGGAAGCCGCCCGCGAATCCCGCGGCCGAAGTCCGTATCACCACCGCCCAGTAGCGCCGCTCAGCAGTACGACACGCCCCTCTTCCGAAGGACCCGGGAGAGGGGCGTCGGCGTCATTCGGGGATGCCCGGGGCGAGTCGGTGCGCGCGCTCGCACATTCCCCCGGCTCCCTTGGGATCCACGGCTTGTCGGCCTTTCCTACCGCATCGCCGGGCTTCCGCTTTGCCCTGTTTTTTGAGGGGGCGATAATGCGATGCATTGCCAATTCTTTACCTCGACTCACCGCAACCTTCGCGCGGGTCACGCGGTAGTCACGGCGTCCGCACGCCGGACAGCCAACGTCCTCAACTCCGTCGAAGGAGCATCATGTCCCTCCCCCTCTCGCGTCGGATCGCCCGGGTAGCGCTGCTCGTCGCCGCCGGTGCGGCACCGGTCATCGGTGCGGCCGGAGCGGCGAACGCCGCGGACCTCAAGGCCCCCGAGCTGGGCGGCCTGAGCGCGGTGGACGGCGCGAACCTGGGCAACAACATCGAGTCCGCCTCGCACCAGACCGGGGCGGTGACGACGGAGACCGGCACCAAGGCCATCAAGGGCACCGTGCCGGGCGCCACGGACACCGTCGCCCAGACCGGCAAGACGGTCGCCCCGGCGGCCAACAAGGCGGCGGGCGAGGCCGGCAGCTCCGCGGGCAGCCTCGTCGGCAACGCGGCGGGCACCGCCTCCAAGACCAGCCTCCCCAGCACGGGCAACCTGCCGCTCAGCGGCGGCGCCCTCGGCTGAGCGGGCCGCGAGGAGCACACACGGGCAGCACCGCGAGAGGGCCCGGGAGTCCACGACTCCCGGGCCCTCTCGTGTGCGCCGGGGGCCTACCCCTCCGCGAGCCTGGCGACGGCGGCGGCCACGCGCTCGTCGGTGGCCGTGAAGGCGATCCGTACGAACCGCTCCCCCGCGGCCCCGTAGAAGTCGCCCGGTGCGACGAGGATGCCGCGCTTGGCCAGGTCGGCGACCGTGTCCCAGCAGGGCTCGTCGCGGGTCGCCCACAGGTACAGCGAGGCCTCGCTGTGCTCGATGCGGAAGCCCGCGCCCTCGAACGCCGTACGCAGCGCCGCGCGCCGTCGCGCGTAGCGCTCGCGCTGCTCGGCCACGTGCGCGCTGTCGCCGAGCGCCGCGACCGTGGCGGCCTGCACCGGGGCGGCGACCATCATGCCGCCGTGCTTGCGGATGGTGAGCAGCTCGCCGAGGACGGCGGCGTCACCGGCGAGGAACGCGGCGCGGTAACCGGCCAGGTTGGAGCGCTTGGAGAGCGAGTGGACGGCGACGATGCCCTCGTACGAGCCCCCGCAGACGTCCGGGTGCAGCACCGAGACCGGCTCGGCCTCCCAGCCCAGCTCCAGGTAGCACTCGTCGCTGAAGACGAGGATGCCGTGCTCGCGCGCCCAGGCCACCGCGCGGCGCAGCTCGTCGGCGGTCAGGACGCGGCCGGTGGGGTTGGACGGCGAGTTCAGCCAGAGCAGCTTGACGCCGGCCGGGTCGAGCTCCGTTGGCTCGTCGTAGACGACCGGCTCGGCGCCCGCGAGGCGCGCGCCCACCTCGTAGGTGGGGTAGGCGAGGCGCGGGTAGGCGACCTTGTCGCCGGGGCCGAGGCCGAGCTGGGTGGGCAGCCAGGCCACCAGTTCCTTGGAGCCGACGACCGGCAGCACATTGCCGTGCGCGAGGTCCCGGGCGCCGAGGCGGCGCTCCGCCCAGCCGGTGAGGGCGTCGCGCAGCGCGGGCGTGCCCCACACCGTGGGGTAGCCGGGGCTGTCGGCGGCGTCGGCCAGCGCCCGCCGGATCAGCTCGGGCACGGGGTCGACGGGCGTACCGACGGACAGGTCGACGATGCCGTCGGGGTGTGCGGCGGCCTCGGCCTTGTACGGGTCGAGACGGTCCCAGGGGAAGACGGGGAGGCGGGAGGAGACGGGGCCCACAGGTGCTCGCTTCCTAGGTCGTGCGGCGTGCTTCGTGCGGTGTGCTTCGTGCGTTCTGCTTCGTGCGTTCTGCTTCGTGCCGTGCGGAAGATCCGCTACGGACTGTGTACGCGATGAGGGGCGGCCCGGACAAAACGGCCTCGACGAAAAAGCGCGGCCCCGTACGGCGGGAACGCCGTACGGGGCCGCGGCAGCACTGGCGCGCCGGAGCTCAGTGAGCGTCCGTGTCCTGCGGCGGCAGGGCGGCGATGAAGGGGTGGTCGCGCTCGATGAGGCCGAGCTTCGAGGCACCACCGGGCGAGCCGAGCTCGTCGAAGAACTCGACGTTCGCCTTGTAGTAGTCCTTCCACTCCTCGGGAGTGTCGTCCTCGTAGAAGATCGCCTCGACGGGGCAGACCGGCTCGCAGGCACCACAGTCGACACATTCGTCCGGGTGGATGTACAAGGACCGGGAGCCCTCGTAGATGCAGTCGACGGGGCACTCCTCGATGCACGCCTTGTCCTTCACGTCGACACAAGGCTGCGCGATGACGTAGGTCACGCTGTCGTTCCTCCTCGGTAGGGCTCATCTCGCGCGGGAGCGCGGCGTCGTCGATGCCCACACCTAGTATCTCCGTTCCCGGGCACATGACGAACAAGAGGGGTGAGGAGTGCTGTGGAATTCACCACGGGCGGACGTCCGGAAGTCCGGATCAGTACCGCTGATGTGGGAAAAAGGGTATCTGTGCGGCGACTGAACGACCGCGCGGAGAAAGGCGGTCGGGGGGAACCCCCATTCACGGACACCGTCGGCGTTCTGACCGCCTGGGAGGGCGGTGTGCTGCGCATCACACGGCGCACCGGGGAGGTCGTGGAGATCGCGGAGTCCGGCCTCGTCGCGGGGAAGGTCGTCCCCCCGGCCCCGGCGCGCAGGCGCGGGCCGGCGGCGACCGTACGCGAACTGCAGGAGGTCGCGGCGCGCGGCTGGCCGGCCACGGAGAGCGAGCGGCTGGGCGAGTGGACGCTGCGCGCGGCGGGCGGTTTCACCGAGCGCGCCAACTCGGCGCTGCCGCTGGGCGATTGCGGGATGCCGCTCGGCGAGGCGGTGGACCGGGTCGAGGCGTGGTACGCCGCGCGTTCGCTGCCCGCGCGGATCCAGGTGGTCACCGGGGACCCGGGGCGGGACGAGCTGCTGGACCGCGAGCTCGCCGCGCGCGGCTGGGTGGCCGAGAAGCGGGCCCTGATGCGGACGGCCGCCCTGGCCCCGCTCGCCGACACCGGCGCGGACACGTCCCGGGTACGGCTCTCGCGGGAGCCGGACGAGGCGTGGCTGGAGATGTACGGGCGGGCCGAGCCCGGCGAGGGCGGCGCGGCGCACGCGCGGCGGGTGCTGACGGGCGGGCCGTCGGTGTGGTTCGCGACGGTGCTGGGAGGCGGGGACGGGGTGGTGGGTGCGGATGCGGTGCGCGGTGCGGCTGCCGCAGGCCGATCGGACGTACAGCGGCCCGCTGTCGGCGCTTCCGCGACGGCGGGTGCGAATGCGACGACCGGCGCGACCGCCGACGCCGTCTCCGGGGCGGCCGTCGCACGCCGGCCGGGCGAGCAGCGGCCCGGCGATGTCTCCGGCGCTTCCGCGACGGCGGACGCGGGTGCGACGACCGGCGCGGCCGCCGACGCCGTCTCCGGCCGACCGGGCGAGCAGCGGCCCGGCGGTGCCTCCGCCGCATCCGCAGCGGGCGCGACGGCGGGTACCGATGCGGCGCCCGGTACGGGCAAGCCGGCCGGGGCAGGAGGTACGGCCGGCGCGGTGAGTGCCGACGTGGTGGCGATCGGGCGGTGCGTGGTCGACGGGCGCTGGGCCGGGTTCTCCGCCCTGGCCGTGCTGCCCTCGTACCGGCGGCAGGGGCTGGCCGGAGCGGTCATGGCCGCGCTCGCCGGGCGGGCCCTGGCCGAGGGGGCGTCGGCGGCGTGGCTCCAGGTCCTGGCGGACAACGGCGCGGCGGGCGGGCTCTACGAGGGCCTCGGTTTCACGACGCACCACGCCTACCACTACCGTCGCGCACCACAGGGGTGACGCCGCCCGGGGCAGGGTCCGGCGCACCATGGGAGACGGCGGTGGTCCCCCACCGCCCCGAGCGGGTGCGAGGCAGCCATGCACGAGAGCGCGGGCAGCACGGGACGACGGCGGCGGTTCGCGGCCGTCGCCCGCGACGAGCGGCCCGACCTGGCACTGCTGTGCCTGCTGATCGCCGCCGAGGCGCATCCGGACCGGGACGAGGAGCGCCTGGCCGACGAGGCGCAGATCGAACTGGACCGGCTCGCCGGGCTGCTGCCCGCGCTCGGCCGGGGCACGCCGCCCGCGCGCTGGGCCGAGGCGCTGGCGGAGCTGCTGGGCGGCCGCCTCGGCTTCCACGGCTCCCCCGCCGACTACCGGCGGCTGGAGTCCTCCCTGCTCGACGAGGTGCTGCTGCGGCGGCGCGGGCTGCCGATCCTGCTGTCGGTGGTGTGGCTGGAGGTCGCCCGGCGGGCGGGCGCCCCCGTCTACGGGGTGGCGCTACCGGGGCACTTCGTCGTCGGCTTCGGCGACCCGCACGGCGAGCACGTACTGGCCGATCCTTTCGACGGCGGGCGGCCGCTGTCGGACGAGGAGGCCGGGGTGCTCGTCGCGGGCGCGACCGGGGCCCCGGCGGAGCCGACGGCCTTCTCCCCGGCCGCGCCGGGGGAGATCGTGCTGCGCATCCTGAACAACATCCGGGCCTGGGCCTCGGCCCGCCCCGAGCGCAGCGACGTCCGGCTGTGGGCGGTCGACCTGTCCCTGCTGCTGCCCCGCCACCCGGCCCGGCTGCGCTACGAGCGTGCCGAACTGCTCGTGGAGCGCGGGGACTTCGCGCGCGGCGCCCGCGAGCTGGAGGAGTACGCGGAGGTCGTCGCGGCGATGGACCCCTCGGCGGCGGAGTCGGTGCGCCACCGGGCGCTGGCCGCGCGGGCGATGCTCAACTGAGCCGGCCGGGCACGGGGGTTGCTGCCGCGCGGCTCACAGCCAGCCCTTGTCACGGGCGATGCGCACCGCTTCCGCGCGGTTGCGGGCGCCGGTCTTCTGGATGGCCGTGGACAGGTAGTTGCGGACCGTGCCGTGGGACAGGTGCAGGCTGCGGGCGAGTTCGGCGTTGGTGGAGCCGTCGGCGCTGGCGCTGAGCACGGCGCGCTCGCGGTCGGTGAGCGGGTTGGCGCCCTCGGCGAGCGCGGCGGCCGCGAGGGTGGGGTCGATGACGCGCTCGCCGCGCAGGACGCGGCGCAGGGCGTCGGCGAGCTGGGCGGCGGGCGCGTCCTTGACCAGGAAGGCGTCGGCGCCGGACTCCATGGCCCGGCGCAGATACCCGGGCCGTCCGAAGGTCGTCAGGATCACCACCTTCAGCCCCGGCAGCTCGCGGCGGACCTGGGCCGCCGCGTCGAGCCCGGTCATGCCGGGCATCTCGATGTCGAGCAGCACCACGTCGAGGTCGTCGCGGGCGCGGGCGGCGGGCAGCACCTCGTCGCCGCGGGCGACCTGGGCGACGACCTCGATGTCGGGCTCCAGTCCCAGCAGTGCCGCCAGCGCCTCCCTGACCATGGACTGGTCCTCGGCGAGGAGCACCCGGACGGTGCGGGGGGTGTCGGGGCCGGGGAGGTGGGGCTGAGCGGTCACGGGGACAGGGTAGGCGGCGGGGCGGTGCCGCCTCACCTCGGACGGAGGCGCGGGGGGCTGCGGCGGCGCGCGTTCGGGGGACGGTATGCGACCCTACGGCGCCGGTCACGGCGGGTGAAGTGTGGGCCACGACAGAACGGGCATCAGGCGTGATGGATCGAACACCGCGTCACCCAGCCGGAGTTGGGGCTCTCGGTTCCCCTCACCCGTACCCGCTGAGCCCCCTATGCTCATCCCTGCTCAGGGCTCACCACGTCAGCCGGGGGATACAGCCATGCCCGCCCCAAAGCCGTTTGACCCGTACCAGGCGCGCGTGGAGGAGCTCGGGGCAGCCATCTGCGAATACCGGGTGCGCAAGGGGTGGACTCAGGCCGAGCTGGGCAGAGCGGTTGCCCTGTCGAAATCAGCGATCTCACATTTCGAGAACGGGAGCCATGTCCCGCGCCGGGACGTCGCCCGCCGAATCGATGCAGCCCTCGACGCACGAGGCCACATCTTCAGGCTCCGCGACGAACTCGACGACAACCCGGACGCTGATCGCGTCAGCCGATTCCTCAGGGCCGCTGCACGCGCGGTCCGGATCCGGCAGATCGCGAGCTTCACGTCTGTCTTTCTGGAGACCGAAGAGCACGCCCGTCTCTGCCTTACCGCAGGTCTGGCCGCGTACGGCGGCGACCTTGATGACAAAGTGCACTACCGCAGGCAAGTGCGCGCAGTATTGGACACGCCTGCGGCGCCGCAGCTCTCGATCGTCTTCCTGGAGGGTGCGCTGGATCTCGGAGTCGGCGATCGCGCCGTCATGAGGGGCCAGTTGAGTCACATGATGAGGCAGTCACGCAGGCGGAACGTCGCTCTCCGGCTACTGCCCCGACGGGAGCAGAATGTTTTCTCGGATATCGGCACTGTGACCATTTTTGAGGACCGACGAGGGCGAACCACCGTCCATCGACCGTCCCTGTCCGGTGGCATCTACATCACACAACCGAAGCGCACCATCGAGTACGTCAACCTCTACGATCACTTGAGTCAACTGGCCTTGGACGTTGAGGAATCAAGGACCCTGATTCGCAAGGCGCTTGAGGAGTACTCCCCGTGCACACCACCAGGATCGACCAATCAATAGCCACCTGGCGCAAGAGCTCTCACAGCAATGGCGGTGGCGGCTGCATCGAGATCTCCGAACAGTACGCACACGTAATACCCATACGTGACTCCAAAAACCCCGACCGCAAACACCTCACCGTGCCCCGCACGGCCTGGCCCCCCTTCGTCACCGCCGCCGTCAACGGCAACCTCACCCGGTAACCCGGGCTCCCCCGTACGTGAGCGTCCTCAGCAGGAGCCCACCGGCGGTGCCGGGTCCTGCTGTTCCGGGGCGGCTCCGGCGCGGGAGAGCGGTACGTACGCGCGCAGCCGGAACCCTCCGCGCGGGCCGGGTCCCGTCTCCAGGCGGCCGTCGGCGAGGGCGAGGCGTTCGGCCAGGCCCGTGAGGCCGTTGCCGTGCGGGCCGGCGGGGCCCTTGCCGTCGTCGGTGACGGTCAGGCACAGCTCGTCGCTCTCCTCGGTGAGCGTGAGCTCGCAGCGGCGCGCCCCGCTGTGCCGCACCGCGTTCGTCACCGCCTCCCGCAGGGCCCAGGCCAGGGCGCCCTCCTGGGCGGCGGGCAGGTCGGGGTGGCGCTCGGGGAAGGGGGCGACGGCGGCGGCGATGCCCGCGGCGGTCAGGGCCGTACGGGCCCCGGCGAGCTCGGCGCCGAGCGTGGGGCGGCGAAAGCCGCTCACCGCCTCCCGCACGTCCACCAGGGCCTGCCGGCTGACCTTCTCGATGTCGGCGACCTGCTGGGCGGCCTGCTCGGGCCGGTCCGGCAGCATCCGCCCGGCCAGCTCGCTCTTGAGCGTGATCAGGGAGAGGGAGTGCCCGAGCAGGTCGTGCAGATCGCGGGCGAGCCGCAGCCGCTCCTCGTTGGCCGCGAGGTGGGCGACGGTCGCCCGGGCCTCGCGCAGCGCCCGGGCCGTACGGGCCATCTGCCGGACGCCCGCCATCGCGGCCCCGCCGAGCAGGGTGGGCAGGACCAGCCAGGGCAGGAAGTCGCCCGCGCCGGGCGCCGTCATCCCGATCCCCAGCAGCAGTCCGGTGACCAGGAGGATCGCGAGGCGCGCGAGCCGCATCGGCAGGACCGCGCTCGCCGCGACGGACACGTAGACGAACAGCACGAGCCAGGAGTAGCCGAGGGTCAGGGTGAGCACGAGGGCCGTGCCCAGCAGGAAGCCCAGCGGCGCGAACACCCGGCCGTCCATCGCCAGCATGGTGCGCCGGAAGATCAGCGCCAGATACACGCCCAGGTAGGCGAGCAGTCCGAGGGCGCCCAGCAGGACGGCCGCGAGCGTGTGGTGGCCGCCGAGCAGATCGGACACCGGCTCGCCGAGGTAGGCGAACCAGATGCAGACCCACATCAGCTTCACCATGGCCTGGCGGCGGGTCTCGGGCGGGCGCCCCAGACCCGAGTCGGCCGTCAGGTCGTCCTCGGCCAGGAGCCGCTCGCGCCACCGCTGCCGACGGGGCTCGTCCGCCGTCATCCCACGCATCTCCTCACCTGCACCGTCGTCCCCCAGTGTGTCCTGCCCCGGGTGGCCCCGGCCGCCCCCCGCGCGGCCGGGACCGGTCCGGGCGTCAGGCCTTCTTCGTGTCCTTGCGGTAGAGCTGCGCTGCCGCGACGGAGAAGACCACCAGGTAGAACACGAGGATCGCCGCGTCCTTCACCCCCGGCGCGTGGCCGCGCTCGATGGCCTGGCCCAGGGCCGCGTAGGCGTGCGTCGGCACGTACTCGGCGATGTTCTGCAGCCACTGCGGGAAGACCGCCGAGGGCATCCACAGCCCGCCGAGCATCGACAGACCGAAGTAGACGATCATGACGACGGGGCGGGCCGCGTCGCCCATGACCAGATAGCCGAGCGCGACACCCAGCGCCGCGAAGACCGAGCTGCCCGCCCAGATCACGGCCGCGAGCGCGACCCACTGCCAGGCGTCCAGACGCACTCCCTTCCCGGCCGCCGCCACGACGAAGACGATCAGGATGGACGGCAGGGACACCACGGCCGCCGAGGCGATCTTCGAGACGACGTAGCCGTGGCCGGGCAGTGCGGTGAGCCGCAGCTGCCGCACCCACCCCTTCTCGCGCTCCTTGGCTATGCGCTCGCTGTTGCCCACGAGAACGGCGGTGATCGCGCCGAACGTGGCCATCGAGACCATGTACAGCAGCGGGAAGGTCAGCCCGGTGTCGCCGACGGTCGAGCCGTCCGCACCGGCGGAGATCAGCAGATACAGCGCCGCCGGGTACAGCACTGTGAAGAACATGAACTTCTTGTTGCGCAGGGTGCGCGTGATCTCCAGCTTGACGAGCGTCCTCATCGGGCTGCCTCCTCGGCGGTCGCGGCGTCGGTGATGGCGATGAACGCCTGCTCCAGGCCGAGCCCCGAGACCTCCAGGTTGCGGGGGTAGAGGCCGAGCGCGTACAGGGCGTGGACGGTCGCGTCCGCGTCGTGCGACTGGATGCGCACCGTACGGCCGGAGACCTCCAGGGACGACAGGAACGGCAGCTCGCGCAGCGCGCCCTCGCCGACGGGGGTGTCCAGGTCGAAGACGACGCGGCGGGCCCCGGCCTTCGCCTTGATCTCGGCGGCGGAGCCGTCGGCTATGACACGGCCCCGGTGCAGCACGATCACCCGGTCCGCGATGGCGTCGGCCTCCTCCAGATAGTGCGTGGCGAACAGGACCGCGCGCCCCTCGTCCGCCTGGCGCCGCATCACGCTCCAGAACGCCTGCCGGGCGCTGACGTCCATACCGGTCGTCGGCTCGTCCAGCACGATCAGCTCGTTGGCCCCGGCGGTCGCGAGTGCGAACCGCACCCGCTGCTCCTGGCCGCCGGAGAGCTTGTTGACCATGCGGTCGGCGATCTCGGTGATGCCGGCCTGCTCCAGGACCCGGTCCACCGGGTGGCCGTGGGGGTGCAGATCGCAGCCCAGCTGCACCAGCTCACGGACCTTCACGTCCTCCATCAGGCCGCCGCTCTGCAGCATCGCGCCGACCTTGCCGCGCTCGATGGCCTTCTGCGGCGTGGTCCCGAAGATCTCGACGCGGCCCGCGTCGGGATTGCGCAGGCCCAGCAGCAGGTCGAGCGTGGACGACTTGCCCGCCCCGTTCGGGCCGAGGAGGGCGACGGTCTCGCCCGGGAACAGCTGCAGGTCCAGATCCGCCACGGCGCGCACCGCACCGTAGTTCTTGCTGACGTTCTCAAAGCTGACCACGGGGGCGCCGGTGCGGCGCCCGTCCCCCGTGAAGCTCGCTGTAGTGGTCATGCGCCCCATCCTCGCGGAGCGGGGAGGAGGGCGGCAGTGTCGGCTGTACCGGGCTGTGGATGACAGATGTCATGGGTCTCGCCACCGGGGGCAGCCCTTTAAACACTCTTGATCATTAGCCGCCCTTGCTTTCGCGACTGCGGGCATGTCCTCGCCTGCGCAGGCACAGAGCGCATCGGCGTCACACGCCCGAGTACAGAGCGCAGCGGCCGCAGCCACAAACTGCTTCGCTTTGGAAAGCCTCACGATCCGTGAGCGCCCGACCAGCAACTCCACAGCGCTGGGCATCCTCCCGAAGGGGGCTCGCGCATATTGCGGCGGTGGCGCGGAAGGCGGCAGCTATTACGCCTGCGGCAAGAATGGCATCCACTGGATCTCGGTCAACTATCGAGGCATTGACGGCTGGGTCGTTCTGTACTGCATCGACCGCCCGTAGAACCAAACATTGAATGGGCTGTTCTGCCGGTTATGCAATCCGGCAGAACAGCCCATCACTGTCTGGTCAGGAGCCTGGAGTTCCTTCCACAACCGCCAAGCGCTTCTTCGGAGGTGTGGGGGCCGGCTCTCGAAGGGCCTTGATGACGGCTGCCGCAGCATGGCGCGAAGTCATCTTGACCTTGCCCGCTCCCGCATCTACTACCACATTGTCAAAGGCGTTCCCGTACTTGGCCTGAAGTCCCGCCAGGTCGATCACCGGCTGAAGCTTGCCATCGCTATCAGGCTTCATGGTGAGCAAATCACCGATCGACTTCTGGCTGAACGGAACTTCCGCGTTCCCAGCCTTCAGCCAGACCCACCCGGACATCGCCGGCTCCGCGAACTCCTTCATCATCCGGTCGACCTCGGCGTTGCTCACCCTCGGCTGCTGGGTGGAGCTCGGCAGCTGCACGGTCTCGTCCTTGCCGGTGGCCGCGCGGTTCTTGTACGCCTGGGAGACGGCTGTGACGGCCTTGCCGCTGTCGACGCCCTCGTACGGCTTGCCGTAGACGGCCACGGCCTTGCCCGCCTCGAAGCGGATCGTGCCGTCCTGGGCGCCGCCGCTCCCGCCGGTGAGCCGCTTGAGGGCGTCGGCGATCTTCTCGTCGTCCACGGTCACGACGGGCTCGGCGGTGCGGGTGCCGCCGACGAGCGAGCCGATGACGGTGAGCGGGTTGTAGTCCCGCCCGGCCGCGTTGCGCACGGTCGCCTGGGTGTCGATGGACAGCCCGGCCACGGACGGCTTGAGTTCGGCCTCCTTGCCGCCGACGGCGACCTTCAGCGGGGCGCCGGCCCGGTCGCCGAGCGCCTTGTCGAGGGTCTTGACGGCGTCCTCCTTGCTCTTGCCGCCGATGGCGACGCCGAGCACGGTGGTGCCGTTGGGCACGTCCGCGTGGTCGAGGAGCAGCCCGGCGGCGTACGCGGCGGCGGCCAGGCCGACGACCGCGCCGCCGAGGAGTACGAGCTTGTTGCGGCCCTTCTTCTTGGGCGCGGCCTTGGGCGCCGCCTTGGGCGCGTCCTTCGCCGCCGTGGCGGGCGCGGGCACCTTGGGCCTGGGCACGGGCACGCGCGGCGCCCCGCTGTCGGCCGGGTTCCCCGTCGCGGCGCCCTGGCCCGGCTTGCCCTGGCCGGCGGCCGGGGGCACGACGGGCACGCCGCTGACGAGCGTGTCGGAGCTCGTCCGGCCGCCGGGCGGGGGCACCTTGGCGGCGCCCTTCTTCGGCGCCCCGGCGCCCTTGTTCTTCTTGGGAGTGCCCGGGGCACCCGGGGTGCCGGCGTCGGCGGGGCTCTGCGTCTGCGGGCCGGCGGACGGCGCCGGGACGCGCGGGGTGCCCTGGCGGGCGGGGTCCGTGCGCGTGCCGTCCGGGAAGGGCAGCACGGGGCCGCTGCCCCGGCCGCCCGGGGCGGGGGGTGCGGGGAACTGCTGCGTGGATTCCAGGGGTTCGGTCCACGGCGCGGCACCGCTGCCGGCCGGCGCGGGCGCGGCGGCGGCCTGCGGCGCGGCGCCCTGCGCGCCCGTACCGGGCCAGGGCGTGGCGCCGGTGCCGGCGGAGTCGCCGGGCCACGGCGTCGTACCGGTGGTGGACGCGCCGTCAACGGCCCCGCCCTGCCAGGGCGTTCCGGCGCCGGGGGCACCCTGACCCGGGAGGCCGGTCTGCGCACCGGAGTTCGGGGCTGCGGCGGACGCGGGGCTCGCGGCGGCGGAGGCCGCGGAGTCCCAAGGCGTCGCACCGGTCTGCATACCGGAGTTCGGCACCGCACCGGCTGCGGCGCTCGCGGCGGCCGGGGTCGCGGAGTCCCAGGGCGTCGCACCGGTCTGCGCACCAGAGTTCGACGCCGCACCAGCCGCAGAACTCGCAGCGGCAGAGGCCGCAGAGTCCCAAGGCGTCGCACCGGTCTGCATACCGGAGTTCGGCACCGCACCGGCTGCGGCGCTCGCGGCGGCCGGGGTCGCGGAGTCCCAGGGCGTCGCGCCAGTCTGCGCGCCAGAGTTCGACGCCGCACCAGCCGCAGAGCTCGCAGCAGCGGAGGCCGCAGAGTCCCAGGGCCTCGCGCCCGTCTGCGCACCGGAGTTCGGCACCGCACCAGCCGCAGGGCTCGCGGCAGCGGGGGCCGCGTTCCCGCCGGGCCAGTCGTCGTCGGCGCCGCGTCGGCGCCGCGCCGTGCCGCCGCCCGCCGACGCACTGCCCATCGGCGCACTGCCCATCGGCGCACTGCCCATCGGCGTGCCGCCAGGCGTCGGCATACCCGTGCCGGTGCCGGTCCCGCCCTGCCAGGGCGTGCCGCCGGCGGCCCGGTCGTCGCCCGGCGCGGTCGTCCACGGGCTGCCGCCCGTCGCGGGAGCGGAGTCGCCGGGCCACGGCGTCGTACCGGCCGCGGGCGCGCCCGTCGCGGAAGCGGCGGCGGCGTCCCACGGGGTCGTGCCCGTGGTGGAAGCGTCAGCGGGCCACGCACCGCCGCCGACGGCGGGCCCCTGCGCGCCCGTAGCGGAAGCGGCCGCGGCGTCCCACGGCGTCGTACCCGTGGTGGAGGCGTCGCCGGGCCCGGGCTGCTGTGCGCCCGGGCGGCGGGCGGCGGCCGCCCCGGAGGCGACGGCCGCGGCCGCGCCGGGCGTGATGCCGTTGCGGGTGGTGCCCGTACGGGCGGACGGCGAAGCGGGCGGCGGCGAGCCGGGCTTGCGCGGGGCGAACCAGTCGCTGCCCGCCTTGTCCGACGGCCGCTGCTCGGCCTGCTCCCGTTCCTGCTGCCGGCGCGCGGCGACCTTGTTCTCGGTGCGGCGCGGCAGCGGGGCCTTGCCGTCGGCCCGCCGGCCGGCGGCACCGGCACCCGCGGCGCCGCCGCCCTGCGCGGTCGCGGCGGCAGCGGAGGAGGAGGAAGCCGCGGACGGCGAAGCGGACGCGGCGGAGTCCTCGCCGACGGGCGTGCGCATGATGACCGGCGGGATGGGCCGCGAGCCCGGGATGTTGATGCGGATCCGGGTCGTCAGCGTGGTCTCGGTCTTCGGTTCCTCCGGCCGCGGCGGCGCGGCCGGCTCCTGTCCGGCGGCCCCGGAGCTGTGGCGGGTGCCGTACGGGGGGGTCCCGGACGGGTAGGCGGCGCCACCGCGCCCCCGGTCCCCGGAGGACGGACTGTCAGATTCACGGCTCAAAGCAGATCTCCCGGTTGTTCTCCGCCGCCCTCGTTGACCTCGCTGGGGTCGCCCATGTTCGAAAGCCAGGGGAAGCTCGGCGGCGCGCACCACCATACTGGGCACCCGGACGGGCACTTGACGACCGCCGGACGGCCGGTGGCCGGCGGACGCCGCATCCCGCCGTCCGTGCCCGCCGTCCGCCGGGGTCCCGGAGCACCGGCCGGCGGTCGGAGGCCGTCAGAGGGATGCCGTCACCTCACTTGCCAAGTCGGGCTGGGGGGCCGCCCGGTTGCGGCGGCCTCGGGACCGTGGCGCACATCACAGCGAGGGCGATGCCGCCCAGCAGGAAGGCGTACGAGCCGAGTCCGTTGCCGAAGAGGAAGTCGCCCTCGGGCCGGCTCTCGGTCAGCAGCAGCACCGTGACCGTCCAGCCCGCGGCGGGTGCCGCCCCGCCGAATCTGGTTCCGGTCGCGAACAGTCCGCCGCAGCAGACCCCGGCGACGGCGAGCAGCGCGAGGGCCAATCCGCCCGGGAACCAGCCGCCTTGGACGAGGGATCCGGCGACGCCGACGAGCGCGCCGAGAACGACGAGGCCGAGATATCCGGCCAGCCGCGCGGCGGAGAGCGGGGTGGTCATGCGCCGCCTCCCGCAACTCCCGTGGCATCCGGCACTGCTGACGCTCCCGTCACACCTGCGAACAGATCGTCCTCGCGCCCGGCCCCGGCCGTCCCGCGCACGAGCCGGTAGCACTCGTCGGCGAAGAGGGGCTGCGCGAGGTCGTTGGAGAGCGCGAAGAAGGGCTCCTCCACGGTGATCTGCGTGGCGTGGGCGCGCATCGCCGCGGCCTTCGCCCGTACGTGGTGGGCGCCGTCGATGACGGCGGTGACGTCCTCGTCGGCCACGACGCCGGGGACGTCGGAGAGTTCCGCGACGCCCGCGAACGGCAGGGCGGAGGCGGTGGCGCGCAGCCGCGCGAAGCCCTCCTCGGCGAGGCGGCGCGGCACGCAGTTCCAGTAGACCTTGGCGATGGTGTGCGGGGCGCCGAGGTCCGGGCGGAAGCCGGCCTCGCCCGCGAGCTCGGCGGCGCGCATCGCGACGCGGTGCGCCTGGATGTGGTCGGGGTGGCCGTAGCCGCCGTCGGGGTCGTAGGTGACCAGGACCTGCGGGCGGACCTCCCTGATCACCTCGACGAGGGACGCGGCGGCCTCGTCGACGTCGGCGCGCCAGAAGCACGCCGGGTGCTCGTTCTGCGGGGAGCCCAGCATGCCGGAGTCCCGGTAGCGGCCGGGGCCGCCGAGGAAGCGGTGGTCGCCGACGCCCAGTTCCTTCATGGCGGCGGCCAGTTCGCCGGCCCGGTACGGGCCGAGGGCGTCCTCGCGGTCGGCGGCCAGGTGCGCGAGGCCGGCCGGGATCACCTCGCCCTCCTCGCCGAGCGTGCAGGTCACGAGGGTGACCTGAGCACCTTCGGCGGCGTACTTGGCCATGGTCGCGCCGTTGTTGATCGATTCGTCGTCCGGGTGCGCGTGCACCAGGAGCAGCCGGCGGCCGGGAAGGTCGGTCATGGCACCAGCCTACGAGGCGCGCGGGCCCGGCGGGGCGCCGCCCGGCGGGCCCGGCCCGCACGGCCGGTTCAGAACCTGATGTTGCTGATCATCGACGTGACGCTCGTGGTGAACGAGCGCAGCGTGGGGGCGACCGAGGAGCTCGCCATGTAGAACCCGAGCAGCACACAGACCGCGGCGTGGCCCGCCTTCAGGCCGGATTTCCGGACCAGAAGGATGACGACGATCGCCAACAGCACCACCGCCGAAATCGAGAGTGCCACTGCGGTTCACCTCCAGGTACGCACGGTTGGACACGGCGGGCCCGGCCGGGACCGGGCCACGGGGACGAACGACATACGCAGACTACGGACGACATACCGATGCCACAGGAGACATACCGGCCGCGCGCCAGTGATCATAACTTTCCGGGGGCGCCGCATCACTGGGTGCACAGGGGCAATTCCGGGGCGCACGACGACTTCTCGCCGCCCTGGGAGGAGGGGAGCACGCGGCCCTGGCGCGCCGCACCCGCCCGCATAGGCTCGGCCCATGACCGGACAGCTCTCGTTTCCCAGGCAGTACGCCCGTACGCAGCGTTTCTCGCTCGGCGCGCCCCGCGCCTTCACCGTGTCCCCGGACGGCTCGCGCGTCGTCTTCCTGCGGTCCCGCGGCGGTACCGACCGGACGAATGTCCTGTGGGTGCTGGATCTCGCGACGGGGCGGGAGTACGCCGCCGCCGATCCCGCCGTGCTGCTGGGCGGCGCGGACGAGGAGTTGTCGGCGGAGGAACGGGCGCGGCGCGAGCGCAGCCGGGAGAGTTCGGCGGGCGTCGTGGGCTACGCGGTGGACCGGGCGGCGGAGCTCGCGGCGTTCGCGCTGTCGGGGCGGCTGTTCGTGGCCGGGCTGCGCGACGGCGCGGTGCGCGAACTGAACGTGCCGGGGCCGGTGGCGGATCCGCGTCCGTCGCCGGACGGGCGGCACGTGGCCTATGTCGCGGACGGCGCGCTGCGGGTCGTCGCGCTCGCGGAGGGCGGGGCCGACCGGGAGCTGGCCGGGCCCGAGGGCCCCGGGGTGACCTGGGGGCTCGCGGAGTTCGTCGCGGCGGAGGAGATGGACCGTTCCCGGGGTTTCTGGTGGGCGCCGGACGGCGCGTCGCTGCTGGCGGCGCGCGTGGACGACTCCCCGGTGCGCCGCTGGTGGATCGCCGACCCCGCCCAGCCCGGCAGCGAGCCCGCCGAGGTCGCCTACCCGGCGGCGGGGACGCCCAACGCCGAGGTGTCGCTGGCGGTGCTGCGGCTCGACGGCGGCCGTACGGACGTCGTCTGGGACCGCGAGCGCTACCCGTACCTGGCGCGGGTGACCTGGTCCGCCGACGGTCCTCCGGTGCTGCTCGTGCAGGCCCGTGACCAGCGGACGCAGGTGTATCTGGAGGTCGACCCGGCCACGGGTGCCACGCGTGTGCTGCACACCGAACGGGACGAAATCTGGCTGGATCTTTTCGCAGGCGTGCCCGATTGGACGCCGGACGGACGGCTCGTGCGGATCGCGGACGACAACGGGGCCCGGGTGCTGAAGGCCGGCGAACGGACGCTGACCGACGCGCGGTTGCATGTGCGAGCGGTGCTGGACGTCGGGGAGCGGGACGTGCTGGTCTCGGCGTCGGCGGGCGCGGAAGCCGGCGCTCCGGAGACCGGCGAGACGCACGTCTACCGGGTCGGCGAGCAGGGCGCGGAACGCGTTTCGCGGGAGCCCGGGTGGCACTCGGCCGTGCGCTCGGGGGACGTCACCGTGCTGGTGTCGGCGTCGTTGGAGCACAGCGGGGCACGGGTGCGGGTGCTGCGCGACGGCAAGGAGGTCGCGAGCGTGGCCTCGTACGCCGCGACGCCGGTGCTCACCTCCCACGCGCGCCTCACCGAGGCGGGCACGCGCCGGATCCCGTGCGCCGTGCTGCTGCCCACCGGCCACCGCGAGGGCGACGGCCCGCTGCCGGTGCTCATGGACCCCTACGGCGGCCCGCACGGTCCGCGCGTGGTCGCCGCGCACAACGCGCACCTGACCTCGCAGTGGTTCGCCGACCAGGGGTTCGCGGTCGTCGTCGCCGACGGCCGGGGCACCCCGCACCGCTCCCCCGCCTGGGAGAAGGCCGTGCGCGACGACTTCGCGGGGGTGAGCCTGGACGACCAGGTGGAGGCGGTACGGGCGCTGGCGGAGCGCTTCCCGCTGGACCTGGACCGGGTGGCGATCCGGGGCTGGTCGTACGGCGGTTACCTCGCCGCGCTGGCCGTACTGCGCCGCCCGGACGTCTTCCACGCGGGCGTCGCGGGCGCTCCGGTGACCGACTGGCGGCTGTACGACACCCACTACACCGAGCGCTATCTGGGGCTGCCGGACGAGCAGCCGGAGGTGTACGCGCGCAACTCCCTTGTCACGGAAGAGGGTTTGTCGCTCCCGGCTGAGCCGGCGCGGCCGCTGATGGTGATCCACGGGCTGGCGGACGACAACGTGGTCGCGGCGCACACGCTGCGGCTGTCCTCGGCGCTGCTCGCGGCGGGCCGCCCGCACGAGGTCCTGCCGCTGTCGGGGGTGACGCACATGACGCCGCAGGAGCAGGTGGCCGAGAACCTGCTGCTGCTCCAAGTGGACTTCCTGAAGCGGGCGTTGGGCATGGCGTGAGGAGACTCCGGGAGACTCCGGAAACCTTCGGTCCGGAGAAGTCCTGAACACGATCCGGGCATGGTCCGCGCAGCCCTCTTGACCGGACCGTCGATCCGTTGCCAGAGTCCGCTTCTACTCACCGGCTACTCGGCGAATTGCTCGGCGACTTGACTCACGGCCCCGCCGCCGGCGCCCGCGCGCCCGCGGCGGGGCGGAGAAGCGGACAGGGCGGGGATGCGCGCGATGACGAGTCCTTACCGTGCGGCGGCGCCGCCGGAGGCGGCCGGCCGCTCACCCGGGCAGCTGATGTGGCGGCGGTTCAAGCGGGACCGCGCGGGGGTGGTCTCCGCGTGCGTCGTCGGGTTCTTCCTCCTCGTGGCGCTGGCGGCCCCGCTGATCTCCCTGCTGTACGGCAAGGACCCCACGACGACGTACGGGCTGGACGAGCCGGGCCTGCTCAACGCCTACGGCTATCCCGTCGCCCCCAACGGCGGGATCTCCGGCCGCTTCTGGTTCGGTATCGAGCCGACCCTGGGCCGGGACGTGCTGACCCAGCTGGTCTACGGCATCCGCACCTCGCTGCTGATCGCGGCGGCCGCCACGGTGCTGTGCGTGGTCACCGGCGTGCTGGTGGGGGTGACGGCCGGGTATCTGGGCGGGCGCGCCGACTACTTCCTGGGCCGGTTCATCGACCTGCTGCTGGCGTTTCCGCAGCAGTTGTCGTTCATCGCCTTCACGCCGGTCGTCTACGCGCTCTTCGTCAGCCCGGAGAAGGAGACCCCGACCGCGCTGCGTGTGATCACCCTGATCGTGGTGCTGTGGCTGCTGGGCTGGATGGGGCTCGCGCGGCTGCTGCGCGGTCAGGTACTGAGCCTGCGGGAGCGGGAGTTCGTGGAGGCGGCGAAGGTCACCGGGGCCTCGCCGTGGCGGATCATCACCAAGGAGCTGCTGCCCAATCTGTGGACCCCGATCCTGGTGCAGTCCACGCTGATGCTGCCGACACTGGTGACGACGGAGGCGGGGCTGTCCTTCATCGGGGTCGGGGTCGTCGAACCCACCCCCGACTGGGGGCGGATGTTCGCCAACGGCGCCAAGTACTACGAGAGCGACATCACCTACATCTTCTTCCCCGGCATCGCGATGGTCCTCTTCGTGATCGCCTTCAATCTGCTCGGGGACTCGGCGCGGGACGCCTTCGACCCGCGCACCGCCCGCTGACCGCCACCCTTTTTCCGGCCCGTACCGCCCGCAACTCCCTTGTTCCGCACAGCACGTCACGTCCGCGATCACGACAGGCAGGTGCGAATTCCCGATGACGACGCCGACGAAGCGCAGAGCCGGCCGCGGTGCCGCGGCCCTGGCAGCGGGAGCCCTGGCGCTCTCCGCGTGCAGCAGCGGCGGGGGCGGCGGCCCGGCGCAGAGCGAGGGGCCGGGCCAGGACAAGAACGTGTCCTCCAACTACTCCCTCGGATCCGCGAGCGATTCCACCGGCCCCGCCCCCGCGGTGCCCGGCGCGAAGAAGGGCGGCACCGTCACCGTCCTGCAGCGCGACGCCTTCCGCCATCTCGACCCGGGCCAGATCTACATCTCCGACATGCTGGCGAACCAGATGCTCTACAACCGCACGCTCACCTCGTACAAGGTGGACGACAAGGGGCGTGTGAAGGTCGTCGGCGACCTCGCCAAGGACATCGGCGCCTCCTCCGACGGCGGCAGGACATGGACGTACACCCTCAAGGACGGGCTGAAGTTCGAGGACGGCTCACCGGTCACCTCCCAGGACGTGCGCTGGGCCGTCGAGCGGCTGTACGCCTCCTTCGAGACGGACGGCCCGCAGTACGTGCAGCAGTGGCTCTCCGGTGAGGGCACCACCTACCGCAAGGCGCTGCCGGACGGCCCGTACAACGGGCAGCATCTGCCCGCCTCGGTCCTCGACACCCCCGACGAGCGGACCGTCGTCTTCCACTTCCAGCGGCCGCACGCCGACACCCCGTTCGCGATGGCGATGCCGGGCTACGGAGCCGTCAAGGCGGAGAAGGACGGCAAGCAGAAGTACGACAACGCGCCCTTCGCCACCGGCCCTTACAAGGTCGCCGACTACAAGGTGGGCAAGTCCCTCACGCTCGTGCGCAACGAGCACTGGGACGCGAAGACCGATCCGATCCGCCACCAGTACGTGGACCGGTTCGAGATCGGCTTCGGCCACCAGTACACGGACTCCACCCGCCGCTACCTCGCCGACCAGGGCGGCGACAAGAACGCCCTGTCGTTCTCCAACGCGGTCGCCCCGGAGATGACCGAGAAGGTCCTGGCCCAGGCCGACACCAAGGCACGCCGCCTCAACGAGATCCAGCCCTACGTCGACGTCATCAACTTCAACATGGACCGGATCAAGGACGTGCGCGTACGCAAGGCACTGGCGTACGCGATGCCCAACGGGCAGATCGTGCAACAGGTCGGCGGGGCCTCGGGCGCGCAGCTCGCGGCGGACTTCCTGGCGCCGTCGATCGACGGCTACCGCCCCGGCGACCCGTTCGGGAAGAAGGCCAAGCCCGCCGGTGACCCCGACAAGGCCCGGCAGTTGCTCAAGGAGGCCGGCAAGGAGGGCCAGGAGATCGTCTACGCCTACTCCAACACCGACGTCCAGCAGAAGGTCTCCGTGGTCGTCACCCAGGCACTGGAACGCGCCGGGTTCAAGGTGCAGAAGAAGGAGATCGACGCCAACATCTACCAGAACGCGATCGGCAAGGTGGACAACGGCTTCGACATCTACCGCTCCAGCTGGGGCGCGGACTGGCCGGTGGCCTCGACCATCGTGCCGCCGCTGTACGACGGCCGGAACATCGCCGACGGCTCGCAGAACTACCCGCACATCAACGACCCGTCCGTCAACGCCGAGATCGACCGGATCAACGCGATCCCGGACGTGAAGAAGGCGGCCCCGGAGTGGCAGAAACTCGCCGACAGGATCCTCTCCGAGAACGCGCCGGCCGTGCCCACCTTCTACAACCTGCTGTTCTCCCTGTGGGGTTCGAACCTGGGCGGGGTCCGCTACCAGCCGGTCTACGGGACCGTCGACCCCACCGGCGTGTACGTGAAGTAACCCCCGCGCCCCGCACGACCGCCGGGCCCGCGCGTCAGGGCCCGGCCGACCCCGCCGCCCCCTCCCTGTCGGAAGACCGCGCAGCCATGCTGAGATTCCTCGCCCGCCGCGTCCTCGGCGCCCTCGTCATCGTCCTGCTCATCAGCGCCATCACGTTCTTCCTGTTCTTCGCGCTGCCCGCCGAACCGGCCCGGCTGTCCTGCGGCAAGAACTGCACGGCGGACGCCCTGGCCGTCATCAACAAGAACCTGGGCCTGGACCAGCCGGTGCCCGTGCAGTACTGGCACTACATGACGGGCCTGTTCGCCGGACGCGACTTCGCCGTCGGGCACTGCCCGGCGCCCTGCTTCGGCTACTCCTTCTCCAACCAGCAGCCGGTGTGGGACACCATCGTCGACCGCTTCCCCACCACCTTGTCGATCACCATCGGCGGGGCCGTGGTCTTCCTCGTCGTCGGAGTCGGCGTCGGCATGCTCGCGGCGGCCTTCCGGGGCACCTGGGTCGACAAGTTCTTCAGCTCCCTGTCGCTCGTCGGCGGGGCGCTGCAGATCTACTTCGTGGGAGTCGTCGCACTCGCCGTCCTCGTCAGCGGACTGCACTGGATGGACAACCCCGCCTACTACCCGTTCACCGAGAACCCGGGGAAGTGGTTCATGGGGATGCTGATCCCCTGGCTGGTGCTGTCCATCATCTTCATCGCCAACTACAGCCGGATGACCCGCTCGCAGATGGTCGAGCAGCTCGGCGAGGAGTACGTGCGCACCGCCCGCGCCAAGGGGCTGTCCCGGCGCACGGTCTTCTTCCGCTACGCGTGGCGCGGAGCGCTCGCGCCCATCGTCACCATCTTCGGCATCGACCTGGGCTCACTGTTCGGCGGGGCGATCATCACGGAGTTCACCTTCAGCCTGCACGGGCTCGGCCGGCTCGCCGTCTCCTCGGTGAGCGAGACCGATCTGCCGACGCTGATGGCGGTGATGCTCGTGGGCTGCACGGCGATCGTCGTGGCCAACATCGTCGTCGACGCGGCGTACGCGGTCATCGACCCGCGTGTGCGGCTGGCCTAGAGAGCCTGGAGAGGAGGAGAGGGTCACCGTGACCGTTCCGCATCAAACCCCCGCCAACGCAGGCACGTTCCTTTCCGTACGCGACCTGTACGTGCGCTTCGCGACCGAGGACGGCATCGTCCGGGCCGTCGACGGGCTCTCCTTCGCGCTGGAGCGCGGCCGTACGCTCGGCATCGTCGGCGAGTCCGGCTCGGGCAAGTCCGTCGCGAGTCTCGCCGTGCTCGGTCTGCACGACCGCAGGAGCACCGACGTCCGGGGCGAGATCCTGCTGGACGGCCAGGAGTTGACCACTGCCGCCGAGTCGACGCTGGAGAAGCTGCGCGGCAACCGGATGGCGATGGTCTTCCAGGACTCGCTCACCGCGCTCTCCCCCTACTGCACGGTCGGCCGGCAGATCGCCGAGCCGTACCGCAAGCACACCGGCGCCTCCCGCCGCGAGGCCCGGCAGCGGGCCGTGGAGATGCTGCGCAAGGTCGGCATCCCCCAGGCCGCGCTCCGCGTGGACGACTATCCGCACCAGTTCTCCGGCGGCATGCGGCAGCGCGCCATGATCGCGATGGCGCTGGTCTGCGACCCCGAACTGCTCATCGCCGACGAGCCGACGACCGCCCTGGACGTCACCGTGCAGGCGCAGATCCTCGACCTGCTCAAGGACCTCCAGCAGCAGACCGGTTCGGCGATCGTCCTGATCACGCACGACCTGGGGGTCGTGGCGAACACGGCGGACGACCTGCTGGTGATGTACGCGGGCCGGGCCGTCGAGCGCGGCACGGTGCGCGAGGTGCTGCGCTCGCCCCAACACCCCTACACCTGGGGCCTGCTGGGCTCGATGCCCCGGCTGTCCTCCGACGTGGCCGAGCCGCTGACCCCGATCCCGGGCGCCCCGCCGAGCCTGCTGGCGCCGCCGCCCGGCTGCCCGTTCCACCCGCGCTGCGCGTATCCCCAGGAGGTGGGCGGCGAGCGCTGCGCCACCGAGCGGCCCGTGCTGCCGCCGGGCCGGGGTGCCGCCTGCCATCTGCCGCCGGACCGCGCGCGGACGCTGTTCGCCGAGCGGCCGGGAACCCGCCGCGACCGAGGAGTTGACGGGAGTTGACGACCGTGCCGGATCCCGCCCCCGCCGCCGGCCCCGCGCCGGGCGAGCCGCTGCTCGTCGCCGAGGGCCTCACCAAGCACTTCCCCGTCAGGGGCGGCTTCCCCGTCCGCCGTACCGTCGGCGCGGTACGGGCCGTGGACGGCGTCGACCTGACCGTACGGGCCGGGGAGAGCTTCGGCCTGGTCGGCGAGTCCGGCTGCGGCAAGTCCACCACGGGGCGGCTGCTGGCCCGGCTGCTGGAGCCCACGGCCGGCCGGATCGCCTACCGGGGGCGGGACATCACCCACGCCTCCCGCAAGCAGCTCGCGCCCGTCCGCTCCGAGATCCAGATGGTCTTCCAGGACCCCTATTCCTCGCTCAACCCCCGGCAGACCGTGGGCCGGATCATCGCCGGCCCGATGGAGATCAACGGCATCGACCCGCCCGGCGGCCGCGAGGCGCGCGTCCGGGAGCTGCTGGCGACCGTCGGCCTCAACCCCGAGCACTACAACCGCTTCCCGCACGAGTTCTCCGGCGGCCAGCGCCAGCGCATCGGCGTGGCCCGCGCCCTCGCGCTGGAACCGAAGGTCATCGTCGCGGACGAGCCGGTCTCGGCCCTGGACGTCTCCATCCAGGCGCAGGTGGTCAACCTGCTGCGGAAGGTCCAGCGGGAACTGGGCATCGCCTTCCTGTTCATCGCCCACGACCTGGCCGTCGTACGGCACTTCTCGCAGCGTGTCGCGGTGATGTACCTCGGCAGGATCGTCGAGACCGGGGAGCGCGACGACATCTACCGGCGCCCGCGCCACCCGTACACGCACGCCCTGCTCTCGGCGGTACCGGAAGTCACGCAGACCCCTGGGGGGAAGGAGAGGATCCGGCTGGCCGGGGACGTGCCCTCCCCCGTCTCCCCGCCCTCCGGCTGCCGTTTCCGCACGCGCTGCTGGAAGGCACGGGAAGTGTGCGCCGCCGAGGAGCCGCCGCTGGTCCGCGCGGAGGGCAGCCGTGAGGGCCATCTGTCCGCCTGCCACTTCCCGGAACCGCCCACCGTGGAACGGGAGACGGAGGTCGTCCTGGACCCGGCGCTGCGCGCGGCGGAAGGGGCGGCGGAGGACGCGTAGGACCCGCTACGGCTCCCCCGGCCCCACCGGCTCCGGCGGTACGACCTGCCGCTCGGCCGCGAAGTGGCAGGCCGAGGGGTGGGCCGCCGGGCCGCCGCCCTCGCGGAACCACTCCGGCACGTCCAGCGGCGGCACGTCGCGCGCGCACACCTCCTGCGCCTTCCAGCAGCGGGTGCGGAAGCGGCAGCCGGACGGCGGGTGCGCGGGCGAGGGGACGTCCCCGGACAGCAGAATCCTCTCCCGGCGGTCGCGGGCGCGCGGGTCGGGCACGGGCACGGCCGACAGCAGGGCCTGGGTGTAGGGGTGCGTGGGGTGCTCGTAGATCTGTCCGTCCGTGCCGGTCTCGGCGAGCCGGCCCAGGTACATCACCGCGACCCGGTCCGAGATGTGCCGCACCACCGACAGGTCGTGCGCGATGAAGACGTACGACAGATGGAACTCGTCCTGCAACCGCTCCAGCAGATTGACCACTTGGGCCTGCACGGAGACGTCCAGCGCGGAGACCGGCTCGTCACAGATGATGATCTCGGGGTTGAGGGCGAGACCGCGCGCGATGCCGATGCGCTGCCGCTGGCCGCCGGAGAACTGGTGCGGATAGCGGTTGACGTACCCGGGGTCGAGGCCCACCACGTCGAGCAGTTCCCGCACCCGCTTGCGGCGGTCGCCCTTCGGGGCGGCCTCGGGGTGGATCTCGAAGGGTTCCCCGATGATGTCGCCCACCGTCATCCGGGGGTTGAGCGAGGTGTAGGGGTCCTGGAAGACCATCTGGATGTTGCGGCGTACGGCCTTCAGCGCCCGGCCGGACAGCCGGGTGATGTCCTCGCCCTTGAAGCGGATACTGCCCGAGGTGGGCCGTTCCAGGTGGACGAGCAGCTTCGCGAGCGTGGACTTGCCGCAGCCGGACTCCCCGACGACACCGAGGGTCTCGCCGCGCCGCAGCCCGAAGGAGACCCCGTCGACCGCCCGGACCGAGCCGACCTGACGCTTGATCAGGATCCCTTGGGTGAGCGGGTAGTGCTTGACGAGGTCGCACACCTCCAGGATCGCCTCGTCACCGGTTCGCATCGAGGGTTTCCTTCCAGAAGTGGCAGGCGCTGGTACGGCCGGGGGCGACGGCGGCCGGCGGTGGCCGGTCCGTGCGGCAGATGTCCTGGGCGCGGGGGCAGCGGGGGTGGAACGGGCAGCCCGCCGGGACGGCCGTCAGGCTCGGCGGCAGGCCCTTGATGGCGTACAGCTGGCGGCCCTTGCGGTCCAGGCGCGGGACGGAGTCGAGCAGGCCGCGGGTGTACGGGTGCGCGGGGCGCTTGTACAGCTCGCGTACCGGCGCGGTCTCCACGACGCGGCCCGCGTACATGACCGCGATCCTGTCGGCGACGTCCGCGACGACGCCGAGGTCGTGGGTGATGAGGACGAGCCCCATGTTGTACTCGCGCTGCAACTCCGCGAGCAGGTCCATCACTTGAGCCTGGACCGTCACGTCGAGCGCCGTCGTCGGCTCGTCCGCGATGATCAGGTCCGGCTCCAGGGCCAGCGCCATGGCGATCATGATGCGCTGGCGCATTCCGCCGGAGAACTGGTGGGGGTAGTCCCCCACGCGCTCCTTCGCGGCGGGGATACGGACGCGCTCCATGAGCTCGACGGCCTTCGCACGGGAGTCCGCGCGGCTCATCCGGTCGTGGACCCGGAACAGCTCGGCCAGTTGAGCGCCCACGCTCAGCACGGGGTTGAGGGAGGACAGCGCGTCCTGGAAGATCATGGCGATCTTGGCGCCGCGCAGCCGGCGGCGTTCCTCGGCGCCCATGGTGAGCAGGTCCCGGCCGCGGAAACGCACTTCGCCGCCGGTGACGTAGCCGGGCGGGGAGTCGACGATGCCCATGACCGCCTGCGCGGTCACGGACTTGCCGGAGCCGGACTCGCCGAGCACGGCCAGGGTCTCCCCCGCGTCCACGCTGTAGCTGACGCCGTTGACGGCCTTGGCGACGCCGTCCCGGGTGCGGAACTCCACGTGCAGGTCGCGGATTTCGAGCAGGCGGCGCGCGGGGCCGGCCGGTCCGGCCGTGTGCCGTCTCATCGGCGCAGCCTGGGGTCGAGGGCGTCGCGGACCGCGTCGCCGAGCATGATGAACGCGAGCACCGTGACGCTCAGCGCGCCCGCGGGCCACAGCAGTATGTGGGGGGCGTTGCGGATGAGCACGGAGGCGTTGGAGATGTCGATGCCCCAGGAGACCGTGGGGGGTTTGAGGCCGACGCCGATGAAGGACAGGGTGGCCTCCAGGGCGATGTAGGTGCCCAGCGCGATGGTGGCGACGACGATGACGGGGGCCACCGCGTTGGGCGCGATGTGCCGCAGCAGCAGCCGGGTGTGGCCGGCGCCGAGGGCGCGCGCGGCCTGTACGTAGTCGTGCTGTTTGGCCGTGACCACCGATCCGCGGGCGATCCGGGAGATCTGCGGCCAGCCCAGCAGCACGATGAAGCCGACGACGGGCCACACCGATCCGCTGGGCACCACGGAGAGGAAGACGAGCCCGCCGAGGATGATCGGGATGCCGAAGAAGATGTCGGCGAGGCGGGAGAGCAGCGCGTCCCACCAGCCGCCGAAGTAGCCGGCGAGCCCGCCGAGGACGCTGCCGAGCAGCGCGGCCCCGGCGGTCGCGCAGATGCCGACGGTGACGGAGGCGCGGGCCCCGTACACGGTGCGCGTGTAGACGTCGCAGCCCTGGGTGTCGAAGCCGAAGGGGTGGCCGGGGCGCGGGCCGTCCTGGGCGCGGGCGAGGTCGCACCGCAGGGGGTTGCCGCTCGCGATCAGCCGCGGCCACAGGGCGATCAGGACGAGGAAGACGATGACGAGGGCGGAGAGCACGAAGACGGGGTTGCGGCGCAGGTCGTGCCAGGCGTCCGACCACAGGCTGCGGGCGCGCCCGGGCAGTGCGGCCGGCTCCGCTCCCGGCTCGCGGCCCCCGGCCCGCGGTCCGGGTCCCGCTTCCAGGGTCTCGGCCTCGCTGGAGGCCAGGCTCATCGCGCCGCCTCCGGCGGGGGTGATGGCCTCGTGCGCCGGGTCGGGCGGCTCAGGCATAGCGGATCCTCGGGTCGAGCACGGCGTACAGGAGGTCGACGAGCAGGTTCGCCAGCAGGAAGACGATGACGAGGACGGTCACGAAGCCGACCACGGTCGGGGAGTTCTGCCGCAGGATGCCCTGGTAGAGCTGGAAGCCCACGCCGTGGATGTTGAAGATCCGCTCGGTGACGATGGCGCCGCCCATCAGTGCGCCGACGTCGGTGCCGATGAAGGTGACGACGGGGATGAGGGATGTGCGCAGCAGGTGCCGGACGACGATCCGGCCGCGTGGCAGGCCCTTGGCGACGGCGGTGCGGATGTAGTCGGCGCGCAGGTTCTCGGCGATGGAGGTGCGCGAGAGGCGGGTGACGTAGGCGAGGGAGGTGAGGGCGAGTACGACGCCGGGCAGGAGGAGTTCGTCCACCCGCGCGTCGGGGGAGACGGCCGGGGAGACGAGCCCCCACTTCACGCCGAGCAGGTACTGCAGGACGTAGCCGCTGACGAAGGTGGGGACGGAGACCACGACGAGGGTGAGCAGGAGCACGCTCGCGTCCAGGGGGCGTCCGCGCCGCAGTCCGCTGAGGACGCCGAGCGCGATGCCCACGACGATCTCCAGGCAGATCGCGACGAGCGTGAGCCGCAGGGTGACGGGGAAGGCGCTCGCCATCAGTTCGGTGACCTTCTGTCCGTTGAAGGCGGTGCCGAAGTCTCCGCTGAGGATCTGGCCCATGTAGTGCGTGTACTGGAGGGCCAACGGGCGGTCGAGATAGAGGTCTTCGCGGATGCGGGCGGCGGTCGCGGGGTCGGGTGCCTTGTCCCCGAAGAGGGCCGCGACGGGGTCGCCGAGGGCGAAGACCATGAAGAAGATGAGGAAGGTGCTGCCGATGAACACCGGGATCATCTGCAGCAGCCGGCGGATCACATAACGTCCCATGCCCGCTCCACGGCTCCGGGTCCGATACTGTCGCCCACCGGCTCAACTCGCCTTGATCTGCTCGTAGACGGGCACGCTGAAGGGGTTGAGCGCGACGTCGGAGAGGCGGCTGGAGTATCCGGCGCTGCCGTTCTGGTACCACAGCGGAATGGCGGGCATCCGCTGCGCGAGGATCTTCTCGGCGTCGTGGAACTTCGCGTTGGCGGCGCTCTGCGAGCTCTCCGCGTTGGCCTCGTCGACGAGCCGGTCGAAGTGGGGGTCGCCGAACTTCCCGTAGTTGGAGGAGGCGCCGGTGCAGTAGAGCGGTTGGAGGAAGTTCTGGATGAGCGGGTAGTCCATCTGCCAGCCGGAGCGGAACATGCCGGTGATGCGCTGCTGTGCCACCTGGTTGCGGAAGTCGGCGAAGGTCCCGACGGGGTTGACGGTGCAGGCGTGGTCGTTGCCGAGCGCGTTGTTGACGCTGTTGCAGACGGCGTCCATCCACACGCGGTGCGAGCCGGTGTCGACGTTGGAGGTGATGGTGACGCGGCCGCCGGGCAGTCCGCCGCCCTCCTGGATGAGCTTCTTGGCGGTGGCGGGGTCGTAGGCGCACGCGCTGCCGCACAGGCCCGCCCGGTAGCCGCCCTTCTCGCCGAGGGCCGGGGAGGTCCAGTCGGTGGCGGGCGTACGGGTGTCGCGGTAGATCTGGCCGGTGATCTGCTGCCGGTTGATCGCCATGGACAGTCCGCGGCGGACCTTCTCGGTGCCGGGCCTGTTCCAGGCGGCGTCGTAGAGGGGGAAGTCGAGGGTCTGGATGATTCCGGCGGGCTGGTTCAGATAGCGGTCGCCGAGATCGGCCTTGACGTTCTTCAGCTGGGCGGCGGGAATGTCGTCGACGATGTCGAGGTTTCCGGCCATGAGGTCGGTGTAGGCGGTGTTGTTGTCGGTGTAGACGCGCAGTTCGACGCCCTTGTTCTGCGCTTTGTCGGGACCGGGGTAGTCCTCGCGGCGGGTCAGGCGCATCGCCGAGCCCCTGGTGTAGGAGTCGATGACGTACGGGCCGTTGCCGACGGGTTTCCTCAGCCAGCGGGCGTGGTCGTCGAAGAAGGCGCGCGGGAGCGGGGAGTAGGCGGCGTAGCCGAGGGTGTCGGGCCAGGTGGAGAACTTGGTGCGCAGCCGGGCGGTGAAGGTGTGCTCGTCCTTGACGGTGAGCCCGGAGAGCGTCTTCGCGGTGGCGGTGCCGTTTTCCGGGTGGACCTTGTCGTAGCCGTCGATGTACTCGAAGAACGAGGCGTTCTTCTGCTTGTTGTCGACGAGGGCGCCGTAGTTCCAGGCGTCGACGAAGGACTTGGCGGTGACCTTCTCGCCGTTGCTGAAGGTCCAGCCGTCCTTGACGGTGATGGTGAAGTTCTGCTGGTCGGTGGTCTCGATGCGCTCGGCGAGCATGTTCCGCGCGGCGCCGGTGCGCGGGTCGTACTGCTTGAGTCCCCGGAAGACCATCGCGAGGACCTTGCCGCCCTGGACCTCGTTGGTGTCGGCGGGTTCCAGGGGGCTCTGCGGGTCCCCCCACGAGGCCCGTACGACCCCGGGCGCGGCCCCGCCGCCGCATCCCGCCGCCAGGAGGACGAGGAGCCCGCAGCCGGCCGACCGCACGGCGCGCGTGGCTCCGCGCATGGGTGCCTCCTTACGACGGGCCCGGCCCGGGGGACGTCACGAACGGCACGGACCTCACCGGGGGAACTTCGGTCACACCCACATGGTGGCCCGGTGCCTCGTCCGGGGAGCCTTCCGCGGGCCCGGGGGCTTGAGGAAACCCCCCATATGCGGGAGCGGGCTGGTCCGGGCGCCGGAACGGCCGTGAGGGCCCTCCCGCGGCCGGGAGGGCCCTCACGGGCCTGAGGTGACGGGCGTCAGGCCGCGCCCACGACCTGCTTCTCCTCCGCGAAGTGGCACGCCGACTCGTGGGCCGCCGGGGTGTCCTTGCCCGCGAAGGCCCCGGGGACGGCCAGCAGCGGGCTCTCCTGGGCGCACTTGTCCTGCGCCTTCCAGCAGCGGGTGCGGAAGCGGCAGCCGGAGGGCGGGTTGGCCGGGGAGGGCACGTCCCCGGCGAGGATGATGCGCTCGCGGCCCGCCCGGGCCTCCGGGTCGGGCACGGGCACGGCCGACAGCAGGGCCTGGGTGTAGGGGTGCGTCGGGTGCTCGTAGATCTCCGCGTCCGTGCCGATCTCGGCCATCCTGCCGAGGTACATCACGCCGACCCGGTCGGAGATGTGCCGGACGATGGACAGGTCGTGCGCGATGAAGATGTAGGAGAGGTCGAACTCGTCCTGCAGCTTCTCCATCAGGTTGACGACCTGCGCCTGCACGGAGACGTCCAGCGCGGAGACCGGCTCGTCGCAGATGATGATCTCGGGGTTGAGGGCGAGACCGCGGGCGATGCCGATGCGCTGCCGCTGGCCGCCGGAGAACTGGTGCGGGTAGCGGTTGATGTACTCCGGGTTCAGGCCGACGACGTCCAGGAGTTCCTGGACGCGCTTGCGGCGGTCGCCCTTGGGCGCCACCTCGGGGTGGATCTCGAAGGGCTCGCCGATGATGTCGCCCACCGTCATCCGGGGGTTGAGCGAGGTGTAGGGGTCCTGGAAGACCATCTGGATGTTGCGGCGCACGGCCTTCAGGGCGCGCCCCGACAGCTTGGTGATGTCCTGGCCCTTGTAGAAGACCTCGCCGGAGGTGGCCGTCTCCAGGGTCATCAGCAGTTTGGCGACCGTGGACTTGCCGCAGCCGGACTCGCCGACGATGCCGAGGGTCTCGCCCTTGTAGAGGTCGAAGGAGACGCCGTCGACGGCCTTGACCGCGCCGACCTGCTTCTTGAAGAGGACGCCCTGGGTCAGCGGGAAGTGCTTGACGAGGTTGCGGACCTGGAGGATCGGCTCGCCGCGTTCCGCGGGGGCGTCGAGGACGGCCTCGACCTCGGCGGTCGTGGAGGCGTCGGTCGTGTGCACGTCGGAGACGTTCGGCGTCGCCCCGTCCCGGTCCTGCTCACGGGTGTCAGCCATGGATCGTCTCCTTCCAGAGGTGGCAGGCGCTCCCGCGGCCCGGCAGGGCCGTGCCGTCGGGCTCCGTGACCGGGTGCAGCGGGGGGACCTCGGTGCGGCAGACGTCCTGCGCGACGGTGCAGCGGGGGTTGAAGGCGCAACCGGCCGGAATGCGCAGCAGGTTGGGCGGCAGCCCCTTGATCGCGAAGAGTTCCTGGCCCTTCTGGTCCAGGCGCGGGATCGAGTCGAGCAGGCCGCGGGTGTACGGGTGCGCGGGGCGCTTGTACAGCTCGTGGACGGGCGCGGTCTCCACGATGCGGCCCGCGTACATGACCGCGATCTTGTCGGCGACGTCCGCGACGACGCCGAGGTCGTGGGTGATGAGGATGAGCCCCATGTTGTACTCGCGCTGCAACTCCGCGAGCAGGTCCATGACCTGGGCCTGCACGGTCACGTCCAGGGCGGTGGTCGGCTCGTCCGCGATGATCAGGTCCGGCTCCAGGGCCAGCGCCATGGCGATCATGATGCGCTGGCGCATCCCGCCGGAGAACTGGTGGGGGTAGTCCCCCACGCGCTCCTTCGCGGCGGGGATACGGACGCGGTCCATCAGCTCGATCGCCTTGGCCCTGGCGTCCTTCTTGGACAGTCCCTGGTGCACCCGGAACATCTCGCCGAGCTGATAGCCCACGCTGAGCACGGGGTTGAGGGAGGAGAGGGCGTCCTGGAAGATCATGGCGATCTTGGCGCCGCGGATCCGGCGGCGCTCCTCGGGGGACATCTTGAGCATGTCCTCGCCGCGGAAGAGGATCTCCCCCTTGGGGATGGCCCCGGGCGGCATGTCGAGGATGCCCATGATGGCCTGCGCGGTCACGGACTTGCCGGAACCGGACTCGCCGAGCACGGCCAGGGTCTCGCCCGCGCGGACGGAGTAGTTGACGCCGTTGACGGCCTTGGCGACGCCGTCGCGGGTGTGGAACTCCACGTGCAGGTCGCGGACTTCGAGCAGCGGGGTGCCGTCGTCCCCGGCTGCGGCCCGGGCGGTGCCCGCGTTCTTCTCGGTGGTGGTGGTCACGTGCGTCTCCCTCAGCGCAGCTTGGGGTCGAGGGCGTCGCGTACCGCGTCGCCGAGCATGATGAACGCCAGCACGGTCACGCTGAGGAAGCCCGCCGGGAAGAGCAGGACGTGCAGCGCGTTGCGGATCTGCTCGGAGCCGTCCGAGATGTCGCCGCCCCACGAGATGCCGTTCTGGATGCCGATGCCGAGGTAGGACAGGGTCGCCTCGAGCGAGATGTACATACCGAGGGAGATCGTCGCGACCACGATCACCGGCGCGAGGGAGTTGGGGAGCACGTGCCGCAGCAGGATGCGTCCGCTGCCCGCGCCGAGGGCCCGGGCCGCCTGGACGTAGTCCGCCTGCTTGCAGGTGATCACCGCGCCGCGCATGACACGGGTGATCTGGGTCCAGCCCAGGACACCGATGGCGGCGGAGACGGTCCAGGCCGTACGGCCGGTGAACGCCTGCAGGATGACCAGGGAGCCCAGCAGGATCGGCACGCCGGAGAAGATGTCGGTGAGCCGCGAGAGCACGGCGTCGAGCCAGCCGCCGAAGTAGCCGGCCATCATCCCGACGAAGCCGCCGAGCACGGTGACGATGAGGGTCGTGACGACGCCGACGATGATCGAGGCGCGGGCGCCGTAGATGACCCGCGCGTAGATGCTGCGGCCCTGGGCGTCGTAGCCGAACCAGTCGGCCTCGAAGGCGTGGCCGAGGTTGGGCGTCTGCAGGAAGTGCGTCAGGTCGCCTGGCTTGGGGTCGGTGTCGGTGAACCAGCCGGGGAAGGCGGAGATCGCCAGCAGCAGGACGATGATGACCGCGGAGAGGACGAACACCGGCCGCCGGCGCAGGTCGCGCCAGGCGTTGGTCCACAGGCTGCTGGTGGCTTCCTTCGCGGCCTTCTTCCCGGCCTTCTGCGCGGTGCCCTCGGCAGGAGCGGCGTTCGCGGCCGCGGGCTCGGGGGCCGGGGCGACCGCCGACGCCGTACCGGAGGGGTTCTCGTTCAGCTCAGGCATAGCGGATCCTCGGGTCCAGAACGGCGTAGAGGAGGTCGACCAGCAGGCTCGCGACCAGATAGACCACGACCAGGAAGGTCACGGTCCCGACCACCAGCGGCCCGTCGGCCCCGGTGATCCCCTTGTAGAGGGTGTTGCCGATGCCCTTGACGTTGAAGATGCCCTCGGTGACGATCGCGCCACCCATCAGGGCGCCCAGGTCGGTGCCGAGGAAAGTCACCACCGGGATCAGGGAGTTGCGCATCAGGTGCACACCGATCACCCGGCGGCGCGGGAGTCCCTTGGCCACGGCGGTGCGGATGTAGTCGGAGCGGATGTTCTCGATCACGCTGGTGCGGGTCAGCCGGGAGACGTACGCCAGCGACACCGACCCGAGCACGATGCCGGGCAGGATCAGCTGGGTGATGTCCTCGGAGTCGGTGACGGTGGGATTGACGACGCCCCACTTGGTACCGATGTAGACCTGGGCGAGATAGCCGATGACGAAGATCGGGATGGAGATCACCAACAGGGTGAGCACCAGGACCACCTGGTCCACGATCTTGCCCCGCTTGAGCCCGGTGAGCATGCCCAGCGCGACACCGAAGACGGTCTCCAGCGCGAACGCCACGAGGGCGAGCTTGATGGTGACCGGTACCGCGTCACCGAGGATGTCCGAGACCTCGCGCTGGCTGAAGCTCATGCCGAGGTCGCCCTGGAACAGGTTGGACAGGTAGGACCAGTACTGCTCGATCAGCGACTTGTCGAGCCCGTACTGGTGCTTGAGCCGGGCCACGGTGGCCGGGTCGGCGGCCTTGTCGCCGAAGAGTGCCTTCACGGGGTCGCCCGGGAGGGCGTACACCGCAAGGAAGATGATCAAAGTGGTGCCGATGAACACCGGGATCATCTGGAGCAGGCGTCGCAGGATATAACGCCCCATCGTGCCTCCAATGCGGTCGGCGCGGGGGCGGCCGGGAGGTTCCGCGGGAACCTTCCGACCGCCCGTCACGCGACCCGTTCAACCGTCCCCGGGACAGCGGGACCGAGGGGACGGAACGCCGGTGTGTGACTTACTTCTTGAGGACCTGGACGTCGGTCCAGACCGGGTCGCCGATCCAGTCGTAGGTCACGTTCTTGACGTTCTTGGAGTAGCCGCCGTTCTCCTCGTAGTTCCACAGCGGGATCTGCGGCATGTCCTTGAGGAGGATCTCCTCGGCCTTCTTGTACAGCTTCGCCGACTCCTCGGGCGTCTTGGCCTTGTCGGCCTCGTTCGCGAGGTCGTCGAACTCCTTGTTGCTGTAACCGGAGTCGTTGGAGGCGGCGCCGGTGCGGTAGACGTCGGCGAGGAAGCTCGCGATGTGCGGGTAGTCCGCCTGCCAGCCGGTGCGGAACATGTCGCCCGCGCCCAGCTTCTTGCTGGTGATCAGGTCACGCGCGGTCTTGAAGTCCGGCTTGGGGTTGCCCTCGCAGGTGACGCCGACGGTCTTGGTGATGGAGTTGCACACCGCGTCGACCCACGGCTTGTGGCCCAGGTCGCTGTTGTAGAGGATGGTGATCTTGCCGCCCGGGATGCCGCCGCCCTCCTGGATGAGCTGCTTGGCCTTGTCCGGGTTGAACTGCAGGACCTCGGGCTTGGCGTTGGCGTCGTAGCCGAGGATGCCCGGGGTCAGGAAGCTGTTGGCGGGCTTGCGGGAGCCCTGCAGCACCGTCTTGGTGATGGAGTCGCGGTCGATGGCCATCGACAGGCCCTGGCGGACCTTGGCCTTGTCGACGCCCTCCCACTCCTTGTTGTACATGGCGAAGCCGATCATCTGGATCGTCGCCATCGGCTGGTCCACGGCGCGGTCGCCGAGGTCCGTCTTGTACTTGGTGAGGCTGGACGGCGGAATCTGGTCGATGACGTCGAGGCCACCGGACTGCAGATCGGCGTAGGCCGCCTCGCCCTTGAGGTAGATCTTGAAGTCGACGCCGCCGTTCTGCGGCTTGTCCTCGCCCTTGTAACCGTCCCAGGAGCGCAGCGAGATCTGGGTGTTGTGGTCCCACTTCTCCAGCTTGTAGGGGCCGTTGCCGATCGGCTGCTGGCCGAAGGCCTTCGGGTCCTTGTAGAACGCCTGCGGCAGCGGGGAGAGCGCGGGGTAGCCCGTCTTGTACTGCCAGTACGACACCGGCTGCTTGAGCTCCACGGTGAAGGTCCGGTCGTCCTTGACGACCAGGCCCGACATCTTGTCGGAGGTGGGGTCGCCCTTCTCCGGGTGGACGTCCTCGTACCCCTTGATGTCGGAGAACCAGGAGCTGTTCAGCTGGTTGTTCTTGATATTGGCGCCCCAGTTCCAGGCGTCGACGAACGAGGAGGCCGTGACCTTCTCGCCGTTCTGGAACGTCCAGCCGTCCTTCAGCGTGACGGTGAAGTGCTGGGAGTCCGTGGTCTCGATCTTCTCGGCCACGGCCATCTTCAACGACCCGTCCTTGGGCGCGAACTGGGTCAGTCCGCGGAAGATGCTCTTGAGGATGCGTCCGCCGCCGACCTCGTTGCCGTTCGCCGGCTGCAACGGGTTCTGCGGCTCACTGGCCTGGTAGGTGAAGACGCCCTTGGCGTCCGGGTCACCGCCGGCCGCCCCGTCCTTCTTGCCACCGCCACAAGCCGTCGCGGCCATCGCCACGACAATCGCGCACGCAGCCCACTTGGCGCTCTTGGCACCGCGCATGGGTATGCCTCCTCAAGAGTCCACTTGTCACTACAAGGAAGGCGCCGGTCCCACGCTGACACCCCTGACAGCGAGGACGGAACCGGCACCCCGAGTGTGCTCGTGAGTCGGCGCTCCCCACAGCGCGTGACCCATTGACCCGAGCTCAATGCACCCAACTATTGAGTACGTGCGGCGCGTAAACCACATTTAAAGGGTCTCGCTTTGGTCACATCACCCCCTGCCACGGGTTCGAAATCCGGACAAAGCAGTAGTAGACAGACAGCCACGAAACGGACTGTTAACACGCGATCCGGAGTGCCAAGTCCGTTATACGGACGGCTTGTCGGCCGAATGTCGACCGGAACTCACCCTTCGGCGACCGGAAACACCCGCACGAAAAACGGGTTGGGGCGCCGTCACAGTGACGGCGCCCCAACCCGTGGAGCTCAGCGCAGCGTTACCGCTTGGCGCGCGAGGCCGCGCGGGCGCGGTCCTTCTGGTCCAGGTTGACCTTGCGGATGCGGACGGCCTCCGGGGTCACCTCGACGCACTCGTCGTCGCGGCAGAACTCCAGCGACTGCTCCAGCGACAGCTTGCGCGGCGGAACGATGGACTCCGCCACATCGGCCGTGGAGGAGCGCATGTTGGTGAGCTTCTTCTCCTTGGTGATGTTGACGTCCATGTCGTCGGAGCGCGAGTTCTCACCGACGATCATGCCCTCGTACACCTCGGTGCCCGGCTCCACGAAGAGCACGCCGCGCTCCTGGAGGTTGGTCATCGCGAAGGCGGTGACCGCGCCGGAGCGGTCGGCGACCAGCGAACCGTTGTTGCGGGTCGTCAGGGTGCCGAACCACGGCTCGTGGCCCTCGTGGATCGAGTGGGCGATGCCCGTGCCGCGGGTGTTGGTCAGGAACTCCGTACGGAAGCCGATCAGGCCGCGGGAGGGCACGACGAACTCCATGCGCACCCAGCCGGAGCCGTGGTTGGACATGTTGTCCATACGGCCCTTGCGGATACCCATCATCTGCGTGACGGCGCCCATGTGCTCCTCGGGCACGTCGACCGTCATGCGCTCGACCGGCTCGTAGACCTTGCCGTCGACGTCCTTGGTGACGACCTGCGGCTTGCCGATGGTCAGCTCGTAGCCCTCGCGGCGCATCTGCTCGACCAGGATGGCCAGCGCCAGCTCGCCGCGGCCCTGGACCTCCCAGGCGTCGGGGCGGTCGGTCTCCAGCACGCGCAGCGAGACGTTGCCGATCAGCTCGCGGTCCAGCCGGTCCTTGACCTGGCGGGCGGTGACCTTGCGGTCCTTGACGGCGGCCTTGGCGTCCGCGCCCTTGCCGGTGCCGCCGCGGCCGACCAGCGGCGAGGTGTTGGTGCCGATCGTCATGGAGATCGCCGGCTCGTCGACCGTGATCAGCGGCAGCGCGACCGGGTTCTCCGGGTCGGCCAGGGTCTCACCGATCATGATGTCGGGGATACCGGCGACGGCGCAGATATCGCCCGGGCCCGCCATCTCGGCCGGCTTGCGGGTGAGCGCCTCGGTCATCATCAGCTCGGTGATGCGGACACTCTGGACCGAGCCGTCGCGCTTGATCCAGGCCACGGTCTGGCCCTTGCGCAGCTCGCCCTGCTCGACACGCAGCAGCGCGATACGGCCGAGGAAGTTGTCGGCGTCGAGGTTGGTGACGTGGGCCTGCAGCGGCGCCTCGGCCTCGTAGGTCGGGGCCGGGATGTGCTCCAGGATCGCCGAGAAGAACGGCTCCAGGTTGGCGGAGTCCGCGGGGACGGTGCCGTCCTCCGGCTTGGTCAGCGAGGCGATGCCGTCACGGCCGCAGGCGTAGACGATCGGGAACTCGATCTGGTCCTCGTCGGCGTCCAGGTCCAGGAAGAGGTCGTAGGTCTCGTTGACGACCTCGTCGATGCGGGAGTCCGGGCGGTCCGTCTTGTTGATGCACAGGATGACCGGCTTCCGCTGCTGGAGCGCCTTGCGGAGCACGAAGCGGGTCTGCGGCAGCGGGCCCTCGGAGGCGTCCACGAGGAGGACGACGCCGTCGACCATCGACAGACCGCGCTCGACCTCGCCGCCGAAGTCGGCGTGGCCGGGGGTGTCGATGATGTTGATGGTGATCGGGTCCCCGCCGTCCTTGGGGTGATACTTCACCGCCGTGTTCTTGGCGAGGATCGTGATGCCCTTCTCACGCTCCAGGTCGTTGGAGTCCATGACCCGGTCGTCGACGGAGTCCAGCTGGTGCGCGGCGAAGGCCCCCGCCTGCTTGAGCATGGCGTCGACGATGGTCGTCTTGCCGTGGTCGACGTGGGCGACGATGGCGACGTTGCGGATGTCGTGGCGCGTGGGCACGTGCGGTGCTTCTCCCGGGAATCGTGGATGGCGGCGCGTACGGTCCGGTACGCGCGCCCTGCCGGGCAGGAACACGCCACGGCCTCATCCATGGTACGGGGCCGGGTCGGCTTCGGCCTCCCCAGCCCGTTCCCACCTACTGCGACCTGCGGTGATGCCGTCGCGACCAGGAGGCTTTCAGGCCCGGAAGCCGAGGTCCTGGTAGCGGGGGGTCGCCAGCCCGAAGGCCCCGGCGTTGACCACGCTCTCGCGCACCGCCGTCAGCTGCGGGCGCTGGAAGAGCGGGAGGGAGCCGGCGGCCGCCCAGATCCGGGCGTCGGCCCGGCCCACCAGGTCCAGGGAGAGCTCGGGGTCCAGCTCGGTCGAGGCCTGCTCGAAGAGCTGGTCGATGCGGTCGGTGCCGACCCGGGTGTAGTTCTGCTCGACGGCCGGCGAGCCGTCGGGGCCCGGCTGCGGCTTGGCGTAGACGGGGCGGGCGTCGGTCGCGGGCCAGGCGGTGGCGGGCCAGGAGTACAGCGCGAGGTCGTAGGCGCCGGCGGCGATGTGGTCCCTGAAGAAGCCGGAGTCCTTGACCCTGACCTGCTCGGTGTGGATGCCGACGGCGTCGAGCTGCTCGGCGATCTTCTCCCCGACGGCCCGCACCTGCTCGGCCCCCGGACCCTCGGGGAGGACGAACCGCAGGGTCAGACGCTTGCCGTCCTTCATCCGGACCGGGACGGCGGCGCGTCTGTCGCCCCGGTCCCGGGCGCGCTTCTCGTCGGCCGTGCTGTGCCCGCCCTCGCCGCGCTCACCGTCCTGCTGGTCCTCCGCCGCGGCCTCGGGGCCGGCGTTCTTGTCCGCCTGCCGCCCCGTGCGCAGCCGCGCGGCGTCGGCGGGGGGCCGCGGCTCGCCGCGCTCGCGCCAGCCGGCGGCGGCCAGCAGGGTCTGGGCGGCCCTGGGGTCGGGGCCGCCGACGGCGTCGCTGTTGTCCTCGTAACCGTGCTGGCCGGTCATGAACAGGTGGCTGCCGAGCGGTTCGGCGGGCAGGCCCAGGGGTTTGAGCACGAGTTCGGCGAGCGCCCTGCGGTCGATGGCACGGGCCACGGCACGGCGCACGCGTTCGTCGGCGAGCGGGCCGGAGGAGCCGTTGAGGGCCAGCTGGGTCCAGGCGGGCTCCAGGGACTTGCGGACGGTCAGGCCGCGCAGCGCGTTGGGCCGCTCGGCGCGGACGGCCGCGTTCGCGACCCCTTTATCGGTCTTGTCGGTCCTGTCGGCCTTGTCCTTCCTCTTGGTCTTCTCACCCTTGTCGTTCTTGTCGTTCTTGTCGTTGCGCTCGGGCGGGCCGGCCTTCTCGTCGGGCGTGGCGCTCCGGTCGTTCTCCGGGGTCCCGTCCTCGCCCGTCCTGGCCGGGCTCTCCCCCGCCCTGCCGCCCTTGTCCGTCTTCTCCTGCCGGTTGGCGGCCATGATGCGCTCGGCGGCCGCCGGGCCCACCTCGGCGAGGTCGAGCCGGCCGGCGGCGAGCGCGTCGAGCCGTTCCTCGCGCGGCACCGCCCGCAGCACGAGCCGGTCGAGCTTGGCGCGCTCCCCCCACCACTTGGGGTCGCGGACGAGCGTGAGGCTGTTCTCGGCGGTGTCGCGGTCCCCGACCCGGAAGGGGCCCGCGGAGATCCTCAGCTCCTTGCGGAGCTCGTCGTTGAAGCCCGCGGCGCTGCCCATCGCGGACTTCGGGTACAGGGGGGTGAACAGCGAGGTCCAGTCCGCGTACGGCTTGCCGAAGGTGACCTTGACCTCGTGGGCGTCGGCGCCCTGCTCGACGCGCTCGATGCGGTCGTAGCCGGCGTTGCGGGCCGTCCAGTACGCGCTGTCCCGGCCCCGCAGCGCCTTCCACTGGGCCTCGAAGTCGGCGGCGGACAGCGCTCTTCCGTCGTTCCAGACGGCCTTGGGGTTGAGCCGGTAGCGCACGACCTGGCGGGGCTCGCGCTGGACGACCTCGGCGCCGGTGAGGTAGTCGGCGTCGCGCCGCGGGCGGCCGCGCTCGTCGAGGGTGAACATCGCGGGCAGGGCCGCCTGGGCGACCTGGCGGGTGGTGGGGTCCGCGTCGGCCTGGAAGGCGTTGAAGGTGGCGGGCAGTGTCTCGACGGCCCAGCGCAGGGTGCCGCGGTCGCTGACGTTCGCGCGGGGCACGGCGGCGATGTCGGCCGGGACGGTCGTGCCCTCGGCCTCGTCCTCTCCGTCGGAGGAGCACCCGGCCAGCAGGGGCAGCGGCAGCAGGGCGGCCGCGGTGAGCAGGGCGGCACAGCGGCGCGCCCGGGACCGCGTTCGGCACATACGGATGTCCATGAGCTACCTACCTGCCTCCGCCGGTCTGCCGGACTGCTCAATTCGGCGTAATGCGCCGTTGATCGCATCTTCTGCCCAGCAGTGAAGGCGACGTCCCCGGCGAAGGCCCGCCGACACGTCGCCCGTCGCACGTACGCCACTCGCGTGGCGGAACGGCGGGGTCCCCCTGGCGTGCCGGGCGGGTGCTCCCCCGCGAAGGCGCAATCATGACGGCTCTCTTCCCCCCGAGGGGTGTGACGCGCGACACTCTCTGTCGCATGAGCGTCGCCGCCCGCAACCGCTCGACCGCGGAGGTGCACCGTGTCCATCGACGACGAACTCACCGCAGTGCAGCGCTGTCTGGACGATCTCGCCCAGGCCCTGGCCCGGCTGGAGTCCGGCCTGGGGCGGAGCCCGGCGGACGTGCGCCGGGTGCGCGAGGACGCCGGGCGGCTGCGCGAGAGCCTGGGCCTGCTGCGCGAGGGCGCCCGGAAGGCGCCCGAGGAGACACTCGTGCAGATCCCCGACACCCCCTACGACAGCTCGCTGTGGCGGGGCGCCGACGAAGAGGGACTCGGGGGGCCCGACCGGCACGCGCCCTGACCTCCCCGGGCCCGGCGCGCCCGGTGCGCCGCGCCCCGCAGCACACACCGCCGACCACTCCGACCGGAGTCCCCCTTGGCCACTGGCACAGATCCCGCAACTCCCGACCTCACGGCCGCTCCCGGCACAGCCCCCGCCGCGGGCGGCGTCCGTCATCCCTCCCGGGCCGCGATCGCCGCGCGCCATCTGCGCACCGACCGCTGGTGGCTGCAGCCCGCGGCCACGGCGGCGGGGCTGCTCGCGTTCGTCGTGTACTCGACGTGGCGGGCGTTCGCCAACGACGCCTACTACGCGGCTCCTTACGTCTCCCCCTTCTACTCGCCGTGCCTGGCGGAGAACTGCGTGCCGATGAAGGGCGGCGCGGACTGGGGGCTGTTCGGCTCGTGGTGGGCGCTCTCGCCCGCGCTGCTGGTGCTGATCTTCCCGCTGGGTTTCCGGCTGACCTGCTACTACTACCGCAAGGCCTACTACCGGGGCTTCTGGGCCTCGCCGCCGGCCTGCGCGGTCGCCGAGCCGCACGCGAGGTACTCGGGCGAGACCCGTTTCCCGCTGATCCTGCAGAACGTGCACCGCTACTTCTTCTACTTCGCGATCCTGGTCGCGGGTGTCCTCACCTACGACGCGGTGCTCGGTTTCCGTGACGCGCGGGGCAGTTGGGGCCACATGGGCCTGGGCACGCTCGTCCTGCTCGTCAACATCGTGCTGATCTGGGCCTACACCCTCTCCTGCCACTCGTGCCGGCACATCGTCGGCGGGCGGCTCAGGCACTTCTCCCGGCATCCGGTGCGCTACCGGATGTGGGGCATGGTCAGCGCGCTCAACTCCCGTCACATGCTGCTCGCCTGGGCCTCCCTGGTGAGCGTGGCGGTGGCCGATCTGTACGTGTACCTGGTGGCGACCGGGGCCTTCGACGATCCGAGGTTCTTCTGATGACGCGGACGGGGCGGGAGTCCTGGGACGTGGTGGTGGTCGGCGCCGGCGGGGCCGGGCTGCGGGCCGCCATCGAGGCCCGTGAGGCGGGCGCGCGCTGCGCGGTGATCTGCAAGTCGCTGTTCGGCAAGGCCCATACGGTGATGGCCGAGGGCGGCATCGCCGCCAGCATGGGCAATGTCAACCCGGGCGACAACTGGGAGGTCCACTTCCGGGACACCATGCGGGGCGGGAAGTTCCTCAACACCTGGCGGATGGCGGAGCTGCACGCGCGCGAGGCCCCGGACCGGGTGTGGGAGCTGGAGACCTGGGGCGCGGTCTTCGACCGGACGCCCGACGGGAAGATCTCGCAGCGCAACTTCGGCGGCCACGAGTACCCGCGGCTCGCGCACGTCGGCGACCGTACGGGCCTGGAGCTCATCCGCACCCTCCAGCAGAAGGTGGTCTCCCTCCAGCAGGAGGACCAGCGCGAGTTCGGCGACCACGAGGCCCGGCTGAAGGTGTTCCAGGAGTGCACGGTCACCCGGGTGCTCAAGGACGGGGAGCGGGTCGCGGGGGTCTTCGGCTACGACCGGGAGTCGGGGCGGTTCTTCGCCCTGGAGGCGCCCGCGGTGGTGCTGGCGACCGGCGGCATCGGCAAGTCCTTCAAGGTGACCTCCAACTCCTGGGAGTACACCGGGGACGGGCACGCGCTCGCGCTGCTGGCCGGCGGCTCGCTGATCAACATGGAGTTCGTGCAGTTCCATCCCACGGGCATGGTCTGGCCGCCGTCCGTCAAGGGCATCCTGGTGACGGAGTCGGTGCGCGGCGACGGCGGGGTGCTGCGCAACAGCGACGGCAAGCGCTTCATGTTCGACTATGTGCCCGAGGTGTTCAAGGAGAAGTACGCGGAGTCCGAGGCCGAGGGCGACCGCTGGTACACCGACCCCGACCACAACCGCCGTCCGCCCGAGCTGCTGCCCCGCGACGAGGTGGCCCGCGCGATCAACTCCGAGGTCAAGGCCGGGCGCGGCTCCCCGCACGGCGGGGTCTTCCTGGACGTCTCCAGCCGGCTGCCCGCCGAGGAGATCAAGCGCAAACTCCCCTCCATGCACCACCAGTTCAAGGAGCTGGCGGATGTGGACATCACGGCCGAGCCGATGGAGGTCGGCCCGACCTGCCACTACGTGATGGGCGGGGTGGACGTCGATCCGGACTCGGCGGCGGCGCCGGGGGTGCCGGGACTGTTCGCGGCGGGAGAGGTCGCGGGCGGCATGCACGGCTCGAACCGGCTGGGCGGCAACTCCCTGTCGGATCTGCTGGTGTTCGGGCGGCGGGCCGGGCTGCACGCGGCCGAGTACGCGCTGGGGTGCCGACAGCGGCCGCGGGTGGACGACGCGGCGCTGGAGCCGGCGGAGGCGGAGGCGCTGCGCCCGTTCGGCGCCGAGGGCGGCGCGGGCGAGGAGGGGGCGGCGGAGAATCCGTACGCCCTGCACCAGGAGCTCCAGCAGTGCATGAACGACCTGGTGGGCATCATCCGCAAGGGCCCGGAGATGGAGGAGGCGCTGCGCCGGCTGAGCGGGCTGCGCGCCCGTTCCCGGCGGGCCGGGGTGGAGGGGCACCGCCAGTTCAACCCGGGCTGGCACCTGGCCCTGGATCTGCGCAACATGCTGCTGGTCAGCGAGTGCGTGGCGCGGGCCGCCCTGGAGCGCACCGAGAGCCGCGGCGGGCACACCCGGGACGACCACCCGGAGATGGACCGGCGGTGGCGGCGGGTGAACCTGGTGTGCCGGCTGGCGGAGGACAGCACCGAGCCGGCGGCGGCGGATCCGCTGCTGGGGCGGATCCGGCTGGAGCGGCGCCCGATGCCGCCCGTACGCCCCGATCTGCTCGCGCTCTTCGACAAGGAGGAGCTGCGCAAGTACTTGACGGACGAGGAGCTGACGACGTGAGTTACCAGGCCCGGTTCAGGGTGTGGCGGGGCGATGCGACGGGCGGGGACCTGGTCGACTACACCGTGCCCGTCAACGAGGGCGAGGTGGTCCTCGACGTCATCCACCGGCTGCAGGCCACCGAGGCGGGCGATCTGGCGGTGCGGTGGAACTGCAAGGCGGGCAAGTGCGGTTCGTGCAGCGCGGAGATCAACGGGCGGCCGCGGCTGATGTGCATGACGCGGATGTCGCAGCTCGATCCGGAGCAGCCCGTGGTCGTCACGCCCATGCGCGCCTTCCCGGTGCTGCGGGACCTGGTGACGGACGTGTCGTTCAACTACGCGAAGGCGAGGGAGATTCCGTCGTTCGTGCCGCCCGCCGACCTCAAGCCGGGCGAGTACCGGATGACGCAGGAGGACGTCGGCCGGGCACAGGAGTTCCGCAAGTGCATCGAGTGCTTCCTGTGCCAGAACACCTGTCATGTGGTGCGTGATCACGAGGAGAACAAGGCAGCGTTCGCCGGTCCGCGCTTCCTGATGCGCGTCGCCGAGCTGGACATGCACCCGCTCGACGCCGCCGCCGAGGCGGGCATCGACCGCAAGAAGACGGCGCAGGACGAGCACGGGCTCGGCTACTGCAACATCACCAAGTGCTGCACCGAGGTCTGCCCCGAGCACATCAAGATCACCGACAACGCGCTGATCCCGCTCAAGGAACGGGCCGTGGACCGCAAGTACGACCCGCTGGTGTGGCTCGGCAGCAGGATCCGCCGTCGCGGGGCGTGAACACCGAACGCATACGCTCCGTATCCACTCCGAAGCTCCCGGTAGCGGCGGCGGCCCGGCCGCCATACTCTCCCAAATGTGACGCAGCTTTTGAGGCGGTACGGGCGACGGGCGCCGGGCCGCTGTCTGCTCGGCGCCCTCCTCACGCTGTGCGCGCTGCTGCTCCCGGCCGTGGCCGCGCGCGCCGACGCCCCTCTGGAACTGGACACCCGCGGCCGGATCACCGACACCGTCGGTGCGCTCGGGCAGCGCCGCGGGCAGGTCACCGCCGCCCTGGAACGGCTGCGCTCCGGCCACCGCGTCCAGCTGTACGTCACCTACGTCCGCGACTTCTCCGGCCGCAGCCCGCGCGACTGGGCCGACGCCACCGCCGACCGCAGCGGCCTGGGCCCGCGCGACGTGCTGCTCGCCGTCGCCACCCACGCCCACCAGTACGCCGTCTCCGCCGACGAGAACTCCGGCTTCCGCGCCCAGCAGCTCAAGGAGGTCGCGTCCGTCGCCATCGCCCCGGCCATCGCGCAGCACGACTGGGCCGGGGCCGCCATCGGCGCCGCCGACGGCTACGCGGCCGTCCTCGCGCACCGGCCGGTACAGGCCCCCGCCATCTCCCCCGGCCGCGCCGACCCCGGCGGCGACGCGCTGGTGCCCGGCCCGCGCCGGGTGTGGCTGCCGGTGGCGGTGGCCGTCACGGTGTGCGCGACGGGCCTGTACCTGTGCTCGCGGCGCACCGCCCGGCGCCGCGCCACGGCGGACCCCGGCGGGACGGAGGCCACCACCACGACCCCGCGCGGCCTGGCCCGGCTCGCACAGCCGCTGACCCCGCTGCCGGAGCTGGCCCGGGAGGCGGCGCGGGCCCTGGTGGAGACCGACGACGCGGTGCGCACGAGCGCCGAGGAACTCTTCTTCGCCACGGCCCAGTTGGGCGAGGAGGCCACCCGGCCGTTCGCGGAGGCGGTCGGCTACGCCCGCGGCGAGCTCGCCACCGCCTTCCGGCTGCGGCAGGGCCTGGAGGACGCGCCCTACGAGGACGACGAGCTGCGCCGCCGCGCGCTGGACGAGATCTGCTCGCACTGCACGAGCGCGAACCGGCGGCTGGACGCCGAGTCCGAGGCCTTCGACGCCCTGCGCGCGATGAAGGACAACGCGGAAGGCGTCCTGCGGCGCGCCGAGGCCGCGGCAGGTGCCCTCGCGCCGCGCGTGGGCACCGCCGAGGCCGCCCTCGACGCGCTGGCCGGCTGCTGCACCGGCACCGCGCTCACCCCCGTCGCCCGCTACCCGGCCGAGGCCCGGGACCGCCTCGCCTTCGCCACGGCGGCGCTCGGCGAGGCCCGGCAGGCACTCGCGGACGGCGACGACGGGGCCGCCGTGGTCTCGCTGCGGGCCGCCGAGGCGGCGATCTCCCAGGCCCGCACCCTCACCCACGGCGCGCTGCGCCGCGCCCACGAGCTCACCGGCACCGCGGCCCGGCTGCGGGCCGCCCTCGCCGACGCCGAGGCGGCCCTGGCGGCCGCCCGCGAGGCGGGGGCGGGCGATCTGCGGGCCGAGGGCGCGCTGGAGGAGGCCCGCCGGGAGACGGCCGGGGGGCGCTACGACCCGCGTGCGGTACTGCGCCGCGTCGAGGAGGGGGCGGCCGCCCTCGACGCGGCCGACGGACTGCGCGCCGACGAACGGCGCGCGGGCCGCCGGGTGCAGCGCGCGGTGCTCGCCGCGCGGGCCGAGGTGGCGGCCGCCCGGGACTTCGTCAGCACCCACCGGGGCGCGATCGGCTGCCGGGCCCGTACCCGGCTCGCCGAGGCCGAGCGCCACCTGGCGCTGGCCAGGGCCGCGCTGCGGACGGACGGACGCGCCGCCCTGGCCGAGACCGGCCACGCGGACTCGCTCGCCCGCCAGGCGCGGGCGCTCGCCGAGCACGACGTGTCCGGCTACGACACGCGCTACGACGCGAGCTCCCCCCGGCCCGCCCGCGCCCTGGGCGGCGCGCTGCTCGGCGGCATCATCCTGGCGGGCCTGCTGCCGGCGACCTTCGGCGGCGGGGCGACCCGGAGGCGGCTGGCGGGCCGGCGCGGGCTGAGCACGGGCTGACGCCCGCCCGGTCCACCGCATCCCGGCTCAGCCGGTTCAGTACAGGCTGAGCAGCGCGTCCACCGCGTCCGCGGAGGCCGAGTCCCCGTCGGGCAGGGCGAGTTCGAACCAGACGGTCTTGCCGTGCGGGGTGCGACGGCTGCCCCAGGCGGCGCTGAGCATGCCCACGAGCTGCAGGCCCCGGCCGCCCTCGTCGGTGTCGCGGGCCCGGCGCCGCCGGGGCTGGACGAGCCCGCCGTCCCAGACCTCGCACACCAGCGTCCGGTCCAGCAGCAGCCGCAGCCGGATCTCGCCCTCCCCGTACCGCAGCGCGTTCGTGACCAGCTCGCTGACCAGCAGCTCCGTGGTGTCCACCAGGCCGTCCAGGCCCCACTGCTGCATCCGGGCGCAGGCCAGCTCCCGGGCGCGGGCCACCGAGCGGGGCTCGGGCGGCAGCGTCCAGTCGCCCACCTTGTCGGCGGGCAGCCCGCGCAGCCGGGCCATGAGCAGGGCGATGTCGTCCTCGCCGTGGTGGGTGTCCAGGGCGCTCAGGACGTGGTCGCAGACGTCCTCCAGCGGGCGCGCCGGGTCGGTGAGGGCGTCGCGGAACGCCTGCAGTCCGGCGTCGAGCGGATGGTCGCGGGACTCGACCAGCCCGTCGGTGTACAGGGCCAGCAGGGCGCCGTCGGGCAGTTCGACCTCGACCTCCTCGAAGGGCTCGCCGCCCACGCCCAGCGGCATCCCCGACGGCACGTCCAGCAGCAGCGCGTTCTCCCCCGGCTCGACCAGGACGGGCGGCAGATGGCCCGCGTTGGCGATCGCGCAGCGCCGGGTGACCGGGTCGTAGACGGCGTACACGCACGTCGCCAGGTACACCTCCGACAGGTCGGCGGCCCGCAGCCCGCCGCGCACGCCGCGGGAGGCGGACTGCTTGCCGCCGGGCCGGCCGAGGCCGTGGGCGATCTCGTCGAGCGCGGAGAGCACCTCGGCGGGCTCCAGGTCGAGCATCGCCAACGTCCGTACGGCCGTGCGCAGTTCGCCCATGGCGACGGCGGCGCGCAGGCCGCGGCCCATGACGTCACCGACGACGAGGGCCGTGCGGTGGCCGGGCAGTTCGATGACGTCGAACCAGTCGCCGCCCACCTCGGTGGCCGCGTTGGCGGGCAGATAGCGGCAGGCGATCTCCAGCCCGGCGGCGTCCGGGTCGCCCGGCGGCAGCAGGCTGCGCTGCAGGATCAGCGCCCGCTCGTGCTCGCGCCGGTAGAGGCGGGCGTTGTCGATGCACACGGCGGCGCGGGCGGCCAGTTCGACGGCGAGCGCGGTGTCGCGCTCCCCGAAGGGCTCGCTGCCCTTGGTGCGGGAGAACTGCACGAGCCCCACGACCGTGTCCCGGGCGACCATCGGCACCGCGAGCGTGGAGCGCACCACGGCGCCCAGCTCGGGGCCGTCCTCGCCCTCCTCCCGCCGCTTCGGCGGCACGGCCTGCGCCTGCGCGGTGCGCAGCGCCCCCGCGCACGGCGAGTGGAAGGGATAGCGGTGCACCTCGCCGACCTGTACGGGCTTGTCGTCGCCGTCGACGGGCGCGCCCGAGACGGCGCTGGCGTAGGCGACGCGGCGCAGTTCGGCGCTGCCGTCGGCGAGCCCGGGCGGGGCCTCGTCGCCGGCGAGCAGGCCCTGGTAGAGGTCGACGGAGGCGATGTCGCAGAACTGCGGGACGGCGACGTCCAGCAGTTCGCGGGCGGTCCGCTCCAGGTCCAGGGAGTTGCCGATACGGGCCCCGGCCTCGTTGAGCAGCGCCAGATTGCGGCGTACGCCCGCGGCCTCGACCTCGGCGCGGCGGCGCCCGGTGACGTCGGTGGCGAGCGCGGCCACGCCGATGGGCCGCCCGCCGCCGCTGTGCAGCCGGTAGAGCGAGACCGACCAGCGGCGGCGCTCGCCGTGCCCGGGCACCGGCCCCACGAGCTGGAGGTCGGAGACGGGTCTGCCGGTGTCGAGGACCTGCCGCAGCGCGGCCGTCAGCCGCTCGGCCTCGACGCGCGGCAGGAAGTCGTGCGGGGTACGGCCCCGGTGCCAGCCGACGGGCCGGCCGAAGGCCCGCGCGAAACTCTCATTGACCCGTAGCAACGTCAGATCGGTCCCGAAAAAGAAGAAGCCGAGCGGAGATTGACCGAAAACCGCTTCCGAGGCGGCGATATCCGTCTCTATGGCGCGCAGCGCACGGACGTCCACGGCGACGCACAGGGCGCCGCGGCCGCCGCGCCCGTCGTCGGTGGGCATCACATAGATCTCGGCCAGCCCGGGCTGGGGACCGCCCGCTGCCCGCGGGCCGGGGGCGTCGTGGCTGCCGTCCCGCTGCAGCGGGACGATCCCGGTCCACTCCCGGCCGTCGTCTCCCCCCTCGCTCAGGAACGGGGCGAGGGGCGGACGGTGCCCGCCGACGGGGGCGAACAGCTCCTGGGGGTCACGGCCGACCGCCTGCCGGGCCGCTATGCCGAACAGCTCCGCCGCGCGCTCGCTCCACTGCTCGATCCGTCCGTCGGGACCGAGGGAGAACGAGGCCACACGGATGTAGTCGTAGAGGGATCCGGGAGGACCGCCGCGCCGCCGCGCCGCGGCCGCCGTCCCGCCGTCCGCACCACCCGCCCTGCCCGCTGGCTTTTCGCTCACGTGCCCGTCCCCTCCGGCTCATGTGCTCGCACCGGCAATAGAAGGCCGAGTATCCAGCACGGAGGCCCCCGGGAGCACGGACTTCACGATCACAGCACGGTCTCGACCCGCTATGTGTCCGCCGTCGGCCGTCTGCCGGGCAGAGTGAGTTCGAACCACACCGTTTTCCCGGTGTTCCCCGGCCGGGTTCCCCAGCGTCGCGCGGAGCGCGCGACCAGCTGCAGTCCGCGGCCGCCCTCGTCGTCGGGGTGGGCGGTGCGCTCGCGGGGCGGGTCGGGCAGCGGGTCGGAGACCTCGACGAGCAGGGAGGGGCCGGCCCGGGAGTACATGCGCACACCGATCGGCCCGCTGGCGTACCGCAGGGAGTTGGTGACGAGCTCGCTGACGAGCAGCACGGTGACGTCGGTGACCGCCTCCAGGCCCCACTCGCGCAGGGTGTCGCGGACATGCGTGCGCGCGGCCCGTACGGCCCCGGGCTCGGCGGGGAAGCTCCATTCGGCGAATCCGGGCGTCGATGCCAGGGCCCTTGCGCTGTCGCTCACGCCGACCACTTCCCAGAGCGTGCTGCGGCCCGCTCGGCTTTGACCGAGTTCGGGAGAATAATCAGCACATACCCGATATGGCGGCTTGGTTACCGTCGTTCCCCGCAATCCACCGGGTTCACCGATTCCGCGAGCATCCGGGCGGCCGCCGCGACCGCCGGACGGTCCTGTTCCAGCCAGTCGACCTCGTCGATGCGGTCCGGGGTGAGCCAGCGCAGCTCGTCGTGGTCCTCCAGGGGGCGGGGCTCGCCGGAGAGCAGCTTCGCCGTCCACACCCGCAGCACGTAGGGCGGGCGCAACGGCCACTCGCCCTCGATCCGCTCCAGCGGCTCGACCTCGACACCCAGCTCCTCGCGCAGCTCCCGCACGAGGGCCTGCGGGGCGCTCTCACCCGGCTCGACCTTGCCCCCGGGCAGCTCCCAGCGGCCGGCCAGCTCCGGCGGCGCGCTGCGCCGCGCGGCCAGCAGCCGCCCCCGGTCGAGCACCGCTCCGCCCACCACCACACGCACCGTCGTCATGGGCAACCAGCCTACGGGCGTGGAGCGGCCGCCCGCGGCGGGGGGCGCGGCACCGGCGCACTCCGGCGGCCCCCTCGTACGAGGTCAGGACAGCGCCCGGCCCACTTTCTCGACGATGTAGAGGTGGCGGCGGCCGCCGGTGTCGAGCCGGTCGGCGACCTCCTCGGCCTCCGTCTTCGTGGCGTAGCGCCCGACGCGGTAGCGGTTGCCGTTTTCGTCCTGGCGGATCACCAGCCAGGGCAGGAGCGGTCCGCTGTCAGTCATCGTCCCCGCCCTTCCGCCGTCGCGCGCACCGGCGCACACCCCTTGCCGTTTCCGGGAGAAACCGCAGTCCGCATATGCCTGAGCGTACGCCCGACCTTTACGCAGCGGATACGGTTTTTCACGAAGAGGTACGCATTTGGCCACCGTGAAGGGCGCGCGGCGCAACGCGAAGGGGCGGCCGTGGGCCTGTGAGCCCTCGGCCGCCCCGATGCGCCGGAAGCGGGGTGCGGACCGCCCGGAGCGGGCGGTCACCCGGTCACGCCTTGGAGAGGGAGCCCTCCGCCTCGCCCGCGGCGGCACCGGCCTCCGCGGCCTCCTGGGCGTCCATGGCCGCGATCTCCTTCTCGGTCGCGACCAGGGTGGGGTTGCGCCAGGCGCTGCGCACGCCCCAGACGTAGAAGGCCAGACCGATCAGGGCGACGACGACGATGTCCCAGCCCTCGCCCAGGTAGCCCCGGCCGCCGAACTCGGTGCCGCCGGCCCACGAGACGAACGCCATGACCAGCAGATAGGCCACCATCCAGACACCGGCCTGCAGGTGCGGCTTGAGCTCGGCCCACGGCTTGCGCAGCTCGTACCAGGCCCAGATCGGCAGGCCCACGGCCATGATCAGGATGACCTTGCCGGTGAGCGGCCAGCGGGCCCAGTACAGCACCAGCGAGCCGAAGATCATCGCGACGGGGGCGATGACCGGCATCGCGCGCAGCTTCACGGGCCGCTTGAGGCCGGGGGCGATACGGCGCAGGGACATCACGGCGACGGGACCGGTGATGTAGGAGATCACGGTCGCGACCGAGACGATCTCGGCGAGCGAGCCCCAGCCGCGGAAGACGGCCAGGAAGAGGAAGGCGACGACGAGGTTGAGCAGCAGCGCCGGACGCGGCACACCGGTCTTGGGGTCGACCTTGCCGAAGATGCCCGGCAGGTGGCCGTTCTCCTGGACGCCGTGGATCATGCGCGAGGTGGTCGCGGCGTAGATCATGCCGGTGCCGGAGGGAGAGACGAAGGCGTCCGCGTACAGCACGATCGCGAGCCAGTTCAGGCCCCAGGCGACGGCCAGGTCGGCGAGCGGCGAGTTGTAGATCTTGCCGAGGTTCGCCCAGCCGTTGGCGGACAGGTCGCCGGAGGGGACGGCCATCAGGAAGGCGACCTGCAGGGCGACGTAGATGACCAGCGCGATGAGGATCGAGCTGATGACGGCGCGGGGCAGGGACTTGCCCGGGTTGCGGGCCTCGCCGGCCATGTTCAGCGGGGACTGGAAGCCGTTGAAGGCCCAGACGATGCCGGAGAGGGCGACGGCGGTGAAGACCGAACTCCAGCCGTTGGGCGTGAAGCCGCCGGCCGACTCGATGTTGTCGGTGTCGAAGTGGGCGAGCATCAGCGCGCCCGCGGTGAGCACCGGCACGACGACCTTGAACACGGTGATCGCGTTGTTGGTCTTCGCGAAGAGGCTGATCGCGAACCAGTTGAGCAGGAAGTAGACGACCAGCAGGACGCTCGCCAGGGCGACACCCGAGCCGGTCAGCTCCTTGCCGTCGTACAGCCCCTTGGCCCACTCCCACTTCCAGGAGCTCATGTACTGCACGGAGGCGGTCGCCTCGCCGGGGATGACGGAGACGATCGCGATCCAGTTGGCCCAGGCCGCGAGATAGCCGGCCAGCGAGCCGTGCGAGTACTGGCCGTAGCGGACCATGCCGCCGGCCTTCGGGAACATCGCCCCGAGCTCGCTGTAGGTGAGCGCGATGGTCAGCGCGACCGCCGCGCCGATGACCCACGCGAGGATCGCCGCGGGACCGGCGATGGCGGCGGCCCGCTGGGCGCCGAAGAGCCAGCCGGAGCCGATGATCGACCCAAGGCCGACGGCGGTCAGCGCCACCGGACCGAGGGTCCGGCGGTAGTTGGAGTGGGAACCCTGCTCGGTACTCAACGCCCCGGACTCTCCTTTGCTTTCTTACTCCCCCACGGCAGGACACAAACCGCGCCATCGTACGAGCGATTTGGCCGAGTTGGTTCCACCAAAAGCCCCTGAGCTGGCCGTATGTGAGGTTTGCAACACAAAGATCCGCCCAGCCGTATCGGGACAAAGCGGAATACAAGGGGCAGCTCCTACCGGCCAGTACGAACTTTTCGGCCAGCGGGACATGGCCGAAAACGATCGAAAGACGCCAGACCCACCGATCAGTTCACGGCAGATTCACAGCAGGTTTGCCGCTACTTGACCGGCAGGTGGTAAGCGACCCGGTAGCGCTCCGCGAGCACGACGACATCGGCCGTCTCCACCGGACAGCCGCCCGCGCAGTACGTGCGCTGGATCACCACCACGCAGTGCCCCGGCACCCCGCCCAGCGCGAGGGCCTCCGCCGCGAGCCCGGGACGCGCGCCGACCTCCTCGGTGACGTTGTCCACGATCAGATCGATCGCGGCCATCCGCTCGACCACCCCGCGCCCGGCCAGCGGCCCCTCCTCGGGCAGCACCACGGGCGTGCGCGCGGTGAGCGCCAGCGGCTCCCAGGAGGTGGAGAGCATGACCGGTTCTCCCCCTGCTCTGAAGAGGTATTCGGTCCGCATCACGCGATCCCCCCTGGCGATCCGCAGCCGCCGGGCGATCGCCGCGCTCGCGGGGACCTGCTCGCTGTGCGACTCCCAGGTGCCCTTGACACGGCTGTCGGCCTGCTCCTGGCGGAACGGCGAGGAGTCGTCGGACATGCGGTAGCCGGTGCGCGCGAGGGCCCGCGGCACGGGCTGCTCGCGCACATACGTCCCCGAGCCGGAGCGGCCCTCGACGAGCCCCTCGGCCATCAGCACCTTGCGCGCCTCCAGGGCCACGGTGTCCGAGACGCCGTACTGCTCCCGGATGCGGGCCTGGGAGGGGAGACGGGTGTGCGGCGGCAGCTCACCGGCCGCGATCTTCTGCCGGAGGTCACCGGCAACTCGGAGGTATGCGGGCTGGTCACCGAAGGCCACGGCCACTCCCAACAGGTTGACAGTGAGCAACAGCTTGGCAACTCTCGGTTGCCGTCCGCAACTGGAGGCCAAGGATTCACCAGATGTGGTGAATTGCAGCTCAGGGGCGCACAGCCGGAGGCCGCATCCGCAGCCGGGACCGGACCTCCCCCCAGACACACCCGCAAATATGCGACCCACGAGCCCCAGCCCCCACGCACCGCGGCCACCCTGAGTGACGATCGGCGTCCACCACAGGCCACCCGCCGTCCACTCCCCGCCACCCGGATACGCGAAAGCCCTCGCGGCCCGCTTGACGCGCGGGCCGGAGGGACTTTCGAGGACATCGACACGGAGCCCGCAGGGCGGATCTCCTCCTTCCGCCCTCAACTCCCCCCGGCCGAGGAAGAATTACCGCCGCACGCTGCGCCGGCCTCCTTCGACCAGGCCCGAGCTGACCCGCGCGACGTAGCGACGTGTCAGCCGCTACACGTTGAACCGGAACTCGCAGACGTCCCCGTCCGCCATCACATAGTCCTTGCCCTCCATACGGGCCTTGCCGGCGGAGCGGGCCTCGGCGACCGAGCCGCAGGCGACGAGGTCCTCGAAGGAGATGACCTCGGCCTTGATGAAGCCCTTCTGGAAGTCGGTGTGGATGACACCGGCCGCCTCCGGGGCCGTGGCGCCCTTCTTGATGGTCCAGGCGCGGGCCTCCTTGGGGCCGGCCGTCAGATAGGTCTGCAGGCCCAGGGTGGCGAAGCCGACGCGGGCGAGGGTGGCCAGGCCCGGCTCCTCCTGGCCGACGGACTGCAGCAGCTCCAGGGCCTCCTCGTCGTCGAGCTCGGCGAGGTCCGCCTCCAGCTTGGCGTTGAGGAAGATCGCCTCGGCGGGGGCCACCAGGGCGCGCTGCTCCTGCTTGAACGCCTCGTCGGCCAGCTCGTCCTCGTCGACGTTGAAGACGTACAGGAAGGGCTTGGTGGTCAGCAGGTGCAGGTCGTGCAGCTCGGCGGCCTTCTCGGTGCCCTGGACGATGCCCGCGGAGAACAGGGTGTTGCCCTCCTCCAGGATCGCCTTGGCCTCCTCGACGGCCTTGACCTTGGCGGCCTTGTCCTTCTGGATCCGCGATTCCTTCACCAGGCGCGGCAGGACCTTCTCGATGGTCTGCAGATCGGCGAGGATCAGCTCGGTGTTGATGGTCTCGATGTCGTCCTTGGGCGAGACCTTGCCGTCGACGTGGACGACGTTCTCGTCCTTGAAGGCGCGGATGACCTGGCAGATGGCGTCCGACTCGCGGATGTTCGCGAGGAACTTGTTGCCCAGGCCCTCGCCCTCCGAGGCGCCGCGCACGATGCCCGCGATGTCGACGAAGTCGACGGTGGCGGGCAGGATCCGCTGCGAGCCGAAGATCTCCGCGAGCTTGCCCAGGCGGGAGTCCGGGACCCCGACGACGCCCACGTTGGGCTCGATGGTGGCGAACGGGTAGTTGGCCGCCAGCACGTCGTTCTTGGTCAGGGCGTTGAACAGGGTCGACTTGCCGACATTCGGCAGACCGACGATTCCGATCGTGAGCGACACGTGACGGCTTTCTGTAGTTCCAGCAGTTCCTGCAGTTCCGGTGCTTCCCGGCGTCCTGCGGGTCTCCCGCGCGCCGCGGGGCCCGGACGGATCCCCGGAGCCGCTTCCCCGGCGGTGCGGCGGCGAGCCGCGCGGCACCGTCCCGGGAGGGTGAATCCCGTTCCTCGGCCCGCCTGTGAACCGGTGGGCCGGTCCACCAGTCTACGGGGCACGGCCGGGCGGCGGCCCCGGACGGGCTGTCGGTCGAACGGGCGGCCAAGGTGGCCCAAAGCCGTGTCCCAGGCCGGTTCCGGGCCCGGTCTCGACCTAGTTTGGTCGCGTGGAGCAACCCAGCACGCGTATTCCCCAGCGCAAGGCCCGCCGCGCGGCCCCCGTGCCCCGGCCCGCCGCGCCCGTCGGCCCGCCCGGGCCCGCCGGCGGGGGCGCGGCGGTCCACCGGGCCCGGTCCGGTGCCGCCGTCCCCCCGCTGCGCCGCGCGCTGGACCGGCTGCCGCGGCCGCGGCTGACCGGGCTCGGCAGCGGGCTGCTGGCCACGGTGGGGATGCTGGCGGCGGGCGCCGCGGACGCCTCGCTGTTCGGCGCCTCCCCGGGCTTCTACGGGGTGTGCTTCGTCGTGTGCTGCGCGGTGTGCGCGCTGTGGGTGCGGCCGGCCGATCTGGTCACGGCGCCGGTGGCCGCGCCCATCGCCTTCGCGGTGGGCGCGGTGCCGCTCGACGAGGGGGCACCGGGGTTCGGCGGGCAGGTGATGGGGCTGGTGACGGTGCTGGCCCTGCACGCCGGGTGGCTGTACGCGGGCACGCTGCTGGCGGCGCTGCTGGCGTTCGTCCGCAGGATCGTCGTGCTCAGGGTGCGCCGCCGGGAGCGGCAGCGGCGGCGGCCATCGCGGCCCCCACGATCCCCGCGTTGTTCTCCAGTCGAGCAGGCACGATCTCGGCGCTGACGCCCTCGATCAGCGGCAGGAACTTGTCGGCCTTGCGGCTGACGCCGCCGCCGATGACGAACAGGTCCGGGGAGAACAGCCGCTCCACGTGGGCGAGATAGCGCTGGACCCGGCGCGCCCAGTGCCGCCAGTTCAGCCCCTCCTCCTCGCGGGCCCGGGACGAGGCGCGCGTCTCCGCGTCATGGCCCTCCAGCTCCAGGTGGCCCAGCTCGGTGTTGGGCACGAGCGTGCCGTCCACGAACAGGGCGCTGCCGATGCCGGTGCCGAAGGTGAGCACGAGGACGGTGCCCCGGCGGCCCGCTCCGGCGCCGAAGCGCATTTCGGCCAGGCCGGCCGCGTCCGCGTCGTTGAGGACGGTGACGGGGGCGCCGAGGCGCTCGCCGATCAGCCCGGCGGCGTCCTGGCCCACCCAGCTGCCGTCGACGTTGGCGGCCGTACGGGTCGTCCCGCCGACGACGACGCCGGGGAAGGTCACGCCGACGGGACCCGCGGGCCGGCCGAAGTGCGCGACGACCTCGGCGACGCTGTCCGCGACGGCGTGCGGGGTGGCCGGCTGCGGGGTGAGGACCTTGAAGCGGTCTTCCGCGAGTTCGCCCCGGCCCACGTCGACCGGGGCGCCCTTGATGCCGGATCCGCCGATGTCCACGCCGAATACGTCCATGGCGTCCACGCTACGGCGCGGGGACGCGGCGCACCCCTCGGGGAGCGGTCAGTCCTCGGCGACCCGGGCGGCGGCCTCCGCGCGCAGGTCGCGGCGGAGCTCCTTCGGCAGGGAGAAGGTGATGGACTCCTCGGCCGCGGTGACGGTCTCGACGTCGGCGTAGCCGCGCTCGGCGAGCCACTCGAGGACGCCGTCGACGAGGATCTCCGGCACGGAGGCGCCGGAGGTGACGCCGACGGTGCGCACGCCCTCCAGCCAGGCCTCGTCGATCTCGTCGGCGAAGTCGACCAGGTGCGCGTCGCGGGCGCCGGCGCCGAGGGCGACCTCGACCAGGCGCTTGGAGTTGGAGGAGTTGCGGGAGCCGACGACGATGACGAGCTCGGCCCGCGCGCCCATCTGCTTGACGGCCAGCTGACGGTTCTGCGTGGCGTAGCAGATGTCGTCGCTGGGCGGCGAGAGCAGGTTGGGGAAGCGGTTCTTGAGGGCGTCGACGGTCTCCATGGTCTCGTCGACCGACAGCGTGGTCTGGGAGAGCCACACGACCTTGTTCTCGTCGCGCACCTCGACACCGGCGACGTCCTCGGGGCCGTCGACGAGCTGGATGTGCTCGGGGGCCTCGCCGGAGGTGCCGATGACCTCCTCGTGGCCCTCGTGGCCGATCAGGAGGATGTCGTAGTCCTGCTTGGCGAAGCGGACGGCTTCCTTGTGGACCTTGGTGACCAGGGGGCAGGTCGCGTCGATCGTGGCCAGCTTCCCGCGCTCGGCCTCCTCGTGGACGGTCGGGGCGACGCCGTGCGCGGAGAAGACGACGATGCTGCCCTCGGGGACCTCGGCCGTCTCCTCGACGAAGATCGCGCCCTTCTTCTCCAGGGTCGCGACGACGTACTTGTTGTGCACGATCTCGTGGCGCACGTAGACGGGGGCGCCGTACTGCTCCAGGGCCTTCTCCACGGCGATGACGGCACGGTCCACGCCCGCGCAGTAGCCGCGGGGGGCGGCGAGCAGGACCTTGCGGGGCTGGGAGTCTCCGCTCGGGGCGGCGGCGGGCGACGGGCCGGGCGTAGCAGTCATGGCACCCATCGTACGGGCCCGCCCGGTCGGCGTGCCCGGGGCGGCGGGCCCGGTGCGGGGGCCGTAGCGTCGGGCCCGTACACGGGCGGTTCCGGCGCCGGCACCACGGCGTCGTCGCCCCGCCCGGCCACGAGAGGACGCCCATGACCGCACCGGCCGACGGCGCCGCGAGCGCGCTCCATCGCACGCTCTCCTTCCGGGACTTGGTGGTCTACGGGCTGCTGTTCATCGCCCCGATGGCGCCGGTCGGCGTCTTCGGCACGCTCGACGCGAAGGCGCGCGGGGCGGTGGCGCTGGTGTACGGGGTGGCGACGGCCGCGATGGCGTTCACCGCGCTGTCGTACGCGCAGATGGTGCGGGTCGCCCCGCAGGCCGGCTCCGTCTACACGTACGCGCGCGTGGGGCTCGGCGAGGCGCCGGGGTTCGTCGCCGGGTGGATGGCGATGCTGGATTATTTGCTGATCCCCGCGGTCGCGTACCTCTTCTCCGGTATCGCGCTGCACGCGCTCGTGCCGTCCGTCCCGAGCTGGGTGTGGACGGCGCTGGCGGTCGTGGTGACAACCGGCCTGAATCTGTGGGGGGTTCGCGTCGCGGCGCGCGTGGGCTTCGTGGTGCTGGTGATGGAGATCGTGGTGCTGCTGGTGTTCGTGGCGGCCGCCGGGTACGCGCTCGCCACGGGCGGGGCGCGGCGCGGCTGGCTCACACCGCTGACCGGGGAGGGCGCGTTCTCCGCGGGGGCGGTGCTGACGGCGGTGTCGGTGGCGGTGCTGTCCTATCTCGGGTTCGACGCGATCGCCGCGTTCGCGGAGGAGGCGGCGGGGGGTTCGGCGCGGGTGGCGCGGGCGGTGGTGACGTGTCTGGCGGTGGCGGGGGTGCTGTTCGTGCTCCAGACGTATCTCGCGGCGCTGCTGGCGCCGGTGTCCCCGGCGGAGCTGGCGGCGCACCCGGAGCGGCAGGGGGCCGCGTTCTACGACACCGTCGACGCGGCGAGCGGGGCCTGGTTGCACGACCTGGTCGCCGCGAGCAAGGCGGTGGGCGCGGCGTTCGCGGCGCTGGCCGGGCAGGCGGCGGCGGGCCGGCTGCTGTTCGCGATGGCCCGCGACCGGCGGCTGCCGGGCCGGCTGGCGAAGGTGGGGGCGTCGGGGGTGCCGCGCCCGGCGCTGCTCGGGGCGGCGGCGGTGACGCTGGTGGCGGCGGTGTGGGCGGCCCGCCGCCCCGACGGCCTGGACCGGCTGGTGTCGGTGGTGGACGTGGGCGCCCTGGTCGCCTTCGGTCTGCTGCACCTGTCGGTGATCGGCTGGTTCGCCGTCCGCCACCGCGGCGGGCGCGTGCGGCCCGTCGCACACGTGCTGGTCCCCCTCCTCGGCCTGGTGGTGGTGACGGCCGTGATCGCCGAGGCCGCGTGGACGGCCCAACTGGTGGGCGGGGCCTGGCTGGCGGCGGGACTGGCGGTGCTGGGGGTACGGGCGGTACGGGCGCGGGGGTGACGGGGTCACCCCGGCCGACCGGTACGCACGGGGGCACGGCCGCCGCGTCAGGGACGCCGGCCAAGGAAGCCCGACGAGTACGCGACCGGCGCACCGCCGCCCCCGGCGCGGGGCCGACCGCTCACCCGGCACCGGGGAGCCGTCTGCCCACCCGGCCCCGGGCAGGCGCACCGCCGGCCCCGGCGCCCGCCCGGCCACACGTCCACGCGGCCGGCTCCCGGCCCTCCCCCGCCAGGCGCGGGTCCGACCGCTCACCCGGCACCGGGCACCCGCGCGTACGGCCTTGCAGGCCCCGGAATCCGGGGCAGCGCGCCCTGACGTGCCGGCGGCCCGGCGCCCGCCCGGTACCGGGCGCCCGCGCGCAGCCCTCCGGGTCCCCCGGAATCCGCGGCGGCCCGCTGTCGTACCGCCCCGCTACGCTCGCCGCATGGCTGTCAACACATCCGCGGAGGCGCCGCTCCCGGTCGGGCAGGTGTCCCGGCTCATCGGCGGGTGGATCGACCGGCTGGGGCCGGTGTGGGTCGAGGGGCAGATCACCCAGCTGTCCCGGCGGCCCGGGGCCGGGGTGGTGTTCCTGACGCTGCGCGACCCCTCGCACGACATCTCCCTGACCGTGACCTGCTACCGCGCGGTCTTCGACCAGGTCGCCGACATCGTCTCCGAGGGCGCCCGCGTGGTCGTGCACGCCAAGCCGGAGTGGTACGCGCCGCGCGGCCAGCTCTCCCTGCGTGCCGCCGAGATCAGGCCCGTCGGCATGGGCGAGCTGCTGGCGCGGCTGGAGCTGCTGAAGAAGTCCCTCGCCGCGGAAGGGCTGTTCGCGGCCGAGCGCAAGAAACCGCTCCCGTTCCTGCCGCAGTTGATCGGGCTGGTGTGCGGCCGCGCCTCGGCGGCCGAGCGCGACGTGCTGGAGAACGCCCGGCACCGCTGGCCCGCCGTCCGCTTCGAGGTGCGCAACGTGCCCGTGCAGGGAGTGCACGCGGTGCCGGCCGTGGTGGAGGCGGTCCGCGAGCTGGACGCGCTGCCCGAGGTCGACGTGATCGTCGTGGCGCGGGGCGGCGGCAGCGTGGAGGACCTGCTGCCGTTCTCCGACGAGACGCTGGTGCGGGCGGTGGCCGCGTGCCGCACGCCGGTGGTCTCGGCGATCGGCCACGAGCCGGACTCCCCGCTGCTGGACCTCGTGGCCGACCTGCGCGCGTCGACGCCGACGGACGCGGCGAAGCGGGTCGTCCCCGACGTGGGCGAGGAGCTGGCCCGGGTGCGGCAGCTGCGCGACCGCGCGCTGCGCTGCGTCACGGCCTTCCTCGACCGCGAGGAGCGCGGCCTGGCGGCGGTTCGGGCGCGCCCGAGCGTGGAGCGGCCGCACCGGATGGTCGAGGAGCGCGAGGCGCAGATCGCCATGCTCGCCGAGCGGGGGCGGCGCACTTTCGGTCATCTGCTGGACCGGGCCGACTCTGAGCTGCGGCACACCCACGCGCGCGTGGTCGCCCTGTCCCCGGCGGCGACCCTGCGCCGGGGGTACGCGGTGCTGCAGCGGGCGGACGGCGCGGTGGTGCGCGACCCGGCCGAGGTCGCGGACGCGGAGGAGCTGCGGGCCCGCGTCGCGGAGGGCGAGTTCGCGGTGCGGGCCGTTGTCGCACCCCCCGCCTAGGCTGGGGCGCATGGCGAAGACAGGTGCGGAGACGGCCGGGACGGACGTCCGGGCGGCGGGCGCGGACGGCACGGACGGGTCCGGCGAGGGCGTGCTGGGTTACGAGCAGGCGCGGGACGAGCTGATCGAGGTGGTGCGCCGCCTGGAGGCGGGGGGCACGACGCTGGAGGAGTCGCTCGCCCTGTGGGAGCGCGGCGAGGAGCTGTCGAAGGTGTGCCGTCACTGGCTGGAGGGGGCGCGGGCGCGGCTGGACGCGGCGCTGGCCGAGTCCGGGGCCGAGGAGCGGGGCGGCTCGGACGAGGCGTAGCCGGAGGGCGGCCAAAAGCCCGAGGGGCAGGGGGCAAAACCGGTCATCAGCGGTGATACGGGCCACACCGCCCGGGATTTGGTTGAAAGTTAATACACCTGGGGTAAGGTTGCCCTCATCAGCTGGACACCCCCCACAGCAAGCAAGAAGGTGTGACCCCATGTCCCTCGCCCTCGACCCCGCCGCCCAGGACCTGCTCTTCCGCGAGGCCCGCACAGCCAACACGTTCGCCGACGAGCCCGTCTCCGACGAGCAGATCCAGGCCATATACGACCTGGTGAAGTACGCGCCGACGGCCTTCAACCAGTCGCCGCTGCGCGTGGTGCTGATCCGCTCCGAGGAGGCCCGCGAGCGCCTGGTGCCGCACATGGCCGAGGGCAACCAGGCCAAGACCCGCACCGCGCCGCTGGTCGCCATCCTCGCCACGGACAACGAGTTCCACGAGGAACTGCCGGAGCTCTTCCCGCACTTCCCGCAGGCGAAGGACGTCTTCTTCGCCGAGCGCCCGGCGCGCGAGCGGTCCGCTGCGCTCAACGGCTCGCTCCAGGCCGGGTACTTCCTGCTGGGCATCCGCGCGGCCGGGCTGGCCGCCGGCCCGATGACCGGCTTCGACTTCGCGGGCGTGCAGAAGGAGTTCCTGGACGACGACCACACGCCGCTGATGGTCGTCAACATCGGCAAGCCGGGCGAGAACGCCTGGTACCCGCGCTCGCCGCGCCTGGCCTACGAGCAGGTCGTGCGCACCGTCTGAGACCGCCGCACCGCACGCGGCCACGGCCCGGACATCACAGGGGAGCCGCCCGTCCTCGGAGGACGGGCGGCTCCCCTGCGCGTCGTACCGGACCCGCCGTCAGCTCCGGCCGGGCGCGGGCACGGGCGTGGCCTTCTCCGCCTTGAGCGCCCCGGCCATCTCCGCGAGCCGCTCGGCGGAGGCGGTACCGGTGACCACGGTGGTCACCCCCGGCTCCTCGCGCACCAGGGCGTTGTACTTCGTCCCCTCGTAGCGCTGCCAGACGACGCCCCCGATCTCCTGGGTGCGGTCCGTCTTCTGCGCGCCCTGGCTCACCGCGTCGACGAAACCGGCCGCCGGGGCGTCGCTCTGCTCGACCGCGACGTACTCGGTCTGCGGGTCGAGGAAGCCCAGGTGCCAGGCCGAGCCGTTCCTGCCGCCCGGCTGGTACCAGCGGGACGTCGCGCGCCAGCCCTCGCCGAGCCCCTCCGGAGCCGCCACCGGGTACGGGGCCGCGCGCCGCGCGGTCTGGAGCTCCACCCGGTAGTCGACGGTCTTCGCCGGGTTCCCGCCGCCGGACCCGTGCGGGATGAAGAACCAGCTGACGAAGGCGACGGGGATCACCGCCACCAGCGACAGCACCATGTTCCGTACGGTCTGCTTCTTGCCGTTTCTGCCTGCCACGCCCCCATCGTCCCCCATCACCGCGCCGATCTTGACGCCGGTACGCACCGGGGGCACGACCCTCTTGACGCCGCTCATGCGTGGGGTGGCCTGCTCATTGTGGCAGTAAACCGATAAAGTCATCAGCACCTTCGCCGTCCGCCCCTTCGGGGGGCTCCACGGCCTCAGCCGTCCAGAAAGGTGCGCCCCGATGACCGAACACCATCTGCCGTCCCCGCTCGAAGTGAGCCCCGAGGCCCCCGACCGCAACCTCGCGCTGGAGCTGGTGCGGGTCACCGAGGCCGGGGCCATGGCCTCGGGCCGCTGGGTGGGCCGCGGCGACAAGAACGGCGCGGACGGCGCGGCGGTCAAGGCGATGCGCGCCCTCATCGGCACCGTCTCCATGAACGGTGTCGTCGTCATCGGCGAGGGCGAGAAGGACAACGCGCCCATGCTCTACAACGGCGAGCGCGTGGGCGACGGCACCGGCGCCGAGTGCGATGTGGCGGTGGACCCGGTCGACGGCACGACGCTCACCGCCAAGGGCATGGCCAACGCCGTCTCCGTGATGGCGGTGGCCGAGCGCGGCACCATGTTCGACCCGTCGGCCGTCTTCTACATGGACAAGCTCGTGACCGGCCCCGAGGCCGCCGACTTCGTCGACATCACCGCCCCGGTGGGTGTGAACATCCGCCGCATCGCGAAGGCGAAGCACTCCTCGCCGGAGGACGTCACGGTCGTCGTCCTGGACCGGCCGCGCCACGAGGGGATCGTCCAGGAGATCCGCGAGGCGGGCGCCCGGATCAAGTTCATCTCCGACGGCGACGTGGCCGGCGCGATCATGGCGGCCCGCGAGGGCACCGGTGTCGATCTGCTGCTGGGCGTCGGCGGTACGCCGGAGGGCATCATCGCGGCCTGCGCGATCAAGTGTCTGGGCGGCACGATCCAGGGCCGGCTGTGGCCGAAGGACGACGCGGAGCGGCAGCGCGCGCTCGACGCGGGCCACGACCTGGACCGGGTGCTGGAGACCAACGACCTGGTCAGCGGCGACAACGTGTTCTTCGTGGCGACCGGCATCACCGACGGCGAGCTGCTGCGCGGGGTGCGCTACCGGGCGGAGACGGCGACCACGCAGTCCCTGGTGATGCGCTCGAAGTCGGGCACGATCCGGCAGATCGACTCCACGCACCGGCTGTCGAAGCTGCGCGCCTACAGCACGGTGGACTTCGAGCGCCCGAGCTGACAAGCCCTGCCGCGCGATTACGGGCCGGGCTCCGCCGGCGGGATGCGGCGGGGCCCGGCCCGTAGTCGCACGCCCGGCTCAGCCGGCCGCGGCGACGCGGGTGGCGCGCTGCAGCTCGGCCTCGCGGCGGCGCCGCCGGGCCAGCACCACCCGGCGCTCGGCCGCGGTCAGCCCGCCCCACACCCCGTACGGCTCCGGCTGCAGCAGTGCGTGCTCGCGGCACTCGACCATCACGGGGCAGCGCGCGCACACGCGCTTGGCCGCTTCCTCCCTGGACAGGCGCGCGGCCGTGGGCTCCTTGGACGGTGCGAAGAAGAGCCCGGCTTCATCCCGGCGGCAGACCGCCTCCGAATGCCAGGGGCCGGCCTGTTCCCTGGCGGAGGCAATCCGCTGGGACGGAACGGCGGCATCCTGCAGGGGCTGATGCGGTAGCAGCACGGTCTACTCCTGACGACGGCTTTTGCATGGCCGAATTGAGTCACCCTTGCCCGTCTCTCCTGCGCACGGCCATTCGCACCGGCAGCCGTGCGAGAGACGATGCACCAAGCTTTACCCGCTGTGCGCGCGCTTATTCACACCGTTGCCATGACCGGAACCCAACAGCCCGTGACGGTTTGCGCTACCACGCCCGCGCGGGCGCCGTCAGCCCGCCGCGCGCAGGTCCTTCAGCCGCTTGCCGCGCCGGGGTTTGGCGTCGACCCCGCCGAAGAAGGCGAAGCCGGTGATGACGACCACGGGGGCGTTCGCCTCGGGCGCCTCCTGGGCCTTGACGTCGAAGCCGCCGAAGACGGCGGCGCCGCCGCAGCGCAGGGTGACGTTCTCGGGGACCCTGATCTCGACGCCGCCGAAGACGGCGGTGACGTTGATGACGATCTCGGGGTACTCGAAGACGGCCTCGGTCAGGTCGATCTCCACGCCGCCGAACAGCGTGAACGCGTTGGTGCGGCGGCCCACGCGCCAGCGGCCCTTGCGGGAGGCGCCGCCGAAGACGGCGACGACATTGTCGGTGTCGGCGGCGCCGGCGCTCGCGGGGGCGGGGCGTGCCGGGGCCTCGGCGGGGCGCGCGGCGGCGGCCCCGGCGACGGGCGCGGGCAAGTCGCGCACCAGCGGCTCCAGTTCGCCGACGGTCTTGGCGGCGTAGACCGCGCCGACGCGCTCGGCGTGCTCCTCGGCGGTGATCCGGCCCTCGCCGAGGGCCTCGCGCAGGATGTCCGCGACGCGGTCGCGGTCGACGTCGGAGGCGCGCAGGGCGGGGGCGGCGTCGGCGGGCCCGTCGGCGTCCGCGGGCCGCGGGTGTTTGTCGAACGATGGCTTGTCCACGGACAGCAGGGTAGCCAAACGCGATAGATCGCGATAGGGGATGGAGGGGCGGGGCGGCGGCGGACACGGCGGTGGCCGCCCCGCGGCGCCCGCTCCGGCCGCGGGCCGGGCCGGGTGGCCGCCGGTAAGCCCGGCCTCACCTGAGGGCCGCCCGTGGCGCGTCCTAGGCTGGTAGGGCTGTCGACGACGCCAGCCATCGCTGCCTGCCGAGTGAGGATCGCCGTAATGCCTGCCCCTGAGTTCGCCTACACCGATCTGCTGCCCCTGGGCGAGGACACCACCGAGTACCGCCTGGTCACCTCCGAGGGCGTGTCGACCTTCGAGGCCGACGGCCGCAGGTTCCTGAAGGTGGAGCCGGAGGCGCTGCGGAAGCTGGCCGCCGAGGCGATGCACGACATCGCGCACTATCTGCGCCCGGCCCACCTCGCGCAGCTGCGCCGCATCCTGGACGACCCCGAGGCGTCGGCGAACGACCGCTTCGTGGCCCTGGACCTGCTGAAGAACGCCAACATCGCGGCGGCGGGCGTGCTGCCGATGTGCCAGGACACCGGTACGGCCATCGTCATGGGCAAGCGCGGCCAGCACGTGCTGACGGAAGGGAGGGACGAAGAGGCGCTCTCCCGGGGCGTGTTCGACGCCTACACCCGGCTGAACCTGCGCTACTCGCAGATGGCGCCGCTGACGATGTGGGAGGAGAAGAACACCGGCTCCAACCTGCCCGCGCAGATCGAGCTGTACGCGACCGACGGCGACGCCTACAAGTTCCTCTTCATGGCCAAGGGCGGCGGCTCGGCCAACAAGTCCTACCTCTACCAGGAGACGAAGGCCGTCCTCAACGAGGCGTCGATGATGACGTTCCTGGAGGAGAAGATCCGTTCGCTGGGTACGGCCGCGTGCCCGCCGTACCACCTGGCGATCGTCGTCGGCGGTACGTCCGCCGAGTACGCGCTGAAGACCGCCAAGTACGCCTCCGCGCACTACCTGGACGGGCTGCCGGAGGAGGGCTCGCCGCTGGGGCACGGCTTCCGCGACACCGAGCTGGAGCAGAAGGTCTTCGAGCTGACGCAGCGGATCGGTATCGGCGCCCAGTTCGGCGGCAAGTACTTCTGCCACGACGTGCGCGTGGTGCGGCTGCCCCGGCACGGCGCGTCCTGCCCGGTGGCCATCGCCGTCTCCTGCTCCGCCGACCGCCAGGCGCTCGCGAAGATCACGCCGGAGGGCGTGTTCCTGGAGCGACTGGAGCGGGACCCCGCGCGTTTCCTGCCGGAGACCACCGACGCCGAGCTGGTCAGCGGCTCCGCCGCGGGCCGCTCCGACGACGACGTGGTGCGCGTCGACCTCAACCGGCCGATGGACGAGATCCTCGCCGAGCTGACCAAGTACCCGGTCAAGACCCGGCTGTCGCTGTCCGGCCCGCTCGTCGTCGCCCGTGACATCGCGCACGCGAAGATCAAGGAGCGGCTGGACGCGGGCGAGGGGATGCCGGCGTACCTCAAGGACCACCCGGTGTACTACGCGGGCCCGGCCAAGACCCCGGAGGGCTACGCGTCCGGTTCCTTCGGTCCGACGACGGCGGGCCGGATGGACTCCTACGTCGAGCAGTTCCAGGCGGCGGGCGGCTCGAAGGTGATGCTGGCCAAGGGCAACCGCAGCAAGCAGGTCACCGACGCGTGCGCGGCGCACGGCGGTTTCTACCTGGGCTCGATCGGCGGGCCGGCGGCCCGGCTCGCGCAGGACTGCATCAAGAAGGTGGAGGTCCTGGAGTATCCGGAGCTGGGCATGGAGGCCGTCTGGAAGATCGAGGTCGAGGACTTCCCGGCGTTCATCGTGGTCGACGACAAGGGCAACGACTTCTTCACCGACCCGGCCCCGGCGCCGACCTTCACCTCCATCCCGGTCCGCAGCTCCTGACCGGCCGTGCCGGTGCCCCGGCGGGGGCACCGGCGGGCGACGGCTCACGCGAACCGCTGGTTCGCCGAGCCGTCGCACTTCTGCAGCCGCACCGGGTCCTTCGCGGAGGCGAGCGTCAGGCACAGTCGCGGGGCCGCCGTCGGCCGCAGCGTCGCGCCGTCCTGGGTGAAGCGCTGGTTCGCCCCGCCGTGGCAGTTCCACAGGACGACGGCCGTGCCCTCCTCGTAGCGGCCCTCGGGCACGTCCGCGCAGCGGGAGTGGGTCAGGGCGGTGCGCAGGGCGCCGGAGCCGGGGTCGTACCACCAGTCCTGGTTGCGGTTGCCGGTACAGTCCCAGCCGCCGATCGCGGTGCCGTTGGCGCTGCTCGCGCCGTACGCGTCGACGCACGAGCCGGTCGCCGCGTTGCGCAGCGGCGCGTAGGCGTCGTCCCAGGCGCCCTCGCGCAGGACGGGCGTGCCGGTGCCGGGGTCGGCGCAGCCGGCCTCGCGGTAGCCGGAGGCGTACAGCTGGGTGAGGCAGGACGCGAAGGCGGCGTGGCCGCGCGCGTTGGGGTGGAAGGACTGCCGCACCGAATTGGCGTCCGGCGGGAAGGGGTTGGCGAGGTCGACGTACAGCCCGCGCGCCCAGGTGTTCTCCATGCACACCTCGTGGCCGTGGAAGAGGCGGGAGTTGTCGAGGTAGGCGGCGCCGCTCGCGCGGGCGGCCTCGCGGATACCGCGTTCGAAGGCGGGGACGGCGCTGTCGCGGCCCCACGCGGAGTCGGAGGTGTGCCCGACGCAGCCGCCCGCGAGCTTGCCGGGGAAGTCGGGGTTGTCCTCGAAGTCGGGGCCGATGGGGCTCGGGTAGCCCATGAGGACGAGCCTGTAGTCGCCGTCGGCGTAGCCGGCCTGCGTCATCACGGTGCGCAGGTCGCGTACGGTCCGCTCGACCTTGGGCACCAGGGCGTCGACGCGCTGCCGCCAGGTGGGGGCGTACTTGGGCTCGCAGGGGCCCTGGAGGGTGAGGTAGCGGGTGACGCAGTCGGTGATGACGGGCCCGAACTGCAGGTCGTCGTTGGCGCCCGCGACGAGCAGGACGAGCTTGACGCGGGTGGTGCGGGCCCTGACCGCCAGGGCGTCGCTCTGCACGGGTTCGTCGGCGTACTGCTTGCTGCCGCCGATCCGGATGTTGACGGTCGAAGCGCCCGAGCAGGCGAGGTTGTAGGTGACGTCGGCGGGGATCCCCGTGCGGTGGATCGCGGCCTCGGGCGAGCGGTGGCACCAGTTGTCCGGGCCCGCGGTGCCCGGCTCGTACGTCCCCACGCCCTCGCCGGAGATCTCGCTGTCGCCCAGCGAGACCAGTGACGTCCTGCGCTCGCCGAGCGGCCGCTCGGCGGGGTCGCCGTAGAGGCGGACGGACTCGGCGGCGCGGATCCTCTCCAGGTCCGGCGGGAGGGGCCGGGCGGCGGCAGTGCGGGCTCCCGCGTGGGCGGCGGGGGTGGTGGCGGCCAGCCCGCCGAGGGCCGCGGCGAGCGCGGCGGTGGCGGCGAGAGCCGCGCGCAGGATGGGTCTGTGCGGCATGGAGCCTCCCCGATTTCCGTTGTTACTCGCGGTATTTACTGGGGAGTCAGGTCTCTTGGGAACACATGGAACCGGACAAGAGGTTTTGTTTGTCAGGAGGTAAACGACCATGAGCGAGAGTGATCAGTACCGGATCGAGCACGACTCCATGGGCGAGGTGCGGGTCCCGGCGCACGCCAAGTGGCGGGCGCAGACCCAGCGCGCGGTGGAGAACTTCCCCCTCAGCGGGCAGCGGCTGGAGCGGGCGCACATCGCCGCCCTGGCCCGGATCAAGGCCGCCGCGGCGAAGGTCAACGCCGGGCTGGGCGTCCTGGAGAAGGACCTGGCCGAGGCCGTCGCGGACGCGGCCGAGGAGGTCGCCGAGGGCCGCTGGGACGAGCACTTCCCCGTCGACGTCTTCCAGACCGGCTCGGGGACCTCGTCCAATATGAACGCCAACGAGGTCATCGCCACGCTCGCCACGGAGCGTCTGGGCCGCCCGGTGCACCCCAACGACCATGTCAACGCGAGCCAGTCCTCCAACGACGTCTTCCCCTCCTCGATCCACATCGCGGCGACGGCCGCCGTCACCGGCGAGCTGATCCCGGCGCTGGAGCATCTCGCGGCCGCCCTGGAGCGCAAGGCCGAGGAGTTCGCCGAGGTCGTCAAGTCCGGCCGGACGCACCTGATGGACGCCACCCCGGTGACCCTGGGCCAGGAGTTCGGCGGCTACGCGGCGCAGGTCCGCTACGGCGTCGAGCGGCTGCGCTCGGCGCTCCCCCGGCTCGCCGAACTCCCGCTCGGCGGCACGGCGGTGGGCACCGGCATCAACACCCCGCCCGGCTTCTCCGCCGCCGTCATCGCCGAGGTCGCCCGCGCCACCGGACTGCCGCTGACCGAGGCCCGCAACCACTTCGAGGCACAGGGGGCACGTGACGGGCTGGTGGAGACCAGCGGCCAGCTGCGCACGATCGCCGTCGGCCTCACCAAGGTCGCCAACGATCTGCGCTGGATGGCCTCCGGCCCGCGCACCGGGCTCGCCGAGATCGCGCTGCCGGACCTCCAGCCCGGCTCCTCGATCATGCCGGGGAAGGTCAACCCCGTGGTGCCCGAAGCGGTGTTGATGGTCGCCGCGCAGGTCACCGGCAACGACACGACGGTGGCCACGGCGGGCGCCGCCGGCAACTTCGAGCTCAATGTGATGCTCCCGGTCATCGCCAGGAACCTGCTGGAGTCGGTGCGGCTGCTCGCGAACGCCTGCCGGCTGCTGGCCGACCGCACCGTCGACGGCATCACCGCCAACGTCGAACGGGCCCGCGAGTACGCCGAGTCCTCGCCGTCCGTCGTCACGCCCCTCAACCGGTACCTCGGCTACGAGGAGGCCGCGAAAGTGGCCAAGAAATCCCTTGCCGAACGCCGCACGATCCGCGAAGTCGTCCTGGAATCCGGCTACATCGAGCGCGGACTGCTCACCCGCGAACAGCTCGACGAGGCCCTCGACGTCCTGCGCATGACGCACCCGTAGGGGGACCGGCGGGTACGGTCCGGGGCGGGACGGCGCCGGACGCGGCGGCGCGCGCCCCGGACCGTACCTGTGCGTCGTACGTCACGGCGGGATCGCGACCGTATCGGTGGACCATGCACCTAGGATCTGCGCATGACAGCGGACACGGTGCGGACCACGGGCACGGCAGAGTGCGCCCCCTGGGCGCCGGGCGAGAGGATTCTGTGGCGTTATCGCGACAACGCCACCGGCCGCGTGCACATCTGCCGCCCCGTCACCGTCGTCGAGGACACAGCCGGGCTGCTCGCCGTATGGGTGGCGCCGGGCACGCCCTGTGTGCGGCCGCTGATCGCCGACGGCACCCCGCTGCACCAGGAGCCGCTGGCCACCCGCTACACCAAGCCGCGCACGACCGCCGTCGCGCCCTGGCTCGGCACCGGGGTCCTCAAGCTCGCGCGGCCCGGCGAGCCGTGGTCGGTCTGGCTGTTCTGGGACCGTGACGGCGGCTTCCGCAACTGGTACGTCAACCTGGAGGAGCCGCTCACCCGCTGGGCGGGCGGGGTGGACTCCGAGGACCACTTCCTGGACATCGCCGTCTATCCGGACCGCAGTTGGGAGTGGAAGGACGAGGACGAGTTCGCCGAGGCGCAGCGCGCCGGGCTGGTCTCCGCCGGACTGGCCGAGCGGGTCCGGGCGGCGGGCCGCGAGGCCGTCGCGCTCATCGAGTCCTGGTCCGCCCCGTTCGCCGCCGGCTGGGAGGACTTCCGCCCGGATCCCGCCTGGCCGGTGCCGACGCTGCCGGAGGACTGGGACCGCGCCCCGGACAGCGGCGCATGAGGCCCGGCACCCGCTCTCCCGCGCGGCGTACCCACGGAAACCGCACGGAACCCCGGATACCGCTTGGCACCTCCCCGCGGGACAACCGTAGGATCGGCCTCCGCGATACTGCACAGCGGCACGGACAGTGGCACGGCACGAGCACAGCACGGCATGTGACGGATATTCATGGAAGAGACGGTCACAGGAGGGCGGAGGCCGTGAGCGGTGACCACCAGCGGGAGTACGACGCGTACGCCCTCCCAGGACTGGACCGCGGCGGGCAGGCCGAGGCGTTCGACGCGATCGGCGACCGCTACGACGAGGCGTTCCCGCACAAGGAGGGCCAGCTGGCCGCCGGGGCGCGGCTCGCGAAGAGCCTGCCGCCGAACTCCCGCGTCCTGGACGTGGGCTGCGGCACGGGCCTGCCCACGGCCCGGCAGCTGACCGGGGCGGGGCACCGGGTCGTCGGCGTCGACCTCTCCCCCGGCATGCTCGAACTCGCCCGCGCCCACGTCCCGGAGGCGGAGTTCCACCTGGCCGATCTCGCCGAGCTGCGCGACGGGCGGCTGGGCCTCTTCGACGGCGCGACCGCGTTCTTCTCGCTGCTGATGCTGCCCCGGGCCGAGATCCCGCACGCGCTGCGGATGCTGCGCTCCCTGCTGAGGCCGGGCGGGCTGCTGGCCCTGTCCATGGTCGAGGCGGACGTGGACGACTTCGCGATGCCGTTCCTCGGCCACACGATCCGGGTATCCGGATACCTGCGGGAAGAACTGCGCCAGGTCGTGCGCGAGGCGGGTTTCGAAGTGGCCGGGGAGGACTCGTCGGCGTACGCCCCGGCGAGCACGGACGTCCCGCCCGAGATCCAGCTCTTCTTCGACCTGCGCCGCGCCTGACCCACGGTGCGCCCCCGCCTCGCGGGGGTGCACGGCCCCGACGGATGGAACCCCACGCGTGACGGAGCACATCGACTCCCACGGAAGACAAGCCGCCCCGGAGAGCGCGTTCGACGCGCTCCCGGCGGGCGGCTCCGCGCCCGCCGGAATGTTTCCCGCGCCGGCGGGCGGGCCCGCCCCCGGCACACCGGCCGTACCAGCTCCGGACGCGCCGCGCACGGCGGCCGGAGCGAGCGGCTCCGCCGTCCCCGATCCCGTCGTGACGGCCGCACGGCGCGAGCGGGCCGGTGCGGCCGCGCGCGGCCGCACCGGGTCCGTGCCGGGACAGGACGGACCGGATCTGCCGGACGACCGGCCGGCCCCGGTCCGGGCCGTCGACACGGAGGCGGCCGACGGCACGTACGGCCCGGGACACCGGGACCGCACCGAGGGCGCGGCAGCGCGACGCCCGTACGCGCCCGCCTCCGGCACAGGTGACACACACGCCGAACACCCGGCCGCCCGGCACGCGCCCGGCCCGGACGACCACGACCCGGCCGCCGGCACAGACGCCCCACGCACCGGACAGCCCAACCCCGAGGCCGCCCGGCGCCCGTCCGGCCCCGACGACCGCAACCCCGCCGACAGCCACGTCCCCGGGCAGCCCGGGCGTGACCGCCCGGTGGGGCCGGCCGGGCGCGCCCCCGTGCGGAGTGCCGGGCCGGGTGGTCACGGGCCGGCCCCGCACGTGCCCGAGCAGCCCGGGCCGGGTGCGCACCCCGAGCCTGTGGGCCCGGCGCATACGGAGAACGGCACGGCCGTACCGCGGGCCGGCGCCGCGGGCGCCTCCGGCGGCGAGCGGCTGCGTTTCGTCGGCGCGGCGACCCGCCGCATCGCGCGCGGCATCGACCTGGACGAGATCGTGCTCGGCCTGTGCCGGGCCACCGTGCCGACGTTCGCCGACGCGATCCTGGTCTATCTGCGCGACCCGCTGCCCGTCGGCGACGAGCGGCCGGTCGGGCCCGTCGTGCTGCGGCTGCGCCGCACCGACCAGCTCCCGGAGCACGTGCGCGGCCTGTACGAGCCGGCGAACGCGGCCGCGGACACCGCGGCCCCGGCCGACCGCTCCGATCCGGCGGCGGATCTCGCCGCCCTCGCGGCCGAGCGCTGCGAGGTGCGCATAGGGGGGCCGCTCGCGGAGGTGCTGCGAGGAGTCAGACCCGTCTTCGGCGACTCCTCCGCCGCGCGGGCGGCCCTGCCGGAGCTGCTGGGCGAAGGCCGGTGCGTACCGGAGCGGCAGCGCACGATCCTGGCGCCGCTGCGGGGGCGGCGCCGGGTGATCGGCGCGGCCGTGTTCATACGCCGCGCCGACCGCCCGGCCTTCGAGGGCGACGATCTGCTGGTCGCGGCGCAGCTCGCCACGCACACCGCGCTCGGCGTGGACAAGGCGGTGCTCTACGGCCGCGAGGTCTACATCGCGGACGAGCTGCAGCGCACCATGCTCCCCGACTCGCTGCCGCAGCCCACCGGGGTCCGGCTCGCCAGCCGCTATCTGCCGGCGGCCGAGACGGCGCGGGTGGGCGGCGACTGGTACGACGCGATCCCGCTGCCGGGCAACCGGATCGCGCTGGTCGTCGGCGATGTCATGGGCCACTCGATGACCTCCGCGGCGATCATGGGCCAGCTGCGGACGACCGCCCAGACCCTCGCGGGACTGGACCTGCCGCCCTCGGAGGTGCTGCACCACCTCGACGAGCAGGCCCAGCGGCTGGGTTCGGACCGGATGGCGACCTGCCTGTACGCGGTCTACGACCCGGTCGCGCACCGCATCGTGATCGCCAACGCGGGCCATCCGCCGCCGGTCATGCTGCACCGGGGCGGCCGCGCCGAGGTGCTGCGGGTGCCGCCGGGCGCGCCGATCGGTGTGGGCGGGGTGGATTTCGAGGCCGTGGAGCTGGACGCGCCCGCCGGGGCGACGCTGCTGCTGTACACGGACGGTCTGGTGGAGTCCCGCATCCGGGACGTGTGGACCGGCATCGAGCAGCTGCGGGAGCGGCTGACGGAGACGGCGCGGCTGACCGGGCCGAACCCGCCGCCGCTGGAGCCGCTGTGCGACGAGGTGCTGGGCATGCTCGGCCCGGGCGACCGGGACGACGACATCGCCCTGCTCGCCGCCCGCTTCGAGGGCATCGCGCCGAGCGATGTCGCCTACTGGTTCCTCGACCCGCGCCCGCAGACGGCCCGGCAGGCCCGTCGGCTCGCCAGGCGCGCGCTGGCCCGCTGGGGTCTGGAGGAGCTGACCGACGGGGTGGAGCTGCTGGTCAGCGAGGTGATCACGAACGCGGTGCGGTACGCGGAGCGGCCGATCACGCTGCGGCTGCTGCGGACGGACGTGCTGCGCTGCGAGGTCGGCGACGATGTGCCGCAGCTGCCCCGGCTGCGCCAGGCGCGCCCCTCCGACGAGGGCGGGCGCGGGCTGTATCTGGTGAACCGGCTGGCCCGGCGGTGGGGGGCGACGCGGCTGAGCACGGGCAAGGTGGTCTGGTTCGAGCTGGCGCTGCCCGCGCACGCCCGCTGAGGCCGGGGCGGGCCCGTCCACGGCGCGCTCCCGGCCTCACTCGTACGCGGTGAAAAACTGGACAGTGTCCAGACCCCTGTTGCCGACGCGGCGTCGGCGGGGTTGACTGGCCGGTGTGGAGGGCGGCGCGTCCGCGCCCCGACCCGATCCCCGTCCCGGGAGGCGTCCCATGACCGACTCGGCGCAGCGATTCCCGTACACGACCAACAACGCCGGTGTCCCCGTGGAGAGCGACGAGCACTCGCTGACCATTGGTGACTCCGGTCCCATCCTGCTCCAGGACCACTATCTGATCGAGAAGATGGCCCAGTTCAACCGGGAACGGGTCCCGGAGCGGGTGGTCCACGCCAAGGGCGGCGGCGCCTACGGGCACTTCACCGTGACCAACGACGTCAGCCAGTTCACCAAGGCCGCGCTCTTCCAGCCGGGGAAGACCACCGAGATGCTGGCCCGCTTCTCGACGGTGGCGGGCGAGCAGGGCTCGCCGGACACCTGGCGCGATCCGCGCGGCTTCGCCCTCAAGTTCTACACGGAGCACGGCAATTACGATCTGGTGGGCAACAACACACCGATCTTCTTCGTGCGCGACCCGCAGAAGTTCCAGGACTTCATCCGCTCGCAGAAGCGCCGACCCGACAACGGGCTGCGCGACAACGACATGCAGTGGGACTTCTGGACCCTCTCCCCGGAGTCCGCGCACATGGTCACCTGGCTGATGGGCGACCGCGGCATCCCCAGGACCTGGCGCCACATGAACGGCTACGGCTCGCACACCTATCTGTGGGTCAACGCCGGCGGCGAGAAGTTCTGGATCAAGTACCACATCAAGACCGACCAGGGCATCGAGTTCCTCACCCAGGACGAGGCCGACCGTATCGCGGGCGAGGACGGCGACTTCCACCGCCGGGATCTCTCCCGGGCGATCGAGACCGGCGACGCCCCCTCGTGGACGATGTACGTCCAGGTCATGCCGTTCGAGGACGCGGCGGGCTACCGCTTCAACCCCTTCGACCTGACCAAGGTGTGGCCGCACGGCGACTACCCGCTCGTCGAGGTCGGCCGGATGACCCTGGACAGGAACCCGGAGGATTTCTTCGTCCATATCGAGCAGGCCGCGTTCGAGCCGGCGAACCTGGTGCCGGGCATCGGCCCGTCGCCGGACAAGATGCTGCTCGGCCGGCTGTTCTCCTACCCGGACACGCACCGCTACCGGATCGGCCCCAACTACGCCCAGCTGCCGCCGAACCGGGCCCACTCGGCGGTCCACTCCTACGCGAAGGACGGCCCGATGCGCTACGAACCGGCGCGCACGGCCCGCCCGTACGCGCCCAACTCCTACGGCGGCCCGGCCGCCGACGTCGCCCGCTTCGGTGAGATCGCCGGCTGGGCGGCCTCGGGCGAGATGGTGCGCGAGGCCTACAAGCTGCACCGCGAGGACGACGACTGGGGCCAGGCCGGGACGATGGTGCGCCGGGTCCTGGACGACGCCGCGCGCGACCGGCTCGTCGCCAATGTCGCCGGCCATCTGAGCGCGGGCGTCAGCAGGCCGGTGCTGGACCGGGCGCTGCAGTACTGGCGCAATATCGACAAGGAGGTCGGCGACCGGATCGCCACCAAGGTCAACGGAGGCTGACCACAGGGCGGTACGGGACGGCCGCGACGAACACGGCCCCGTCCGGCAGCGGTTGAGCTGCCGGACGGGGCCGTGTCGTTGCAGGTCGGCTAGTTGCTGTTGGGGAAGCGGTCGTTCCCCCGGTTCGCCCTGCTGCTGTCGCCTCCGCTGTCGCCCTGCGAGGAGGACGAGGGCGACGGCGGGGGCGGCGGCGGGGGCGTCTGCGAGTGCGACGGGGTCTGCGTCGGAGGCGTCGGGCTGTGCTGCGAGCGCGACGGGTTCGGCGTCGGGGACGCCGGCGGCGTCGAGGCGGACCGCGTGGGCTCCGGGCTGCGCGTGGGCTGCCGCGACGGCGGCGCGGAGGTCGGCGGCGGGGGCGGCGGCGCGGCCGCTCCGGAGTCGTCGGTCTCCAGGTCGAACTTGGTGTCGGTGGCCGCGACCTTGCTGGTGTACTCGGACCAGACGTGGGCCGGGTAGCCACCACCGTTGACACGGCCGCCCTCGACACCGCCCGTGCCGGTCAGCGGCACCTGCTTGCCGCCGGGGCCCTCACCGAACATGCCGACGGCGGTGACCAGGTCGGGGGTGTAGCCCGCGAACCAGGCCGACTTGTTGTCGTCGGAGGTACCGGTCTTGCCCGCCACCGGGTACTGCGAGGCGTCGATGGCGGCCTTGGCCGTACCGTCGTTGACCACGCCCTTGAGGACGGCGGTCACGTCGTCGGCGGTCGTGCGCTTGACGACCTGGTCGCCGACGGGCTTCTTGCGGTCCAGCTCCACGCCGCCCTGCGTCGCGGACTTCACGATCGAGGGGGTGACGAGCTTGCCGTGGTTGGCGAGCGTCGCGTAGACCCCGGCCATGTGCAGCGGGCTCGCGCTCATCGAGCCGAGCGACATCGCGGGCTGCGTGTTGAAGCCCGCGTCGCCGTTCATGCCCAGGTCGACGCCGGTCTTCTTGACCTTGTCCATGCCGACGTCGACGGCCATCTGCGAGAAGGCGGAGTTGATGGACTTGTTCATCGACTCCTGGACCGTGACGTTGCCGTAGCTGCGGTCGTCCTCGTTCGGCGGGGCGTAGGGCACCGGGCTGCCCTTCACAGGCCGCTCACTGGTGCCGTCGTAGATCGTGCTCGCGGTGATCGGCTGGCCGTCCTGCGTCTTGGACTTGTTCTCCAGCGCGGAGGCGAGGATGACCGGCTTGAAGGTGGAGGCCGGCTGGTAGTCCTCGCGGGTCGCGTTGCTCTTGAAGTGCTTGAGGTAGTCCTGGCCGCCGTAGAGGGCCACGACCTGACCGGTCTTGGGGTCCACGGAGACGGCACCGAGCTGCGCTTCGGCGTCGACCTTGCGGACCTTCGGGTCGAGCTTGCTGGTGAGCTCGTCCTGGACGGCCTTCTCCAGGGCCTGCTGCTTCTTCGGGTCGATGGACAGCGTGATGGTCCAGCCGCCGGCGGCCAGGTCGCTCTCCTTGCGGCCCTGCGCCTTCAGCGCGCGCTCGACCTCTTCCTTGGCGGCCTCGACGAGATAGCCGTTCTGGCCCTTGAGGCCCGCCGGCGGCACCGGGTCCTTGGGGACCTCGAACTTCATCGCCTTGCGCTTCTCGGGGTCGAGCCACTTGGCCTCGACCATCTTGTCGAGGACGTAGTTCCAGCGGTTCTGCGCGTTCTGCTTGCCGACGTCGCTGGCGATCGCCCAGTCGTACTGCGTGGGCGCCTGCAGCAGCGCGGCGAGGTAGGCGCCCTCCTCCAGCGTGAGGTCGCCGACGTCCTTCTGGTAGTACGCGCGGGCGGCGGCCTGCAGGCCGTAGGCGCCGCGCCCGAAGTAACTGGTGTTCAGATACCCCTCAAGGATCTCGTCCTTGTCCTTCTCCTGCTGGACCTTGAGCGAGATGATCAGTTCCTTCACCTTGCGGGTGACGGTCTGTTCCTGGCTGAGGTAGTAGTTCTTCACGTACTGCTGGGTGATGGTCGAACCACCCTGCTTGCCGCGCCCCATCACGGTGTTGAGGATGCCGCGCGCGGTGCCCTTGAAGTCGATGCCGGGGTCGCTGTAGAAGTCCTTGTTCTCTGCGGCGAGGACGGCCTTGCGGACGTCCTCCGGGATCTTCGACAGCGGCACGGACTCCCGGTTGACGTCACCGGTACGCGCGATGACCTGGCCGTTGTCGAGCTTGTAGACGTTGCTCTGCAGTTTGGCGGCGGAGTTGCCGTTGGGTATGTCCACCGACAGGTACAGCGCGACGAAGGCGCCCGCCCCGAGAGCGATCACGGTGACGAAGTAGGCGAGCAGCTTCTTCCACGTGAAGAAGCGGCGTATGCCGGTCTTCCGGGGCTTGTTGCCCCTTGCTCTGCGGGGGCTCTTACGCGCCCGTCGTGCTTCCGCTCGGCCCATCTCTCCTGTAGCTCCAGTCTTCCGCCCCCAACCCAGCTCATGAAGCTAACACCGCAACTGTCACCAAACGCCCATCGATCAAGGCTTTGAGGCACGTGACAAACAGCACCCCGGCAGGCGGGAACCGGGTACGGCGCAGTGCGAAAACGGTACAGGGCTCCCCCCTGTCCCTAAATGTGCTATCACTTTGCTAGACGCGGTCCGCGGGGTGCTCCCCGGCGGACCGCCCGAGAGAAAGCGGGGGTTCCCCATGTCCGACACCACCACCGGCCCTGCCGTCGAAGCGCCCCCGTCCGCCCCGTCGGCACCGGCGAAAGCACAGGTCAGGGAGTTCCCGGCGCATGACATCGGCGGCGGTACGGCGCTGCTGCTGGGGCTCGTCGGGCTGCTGCTCGGCATCGGCTGCGTCGTCCTCGGCGCGCGTTTCGCGACCTCCGGACAGGGCGCTGCGGCCGCCGCGCTGATCGCCGCCGGCATCGTCGTCGGCCTCGCCTCGCTCATCGCGATGAGCGGGCTGAACACGATCGCGCCGGGCCAGGCCCGGGTCGTGCAGCTCTTCGGCCGCTACCGGGGCACGATCCGCACCGAGGGCCTGCGCTGGGTCAACCCGTTCACCAGCCGCGACAAGATCTCCACGCGGGTCCGCAACCACGAGACGGCCGTACTGAAGGTCAACGACGCCTACGGCAACCCCATCGAGCTCGCCGCCGTCGTGGTGTGGAAGGTCGCGGACACCGCGCAGGCGAAGTTCGCGGTGGAGGACTTCGAGGAGTTCGTCGCCACCCAGACCGAGGCGGCAGTCCGTCACATCGCCATCGAGTACCCCTACGACGCGCACGACGAGGAGACGCTCTCGCTGCGCGGCAACGCCGAGGAGATCACCGAGAAGCTCGCCGTCGAGCTGCACGCGCGGGTCGAGGCGGCCGGGGCGCAGATCGTCGAGTCCCGTTTCACGCACCTCGCGTACGCGCCGGAGATCGCCTCTGCCATGCTGCAACGGCAGCAGGCGGGCGCGGTGGTGGCCGCGCGCAAGCAGATCGTGGACGGCGCGGTCGGCATGGTCGAGGAGGCCCTGGCCCGGATCAGCGAGCAGGGCATCGTGGAGCTGGACGAGGAGCGGAAGGCCGCGATGGTGAGCAATCTGATGGTGGTGCTGTGCGGCGACCGGGCCGCCCAGCCGGTGCTCAACACGGGCACGCTCTACCAGTGACCCAGGAGCCGCCGCCCCGGGGCCGGCCGCGGCAGCGCAAGCAAGTGCTGCTGCGGCTCGACCCGTTGGTGCACGACGCGCTGACCCGCTGGGCGGGCGAGGAGCTGCGCAGCGCCAACGCGCAGATCGAGTTCCTGCTGCGCAAGGCCCTCGCGGACGCGGGCCGCCTCCCCAAGGGCACGGGCGGCCTGCCGCGGCGGGGGCGGCCGCCGAAGGGGGAGTGACCGCCGGCCGCGCGGCTCCGCCCCGCCGCGAGGCGGACGGCTGCGGTCAGCCCTCGACGATCCGTACGGGCAGCCGGCGCATCTCCCCGCGCAGCGCCCGCGCCAGCTGCTCGAACTCCGCCTGGCGGGCGCTGCCCGCGCGCATGGCCAGGGCGATGCGGCGGGCGGGGGCCGGGTCGGCGAAGTAGCCGGTGGCCAGGTCCTCGCTGCGGCCGGTCTCGACGCGCAGCGCGGTGCGCGGCAGCAGCGTCACCCCCATGCCGCCGCCGACGAGCTGTACGAGCGTGGCCAGTCCGGCCGCGCTCGTCGTCGCGGGCAGCCCGGTCGTGCGCCCCGCCTCCCGGCAGATGTCGAGAGCCTGGTCGCGCAGGCAGTGCCCCTCGTCGAGCAGCAGCAGGTCCAGTTCGCGCAGCGCCTCGCGCGGGATGTCCCCGCGCCCGGCGAGCCAGTGCTCGCGGGGCGTGACGAGCACGAAGTCCTCCTCGAACAGGGGGAGTTCGACGACTCCGGGCACACCGAGCGGCACGGCGAGCAGCAGCAGGTCGAGCCGCCCCTGGGTGAGGCCGTCCAGCAGCGAGGAGGTCTGCTCCTCGTGCACCTGGAGGTCGAGCGCGGGGTAGGCGTCGTGGACCAGGCGCAGCACGGTGGGGAGCAGATACGGGGCCACGGTGGGGATCACACCGAGCCGCACGACTCCGGTGAAGGGGGCGCGGGCCGCGTCCGCCTCCTCCAGCAGCGCGCCGACCGCGTCGAGGACGGTACGGGCGCGCACGGCCAGCCGCTCCCCCGCGGGGCTGAGCAGCACTTTGCGCGTCGTACGCTCAAGGAGGCGGACGTCGAGCAGCTCCTCCAGGGCCGAGACGGCCGCGGAGAGCGCGGGCTGGCTCATGCCGATCGCGGAGGCGGCATCGCGGAAGTGCAGATGCTCGGCCACGGCGACGAAGGCCCTCAGCTGGGCGAGGCTGGGCTGGCGGGGCCGCGCGGGGGCGACCTTGGCGGGAGCGCCGGCCTCGGCGGCGGGCCCGGAGCGCTCTGTCCGCTTTGCGGCGTTCATGCCGTTCGTACCGCTCTCAGGGGCTTCACCAGGGGTCTCCCCCCGGGGTATACGGGACTTCACTGATAACCACCTCCGATCAACTTCACTCAGTCTAGCTATTTCCCTTATCAATGCCTCTTGTGGCAGGGTTTCCCTGTCCAACCCCCAGGAAGCCCCCACCCGGGACGTTCCTCGTTGCAAGGAGAGCGCGTGCTCACTGTCGGTGACAAGTTCCCCGAGTTCGACCTGACCGCCTGCGTCTCGCTCGAAAGCGGCAAGGAGTTCGAGCAGATCAACCACAAGTCCTACGAGGGCAAGTGGCGCGTGGTGTTCTTCTGGCCCAAGGACTTCACGTTCGTCTGCCCGACCGAGATCGCCGCCTTCGGCCAGCTGAACGACGAGTTCGCCGACCGTGACGCGCAGATCCTCGGCGTCTCCGGCGACTCCGAGTTCGTCCACCACGCCTGGCGCAAGGACCACAAGGACCTGCGCGACCTGCCCTTCCCGATGCTGGCCGACGCCAAGCACGAGCTCATGCAGGCCTGTGGCGTCGAGGGTGAGGACGGCTACGCCCAGCGCGCGGTCTTCGTCATCGACCCGAACAACGAGATCCAGTTCGTCATGGTGACCGCCGGTTCCGTCGGCCGTAACCCCAAGGAGGTCCTGCGGGTCCTCGACGCCCTGCAGACCGACGAGCTGTGCCCCTGCAACTGGAGCAAGGGCGAGGAGACCCTCGACGCCGTCAAGCTCCTCGCCGGCGAGTGAGCTGATTCTCCATGGCGCTCGATGAACTGAAGTCCGCCGTACCGGACTACGCCAAGGACCTGAAGCTCAACCTCGGCTCGGTCATCGGCAACTCCGACCTGCCGGCGCAGCAGCTGTGGGGCACCGTCCTCGCCTGCGCGATCGCGACCCGTTCGCCGATCGTGCTGCGCGAGCTGGAGCCGCAGGCCAAGGAGAACCTCTCGCCCGAGGCGTACACCGCCGCCAAGGCGGCCGCGGCCGTCATGGCGATGAACAACGTCTACTACCGCACCCGGCACCTGCTGTCGGACCCGGAGTACGGCACCCTGCGCGCGGGGCTGCGGATGAATGTCATCGGCAACCCGGGCGTGGAGAAGGTCGACTTCGAGCTGTGGTCCCTGGCCGTCTCCGCCATCAACGGCTGCGGCATGTGCCTCGACTCGCACGAGCAGGTGCTGCGCAAGGCCGGGGTGTCCCGGGAGACGATCCAGGAAGCGTTCAAGATCGCCGCGGTGCTGCAGGCGGTCGGCGCGACGCTGGACGCCGAGGCCGTGCTGAACAGCTGAGCGACACGTCGCCGCTCTCACGCGGGAAGGCCCGCCGGTCCACAACGGACCGGCGGGCCTTCCCGCGTTCTGCGCGCCGTACGGGCCGTACGGGCGTCACTCCGCCCGTTCCGGCTCCGGCCCGGGCACCCGGCTCACCGGAATCCGGGGCTCCGAGGGCGCCGTCCGCGCGGTCCGCAGCGCGCTCTCCTGGGCGTACGCCCGCAGATAGCCGACGACGGTGTTGGTGACGGCCGCCAGCGGCACCGCGACCACCGCGCCGCCGATACCCGCGATGAGCGAGCCCGCGGCCACCGAGAGGACCACCGCGAGCGGGTGGACCCGCACCGCGCGGCCCAGGATGAACGGCTGCAGGATGTGGCCCTCGATCTGCTGCACCGCGAGCACCACCACGAGCACCATCAGCGCCGTGAACACACTGTTGGCCACCAGCGCCACGATCACCGCGAGCGCCCCGGAGACCACGGCGCCCACCAGCGGGATGAACGCGAACAGGAAGATGATGACCGCGAGCGGCACGGCGAGCGGGACGTCCAGGCAGTACAGCCCTATGCCGATGCAGATCGCGTCGATCATGGCCACGATCACCGTGCCGCGCACATAGGCGGTGAGCGTCGCCCACGCGCGCGGGCCCGCGCCCGCGACACCCTCGCGCGCCGCCGCCGGGATCAGCTTCAGCAGCCACTGCCAGATCCGCGGACCGTCGTAGAGCAGGAAGAGCGTGCTGAACATCGCGAGCACGATGCCCGTGAGCACCTCGATGATCACCTGGACGCCCTCGATGCCCGCCGAGGTGATGTCCTTGGTATTGGTGCCGATGGCCTGGCTGAGGTTGTCGGCGATGTTGTTGATCTGCTTCTCGGTGACGTGGAACGGACTCGTCAGCAACCAGTGCTTGAGGTCCTTGATGCCCTGCTGCACCCGGCTGGACAGATCGTCGAGGTTGTCGGTGATCTGCCAGACGACGAACCAGCCGACCAGGCCCATGACGACGAAGCCGGCGGTGAAGGTCATGGCCGTGGCGAGCCCCCGCGGCACGCCACGCCTCTTGAGCCAGGCCACGGTGGGCTGCAGCAGTGCGGTGATCAGCAGTCCGGCGACGAAGGCGAGCACCACCAGCTGCACGGAGCTGATGACGCGCATGAGCACCCACAGGGCTCCGGCGAGGACGAGCAGCCGCCAGCCGGCCTCGGCCGCGACCCGTACGCCCCAGGGCACGGCGGCGACCGGGTCGGGGCGGGCGGCGACGGCCGGCGCGTAGCCGGGCGGCGCGGGCACCTGCCCGTCGGACGCCGGGGAGACCTGGGCGGGACCGGGCGCGGTGGCGGGTTCGGGTACGGGCGCGGGCGCGGGTTCGGCGGGAACGTCGGCGGTCCGGGGCGCGGGCCGGGGGACGGCGGGTTCGGGCCCGGGCTCGGCGCGTACGGGCACGGCGGGGCCGGGGTACGGCGGGGCCGCCGTACCCGGAGGCCCTGCCGAGCCCTCTTCGAGCCGGGCGGCGAGCCGGGTCAGACCCGTTCCCACAGCACCGACCCATCGTGGCAATCTGGACATTCTTCTTCCTCTACCCCCACTTCCCCCGCGGCCATGCTGACGACGTTACCTGTGCCGACGTGCGTTCGAGGCGCACAGGTGTCGCGGACAAGGACACAGCGGACCCCCGGCCGGGTTGAGGCCGGGGGTCCGCTGTATGACGGGAGAGGGCGCGAAGAAGGAGCCCTCGGCACCGGGAGAGGTGCTCAGTACCAGTTGTTGGCCTGCCAGAACGACCAGGCGCCGCAGGGGCTCTTGTAGCGCTCGTTCATGTAGCTCAGGCCCCACTTGATCTGGGTGGCCGGGTTGGTGCGCCAGTCGGAGCCCGCGGAGGACATCTTCGAGCCGGGCAGCGCCTGGACGAGACCGTAGGCGCCGGAGGAGGCGTTGGTGGCGGTGTAGTCCCAGCTGCTCTCGTTGTTCACGATGTTGCTGAAGCACTGGAACTGGTCGGCCGGGACGATCTGCTGGGCGAGCGCCTTGATCTCGGCGGTGCTGTAGGAGCTCTTGGCCGTCAGGGCCGAGGCGTCGCGCTCGGCGGAGCGGCTGGCCGCCGCGTCCTTCTCCTCGCGCTCCTTGGCCTCCTTGGCGGCCTTGGCCTCCGCCTCCTTCTTGGCCGCGGCGTCGGCGGCCTCCTTCTTGGCGGTCGCGTCCTCGGCGGCCTGGAGGCGCGCGGCCTCCTCGGCGGCCTGGCGCGCGGCGGTGTCGGCGGCCTGGGTCTGGGTGTCCGCCTGCTGGGTCAGCGAGGCGGTGACGGCCTGGGCGTTCTGTGCGACGGGGATCGCCGCGAGGAGGCTCGTGTCGGCGGCGGTGGCCTCGACCCTGGCGTCCTTGGCGGGCTCGCTGCCCGAGGCGACTCCGACGACCGCTCCGACAGTGGTGACCGCGGTGGCGGACGCCACGGCGAATCCACGGACCGAGACCCGGCTCACACGCATTCCTTCCAGCAACGCCCGCACCGGTGACCTCGCGGGCGCGATCGTGCCCCTGGCGCTGGCCTCCGTCTGGCCCGTCCCGCACGGGGGCACGGAACAGGCTGGTCACAGGAGACACGGGCCCGGTGGGATCCTCCCGCTGGGGAGGCCCGCATGACGCTCGGGCGGCATACGGCTGCGCTCATTCAGTTCTCGGGCGCACCCCGGGGGGAGGTGCGTCAGGTGCCGTATGCGGGGCCTGACAGGACCCAGACTCTGCCCCACGGGGACGCCCGGAGGCAATTCGCAGTTGCGTGGGAAAGCTCACATCCCGTTTGAAGCAGGGGGTTTGTGGAAACGGTCGCACGCACCGACGGCGCGCGGCTAAGCTCTCTCGCTTCGCCACGCGCCGCCCTGCCCGCCGTTGACGGGTCACCGGGTCAACTGCCGCCCCGCGGGCCTCAGATGCGCCCCTCCTCCAGCATCTCGGTGACCAGGGCCGCGATCGGGGAGCGCTCCGAGCGGGTGAGGGTCACATGCGAGAACAGCGGGTGCCCCTTGAGCTTCTCGACCACCGCCACCACCCCGTCGTACCGCCCGACGCGCAGGTTGTCGCGCTGCGCCACGTCGTGGGTGAGCACCACACGGGAGTTGGCGCCGATCCGCGAGAGCACGGTCAGCAGCACATTGCGCTCCAGGGACTGCGCCTCGTCGACGATGACGAACGCGTCGTGCAGCGAGCGGCCCCGGATGTGGGTGAGCGGCAGCACCTCCAGCATGCCGCGCCCGACGACCTCCTCGATCACCTCGGCGCTGGTGACCGCCGAGAGCGTGTCGAAGACGGCCTGGGCCCACGGGCTCATCTTCTCCGCCTCGGTGCCGGGCAGATAGCCCAACTCCTGGCCGCCGACCGCGTACAGCGGGCGGAAGACCATCACCTTGCGGTGCTGCCGCCGCTCCAGCACGGCCTCCAGCCCGGCGCACAGCGCCAGCGCGGACTTGCCCGTGCCGGCCCGGCCGCCCATCGAGACGATGCCGATGTCCGCGTCGAGCAGCAGGTCCAGCGCCACGCGCTGCTCGGCGCTGCGGCCGTGGATGCCGAACGCCTCGCGGTCGCCGCGCACCAGCCGCACCGCGCCGTCCGCGGTGACCCGGCCGAGCGCCTTGCCGCGCTCGGACTGCAGCACCAGCCCCGTGTGCACGGGCAGTTCCGCCGCCTCCGGCACCTCGCACACCTCGTTGGCGAACAGCTCGTCGACGCACTCGGCGCTCACCGTGAGCTCCGCCATGCCCGTCCAGCCGGAGTCGGTGACGGCGAGCTCGGCGCGGTACTCCTCGGCGAGCAGTCCGACCGCGGACGCCTTGATGCGCAGCGGCAGGTCCTTGGAGACGACCGTGACGTCGTACCCCTCGGCCTGGAGGTTGCGGGCCACCGCGAGAATGCGCGAGTCGTTGTCACCGAGCCGGAAGCCGGCGGGCAGTATGCCGGTGTCCGAGTGGTTGAGCTCGACGCGCAGGGTCCCGCCCAACTCCCCGATCGGAATCGGGGAGTCGAGACGGCCGAATTGCACCCGGTATCCGTCGAGCAGACGCAGGGCCTGCCGGGCGAAATAACCGAGCTCCGGGTGGTGCCGCTTGGCCTCCAGCTCCATGACCACCACGACGGGGAGCACGACCTCGTGCTCCTCGAAGCGGCACATGGCGCCTGGGTCGGCCAGCAGGACGCTGGTGTCGAGGACAAACGTGCGCCGGGCGTCATCACGGCGTTTCTTGCTGGTCACCACGGGTGGACGAACCCCCTCGGGGAGGTCGGGGCGCGACGGCGTCGCCGGGGATCGGGCCGGGTCGAAGCCCTTCGAGGGCCGGACTCCGGCCCTCCGCGTCGGCCGCGCGCGGCCCCTGGGGTCCGCTCGGTCGCACGGTCGTCGTCCGTGTGCAAAGGGCCTCCCGGGCGGGCGGCCCCATGCCGCCCGCTGGCAGAGCGACGGTCTTTGGACAGACCGTCGGCCTGTGGGGGATATTCCCGCTGCACCGCTTGACCATGCAACGGCATATGCGACGCGGAAGTGAACACCCGGTCCGTCAGCGGCCGTAGCGCCCCCGGCGGAGCCCGTCCGCGCCGTGTGATGTAATCACGCGGCGCACGCCGGGAGTTGGCGCCCCGCCCCGGTCCGCCGAAACGGGATCAGAACCCGTAACGCCGGTGCCGCGCCGCGTAATCGCGCAGCGCGCGCAGGAAGTCGACCTTCCGGAAAGCCGGCCAGAAGACCTCGCAGAAGTAATACTCCGAGTGCGCGCTCTGCCACAGCATGAAGCCGGAGAGCCGCTGTTCGCCGCTGGTGCGGATGATGAGGTCCGGATCCGGCTGGCCGCGCGTGTACAGATGCTCGGTGATGTGGTCGACGTCGACCTTTTCCGCCAGCTCCTCGTGCGAGGTGCCGTTCTCGGCGGCCTCCAGGATCAGCGAACGCACCGCGTCGGCGATCTCCTGCCGGCCCCCGTAGCCGACGGCGACGTTGACCAGTATCCCGTCGACGCCCGTCGTCTCCTGCTCCGCCTCCTTCAGGACGGCCTGGGTGCGGGCGGGCAGCAGGTCGAGGGTGCCGACGTGGTGGACGCGCCAGCGGCCGTCGGCCGCCAGCCCCCGCACGGTGTTCTCGATGATGCCCAGCAGCGGATTGAGCTCCACGGCGGGCCGGTCGAGATTGTCGGTGGAGAGCATCCACAGGGTGACGACCTCGACGTCGGTCTCGCCGCACCAGCCGAGCAGTTCGGTGATCTTGTCGGCGCCGGCCTGGTGGCCCTGCTCCGTGGTGCGGCCGTCGGCTCTCGCCCAGCGGCGGTTGCCGTCGAGGATGACGCCGATGTGCTTGGGCACCTGCGCATGGTCGAGGCGGCCTTCCACCCGGCGTGCGTAGAGCCTGTACACCAGGTCGCGCAACCTCTTCACGTCTTCCAGCCCCTCCGTGCCATGGCGGTCGCCACTGAGGGCGCCACCCTACTGCCCGCGTGTCGCGGGAACCCAACTCGGTGCGTCACAGGACCGTGATAGTCAGTGCGCATGGCAGATTCCAGTCTTCCCACACTTTCCGCCCACTATCGCGCGGCGGAGTCCCGGTACGACGCGATGGAGTACCGCCGCAGCGGCCGCAGCGGACTGAAACTCCCGGCGATCTCCCTGGGGCTGTGGCACAACTTCGGGGACGACCGCGCGCTCGATACGCAGCGGGCCATTCTGCGCCGCGCCTTCGATCTCGGGGTGACCCACTTCGACCTCGCCAACAACTACGGCCCGCCGCCCGGGTCGGCCGAGCTGAACTTCGGGAAGATCTTCGCGCAGGACTTCCGGCCCTACCGGGACGAAATGATCCTCTCGACCAAGGCCGGGTATCTCATGCACCCCGGCCCGTACGGCGAGTGGGGGTCGCGGAAGTATCTGCTGTCCTCCCTCGACGCCTCCCTGCGCCGTATGGGTGTCGACTATGTCGACGTCTTCTACTCGCACCGCTTCGATCCGGACACTCCGCTGGAGGAGACGATGGGGGCGCTCGCCTCCGCCGTCCGGCAGGGCAAGGCGCTGTACGCGGGTATCTCCTCCTACAGCGCGGAGAACACCCGCGAAGCCGCCCGCATCCTGCGGGAGATGGGCGTCCCCTGCCTGATCCACCAGCCGTCGTACTCGATGATCAACCGGTGGACGGAGGACGACGGACTGCTCGACGCCCTGGAGGAGGAGGGCATGGGCTGCATCGCCTTCGCGCCCCTCGCCCAGGGCCTGCTCACCGACAAGTACCTGCACGGCGTCCCGGAGGACTCGCGGGCCGCGCAGGGCAAGTCGCTGGATCCCGGGCTCCTCACCGAGGAGGTGGTGCGCCGGCTGCGCGGGCTGGACGCGATCGCGCGGCGGCGCGGGCAGTCCCTCGCCCAGCTCGCGCTGACGTGGGTCCTGCGGGACCCGCGGACGACCTCGGCGCTGACCGGAGCGTCGAGTGTGAGCCAGTTGGAGGCGAACGTCGCGGCGCTGGGCGCGGCGAAGCTGACCGACGAGGAGCTGACGGAGATCGACGCGCTCGCGGTGAGCACCGAGGGCGTCAACATCTGGGCGCGCCGCGGCTGAGCGACCGCTGAGCGACCGCTCAACTGCCGTGATCAGCACGGTTCGTCACCCACGGTGACGGGGGCGCAAGAAAACGGGCCGGTCCGTGGGGGGGATACGGACCGGCCCGAGGGGGGGTTTCCACCTTAACCGGTCCCGGGGGGTGCTTCGTGCATCGACAGGGGTGACGGGGCCCGCCGTGCTGACGCTCGGTGACCTTGATGATCTTGAACTGGGGTGCGGCGTACGGCCGCTGAAGACGCCACGGGGCCCGCCATTACTGGCCGTACAGCGTAGAAGCGGCCCATGCGTCCCGGCCGGGAAGCGGTCGGACGGACCCCGCGAAAACGTCTTGAAAAGTCATCCGCGATTTGACGCCGAGGACGCGGCGCATACGTCAAGTGCCGGGTTTTCCCGCTGAATCGAACCGCGCGTGCGGTTTTTCGGCAAGCTGTTCGGGTGTGCTTCCGGTACGGACGCGCGCTCGCGGTGCCGGCGTTCGGCGAGGGCCGCCGCGCCGGAGGCCGCGAGCGCGGCCGCCGCGAGGGCGGCGGCCACCCAGCCGACGGAGGCGTAGCCCAGGCCCGCGTCGATCGTGAACCCGCCGAGCATCGGCGCGAGCGTGATCCCCACATTGAACGCCGAGGTGTTGACGGCCCCGGCGAGGGTCGGCGCGTCACCGGCGATGGTGAACACCCGTGCCTGGACAGCGGGGTTGGTCACGAAACCGAGCAGCCCCAGCAGGAACACCAGGGCGACGGCCACCGCCGCGTTCCCCGCGGCGAGCCACAGGGCCAGCGAGACGAGGGCCAGGGCGCCCGTGCCCCAGCCGAGCGTCGCGAAGGGGCGCGCGTCGGCGGTACGGCCGCCGACGGCCAGGCCGACGAGCGCGCCGACCCCGTACAGCGCGAGGACGGCCGGCACCCAGCCCTCCGGCACCCCGCTGACCTCGGCGAGCAGGGCGGCGAGATAGCTGAAGGTCACGATGGCGGCGCCGCAGCTGAGCGCGGTGACGCCGTACGCGAGCCACAGCCGGGGCCGGGCGAAGGCCGCGAGCTCGCCGCGCAGCGTGCGCTCGCGGGCGCCGGTGTCCGAACTCCTCGGCAGGAAGGCCGCGATGGCCGCCATGCTGATCACATTGAGCCCGGCGACCGCCCAGAACGCCGCGCGCCAGCCCGCGTGTTGGGCGAGGAGGGTACCGGCGGGTACGCCGACGACGGTGGCGAGGCTGAGCCCGGCCGCGATCACGGAGATGGCCCGGGCCTTGTGCTGCGGGGGCACCAGGGCCACGCCGGTGGCGGCCGCGACGGCCCAGAAGCCGGCGTAGGCGAAGGCGCTGACGAAGCGGGTCGCGAGCAGCGTGGCGTAGCCCGGCGCGAGCGCGCCCACCACGTGCCCGGCGACGAAGACGGCCTGGAAGCCGAGCAGTGTGGCGCGGCGTGGCAGCCGCAGCGTGGCGACGGCCAGCACGGGCGCGCCGAGCAGCATGCCGACGGCGAACCCGGAGATCAGCAGCCCGGCGTCGGGGACGGAGACACCGAGGTCGGCGGCGAGTCCGGGCAGCAGCCCGGACAGCATGAACTCCGAGGTCCCCTGGGCGAAGATGCCCAGGGCGAGCAGATGGATGACGAAGGGCACGGTGGCGTCCTTGTGGGGTGGCAGGGGTGGCAGGGGTGGCAGGTTTTGAAACGAAGGGTTCAAAATGCGGGTACGAGCAGGCACGAACGGGGCGCGGGGCCGGCCCCGCACGCGTACCGCAACCCTCGCGGCGCGGCCTCAGATCGCGTCGAGTGCCGCGCGGGCGATGCCCCGCAGGGCCGTCCGGTCGGCGCCGGCGCGGGCCGAGACCCGCATGCCGCCGATGGTCGCGATCACGAAGTGGGCGAGCGCGCGGGCGTCCTTGGCGCGGTCGATGCCGCCGTCCCGCTGCCCGGCCTCGATCACGCCCGTGAGCAGGCCGAGCCGGCGCCGGTAGTCCCGCTCCAGCGCGTGGGCCACCTCCCCGTCGCGCGCGGCCAGTTCGACACACGCGTTGACGACGAGACAGCCCCGGCCGTCGCCCGCGCTCTCCTCCTCGACGATGGCCTCCAGCAGTGCGCGGATCCGCTCCCGCGCCGGGAGTCCGCCGTCGAGCAGGCCGGCGACGGCGGCGGTCTTGAGCTCCATGTAGCGCAGCAGGGCGCGCTGGTAGAGCTCGTGCTTGCTCTTGAAGGTGTTGTAGATGCTGCTCCGGCCCAGTCCGGTGGCCTCGCACAGGTCCTGGGTGGAGGTCGCCTCGTATCCGGCGGACCAGAACGCCTCCAGCGCGGCGTCGACCGCCCGCTCCTCGTCGAACTTCCTCGGTCGGGCCATGGCAGGACCGTAACAGTTTTGGATTATCCGTTCCAATAGTGAGGGGTGTACGCGCGGTCACGCGTGGGAGGCCCCCGCCAGCACCCCCAGCCACGCGCCCGCGAGCATGAAGGGACCGAAGGCGAGCGCCGTGCCGCGCCGCACCCGCCGCGCCGCCAGCAGGCCCAGCGCGCACCCGGAGCCCAGCAGCAGACCCGCGAACGCGCCCAGGAGCAGCACGTCCCAGCCGTACCAGCCCAGGGCACAGCCGAGGCCGAGCGCGAGCTTGGCGTCGCCGGGCCCCATGCCCGCCGGGTGGACCACCACCAGCGCGAAGTAGCCGCCACCCAGGGCGAGCGCGCCCCACAGCGCTCCGGCCCACGAGCCGGCCGCCCCGGGTATGAGCGCCGCCGCGCCGAGCAGGGCGGCCAGTCCGGCCGCGAGCGGCAGCGTCAGGACGTCGGGCAGCCGGCGCACCGAGCGGTCCACGGCGGCCAGCAGCACCGCGACGGGCGCGGCGAGCAGCCACACCGCCAGCTCGGGCCGCGCCCCGGCCGCGCCCGCGAGCGCGGCGCACACCAGCGCCGTCACCGCGGCGGGCCCGCGCGCCCCCGGCCCGTACACCCCGCCGCAGCGCCCGCAGCGCGCGGGCCCCAGCCAGCCGGCCACCGGGTGCCCGCACGGGCCGAGCCGGCGCCAGGGCTCCTCGGGGCCGACGCCCAGCCGGTAGCGGGCGCGGGGCAGCAGGGCCCCGGCCACGGCCCCGTACAGCGCGGCGAGAGCGATCAACAGCGCTTCCATGCCCCGAGGTTAGGGGGTTTCGCCGATCCCCGCCGGGGCCTGTGGATAACCTCGCCGCGAACGCCGCCACCACCCGCGACCACCCGCGACCACCCGCGACCGCACAGCAGCGGCCGCACAGGACGAGGAGCCCTCATGCCCCGCAGACAGGACGGCAGCGCACAACTCCACATCGCCGGAGGCCCCTTGGACGGCCCGTCGGTTCCACTGGAGATCGCCGCCTCCTACCGCGCACGCACCCGCGGCCTCCTCGGCCGGGACGGCGTCGAGGGCGCGCTGCTGCTCACTCCGGCCTCCGGGATCCACACGTTCCGGATGCGCTTTCCCATCGACGTGGCCTATCTGGACCGGGAGTTGACCGTCCTGGCCGTACGGACCATGCGGCCCGGCCGTCTCGGCCTGCCGCGCCCGCGCTCCCGCCACGTGCTGGAGGCGGCCGCCGGGGCGATGCGGGAGTGGGGGCTGCGGCCGGGCGTACGGGTCGAGATCCGGGGCTGACCCGAAGGTCCCAATCGGCGGGCCGGGTCAGCGAGTCGGCTCGGCCGGCCCGCGCCGCGCGGCCAGGGTCCAGGCGCCGAGCCCGAGCAGCAGGGCGGAGCCGGTGCCGATGCCGGCGTAGCCGACGATCCGCCGTGTCGCGTGCCGGCCGTCCCCGGCGGGCGCCGCCTGGTGCCGGGGGGTGGCACGCATCCCCCGGCGCGCGTCCGCCGCACGGGGTGCGCCGACCTGTACGTCGAGGGTGACGGGCAGGCCGTCCGCCGTGCCGGCGCTCGCCTTGGGGTTCAGGCTGACCTGGAGGTAGTACCAGCCGGGCAGGCGCATGCCGCGTTCCGCGTCGCTCGCGCCCTTGCCGGGGTCGCCGCCGTCGGGGGCCACGGGGGGTGTGGTGAGGGACAGTTCAACGGTCTCGCCCCGGTATCCGGCGGTCCTGTTCATGACGTACCCCCGGGCGGCGTTGTGCAGCCCGAGCCGCACCCCGTTGATCACGAACGGGCCGGGGTCGCCGCCCGCCGCGGCGCCGAAGCGGGCCGCGACGGCGAGCTGCTGGCCGGTTCCGGCCGCCACCCGGTAGAAGCGGGTCTGGCCGGGCCGCAGCCGGTCCTCCCGTGTGCCGGGCCGCAGTTCGACGGCGTCGCCGAACCCCGTCCCCGCCGCGCCCCCGCCGCCCTCTGTCGCGCCGGCGGAAGGCGCTCCGCCCTCCCCCGCCGTGTACGCGAGCTCGACCGGCAGGGCGCCCGCGTCCCCGCCCGTCGCCTCGCCACGCTTGACGGTGAAGCGGTACGTGCCCGCCAACGCGCACGGACCGCCCGTACCGCCGCCGGGGGCGACGCGTTCCGCGTAGTCGGCGACCGGGTACGGGCCTCCGGCGGAGAGGAACGTGCGGTGGCGGCCCACGCCGCACTGGGTGCCGTCGGCCTTCTGCAGGGCGACCTCGATGCCGTCCTGCGGGCCCATCGCCGTACCGGGCCGGGGCGCGGCGACCGCCGAGACGTAGGCGCTCGACGCCGCGTCCAGCTCCACGGTGTAGAACTTCCGCTCGCCGGGCCGCAGGCTGTCCGTGTACGTGCCCGGTCCGGGCCGCAGCAGCGGCCCGTCGGCGGGGTCCCGCGATCCCTGGACGGGCCGGGCGTCCGGGGCCGCCCGGTAGGCGTACGCGTCCGGTCCGGCGGCACCCGCCGCCCGCGCCGGGCAGCCCGCCCCCGCGAGCAGTCCGAGGACCGCCGCCCCCACGAGCCCGCCGCGCCGTACCCTTCTGCCCAACTCCACTTCCTCCCCCAGCCGTTGCCCCACCGACCTCAGGAGGAATTGTCCTACCCCTGCCGGGGGAAGCTCACCTCCACCCTGCGGTTCTTCCGGCGTCCGTCCTCCGTCGCGTTGTCGGCGATGGGGTAGTCCTCGCCGTAGCCGCGGATCTGGTAGGTGACGGCCGACGAGCCGATGTCCTTGGCGAGTTGCCGCTGCACGATATTGGCGCGCTCCTTCGACAGGGCGACGCCGTGGTCGGCGGAGCCGAGGTTGTCGGTGAAGCCGAAGACGCGCACGGTGGTGGCCTTCTGCCGTCTGGCCTCCTCGGCGATGGTCCGGATGCGCGCGGTGGCCGGCGCGCCCAGTTGCGCGCTGTCCTTGTCGAAGAGGACCTCGGTCTGGAGGGCGAAGGTGACGTCGGCGTTGGTGTCCTCGCGGCGTTCGGTGCCGTTGTCGGCCTCGACGACGGACTTGATGTCGAGGACCCGGCCCGGCGCGAGGCGTGCCCCGGAGCGGATCCGCAGGGCGGGCGAGGAGGCGTCGATCTTCACGGGCGGGGTGGTGCCGGTGGCGGCTCGGGGTCCGCCCGCCGCGTGCGCGGGGGCGGGCGACGGGGCGAGGACGGCGAGGAGGGCCACCGCAGCGGCTCCCACGGCCCTCGCGCACGGGCGTCGGCGCACGGCGCTCACCCCGACAGCCTGACGCGGACGGACGGCATGGTGGGGATCTGGAAGTCCACTTCGGTGACGTTCTGCGGGGGCGCGGGGAACTGCGCGAAGACGGGACGGCTCTCGTCCGGGCGGATGTTGGACAGGCCGGTGGTGCACAGGCACTCGCCGTCGGTGTCGCGCAGGACGAGGTAGCGCTTCTTGCTGCTCCCGTCGACGAGCGACGCGCCGGAGACGGAGGACCGGGACTTCATCTCCGTCTCCTTGGACAGCCATTGGATCGCGGTGAAGGGTTTGGTGCCGTGGTTGGTGAGCGTGCCGTTGACGGTGACGAAGCCTCCCTTGTCACGTACGGCGGAGGTGACGGCTATGACGATGCCGTCGGGGCCCTTCATCTCGCCGAGCACGGCCGTGTCCGCCGGTGCCGGGGACTTCTCGCGGGCACCGGGCGAGGGGTCCTTGGCGGCGGCGTTCTCCGTACGGTCCTTGCCGCCGCCTCCGCCACCTCCACCGCCCCCGCCTCCGTCGCTGCCGCAGCCGCCCGCCGCCAGGGCCACGACGGCGGCGAACGCCGCCGCGGCCGCGGCCCGGCGGGCCGTCGTGCGGGCCTGTGCCGAGTGCCGCTTGCTCATGGTCGTGTTCCTTCGGTTCGTGGGTCCGTCAGTCGACGAGGTGCACGGCGAAGAGAGTCGTGGCTTTCGCGAAGTCGTCCGGGTGCAGGGGGTCGAGGGTCAGCGGGACGCCGTCGCAGACGAGGCCGAGGGGGAGCTTCCGCTCGTCCCCGGGACGGCCGGGCGGCGGTGGCCCCGAGGGCGTCCGCGGCGGGACGGAGGGCGGCACGGTCGCCGGCGCGCTCGGCGGGGGCGGGGGTGTCGGGCGGACCGTGCAGCGCGGTTCGACGACCGCGCGCGCCGCCGCCGTGGCATGCCGGTCCTCGGTGCCCGGTACGACCGAACGCCCCACCGCCTTGGCCGACTTGACCGAGACGGCGAACGTGACGGGCAGCGGTCCCGCGCTCGCCTCGCAGCGGCCCGCGACCTCGGCGCCGTTGGCGGCGGCGTAGGCGTCCGCTGCGGCGCAGGAGGCTCCCGGGTCCCCGAGGCGGCCGCCGAGCCAGTCACCGGCCGGTCCGCCCGCGAGGACGGCGGTCAGCAGTCCGGCGCGCAGCCGGTCGCGGTAGTCCTGCGCGGCGGCGAGGGCCGCCGCGTCGGCGGCCGTACGGGCACCGTTCTCCGCGGACCCGGCCTGCCCGACCGCGAAGAAGGCCAGCGCGAGGAAGAGCAGCCCGGCGACCGCCGTGATGTACAGGGGGAACGCCTGGCCCGCGTCGGCGCGCGCGGGCCCGCCGCCGGAACACCTGCCGAGGACACGCCGTACGACGCGCGTCAGCCCCCGGTCACCCGGCCGATCTGGTTGGAGATGGCGCTGGCGATCTGGCTGCCGAAGTCCGTCCGGGTCAGGACGAGCACGATCGCCACGACGACGGCGATGATGCCCAGGTACTCGACCGCGGTCTGCCCCCGGTCGTCTCCCCCGGCGAGCGCCCGAAGGCGCTCCCGGAGACGTTTCGCGACACGTCCCGGGGCCTGTCCCGGGAAGCGCTTGCCCATCGTGTGTCCCTCCGTCGGCGGCCGGCCCCGTCCGGCACGGCGCACAAGAAAAGTACGCCGGAACAGCCACCGGAAAACAGTGCCCCTGCGGCAACTCCGTTCTCCCGAGGTGCAGTTGCGGGACCCATGTTGACCACAGCGGCCCCGCGAACCCCGTACGTCCCTCACGGCGCACCCGGCCTCACCCCCTCCCGCGCCCGTCCGCCGCCCTCGCGCCACGCGCCGGCCGCCCGCGCGACGACTGTCCCACATCCGGTTGCAGACGCGAAGGGGTTCGGCGCAATCCGCTCCCGCCGCACACCCGCCGCACTCCCGGAGTCCACGCTTCCGCTCAACTCCCCCTGATCAGCCCGAAGTCCGCGCCCGACCCCAGGAAGAACCCGGCCACCAGCAGCACCATCGTCCCGGGCACCATGAACGTGGTGATGACGACGGTCGCCTTCGGCACCGCGCGCGCGGCCCGGCGGCGGGCCCGCTGGGCGTCGGTGCGCCGCATGTCCCCGGCGATCGCGATGAGCGTGCCGACGATGGGGGCGCCCAGCTCCTCGCCCTGCTGCAACGCCGTGACGAACTGGGCCACTTGCTCGGAGTCGTTGCGCTTGCGCAGCTCCTCGAACGCCTGCCTGCGGCTGACGCCGAGGTCCATCTGCCGCAGGGTGATCCGCAGTTCGTCCGCCCACGGTCCCTCGTACTTCTCGGCGACGCGCTCCAGTGCCTGCCGGAAGCTCAGCCCCGCGCTGACGACGACCGCGAGAACGTCCAGGAAGTCCGGGAGGGTCCGCTCGATGGCGTCCTTGCGCTCGCGGACGGCCGCCCAGATGCCGACCTCGATCCAGAACAGGCCGAAGGCGACGAGCAGGACGGCGAGCAGCAACTGCCCGTCCAGGAGCATCACCAGCGCACCGCCGAAGCCGAGGAAGCCGTAGACCGCGCGGCGGGCGGCGTACCGGTCGACGGTCAGCCCGCCGGGGTTGCCCGCGCGGTCGATACGGGCGCGCACCCTGGCGACCCGTCTGTCGCCCATGAGCCGCAGGACCAGCGGCGCCCAGCGCATGCCGAGCCGGTCGAGCGCGGAGCCCACGACCGTGGTGCGGCTCGCCCCGACCTCCAGGGCCACGGCGAGGTCGGAGGGCAGTCTCGCCTCGCTGCGCCACAGCGCCACCCCCCAGCAGACACCCGCCACGGCGAGCGCGGCCAGCAGGGCCAGCAGGATCGCCATCACCGCCCTCCCCTCACACGTCGATCCGCGACAGACGGCGGATGAGGAAGAAGCCGACCCCGTACAGACAGAACGCGACGACGACGGCGGCCTGTCCGAGGACACCGGACGTCATGCGATCGATGGAGCCGGGCGCGACGCGGTCCATCAGCAGCAGGGTGCCGATCCCCATCAGGGGGACGACATAGGCGGTGATCGTCACCTGGGACAGCTGGGTGCGCACCTCGCGCCGGGTCTCCTTGCGTTCCTCCAGGGTCTGCGTGAGGTTGCGCAGCGAGCCGACGACGCTGCCGCCCGCCCGGTTGGCGAGGACCAGGGTCGTGACGAGGACGACGAGTTCGCGCGAGGGCAGCCGGGCGGACAGCTCGCCGAGCGCGTCGTCGACGGAGTGGCCTACGGCGAGCCGGTCCGCGACCTTGCCCAGCTCCTCGCCCGCCGGGGCCTCCATCTCCTCGGCGGCCATGCCGAGCGCGGTGCGCAGGGCGAGACCGGCCTGGGTGGCGTTGGCGAGGATGCGGGAGAGTTCGGGGAGCTGGTTGATGAACTTCTCGATGCGTTTGCGGCGCTGCCAGGCGAGGAAGGCCGACGCGGCCCACACCGCCGACAGGGCGGCGAGCGGCCCGAAGAACGGCGCGAGCGCGGCGGCCGAGACCAGCCACAGCCCCGCCGCCGCCCCGGCCGTGCACACGGTGAACTCGGCCGGGGTGACGTCCAGTCCGGTCGCCGCGAGCCGCGCCTCCAGACGGCGGCCGGCCCGGGTGGCGCGCAGCCGCCGGTCCAGGCGCGCGAAACGCCGGACGCGCCCGGCGTGCGGGAGCGCGGAGGCGTCGGAGAGGCGCTCGACGAGCGTGCGGTGCCGCTCCCTGCCCGACGCGTACGCCAGCAGCCCGGCGATACCGAGCGCGCAGCACAGCAGCGTGGCGCCGATCGTCAGCGCCGCGAGTCCGTCCAAGGTCAACTCCGGTCCTCCCTGTGCGTGTCGGCCGCCGCGGCCCTCATCGGACTCTCGCCGCCCGGACGAGCAGCTGGTCGGGCAGGACGGCGACGCCGAAGGCCGGCGGTACGGACTCGTTCGCCAGCCGCAGCCGCTCCCCGATCCGCTCGGGCACGGGAAAGCAGCGGAACTCCCCGCGCACGACCCGGTCGGCGTCCATCGGCCGCGCGTCGAACCGGCACGCCGTAGCGAGCCGGAAGTCCTCCCGCCCGGAGGAGTCGAGCAGCGCGATCTCCGCGACACGGCGCGCCCCGTCGGCGTGCCGGACCAGCTGGACGACGCAGTCCACGGCGCTGTTGATCTGGTCGCGCAGCGCCTCGTAGGGGATCTTCACCTCGGACATCGACGCGAGCGTCTGCAGCCGCATCAGCGCGTCCTCCGCGCTGTTGGCGTGCACGGTGGCGAGCGAGCCGTCGTGGCCGGTGGACATGGCCTGCAGCATGTCGAGGGTCTCGCCGCCGCGGACCTCGCCGACGACGATGCGGTCGGGGCGCATGCGCAGGGAGTTGCGCACCAGGTCGCGGATGGTGATCCGGCCCTTGCCCTCGACGTTCGGCGGCCGTGCCTCCAGCCGGATCACGTGCGTCTGTTGCAGTTGCAGTTCGGCGGCGTCCTCGACGGTGATGATGCGCTCCCCCTCGGGGATGAGCCCGGACAGCGCGTTGAGGAGGGTCGTCTTGCCGGAGCCGGTGGGACCGGAGACCACCACGTTGCAGCGGGCCCGCACGAGTGCCGCGAGCAGCAGCACCATACGGTCGTCGAGCGTGCCCAGGCCGACGAGTTCGGGCAGCGTGTAGGCGCGGGGGAAGCGGCGGATGGTGAGCGTGGCGCCGTTCAGCGCGAGCGGCGGGATGATGACGTTGACGCGCTCGCCGCTGGGCAGCCGGGCGTCGACCATCGGATTCGACTCGTCCACGCGGCGGTTGACGGCGGAGACGATGCGCTCGATCGTCTGCATGAGCTGTTCGTCGGAGGCGAAGCGGACGGGTACGGGCTCGACGCGGCCGGCCCGCTCGACGAAGATCTGGTCCGGCCCGTTGACCATGATCTCGGTGACGGTGGGGTCCTCCAACAGCGGTTCGAGGACACCGAGTCCGAGGGCCTCGTCGACGACACGGCGGATGAGCCGGTCGCGTTCGGCGGTGGACAGCACGGGGCCCTCGCGGCTGATGATGTGCCCGAGGACGCGCTCCAGACGGGTACGGCGGTCGGCGGGCGAGAGCGCCGACATCTCGGCGAGGTCGATCTCCTCCAGCAGCTTGGCCCGGTAGACGGGGACGAGGTGGCCCGACTCGCGGCTTTCGGCGGCGGGTTCGGGGGCGGCGATCCGTGCCCGCAGGCTCATCGGCGAACTCCTCGGTCGCCGGCGCGCGGGCCGGCCGGACACGGCATGGTGGCGCTGCGGGTCACCGTGGGCCCGCCCAGCAGCGGCACGACGGACGGCACGCGCACGCTGACGGTGGCGGTGGTACGGGCGGCGCCGTCGCAGGAGGGCGCGTCGGCGCCGTCGAGCTCCAGCCAGCCGCTGAGCGCCGCCCGCCCGGCCTCCCCGGGCGTCAGCCGCGGGTCGTCCAGGCTCGCGGTACGGGCGGCGGCCCGCGCCGCGCTGCCGGCCTGCTGCGCGGCATACGCGACGAGCCCGAGCTGCACGGCGGCGAGCCCGACGAGCATGAGCACGGGCAGAAAGCCGAGCAACTCGACGGAGGCGGAACCGCGTTGGCGCCGCGCGCGGCGCCCGGGGGCGGCGGCGCGGGCCCCCCGCCCCCGACCGCCGGCAGCCGACCGCCCACCCCCGGAAACCGGCCCGGCACCGGAACCGCGCCCGCACGCGGGGCGGCGCCCACGAACTCCGGCCACCCCGACGCCCGGCCGGGGCCGCTCAGACGCGCCTGGGAAGAGGGCCCTGGCGGCCGGCACGACCCGGGCACCGAGACCGCGTTCACGCCCCCAGCCGCCGAAGCCCACGAAGACCGCGCCCACACCGGAACCGCGCTCGGGCCGACGCCCGTCGCCCCGGCCAGCGACCGCGACCAGCCCGTCCCACCCGGGCGGCAAGCCACCCCCGGCACCGCTCACAGCAGACCGGCACCGCCCGGCGAGCCATCCCCGGTCACCCGGCCGGGCGGCAGCCGTACCGCGCGCTCCCCCCTTCATCGCCGTTCCTCCTCCGCCGCCCCGGCCGAGCCCGTCACCGTCCACGGCCAGTTCGCCGCGCCCGGGAACAGTGCGGGAACCCGCAGGGCGACCTCGGCGTGGATCAGGCCCGTGCCCGTGCCGGTGCAGGCGGGCTCGGCGGTCCACGCGCCCGGGAGGTCCGCGCGGGCCGCGGCCGCGCAGTCGTGGCCCACGGCGCCCGCGCGGGCGCCCTTGTCGGCGGCGTCGCCGGCGAGCGCGTACGTGTAACCGACCAGCACCACCTGCCAGATCACCGCGAGCACGAGCAGGATCAGCGGGAGGACGCCCGCGAACTCCACGGTGATCTGGCCCCGGTCGCCGCCACCGCGTCTGCGGAAGCGGCCCTGCGGCGGCACGGGGGCCAGCTGGTCGGCGCCCGTACCGCCGCCCCCCGGGGCGCCGCCCGCGCCGCTGCTCAGGGCGCGGCGGCGGCGCAGCCCGCCGGTGAGCGAGCGGTCGGGCGGGGCCGCGTGCGTACCGCCGCCGCGCACCGGCCCGCCGGCGAGGCCGAGTTCCCCGGCGAGCGAGCGCATCGCCTGCCGTACCGAGGACTTGGCGTCGAGGTCCTGCAGCCGCCCGGAGTCGACGGCGGGGCGCAGTTCCTTGTAGGCGGCGGGGATCGCCGTGCGGGCGGTGCGCGTGCCGGTGGTGCGGGCGACGAGCGGCGGCTGGATCTCGGCGCCGCGTGTGAGGCGGTTGACGACGGTGACGATCCCGTCGGCCTTGCGGATCTGCAGCCGGTCCCACAGCCGTACGGCGCGCTTGGCGGCCCGTACGCACACCACGTCGGGGGTGGTCAGCAGCAGGGCGAGGTCGGCGGTCTCGACGACGGCGGCCCCGGCGGCCGTCAGATACGTACCGCAGTCGACGACCACGACCTCGTACCGTCTGCGCAGGGCGGCGGCGATCTGCCGGGCGGCGAGGTCGCCGACGTCCTCGCCGCGTTCGCCCTCGCCGGGCGCGAGGAGCAGGCCGAGCCCGCTGGGGTGCGGGAAGACCGCGTCCTGCAGGACGCGCGCGGAGATGTCGTTGATGCCCGCCAGGTCGGCGACGGAGCGGCGGAACTGCACATCCAGGTAGGAGGCGATGTCGCCGGACTGGAGGTCCAGGTCGACGAGCGCGACGCGGCGCCCGGCGGCGTGCGCGGCCAGGGCGAGGTGGACGGCGGTGACGGTCGTCCCGACCCCGCCCTTGGCCCCGGCGAGGGCGACGAGCGTGCCGCCCGGGCCCGTGTCGGCGAACCCGCCGTCGCCGCCAGCGAGATGGCGGCGCATCCCGCCCGCCCACTGCGCGGCGGCCTGCACACGCGCGGCCAGCTCCTCGTAGGCGAACGGCAGGGCGACGAGGCCGCGCGCCCCGCAGTCCATGGCCGCCGCGTACAGCGCGGGCCCGGGGTCGGCGGTGACGAGGACGACGCCGACGGCGGGGAAGCGCAGCGCCACTTCCCGCAGGACGTCGAGCGCCGGTAACGGCCCGATGCGCTCGTGCAGCAGGACGACTTCGGGCAGTTCGTCGACCGAGGCCGCGGCGAGTGTGGCGAGGGCGTCGAGGAGGCGGGCGGAGTCGCCCACGCCGTGCAGCACGAGGGCGCCGGGGAGCTGTGGGAGGAGGCCGCCGAGGGCGCGGGCGGTCTCGACGTCGCCGACGGCCGGGAGGATTCTGATGGTCACCGTGTCGCCTGCCTCTGCTGTCCGGGTGTTGCGGCCTTCCGTCGGCTCCCTGTCACCGGTTTCTTCTCGCCTCACTTGTCGCCGTCGAGGGTGTACGTGCGGTCGGCGCCGCCGGCCGCGGTGTCGCTGCCGGGGGCGACGAGCGCGAGGCGGACGTGCGTGGCGAACGACTCGGCGTAGGCGACGCGCTGGGCGTCCTTGGTGTCCAGGGCGAAGGTGATCGGCACGGCCTCCCCGGCGCGCCGGGTGGTGGCCCCGCCCGTACTGCCGCTGCCGCCGGCAGTGCCGCTGCCGCTGTCGCGGTCGAAGGGGGTGAGCTTGCCGACCGCGAGCACCTGGGCGTCGCTGACGATCATCTTGGAGACGGGCTTGGCGCCCTGCTCCTTGCCGTCGAAGGTCGCGTAGACATTGACCCGCGACCCGGCGGTGATCTTCCCCGCGACCCCCGTGGCCGCGTCGATCATGATGGCGATCTCCTGCTGTCCGGGCCGCAGTTGGGGCCGGTCGACCATCATGTCCCGCTGCAGCAGGGAACCCTTGCGCAGCGGGGTGACGGCGATCTTCCCGGCGAGGTCGCGCAGATCGGTGACGGCGGTCGCGGGCAGCCAGCGCCGGGGCATGGAGATCTTCTCGAAGCTGTCCTCGACCTCGGTCAGCGGACGGTAGGCGGGCACGTCCGCCCTGAGCCGGTACGCGGTCGCCCCGGGGCCGACCTTGGACTCGGCGTCGTCGACGACGGAGAGCACCCCGGCGAACGCGCCGGCGGCGCAGAGGACCGACAGGAGCAGCAGGACGATCCCGCGGCGCTGGCGTGCATTCATGGTGCGGCGAACCTCGTTCGGGGAGTGAGGGGGCTGTGACGCGGTGGGAATCGGTTCGGGTTCCGTGAGGGGCGGGGCCGGCGCTCAGGCGACCGTACGCACCGGCGGCCCCGGCATCCGCCCGTCGGCGCGCGCGAGCGGACCCGCGCAGAACGCGCAGCGGTCACCGATGAGTTCGAGCCCGCACCAGTGGCACTCCTCCCTCCGGACGGACGTCACGAGCTGGTAGAGGATGCTCGGGTCGGCGATGGCGGCGACGAACTCCACGGCCCGGTGGGTGCCCCACCAGCGTCCGGACTCCTCCGGCAGCGCGACCTCGTGCACGCCCTGGACCCGCCAGGCGGGGGCGAGGGTGTCCAGCACCCAGTCCTCGCCCCGGCCGGGCGGCCTGCCGCGGGCGACGGTCAGGCTCGTACCGAAGGCGGGCCCCGCCGGCGTCTCGCCCGATCCGGTCCGCAGCAGCAGCGGCGACGGGCTGACCAGCACCCCGAAGCGCGCGCCCGGTACGTACGACGCGAGGTGCTGCCCGAGTCCGACCTCGATCCGGTCCAGTCCGGCGACGCTCGCCAGCTGCGCGCCCGCGTAGATGTAGTGGGCGAGCAGCCGGGCGGCGGAGGCGAGCACTCCGGGGCTGAGGTCCGAGACCGACAACTGCCGCAGCTGACGGGCCAGTACGGCCACGGCCAGCGGCGGCAGCGCGACCGGCAGCAGGGCGATGCGGTCGCTCTCCAGCACGGAGCGGATGGTGTGCAGCCGTCGCACGTACGGGCCGGGCAGCGTGTCCGGATAGACGGCGACGACGTAGCCGCACTGGTCGAGCAGGATCGCGGTCTGGGCGACGGCGGTCTCCAGGGGCTGGAGCGCGGGCGGCTGGAACACGGCGGCGTCGGGGAGCTGCCCGCCGCCCGCCGGGAGCGCCTGGCCGAGACTGGTGACTGCTATCGCAAGGGGCACGTCGGCTTCCCCGTTCACTCCGGCCGCCGGCGTCTGCGGCGGACGCAGATCGATACTGCCCTGTGCTGGTGTCTCCGCACTGTATCCACGATCGGGTCGGCTGAGAACCTGCCCTCGACGCCCGCCACTTGGGCCCCGTGCGACAGCGGAGGTCACAGCCCCGGCCGGGCGGCAGGCCGGGGGAAGACTCCCCGAAAGAGCACACACGATCGCGGTCCGACACCTTGACGCGGGCATTGGTCTGGACCACCTTGGGGGCACACGTGTGCGCGCCTCCCCCACGGACGCCTTGTCGCGGCGCGCGCTGCTCCCTTCCCACCGGAGGCAGTTGTGTTGTATCTCCGCACCCCACGCACCAGCAGACCCTTCTGTCGCAGGGCCAACTCGGCACGCCGTTCCGGCAGGCTGCCCCGCCTCGGCGGCGCCCTCGCGGCGCTGACGCTCGCGGCGGGCGGTCTCACGGCACTGGCCCCCGGCGCGTCCGCCACGGCCGGCGACGCTCCCGCCGTATCCGCTCCCGCCGTACCCGGTCACGCGGTCACCGGGTACTGGCAGAACTTCGACAACGGCGCCACCGTGCAGAAGATCAGCGACGTCCAGAGCCAGTACGACATCATCGCGGTGGCGTTCGCGGACGCGACGACGACCCCCGGAGCGATCGACTTCCACCTGGACCCCGCGTTGCACTACGACGAGGGGCAGTTCAAGGCGGACATCGCGGCGAAGCAGGCGGCGGGAAAGTCGGTCGTCCTGTCGGTGGGCGGCGAGCGGGGCACCATCAGCGTCAGGGACTCCTCCTCCGCCGAGAACTTCGCCTCCAGCGCGTGGTCCCTCATGCAGAAGTACGGCTTCAACGGCGTCGACATCGACCTGGAGAACGGGCTCGACCCGACCTACATGACACAGGCCCTGCGCTCGCTGTCCGCGAAGGCCGGCAGCAGCCTCGTCATCACCATGGCACCGCAGACGGTCGACATGCAGTCGCCCTCGGGGAGCTACTTCCAGACCGCGCTCAACATCAAGGACATCCTCACGGTCGTCAATATGCAGTACTACAACAGCGGTTCGATGAACGGCTGCGACGGCAACGTCTACGCGCAGGGAACGGTGGACTTCCTGACAGCCCTGGCCTGCATCCAACTGGAGGGCGGACTGGCTCCGTCGCAGGTCGGACTGGGCCTGCCCGCGTCTCCGCGCGGGGCGGGCAGCGGGTACGTGGCGCCGTCCGTCGTCAACAACGCGCTCGACTGCCTGGCGAGCGGCGCGAACTGCGGGACGTTCAAGCCCGCGAGGACGTATCCCGGGATCCGGGGCGCGATGACGTGGTCGACCAACTGGGACGCGGCCAACGGCAACGAGTGGTCGAACTCGGTGGGCGCGCATGTGCACGCGATGCCGTGAGCTGACGTGACGACCTGACACGGCGGTACGGCGTGACGTGACCGTACGGGGCGGCTCACCGGCGGCGAGCCGCCCCGCTTCCCTCAGCGCCTGCTGTTGTCCCCTTCACCCTCACCGGCCGGCTTGGGCAGCGTGCAGCCCGGCTGCCCGAGGTCGATCTTGTTGCCGGTCCCGATGCACGCGGGGATGCCGTAGGTCTCCTCGGCGTAGTTGATCCCCTGCCGCACGGTGATCTTGCCGTTCTCGTCGACCTCGCACGGGTTGTTCATCGTGCACTGCTCACCGTTCTCGTTGCCGGTGTTGTTGATCGCGACGACCTTGCCGCTGCTGTCGTCGATCACCGGCGAACCGGACGTCCCGCCTATGGTGTTGCACGAGCGCGTGTAGCGCAGCGAGTCCTTCCACACCCAGTTCGCCTCGTGCAGCTCGTGCACGAACCCGTCCACGTTGCACGAGTAGATCTTCTTCCAGTAGCCGGAGACGACCTTGATCGCGCTGCCGGCGACGGGGTGTTCGGCGGACAGCGTCAGCGCGCTGATGCCGGTGCGCTGCTTGATCTGCGCGTACGTCTCGTTGAGCTCGTACAGCGTGACGTCGGTGTCCGTCATCGTCGCGTACGCGACCTTGGTCGCCGTCAGTCTTCCGGCGCTCTGCGCGCCGGAGTTGAGCAGCGTGAAGGTCCGGCTGGACGGCTGGTCCGTGATGACGGTGCCCGGGTCGGGCATCCCGCTCTCCAGACAGTGCCCGTTCGTCATGACCAGCCCGGGATCGTCGTCCCCGGAGTTCGCGGTCCGCACGAGCGAACCGGAGCAGTTGCTGAGGGCGACGGTGCCGGCGTAGTCGACGGCTCTGGCTCTGGCCTTGGACTCGGTGTCCGCCGTGGCCGTGGCGGTTCCGGCGGCTGCGGTCGCGCCGGTCAGGAGCAGGGTGGTGAGCGCTGCGACGAGAGGTCGTCTCATGGGGGGCTGGTCCTCTCCGGGCCCGGAAGTGCGTCGGATTTGACGTGTGCATTGTTGGGGCCGGGGAGGCGCGGCGCAATCAAGTGTGCCGAATTGGCCGCCTGGTCGGGTGGTTTCGGAGGGTATGACAACACTGATCAGGGGCGTACGGAACGGGAGTACGGCAGCCCCGCCCCTTACCGCCGCAGCAGGTCGACGAGCCCCGCCCCCTCCTCGTCACCGTGCCCGTCCGCGACGCGCTGCCGCATCAGCCGCAGGTAGGGCGCCAGCAGCTCGGGGCTGACCTTCTGCTCCTCCGCGGTGCGGACGAGGAAGTCGTTGTCCGCCTGCATGGCGAGGTTGGAGACGACGTCCTTGGTGTAGTCACCGCTGTCGAGCTGGTCGGCCATCTTGGGCACGGTGTGGGTCATGGCGTTGAGCCAGGACGTGAGGAGGGGAGCGAGTTCCCCGGCGGGGACCCCGTCCGCGCGCAGCAGCGCGTAGGCGTGCGTGATGCCCGCGAACATGCCGTACATGCCGCTCAGCAGCGCGACATCGAAGAGCGCCGCGTGCCCGGGGTCCTCCCCGAGGTACGTGACGGCGGCGGGGACGGCGAGGGTGTCGCGGTGCGCCTCGTGGACGGCGCTGCTGCCGCTGTAGAGGACGTACGCGCCGGTGTCCGCGCCGCCGATCATCGGCGGTACGGCCATGATGCCGCCGTCGAGATACCGCGCCCCGCGCTCCCGCGCCCAGGCGGCGCGGGCACGGGCCTGGGCGGGCGTGGTGGTCGTGAGGTTGACGAGGTCCTTCCCGGTGAGATCGATGCCGTCGAGGGTCTCCTCGACACTCGCGTCGTCGAAGAGGCACACGACGACCAGCTGGCTGGCGGCCACGGCGTGGGCGGCGGTGGCGGCGACGACCGCACCGCGTTCGGCGAGCGGCCGGGCTCGGTGAGCGGTGCGGTTCCAGACGGTCAGGGGGTGGCCGGCCTTCAGCCAGGCGTGGGCGAGCGCGGTGCCCATGGCGCCGGTGCCGAGGAGGGTGAGGGGTGCGTCGTTCATGGTGTCTACGCTGGTCGCAGCCTTGCGGATGATCAAGTACGCACTTTGATGTGGGTGCTTACCGCAAGGTGAGTGTGCTGGTCAACGGGTGGTCAACGGGGTGGGAGGGTTCGGCTGTGGTGGTTCGGCGTCCGGGTGCGTATGTGTGCGGGATCGACGCGGCGATGGATGTCGTCGGCGGGAAGTGGAAGGTCCTGATCCTCTGGGAGCTGGGCGTACGGCCCTGCCGCTTCGGCGAGTTGCGGCGGTCGCTGCCCGGCGTGAGCGAGAAGGTCCTGACCGCGCAGCTGCGGGAACTGGAGGAGGACGGGGTCGTCCGCCGCGAGGTGTACGACGAGGTGCCGCCCCGGGTGGTGTATTCGCTGACGGAGGTGGGGGTTTCGTTGAACGCGGCGCTGGGGCCGTTGGGGGAGTGGGGGCGGGAGCATGTGCTGTCGCGGGCGGGGGCCTAGGCGATCGCAGTACCGGACAGGGTGGCTCTTGCCGAAAGCGCCGCACGAAGCGAGCAGTGATGCTTATCGTGGTGGCATGAGCGTAGTCACGGTGAGAATCCCCGATGAGCTCGATGCCGATGTGCGACGAGCGGCAGCCGACTCCGGCCTCTCCTTGAACGCATACCTGGTGCGCACCCTGAGGCGGCAGATGGTCAGGGAGACTGCGGAGGCACAGGCGGCCATGGGCGGCGTCCTCCTTGTGGACACGGGAGACGACGACCCCGCCGGGGACATCCGGTGAGGCGTGGCACGGTCTGGGAACTCTCCCTCGCCAACGCGGCCCGTACTGTCCTGGTCCTGTCGATCGACGAGGCCAACGAGAGCTATCGGGCCGCTGTGTGTCTGCTCCTTCACCCTGCGGGTGCGTACCCCGACACCCTGTTGTCAGTGCCGATCGCCGATCCGGTACGAGCAGTTGCCGTGCCGGTGAACATCACGCAGTACGCGGCCCACCGGTTCGAGGACGGCAAGCTGCTCGGCCAGGTCTCCGAGGATTCGATGGCTCGTATCGAGAGCGCCGTGCGGTCTGTACTCGACCTCTGAACCGCCCTCACGCGCCTCGGTCCTGGGTAGCGCCCGGTCTGGCGGAGATGACGGGGCTGTCCGTCGCGACTATTCAGCCGGATCTAGCGAGGAACCCCGGGCGTTCACGCCCGGGAGGAATCGCTTCTCTGGATTGCTCTGACCCGCACGGTCGCACGGGTCTGCACCGTTGGCCTCAGTCGGGTCGTTTCTGGCTCTCGATGTACTCCTTCACTGTGGCGAGCGGTGCGCCGCCGCAGGACGCGGCGAAGTAGGAGGGAGACCAGAAGTGTTCACCCCACAGGTACTTACGGATGTGGCCGGGGAACTCCTGGCGGAGGCGGCGGGCCGAGACGCCTTTGAGTGAGCCGACCAGCCGGGACAGGGCGACCTTCGGCGGGTAGCGCACCAGCAGGTGCACGTGATCGCGTTCGCCGTTGAACTCGACCAACTCGGCCTCGAAGTCGGTACAGACGGCACGCATGACCTCTTCACAGCGCCGCAGGATCTCGTCCGTGAACGGGCCGCGCCGGTACCTGGGCGTGAAGACCAAGTGTGCGTGCAGGGTATGGATGACCGTTCTTCCCCTACGAATATCGGGGTTTGACTCCCAGCGTGGCGACATAGATCAAGGCTACGATCGTGGATGTGAAGATCGTGGTGCAGGTGAAGCTGCTGCCGGAGGCCGGCCAGGCCGCCGCGCTGCGCTCCACCCTGCGCACGGTCAACGAGGCCGCGTGCTGGGTGTCGGCGGTGGCGTTCGAGCGCGGGGTTCCGCGCGAGTACGAGCTACGCAAGCACACCTACGCCGAGCTGAAGGCGCGGGGTCTGGGGGCGCAGGCCGCCCAGCACGTCATCAAGAAGACGTGCGACGCCTACACCACGTTGAAGGCGAATATCCGTGCCGGACACCTCGGTAAGCCCGGTTCCAAGCGGCTTGTCAAGGTGGAGTCCAAGCCGGTCGTGTTCCGGTCCGAGGCAGCGCAGCCGTATGACGACCGGTGCCTGTCGTGGCAGATGGATCAACAGACCGTTTCGATCTGGACCGTGGCCGGACGGATCAAGGGCGTGCGGTTCGCGTGCTCGCCGGACGCGCTGAAGATGCTCCGCGAGCACCGCAAGGGCGAGTCCGACCTGATCGAGCGGGACGGCGTGTTCTACCTGATCGCCACCTGCGACGTGCCGGAGAAGCCCCTCAACGACGACCCGGCCGGGTTCGTCGGCGTGGATCTCGGCATCGTCAGCATCGCCACCACCTCGACCGGCTACCGGGCCGCCGGACGCGGCCTGAACCGGCACCGTGCCCGCCAACTCGCCCTGCGGAAGAAATTGCAGGCCAAGGGCACCAAGTCCGCGAAGCGCCTTCTCAAGAAGCGCTCCCGCAAGGAAGCCCGTCACGCAGCCGACGTCAACCACGCCATCGCCAAGACCATCGTCACCACCGCTGAACGCACCGGTCGCGGAATAGCCCTGGAAGACCTCACGGGCATCCGTCACCGGGTACGGCTCCGCAAGGACCAGCGGACCTCTCTGCACTCGTGGAGCTTCCACCAGCTCGCCGCCTTCGTGGAATACAAGGCGAAGCGGGCCGGGGTGCCGCTGGTGTACGTCGATCCGGCGTACACCAGTCAGCAGTGCTCCCAGTGCGGCCACATCGACCGGAAGAACCGCGTCGATCAAGCGACGTTCGCCTGCCGGTCCTGTGGGGCCCTCATGCACGCGGACGACAACGCGTCCCACAACCTCGCCCGCAAGGGCGAGACCGTGTGGACTGCGGGGCGTGAGTCACGCGTCCCTGCCACCCCATAAGGGGGTGTCTGGACGGAGGAGCCCACCCAGCAGCCAGCTGGACGCTACCTCCAAGCCCGGTCCTTCAGGGCCGGGTCAAGTTGACAAGGCCGAACAGGACAAGCAACTGTCCCTGACCACGCTCCTACGCATCGCCGATGCGCTCGGCGTGGACACGTCCGTCGTCCTCGCCCGCAGGCCCCGCGCCGTGCGATGGGGCAGCCGGACCGTCTGATGCTGCAGACACTGTCGCAAACCGTGCACGACACCGCCGCCGGGCTGCTCTCCGAGCACATCGACACGGACGGCGCAGCGAGCCTCCGGGAGGCGATCGACCGCTGCTGGACGGCCTGGTGCGGGGGTCCTCTCCGACCTGGCTTATCAGGCACTGTGGCTGGGCGACCCCACCACATCGGTGGCCGTCCTCGACCGGGCCCTGCGCCGCCCTGTGCACCGGGCCGCCCGATCGGTGCTGTACCTGCGCAAGGCACGCGCCCACGCCGCCCTCGGTGAGGAACGCGCCTGCACCCGCCTCCTCGGTGCAGCGGAGAAGGACTTCGAGGCTGCGATCGGCACGGGAACGGCGCCTGCATGGTGCGCGTGGATGTCCCGATCCGACCTTGCCGTGGACACCGGCCGGTGTCTCCTCGACCTCGGCCACACCCGTCAGGCTCACGCGCTGATCCAGGACGGCACCGAGGTGTTGCCGGTGGCGAGGGAGAAGACCCACGCGGTCTTCCTCGCTTACGAGGCCGAGGGCTACCTCCAAGGCGGGGACATCGACCAAGCCGCGCACGCCGCGCATACAGCGCTCGCCATGGCACAACGCATCGGAGCACCGCGATGTACGGCGCTCATCAGCGGAATGGCGCCCGCCTTCAAGAAGCACAAGACGGCACCCGGAGTCGCGCAGCTCCTCGACGAGATCCACGCTGCTGCCCTGTGATCACCGTTCACTGCCTGCCGGTTGTCAGCCGGCCAGGGTGGGGCACATCGTGGGCCACGAGGCGTTCCGCCCGCTTCCCCTCCCCAGGAAACCATTTGGCCCACAGCAACACTTTTACGAAAATGGGCCGCATGTCAGATGCGGCACAGTACTTGGTGGAGCGGCACACGATCCTGTCCGTGGTCGCCGGATCGCGTGCGTTCGGGCTTTCCACGGCGGCCTCGGACGTCGATCGCCGCGGTGTGTACGTCGCTCCCACCGCCGACTTCTGGCGCATGGTCAAGCCGCCCGCTCACGTGGAAGGCCCGCTGCCCGAGCAGTTCAGTTGGGAGGTGGAGCGGTTCTGCGAACTCGCGCTCTCCGGCAATCCCAATATTCTCGAAGTGCTGCACAGCCCCCTGGTGGAGCAGTGCTCCGGGCTCGGCGCCGAACTGCGGGAGCTCGCCCCGGCGTTCCTGTCCCGCAAGGTGCACGCCACGTTCGGGCGGTATGCCGGGGCCCAGTTCACCAGGGCCGCCAACCACCGGGACCGCGAGGGCGAGCCGCGCTGGAAGCAGATCATGCACACGCTGCGGCTGATGATCAGTGGGGCCGTGCTGCTGGAGAGCGGCACCGTACGCATCGACGTCGGCCCGTACCGCGAGCGCCTGCTGGCCGTACGCCGGGGCGAGTTGTCCTGGGACGAGGTGGGCGCCTGGCGCGACGAGCTGGGCGTACGTCTGGACCGGGCGCTGGCCACGAGCCCGCTTCCCGAACACCCCGACACCACCCGCGTGGAGAACTGGCTGGTCTCGGTCCGCCGCCGCTCCCTGACCGACACCCTGACCAACGCCCCGGCCAACACCCCGAGCACCGGAAGCACCTTCGTATGACCACGCACACCGTCAGCGGCCTGCCCGACCTGACGCACGTCGTCGCCGAGCAGCGGCACCCCCTGCTGTTCGCCACCGTCTCGGGCGCCCACCTCTACGGCTTCCCCTCCCGCGACTCGGACGTCGACCTGCGCGGCGTCCATCTGCTGCCCCTGCGCGAGGTCCTGGGGCTGACGCCCGCGCAGGAGACCCGGACCCGTATGTGGGATGCGGACGGTCTGGAGATGGACCTGGTCACCCACGACCTGGCCAAGTTCGCCCGGCTTCTGCTGCGTCCCAACGGCTACGTCCTGGAGCAGCTCCTCTCCCCGCTCGTGGTGCACACGACTCCCGAGCACACCGCCCTCGTCGACCTCGCCCCGCGCCTGCTGACCCGGCACCACGCCCGCCACTACCGGGGGTTCGCGAAGACGCAGTGGCGCCTCTTCGGGAAGTCCGGCGAACTCAAGCCGCTGCTGTACACGTTCCGCGTCCTGCTCACGGGCATCCATCTGATGCGCGCCCACGAGGTCCAGGCGGACCTGCCGGCTCTGCTGGACGCCGTGCGGGCACCGGAGTACGTCCGTGACCTCGTGGCGGCGAAGGCGGCGGCCGAGCACGGCCTGCTGTCCCTGCTCGACGGCGCGCCCTCGTACGAGCGGCTGGCGGCCGATGTCGAGGCCCTCCACGCGGCGCTGGACGAGGCCGAGCGGTCGACGGTACTGCCGGAGCGGTCCGACGCCGGGGCCGATCTGAACGAGCTGGTGGTACGGACGCGCCTGCGGTCGGGCGCCGCGCCGGCCCCGGACCACGGTTCCGGCCTGCCGCGTCAACCGTAAGCCCCCCTGGACATACCGCAATTCCCCGGACATTCCGGGGAATTGCCCCGCCCCACCTGGCTACCCCCGACCGGCCACACCACCCGCCCCCTCCCGACAACCGGCCCCAACGGGTCTGGGGCGAACGCGCGGCGGCGCGGAAGCTGTGGGCATGGTCTTCACCCTCACAGGTAAGGAACTACGGCTCGCCAGACTCTCGCGGCCGGCCGACGGCCGCTTCCTCTTCGTTCCCCTGGACCACCCCGTCTCCGACGGGCCCATCACCAACGGACTCGGCTTCAACCGGCTGGTGCGCTCGCTGGTCGCGGGCGGGGCGGACGCGGTCGTCGTCCACAAGGGCAGGGTCCGGCTGATCGACCCCCGGCTGCTGCGTGACTGCGGACTGATCGTCCACCTCAGCGCGAGTACCGCGCACGCTCCCGACCCCAACGCCAAGGTGCTGGTGGGCGAGGTCGAGGAAGCGGTCCGCCTGGGTGCCGACGGGATCAGTGTCCACGTCAACGTCGGTTCGCCGACCGAGGCCCAGCAGCTCGCCGACCTCGGCCGTGTGGCGGCGGCCTGCGCCCACTGGGGGCTGCCGCTGCTGGCGATGGTCTACCCCCGTGGCCCGGAGGTCGCCGACCCGCACCAGCCGGCGCTCCTGAAACACGTGGTCAACATCGCCGCCGATCTGGGCGCCGACCTGGTGAAAACCACCTGGGCGGAGCCGATGGAGCGGATGGCCGAGGTCGTCGAGAGCTCACCGATCCCCGTGCTCGTCGCGGGTGGCGCGGGGAGCGACGAGGACGTCACGGACTTCGCGCACGCCGCGATGTCCGCCGGATGCGCGGGGCTGAGTGCCGGCCGCCGGGTCTTCGGTCACCCCTCCCCCACCGATGTGTGCGCGGCACTCGCCGACATCGTGCACGACCGCCGGCCCGAGCCGGCTCTCACTCCCATCATCTCTCGCGTAGTGGCAGGTACATTGTGAAGTTCGGTTGGATCGACATCCGCAGCGTCAGCCCCGAGCACCGTCCGGCGATCGTCGACGCGGCCATCCACGCACGGCTCGACGGCATCGTCGACGACAAGCCCGACGTGCTCAGCACGCTGCCGCCGACGGTGCGCAAGGTGTACCTGCCGGCGCCGGGAGCCCCTCGCGCCGCGGAGAAGGCCGCGAGGACCGACGCGAAGCACGCCGACAAGAACGCAGAGAAGAACACCGACAAGAACACCGAGAAGAACACCGCCGGAAACGGCACCGAGCTCGTGCTGGAGCGGCTGGCCACCCAGGCCGAGCTCGACGCGTACAGGCTGCGCGCTCCCGAGGACGCGGGCGCCGCCTTCGTCCACGTGGTCGACGACCCGACGCTGCGGCTGGCCTGCGCCTCCGCCCAGGTGCTGCCTTACACGCTGGTGAAGTTCCAGGACCCGACGAAGATCCCGCTGGAGATCGTCATCGCCGCGGCCGACAAGAGCCCCGGCCAGATCGTGTGCGAAGGCGCCGACCTCGACGAGGTCTTCGTCATCCTCGACGTGCTGGAGAAGGGCTCCGAAGGCGTGATGTTCGCGCCCAAGGACGCCGGCGAGGTGTTCAAGTTCGCCGAGCTGCTGCGCGCGCGGACCCCGCAGCTGGAGCTGAGCACGCTCACCGTCCAGTCCATCGAGCACAGCGGACTCGGCGAGCGCGTCTGTGTCGACACCTGCACGCACCTGGAGAAGGACGAGGGCATCCTCGTCGGCTCGTTCGCCCACGGGTTCGTCCTGTGCGTCAGCGAGACGCACCCGCTGCCGTACATGCCCACCCGCCCGTTCCGGGTCAACGCCGGCGCCCTGCACTCCTACGTGATGGGGCTGGACAACCGCACCAACTACCTCAGCGAGCTGAAGACGGGGTCCCCGATCCTCGCCGTCGGTACGGACGGCCGCACCCGCCGGGTCGTCGTCGGCCGGGCGAAGGTCGAGTCCCGTCCGCTGCTGACGATCCGGGCGGTCTCCGAGGACGGCGTCGAGGTGGCGCTCACCCTGCAGGACGACTGGCACGTGCGGATCCTGGGCCCGGGCGCCAAGGTGCTCAACTGCACCGAACTCAAGCCGGGCGACCAGCTCCTCGGATACGTCGCGACCGACCGGCGCCATGTGGGCTGGGCCGTCGACGAGTTCTGCCTCGAAAAATGACCCTGGTACGCGAGGGGACGACCATGGAGTCTCTGCTGGGTTCCGGCCCCGACAACAGCGTCTGGGCGTCGGGGACATCGGACATCACACGCGGCGAGGCCCGTACCAGGGTCGCGCGGCTGAAGGAACTCTTCGCCATACAGGGGGTGAAGCCCCGCAGCACGGTGGCGCTGAACATCCCGCCGAGCTTCACCTACCTGTGGGCGCTGTTCGCCCTGTGGGAGTGCGGCGCGAGCGTCATGCTGCTGGACCACCGGCTCACCCCGGGCGAGGTCGAGAAGCTGATCGACCTCACCCGCCCGCAGTTCCACATCACCTCCAACCAGCCGGCGAAGCCGCTCATACCGTTCGAGGACGAGCGGGAGATCCTGCTCAAGCCCCTGCGCGACGGGCAGCCGGCCGGCACGGACCACGTGCTCTACCAGTTCACGTCCGGGTCCACCGGGGCGCCGAAGGTCATCGGGCGTTCCGCGGCATCGCTGCTCGCCGAGGTCGAACGGTTCTCGCGGCTGCCGGAGATGCCGAAGAAGGGCGAGCGGGTCCTGCTGCTCAACTCGCTGACCCATTCCTTCGGTCTGGTCGGCGGGGTCCTGTACGGCACGCTCGCCGGGGCGACGCTGGTCTTCCCGCAGAGGATCGGTGCCCGCGACATCCTCGCCCTGGCCGCCGAGCACCAGGTGGAGGTCATCTCGGGGGTGCCGGCCCACTTCGACCTGCTCAGCCGGATCGACAATCCGCCGAAGCTGTCCCGGCTGCGGCTGGCGATCTCGGGGGGCGAAGCCCTGACCACCGAGGTGTTCGAGAGGTTCGAGCAGCGGTTCCGGGTGCGGATCGGCCAGGCGTACGGGATGACCGAGACCGGCATCATCACCACGGACCTGGCGGGCGTGTTCCCGCCCCCCTGGGTGGGGCTGCCGGCGCCGGGCCTCGAAGTCGACGTCCGTGACGGCGAGTTGTACGTGCGGATGGACGAGTCGCCGTACCCGTACCAGAGCCAGTCCGTCCAGTGGGCGGACGGCTGGCTGCGCACCTTCGACCTGGCCGAACGCGACGCGGAGAGCGGGGCGGTGTCGGTGAAGGGACGGTCCGACTCGATGGTGGTGGTCGGCGGGCTCAATGTCGACCTGACCGAGGTCGAGGCCCTGCTGCGCGGCCACCGGCAGGTCGGCGAGGCGGTGGTGGTGTACGGCGGCGAGGCCATCGAGGCGTACGTGTCCGTCTCCTCCGAGGTCTCCGGGGCCGAACTCGCCGCCTGGTGCCGGGAACGGCTCAGCGCCCACAAGGTGCCGCGCCGGTTCCATCTGATGCCGGAGCTGCCGCGCACCAGCAACGGCAAGCTCGTCCGCGGACGGGACCTGCTGCACGCGGCCCACGCGCGCAGCCGCGCCCGCGCCGACGCGAGGAGCCTGGTGTGATCATTGAACCCGTCACCCGTGGGCTGCTGTGCGCCACCGCCCACCCGGACGGCTGCGCGGCCCGGGTCCGGGCCGAGATCGACGAGGTGCGGGGCCGGCCCTCCTTCCGGGGGCCGCGCAACGCGCTCGTCATCGGTGCCTCGGCCGGGCTGGGCCTGAGCACCCGCGTCGCGCTCGGCTTCGGCGCCGGCGCCGCGTCGGTCGGGGTCTGCCTCGAACGCCCGCCCGCGGCGGCCCGGGCGGCGAGCGCCGGCTGGTACAACACGGCGGCCCTGGAGAGCGAGTTCGCCGCCGCGGGAATCCTCGGCCGGACCGTCGTGGGCGACGCCTTCGGCGAGCGGACCAAGCAGACCACCGCCGAAGTCGTCAAACGCGAACTGGGCAGCGTGGATCTGGTCGTGTACAGCCTGGCCGCGCCGCGCCGCGAGCACGACGGCGTGGTCCACCGGTCGACGCTCAAGACCGTCGGGACCCCGTTCACGGAGAAGTCGTACGACGCCGAGAGCGGGCGCGTGGCCCTGTCCACCATGCCGGCCGCCACCCTCGGCGAGATCCGCGAGACGGTCTCGGTGATGGGCGGCGACGACTGGCAGCGCTGGCTGGAGGTCCTGCACGACGCCGGGGTGCTCGCACCGGACGTGACCACCGTGGCCTTCTCCTACGTGGGCAACTCGTGGCTCGCCCCCAGCTACCGGGGCGGGACGCTCGGCAAGGCGAAGGAACACCTTGAGTGGACCGCGCGCGGCATCGACGAGACGCTGCGCCCGGCCGGGGGCCGCGCGCACGCGGCGGTGATGCGCGCGCTGGTCACGCAGGCCAGCAGCGTGCTGCCGGTGCAGACCCTGTACGCGATCCTTCTGTCGCGCGTGGCCCGCGAGAGCGGACTGCACGAGACCGTCCTCGACCAGGCGTACCGGCTGTGCGCGGAACGGCTCTACGGGCCGGGCCCGCTGGCCGTCGACGAGGAGGGGCGGATCCGGCTCGACGAGCGGGAGCTCCACCTCGACGTACAGGCGGAGGTGCGGCGCCGCTGGAACGCGGTCGACACCGAGAACATCGCCGAACTGGGCGCCCTGGACGCGTACCGGGCGGAGACGCTCGCGCTCTACGGGTTCGGTGTCCCGGGCGTCGACTACGCCCAGGACACCGACCCGCTGCGGGACATCCCCGGGGTCGTCCTCGCCTGACCCCCCGCCCGACCGCGTCCCACGGGCCTGTCACACATCGGGCCCCTGTTTCGTCACCCCTTCAGCAAGGAGGAAACAACGCAATGGACACCGACATCAGGGACTACGTCCTCGACACGGTCCGCAACGTGATGAACATCCACGTCGCGGATCCGGTGGACGAGAACACGCCGATCGGCCCCGGCGGTCTCGACCTCGACTCCCTGTCGCTGCTGGAGCTCGCGGCCAGGCTGGAGAAGGAGTACGCGTTCAAGATCGACGACGGGGAGTACGAGACGCTCGGCAGGGCCACGCTCGGCGCGTTCGTGTCGTACGTCGCGCGGCTCCGTACGACGGCCGCGTGAGCCGTGATGACGGCCGTCACCAAGGAGGACATCCGGCTGATCCTCTCGGACAGCAGGATCTTCTCCACCAGCATTGAGGAATTCGGCAACGACGCGGAGCTCGGGCTGGACTCGCTGTCCCTGGTCTGGCTCGTGCACCGGCTGGAGGAGGAACACGGGGTCAGTCTCGACCCGGACGCGCTGTTCGCCGCCGGTGTCACCTCGGTCGACTCCATCCACACGCTGCTGACGGGGGCGCCATGAGCGCCGTCATCACGGGGTTCGGGGTGTTCACCGCCTTCGGACCCGGCGCGGACGCCCTGCGCGCCGGGGTGTTCGCCGGCAAACCGGGGTTCGCCCCGGTGACCCGGTTCGACACCTCGCCGTTCCGGGGCGGCCACGCCGCCGAGTACCCGGGCGCGGACCCGGCGCTGCCGCGGGTGCCGAGCCAGTGGGACGTCCTGCTCGCGTGCGGCCGGTCCGCCCTCGGCATGGCGGGCCTGTCCGACGCGGAGCGGGCCCCGCTGCTGCTCGGGTCGCAGGGGGACTTCACCGCCGTCAACCGGTACTGGCGGGCCGAGGCGGCGGGCACCGCGCTGCCCTCCGCTGACGAGCTGTCGGTGAGTGTCCCCGGGGCGCTCGCCGACCGGCTCGGCGAGACGCTCGGCCTCGGCCCGCGCCGGGTGACGTTCACCAACGCGTGTGTCGCGTCCGCCACCGCCGTCGCGCAGGCGGCGGCACTGGTCGCCGCGGGCCGGGCGGACGTGGTCGTGTGCGCCGGCGCGTACGTGGTGGACGAGGAGTTCTTCGCGAAGTTCGACTCCGGCCGCGCCTTCGCCTCCGACGGCGTGGTCCGCCCGTTCGCCCGCGACCGCTCCGGGCTGCTGCTCGGCGACGGGGCCGCGGCCCTGGTGGTCGAGTCCGAGGAGCACGCCCGCGGCCGCGGGGCACAGGCGCTGGCCCGGGTCCTGGGCTGGGGGTACTCCAACGACGCCTTCCACCTGGCCCGCCCGCACCCCGAGGGCGCGGGCATGGCGAGCGCGATCGGCCGGGCGCTGGAGCGGGCCCGGGTGCGCCCGGAGCAGCTCGGGTACGTCAACGCGCACGGCACGGGAACCCCGGCCAACGACGTGGCCGAGACCCGCGCCCTGCGGGCCGCGCTCGGCACGGCGGCGGCGGGGACGCCGGTCAGCTCCACCAAGAGCATGACCGGTCACATGCTGGAGGCGTCCGGGATCGTCGAGGCGGTCATCACCCTGCTCGCCCTCACCGACGGGATCCTGCCACCGACCGCGAACCTCGACGAACGTGACCCGGAGTGCGATCTGGACTACGTGGCCAACGAGCCCCGCGCCGCCCGGATCCGCCGCGCGCTGTCCGTCAACGCCGCGTTCGGCGGCGCCAATACCGCCCTCGTGCTGGAGCGACCATGACCGTGTCCGCCGTTGTCACGTCCACCACCGTGGACTCCGGCTCGGAACTGCCGGACATCCCCGGGTTCGTGCTCTCCGTGTTCAGCCCGCTGGTGAACGAGGCGGCCCGCCGGTGCCTGGCCGACCCGCGGGTCGGCGAGGTCGCGGGGCCGCGGACGGCGCTGCTGCTGGGGTCGGTGTACGGCGACTCGACCACCTCCGACACCGCGAGCCGCAACCTGGTCGCGGGCGATGTGCGCAATCCGCTGCTGTTCTACCAGTCGGTGCCGACCACGGTCCTGGGGAACATCGCCCGTGACCACGGCATCACCGGGCCGACGATCAGCCTCTCGGCCACGGGCGACCCGCGGCACGAGCTGCGCGAGACCGCCGAGTTGCTGTTCCTCACCGACGAGGTCGACGCCGCGCTGCTCATCACGGTGGAGCTGGCCGCCAACCCGCGCACCGCGCGGCTCTCCCACACCGGCGACACCGACGTGGCCACGGCGGTCTTCTTGAGAAAGGGCGAATCGACATGCTGAGTGGCGCGATCCGCGCCCGACTGGCCGACGACGACGCGTTGGGCGCGGGCACCTTCTTCGCCGCGGTGCGGGACGTGCGCCCCGGCACCGAACAAGTGCTGTGGACCGACGGCGACTTCCCCGCCCCGGACGGAGAGCGCGACACCGTCCTCACCCTCGACCGGCTGGCCGAACTGGTGGAGACCTACGCGGGCTTCTACCACGCACGGGGCGTCCGGCCGCGCGACCCGGTGGCGGTGTGCACCGGCTCCGCCCTCGGGTACGTGCTCAACTTCCTGGCCCTGAGCACGCTGGGCGCGGTTCCCGCGCTGGTGAACGCGGACCTGCCGGCGGCGGTGGCGCGGAACTACGCGCAACGCATCGGCGCCGTCGGTGTGTTCGCCGACCCCGCGCACCTCGCCGCGCTCCGCGGCGAGGACAGCGCGGAGCCGGTCTTCTTCGCGACGGCGTCCGACGTCCGTCCCGAGGACCGCGGCCGGCTGCCGTCCGGGTACCCCTACCGGCACCACGGGAACGACCCGGTGCTCATCACGCACTCGTCGGGCACCACCGGGGTGCCGAAGGCGGTCACCGCCTCGCACCGCAGCTTCTTCGCCGCGACCAGGTACCGGCTGAGCCTGCCGCTGCCGCAGGGCTTCGAGCGGGTGCTGTCCGCGCTGCCGGGATCGCACAACTCGGCCATCACCGTGGTGATGCAGTCCCTGCTCTCCGGGCTGCCGGTGCGGATCCTCTCCGACCGGGGCGGCGACGCGGTACTGGCCGCCGTCGCGGAGTTCCGGCCCACCATGGTGGCCGCGTTCGCCGGCACCCACGCCGAGCTGGCCTCGCGGGACCTGGGCCGGGCCGACCTGTCGACCGTGACGCTCTGGTACAACAGCGGCGACGCCGCGCACCGGGCCCACATCCGGGCGCTCACCGCGCACGGCCGTCACACCGAGGTCAGCAGCGAGGGCCGCGCCACCGTGCCCGGTTCGTACTTCCACGACGGGCTCGGGTCCTCGGAGATGGGGCACTCGCTGTTCTACAACATCCACAAGCCGGGCGCCGAGAAGCCGTTGCGCTGCATCGGCAAGCCGTACGGGTTCGTCGAGGCCGCGGTCCTCTCCGACGAGGGCGAGCCGCTGCCCGCCGGCCGGATCGGACGGCTCGGGGTGAAGTCCCCGTCGATCACGCCGGGTTACTGGAACGACTCGCTCACCACTCACCGCTCGTGGCTCGGGGGCTACTGGCTCACCGGCGATCTTGTGTACCGCGACGAGACCGGTGTTTTCTACCACGTGGACCGGGTCACCGACACGGTCCTCACCCGCCAGGGCCGGCTGTACAGCGTGTGGGCCGAGGAACTGCTGCTGGACGCCTGCCCGGAGTTGGAGGACTGCACGGTGTTCGGCATGGAGAACAGCGACGGCTCCGCCGACGCGTGGCTGCTGCTCAAGGTCCGGCCCGGGGCCGGAGCGGGCGTCGACTGGGAGTCCAGGGTCAACGCGCTGCTCGCCGCGCAGGACATGCCGCCGGTCGCCCGGGTCCTCACCCAGGGCACGCAGCGGATCCCGCTCGGCCCGACCGGGAAGGTGAAGAAGCGTCAGCTGCGTGCCCTGTACCAGGACCTGTCGCGCAGGGGTGAGGTCGCATGACGCGCACCCCCGTGATGGTCACCGGTGTCGGTCTGGTCAACGCGCTCGGCGACGACCCCGACGTGTTCTTCGAGCGGCTGTGCGCCGGAGAGTCCGCGGTGACCGCCATCGAGCACCGGGACGTGTCCGCGCTGCCGGTACGGATCGGGGCCGAGCTGAAGGCGTTCGACCCGGAGAAGGCGATCGGCGCCCGCGAGGCCCGGCTGATGGACCCGTTCACGCAGTACGGCATCGCGGCGGCGGAGGACGCGCTGCGCGACGCCGGGCTGGTGGTCGGGCAGAACGTGGCACCGGACCGGGTCGGGGCCGTCATCGGCTGCGGCATCGGCGGGGCCACCACGCTGGAGCGGGAGGCGGCCGCCTTCGCCCTGGAGGGCATCGACGAGGTCTCGCCGTACCTGATGACGCAGGTGCTCACCAATATGGCCACCGCGCACCTGGCGATCCGGCACGGCATCACCGGCCCCACCATGGCCATCGCCAACGCCTGTGCCACGGGCGCGAACGCGATCGGTGAGGGCCTGCGGACGATCCAGCGCGGCGACGCCGACGTGATGGTGTGCGGGGCCGCCGAGGCGCCGCTGTATCCGCTGGGCATCGCGGCGTTCGCCAAGGCACGCGCCCTGTCCCGGCGCAACGAGGAGCCCGCGCGGGCGTCCCGGCCCTTCGACTCGGGGCGCGACGGGTTCGTCCTGGGCGAGGGCGGCGGGATCGTCGTCCTCGAATCGCTGGCGCACGCGAGCGCCCGCGGCGCACGGCCCCGGTCGGTCCTCCTCGGGTACGGCGCCAGCACCGACGCCCACCACGTCACCATGCCCGACCCGGAGGGCCGGGGCGCCGCCGCGAGCATGCGCCGCGCGCTCGCCGACGCCGGGATCGCCCCGGCCGACGTCGACTACGTCAACGCGCACGCCACCGGCACGAAGCTGGGCGACATCAGCGAGGCCCGGGCGATGCGGGAGGTCTTCGGCGCCGGCCAGCCGGCCTGCAGCGCCACCAAGGGGTCCACGGCGCATCTGCTGGGCGCCTCGGCCGCCGTGGAGGCCGTCATCTGCGCGCTGTCCACCCAGACGGACCTGGTGCCGCCGACCCGCAACCTGGACCGGCCGGATCCCCAGTGCGACCTCAACCACGTGCGGGACCAAGCGCTTTCGCGGCCCACCCGGGTCGCGATATCCAACTCCTTCGGTTTTGGAGGGCACAACGCCACATTGGTTCTCGCGAAGGCATGAATCGCCCCTGAGAAAACCCTGAGAAGAAACGCACATTGGAGTCAGAGGTGCAAGCGAAAAACGAGCCGAGCCAAGCCGGCCTGGCCACCATTCTCATTCTCGCGCTCGGTACTTTCGCGACCGGCACCGACGCGTTCATCGTCGCGGGCGTACTGCCCGCGGTCGCCGGTTCGCTGCAGAGTTCACTGACCGCCGCGGGTCAGATCGTCACCGTCTTCGCGCTCGCCTACGCCATCGGCTCGCCGTTGGTGATGACGGTGACCTCGAACTGGCCGCGCCGCCCCGTGCTGGTGTGGGGCATGGTGCTGTTCGCGGCGGCCAACGTACTGTCGGCGTTCTCCCCCAACCTGGCCGTGCTCACGGTCAGCCGGATCGTCGCCGCGCTGCTCGCCGGACTGTTCGTGCCGAGCGCGACGGCCACCGCCTCCACGATCGTCGCTCCGGAGAAGCGCGGCCGGGCCCTGGCCATCGTGCTGGGCGGCACCTCGGCCTCCACGGTGCTGGGTGTGCCGATAGGCCTGTTCGTCTCCCAGATGACCAACTGGCGCGGGGCGTTCCTGTTCGTGTCCGCACTGTCGGTGCTGGCCGCGATCGGCATCGCCGTGCTGATGCCGCAGGTGCCCGCCCCGCCGAGGGTCTCGCTCGCCGACCGGGCCGCCGTGCTCAAGCGCGGCGACGTGCTGACCGCGCTGCTCATCACCGTCGCCGCCAACGCGGGCGCGTTCAGCGTCTACACCTACCTGGCGCCGGTGTTCAGCGACCTCGGCGGCACCGGTCTGCTGCAGGTGCTCATCTTCACCTTCGGCCTCTTCGCGATCGTCGGCAGCTATCTGTCCGGCCACGGCGCCGACAAGTGGGGCGCGGTCAAGGTGCTGACGCTGGCGCTCACCATCTTCACCGTCAACCACTTCCTGCTGTCGGTGTGGGCGGCCACCATCGCCACCGCCGTCGTCTACATGGTCCTGTGGGGACTCACCGGCTGGGCCACGATCCCGCCCCAGCAGCACCGGCTGGTGCGCATGACCGGACCCGCCTCCAGCATCGCCATCTCCCTGAACGCCTCGGCGCTCTACCTCGGCATCGGCCTCGGCGGCCTGCTCGGCGGCTGGGTCGTCGACGCGTACGGCGCGGACCACCTGTGGATCGTCTCGGGCGCCGGCGGCCTGCTCGCCCTGGTCCTGCTCCCGGTCTCCGTCGCCGTGGAACGCCGCTCGGCCGCGGCCCGGGCCCGCAAGTCCGCCGAACCGCAGCCCGTGGCGCTGTGAGAGCCGGAGGAGGAACCGTGTCGAGAACACAGCAGTACTGGTGGCTGCACGACGCCCGCTGGTACCAGGAGGTGGCGAAGCGGTTCGGTTTCGACGCCGCCAACGAGATCAACAAGGAAGCGATCGCGTTCGTGGCGCGCCGGATCGCGCAGAACGTCGCCAAGGCCCAGGGCGTCCCCGTGCGGGACATGACCTGGGACCAGGTGGTGGAGATCATCAAGCGCTGCCCGGAAGAGATGTGGCCGCCGCAGTTCGTCGACTACCGGTACGACGCGAGCACGCCGGGCGAGCTGACGACCAGTCTGGAACGCAACTTCGCCCTCACCATGTCCCGTACGGCCGGCACGCTCGACACCTATCAGTGCCCGTGCCTCGAACTGCGGGCCGCCTGGCACGAAGGGCTCGGTCTCGACGTGGAGAGCGACAGCATCGAGGGGTGCCTCAAGGACGGTGCGGACGCCTGCACGTACAAGGCCCGGTTCCGGGGTTACGCGCCGGCCGGCCAGTAGTGGCCCGCACGCAACGGCGGCGGCCCGTGTCCCTCCCGGGGGCACGGGCCGCCGCCGTTTCCGTGGCACGCCGCCTACCGGTGGAACCGCTCCGGGTCGAACAGGCCGATGTCGTGCCGGGTGCTGCCCTCGGTGGCCAGGTCCGCGAGGGCTTCGCCGATGACCGGGGCGAACTTGAAGGCGTGGCCCGAGGTGCCCGCCGCCAGGTACACGTGCTCCTGGCCGGGCAGCCGGCCGACGATGAAGTGCCGGTCGGGGCTCATGTCGTACAGGCCGACCTCGCCGCGCAGGTATCTGCCCCCGGCGACGCCGGGGATGCGGGGGGCCAGGAAGGAGCGGAGCTCCGCCACGTCCCGGTCGTGCACCGTGCGGTCCACGGTCTCCGGGTCGCACCGCTCTCCCCCGGTGTGCATCGCCGCTTTCACCCCGTTGCCCGGACCGGCCACGGGGAAGCCGAGCGCGATGGCACCGCCCGCGTCCCACGCCCAGAACGGGAACGCGCCGGGCGCGAACGCCTCTTCGCCCGTCGCGGGCGCGAACCAGGCCTGCACCTTGCGCAGGACGGTGACCGGGACGAGCTCCGGGCCGACGAGCTGCCCGACCCACGAACCGACACACAGGACGAGCCGTGCGGCCCGGTGGACGCCCTGATCGGTGCGGACGGTGACACCGCCCGCGTCCGCCGTCCACTCCAGCGTCCGTTCCCCGAAACGCAGCTCGGCCCCCGCCCGTTCGGCCAGGTCGAGCTGGGCGCGGACCGCGGGCTCGACGTGCAGGAAACCCGCGTCCCGCTCGTACAGGGCGGTGGTGTCCGGGCCGGGCGTGAACTGCGGGAACCGCCTGCCGAGTTCATCGCCGCCGTAGGTCTCGTTGGCCAGGCCGGACGCCTCGGCGGCGGCTGTCGCCGCCGGGACCAGCCGGCCCGGCCCGGAACCGAGCAGCAGGGCGCCCGCGCGGGTCACCAGGGGCCGGCCGGCTTCCTTCCCCGTCTCCTCCCACAGCTCCAACGACCGCCGCACCAGCGGCACATACCGCGGGCCCATGAAATAGGACGTGAAGACGCACCGGGTCTCCCCGTGGCTGGCGCCCCGGTCGTGCACGGGCCCGTACCGTTCGACGCCGAGCACCCGGTGGCCCTTCGCGGCGAGCCGGTACGCGGTGCTGCTGCCCAGCACACCGAGCCCCAGCACGATCACGTCGTACGGCATCCGCTGTGTCACGGCTCCTTCCCCCTGTTCCCTCATGACGCGAGTGAGTCCTCCAGCAGGCCGGTGCGCAGCGCGTACGCCACGGCCAAGGTCCTGTTCGGGCAGTTGAGTTTGGCGAGGATGCTCGCCACGTAGCGTTTGGTGCCGTGCTGCGAGATGCGCAGGCGTGCCGCGATCTGCTTGTTGCTCAGCCCCTCGCCGAGGAGTTGCAGCGTCTGGTGCTCGCGCGGCGTGAGGGTGACCGGGGGCCGCTCGACGGAGCGCGGTCTGCTGAGGACGGCCATCATCTGGTGCGCCACCTCGGCCGGCAGCGACATCTCGCCGTGCTGCAGCCGGGTCATCGCCTCGCCGAGCCCGCGCAGGGTCAGCCCCGGGCCGGTCAGGAAGCCGTCGAGCTTGAGTCCGGCCGCGGTGCGCAGCGTGTCGTCGTCCAGGTCCTGCAACAGCAGCAGCACCTTGGTGTCGTGCCGGCCGACGGCCTCGGCGAGCGCGGGGATCTGCGCCGCCAGGCACGAGTCCACGATGACGACGTCGTACGGACGCTCGGGGAAGCAGCGCACTGCCTCGGGCACGTCGGCGCAGGCCTGTGTGGTGTGCACCTTCGGGATGCTGGCGAGCATGCCGGCCAGTCCCCAACGGGAGACCTCGTCCGCGACGACCAGCAGGACGGCCAGACCGACGTCCTGGTGCGCCAAGGCGCCTTGCGCAAGGGTCTGCTGCCCGTTCAAACGATCCATAGGAGTACCCCCTGGGTGAGTCCGTTGATCACCGTACGGCGACATCGCGCCCGGCATATCCGCCGACCTCTCCGGGCCGGCCCAGACAGCGCCGCAGCCCCTTGGGCCAAAGTTCCCACGTGGGACCGGCAAAGCATCAACTTTTTCTGCCGTGATGCGTCACATACGGAGGGCCGCATCCGCTTCTCGTCGGGTACGCCCCCGGGCGCCACGCCGTGATCGACATCACGGCACCACCGGCCTCGGGAGGTTTGGCACGGTATTTCACGCTGAAAGCGGACGCACCGAACGGCGGTGCAGGCTTGGCGAGTTGGGGGGCGAGCCGCGGGCCCGGCCGGCCGGCGGGCCCGGGGGCGGCGGCGTGGCAGACTCGGCTGGTCCGCTCCCGAACTCCCTTGCCACATCCGGAGGACAGCGTTGCGTCACGTCGAGCCCCAGGTCCGTCTCATCGCCCGCCCGCGGCTGGACTACGAGGAGGTGACGCGTTATCTCGCCGAGGTCGGCGGGGAGAGCTGGCTGGAGCGGGTGGACCGCGGTGAGACGGACGACGCGCAGAACCTGGCGGAATTCGCCGGCCGTACCTGCTACCGCTCCTGGGAGCCGGGCCTGAATCCGAACGTCACCCGGATCCGCACCGACCAGGGGGCGTACCTGGACAACATCCTGGCCAGCGCCCACGGTTCGGTCCTGGAGCACGTCGGCTTCTCCTTCGTCCTGCACAACGTGAGCCGGGTGGTGACCCACGAGCTCGTCCGGCACCGGGCCGGGACGGCGGTCTCGCAGGAGTCGCTGCGCTTCGTGCGCCTGGACGACCTGCCGTTCTGGTTCCCGCAGTGGGCCGAGCAGGACGCGGAGCTGATGGAGCGTGCCACCGCCCTGCTGGAGCAGATGGAGGCGTTCCAGCACTGGATGTCCGGCCACTTCGGCCTGGACGAGCAGGGGGTGCCCTTCAAGGAGAAGAAGGCCAAGACGTCCTTCATGCGCCGCTTCGCCCCGGAGGGGCTGGCGACGGGCATGGTGTGGACCGCCAATGTACGGACCCTGCGCCACGTCATCGAGAGCCGCACGGCGCCCGGCGCGGAGGAGGAAATCCGCCTGGTCGTCGGGAAGATCGGGGAGGTCGTCGCCAAGGAGGCGCCGGCCCTGTTCGGGGACTACACCGTTCAGGACGGTGCCTGGATCCCGGGCTGGCGCAAGGTGTGAGACCGGCCGGCGGCGCCTTTCCCGTGGAATTCCCTTGACATTACCGGGAATTCCATGAGAGGGGCGCCGCCGGATTTATTGGCGCCGCACCGGAAGAACACCCTCCGTCCAAGCCCGGCGCCACTCAGTAGCACTGATCGACGGCAGGTATTTCGTCCGGCAAAGATCGTCTATAGTGCCCATGACAACGCGTATCTGATCCGGCGGGGGAATCAGGTCAACGCGCCGCCCCGGTGGCAGTCGTTCCGTATCCTTCGCCGACCCCACCGGACTAAAGGAACGAACATGCTCGGCAGAGGTTCGCGCTCGATACGGGCCGCGGGTTTCCTCACCACCGTCGTCGCGACCGGCGCCCTGGCCGCCGTCGCCACCCCGGCGCAGGCCGTCGTCGGTGACCCGGTCAAGGACAAGCAGTACCGGTTCACGGTCAAGCTCGACATCGGCAACGGCAAGCGCAGCTGCTCCGGTGCGCTGGTCGACGAGCGGTGGGTGCTGACCGCCGCCAGCTGCTTCGCGGACACCCCGGGCGAGAAGGTCGCCGCCGGGGCGCCCAAGGACAGGACCGTGGTCTCCTCCGACGGGGGCTCCGGCAACAGCGCCCCGGTCATCCGGCTCGTTCCGCACCAGGACCGCGACCTGGTGATGGCGCTGGTCGGCCGCGCCGGCGGGAGCATCGACGCCACCCCGATCGCCGTCGGCACCACCGCGCCCGCCCAGGGCGAGGAGCTGCGCGGCACCGGCTTCGGCCGGACCAAGGACGAGTGGGTGCCCGGCCAGGCGCACACCGGTCTGTTCACCGTCGGCGCGGTCAAGGACGGCGCGTTCAATGTCACCGGCAAGGACGGCGCGGCCGTCTGCAAGGGCGACAACGGCGGCCCCTCCTTCCGCGAGAAGGACGGCAAGGCCGAGCTGGTGGGCATCAACACCGGTTCCTGGCAGGGCGGTTGCCTCGGCGAGTCCGAGACCCGCACCGGCGCCGTCAACACCCGCGTGGACGACGTCAACAGCTGGATCCAGCAGACCCGTGTCATCAACAAGGCCGGCATGGTGAAGGAGAACTTCATCACCACGGCCGACTTCAACGGCGACGGCCGCACGGATGTCGCCGCCATCCACTACGACGGCACGCTGCACGCCTACTACTCCACGCCGGACGGCAAGCTGGAGTACGGCCGCCCGCTGTGGCACGACAACACCTGGTCGACCTACAAGAAGATCGTCGGCGGCGACTTCAACGGCGACGGCAAGGGCGACATCATCGCTCTGGCCGGCGACGGCAACCTGTACTTCTACGCCGGCGACAACAAGGGCAACCTCGCCGAGCGCAAGAAGATCTGGAGCGACACGTCCTGGAAGGACATGCCGCACTTCGCCCGCTACAAGTTCGAGAACGGCCGCGACGGCCTCATCGCCATCTGGAACACCGGCGCCCTGGTCGGCTACCCCACCAACCCGGACGGCACGCTGACCGGCGAGAAGCGCGAGATGTGGCGCGACCGCACCTGGGGCGGCACCAAGCACCTGGCCACCGGTGACTTCAACGGCGACGGCAAGGACGACATCGCCATGGCCGCGTACGACGGCCAGCTGCGCTTCTACGCCGGCAACGGCAAGGGCTTCGACGACGCCACGAACATGTGGCGCGACAAGTCCTGGGGTTCCATGTGGACGATCCTGGGCGGCGACTTCAACGGCGACGGCAAGGCCGACCTGCTCGGCCGCTGGGCCCCGGACAACCTGAGCGACGCCGAGAAGGCGGCCGAGGCGGCGAGGGCTGCCGCCGCCGTCGCCGGCGCTCCGCTGCCCGCCTACGAGATGCGCTGGTACCAGGGCGACGGCAAGGCCGGCCTGGCCGACGGCCGCTCGATGTGGCCCGAGGGTGTGACGCTGCGCCGGTAGATCGGCGACGGTAGCACCGGACCACCGGTGACAACGGTGTGCGGGGCCCGCGGTCGACTTCCGGCCGCGGGCCCCGCGCCGTACGCCGTACGTACGCGCCCTCGCGCCCGTACCCGTACGCGCCCCCTCACACCACCAGGCTCAGCACCCCCGCCACCGCGAACCCCGCCACCGACAGCACCGACTCCAGCACCGTCCACGACGCCAGCGTCTCCCGCTCCGGGATCCCGAAGTACTTCGACACCATCCAGAAGCCGCCGTCGTTGACGTGCGAGGCGAAGATGGATCCCGCCGAGATCGCCACGATCACGAGCGCGACCCGCGCCTGTGACACGTCCCCCTGCGGCAGCAGCGGCGCGACGATGCCCGCCGTCGTGACGATGGAGACCGTCGCCGAGCCCTGCGCCACCCGCAGCACGAGCGAGATCAGCCAGGCGAGGACGACCACCGGCAGGCCCGCGCCCGCGAAGGTGTCCGCGAGCGCCTGCGCCACACCGCTCGCCTTGAGCACCGCCCCGAACACCCCGCCCGCGCCGACGACCAGCAGGATGTTGCCGACGGGCTTCAACGACGCGGCCGAGACCGCCTCCAGCGACGTACGCGACCAGCCGCGCCGGACACCCAGCAGCCAGTACGCCAGCAGCAGCGCGATCGTCAGCGCCACGAAGGGGTGGCCGAAGAACTCCACGACCGAGCGTCCGGTGCTCGGCGCGAGCGCCACCGAGGAGAACGTCGCCAGGAGGATCAGGACCAGCGGCGTGCCGATGATGACGAGCAACACCCCGAGGGACACGGGCCGTTCGGCGCCCTCCCGCTCCGCCGCGACCGCCGCCCTCGCCTCCGCCGCCGCGTCCGCCATGCCGGCCGGTACGGGGACGTACAGCCGCGCCCCGATCCACGCCGCGTACGCCCACGCCGCGAGCACCGCCGGTATCCCGCACACCGCGCCCATCAGGATCACCCAGCCGAGGTCGACGTGCAGCAGTCCGGCGGCGGCGACCGGGCCGGGGTGCGGGGGCAGGAAGGCGTGCGTCATGGACAGCCCGGCGAGCATGGGCAGCGCGTACCGCAGGATCGATCCGCCGCCGCGCCGCGCGGCCGCGTAGACGATCGGGGCGAGGACGAAGATCCCCACGTCGAAGAAGACGGGGATACCGAGGAGGACCCCCGTCATCCCCATCGCGAGGGGCGCGCGCCGCTCGCCGAAGAGGGCGAGCAGTCGCGAGGAGAGCGCCTCGGCGCCGCCGGACGCCTCCAGGACGGCGCCCAGCATCGTGCCGAGGCCGATGATGACGGCGATGTGGCCGAGGGTGCCGCCCATGCCGGACTCGACGATCGAGACGGCGCCGGACTTCTGGACGGTGCCGAAGAGTTCGGTGACGGACAGGCCGGAGGCCAGGCCGACGGCTATGGACACGGCGAGGAGCGCCACGAAGGGCTGCAGCCTGGCCTTGATGATCAGGACGAGCAGCAGGGCGATACCGAGGGCGGCGACGGTCAGCAGGCCGCCGGTGCCGCCGATCAGCGGGAGCAGGCCCCCGGTGTGCGGGGGCTGTGCGGCGAGGCCGGTGGGTGGAGCGAGCATGGTGACTCCGCTTCCGGGCAGGGGGCGGGGGCCGCCCCCGCCCCCGTGGCGACACGTCAGCCCAGGACGGCCAGCGCGTCGATCTCGACGAGGAGACCCGCGGGCAGGCCGACGTACACGGTGGTACGGGCCGCCGGGGCCTCCTTCAGATCGGCGAAGTAGTCGTTGTAGAGCGAGTTGAACTCGGCGAAGTGCGCGGTGTCGGTGAGGTAGACGCGCACCATCATCACGTCCTCCCAGCTCGCGCCGCCCTCCTCCAGGACGGCCCGGACGTTGGCGAGGGTCTGCAGCGTCTGCTCGCGCAGGGTCGGACCGGCCGGGGTGGGGGCCTGGCCCGCCACCGCGGGCAGGAAGCCGACCTGGCCGGCGACCTGAAGGACGTTGCCCTTGCGCACGCCGTGCGAGAACTTCGCGGGCGGGGTGGTGTGGGTGGGGGGCGTGAGGGCGGTCTTGTGGAGCTTGCCGGTGGTGCTGTCGCTCATGGGGTGTCCGCTTTCGCAGTTCTCGGAGTTGTCGTATTTCTTCCGGAGTACTCGTCGCTGATGGCGTCGGCGGTGCGGCGCAACAGCGGGAGCAGTTCGAGGAGTTCGTCGCTGCCGACGACGACGTTCGGGGCGGAGACCGAGCAGGCGGCCACGGTCCGTCCGGTCACGTCGCGCACGGGCGCGCCCACGCAGTTGATCGACTCCTCGTGGCCGCCGAAGTCGGTGGCCCAGCCCTGGTCCCGTACGGCCGCCAGCTCGCGCAGGAAGGCGGCCGCGTTCGGGGTCGAACGCGGCGTGTAGGCGGGGTAGTCCAGGCGCTCGGCGAACGCGCGGCGCTCCGGCTCGGGCAGACCGGCCAGGAGCAGCTTCGCGACGGCGGCGACGGTGATCGCGACGGGCTTGCCGATGCGGGAGTACATGCGGACCGGGTAGCGGCTGTCGACCTTGTCGATGTAGACGACCTCGTCGTCCTCGATGACGGCCAAGTGCACGGTGTGGCCGCAGAGTTCGTTGAGGGCGAGGAGGTGGGGGTGGGCGATCTCGCGGATGTCCAGACCCTCGGCGGCCTGGTGGGCGAGTGCGAACAGGCGGGCGCCGAGCCGGTAGCGCTGGTCCTGCTGCCGGTGGACCATGCCGTGCTCGTGCAGGGTGCGCAGCAGGCGCAGCGCGGTCGACTTGTGCACGCCGAGCCGGCCGGCGACCTGCTCCAGATTGGCGGGCCCCTCGGCGAGCAGCGGCAGGATGCGCAGGGCCCGGTCGACGGTCTGGCTCACGGTGCGGTCTCCTCGGCGGGGGTGTCCTGCGCTACGGGCCGCAGTCTGCCCCACGCGTCGTCGTCGAGGGCGGCGAGCCGCTCGACGAGCGCGGGCGCGGGCGGTTCGGCGAGGTCCCCGGGCACGGCGAGCACGGCGGCGGCGAACAGATGCCCCCACCGCAGACACACACCGACGGGGAGCCCCCGCAGCGTCCCGGCGAGAAACCCCGCCGCGAAGGCGTCTCCGGCACCGACGGGGGCGACGACGTCGACACGGAGGGCGGGGACGAAAGTGACGACGTCACGAGCAGGGACGCGAAGCGACGCACCCGCGCCGGACCCGCCAACGGGCCCGGCACCCGGGCCGGTTCCGGGCCGTCGAGGGCGTACGTCCCCGCCGGGCGCACCGGCACGCGCGAGCGCGTCAGCGGCCGGCCCCCCAACAAGCCCGGCATCCACGCCGGATCCGGACTCCCCAGGGCGTACGTCCCCACCGGGCACGGGAGTCCGTCCGTCGGGCACGCCGCCGGTTCCGGGCCCCCGTGGGTGTCCGGGCGCGACGGCGCCGGCGGCGGCATCGGCGGCGGTACCCCCAACAGGTGCGGCGCGCATACCGCTTCCGGGCGCCGCGCCGCCCGCTCCGGCGGAACCGCTGTCCCCTGCCCCCGGCCGTACGTACGCCGTCGCCCCCCGCGCCCCCTGTTTGACCACCAGTACGTCCGGTTCCGGCAGCGCCGCGCGGATCGCTTCGGGGCCGCGGACGCCCCAGGCCGCTTCCGCCTCGTCCTCGCCCACGAAGACGATGTCGCAGGCGCGTGCCAACTCGGCGAGGACGGACGGTCCTTCGGGGGACGTACGCCACAGGCCGGGCCGGTAGTTGGCGTCGAAGGAGACGAGCGGGCGGCCGGGGCGGCGAGCCGTCAGCGTGCGCAGCAGCGCCAGGCAGCCGGTGGAGAGCGCGGCCGTGATCCCGGTGAGATGCAGGATCCGCCCCGACCACGCGACCTCGCGCGGAACGTTCGCGGGCGACATCGCGGAGGCGGCGGAGCCGGCCCGGTAGTAGGCGACTTCGGCCGGCGAGGCGTCGGTCTGCCCCGGCCCGTCGGAGACGCAACGCTCCCCCGCCGTACGGAAGTACACCCCTGTCGGCCGTTCGGCATCGCGTGTCACCGCCGACACGTCCACCCCGTACGCCGCGACCGCCTCCGTCAGGTGGTCCCCGAAGCCGTCCGCGCCCACGCGGCTCACCCAGCGCGCCCGGTGCCCGGACCGGGCCAGGGCGCAGGCGACGTTGGACTCGGCGCCGCCGATGCCGCGGTCGAAGGAGGAAACGTCGGCGAGGCGACCGAGGCGGCCGGGCCGGCTCGGGCGGAAGGTGACCATGGACTCGCCGAGGCACACGACGTCGGCTGCCACTGCCGCTGTCGAGGCCTCAACCCTGCTGCCGTCCACGACTGTTCACGCTCCCCCGTACCCATCGGTGTCCGTCCGGTGTCCCGGCCGCGCCCGGCGGACCCCTGTGACGCGGACCGTTGACCCGGCACTCGCCGGGATGTTAGACAGCAGCGAGCGACATACGCAACGAACGTTGCATATGTCGCAACGGCCGCACCCGAACGTCCCTGGAGGCCCCATGGCCACGGAACCCACCCCCGAGCACGGCCCCGTGGCCCGCCTCGCGGAGACCCGTGTCGACCACCGTTTCAAGGGGCTGCCGCCGGACGCCGAGGGCATGACGGTGGGCGCGCTGGCCGCCGAGCGCCGCTCGCTGTTCACCGACGGGTTCACCACGCCCGTCCTCGCCCTGTCGGCCGAGGCGCTGGAGCACAACCTGGCGCTGATGGAGCGGTACACGCAGGAGCACGGCCTCGCGTTCGCGCCGCACGGCAAGACGTCGATGGCCCCGCAGCTGCTGGAGCGCCAACTGGCGCACGGCGCCTGGGGGATCACGGCCGCGACCCCAGCGCAGGTGCGCTCCTACCGGGCCTTCGGCATCGGCCGGATCTTCCTGGCCAACGAGGTCGTGGACCGGCCGGCCCTGCGCTGGATCGCCGCCGAGCTCGCCGCCGACCCCGGCTTCCGGCTGATCGCCTACGTGGACTCGGTGCGCGGCGTCGAGCTGATGGACGCCGCCCTGCGCGAGGCGGAGGCGAGCCGTCCGCTCGACGTGGTCGTGGAGCTGGGCGCCCGGGGCGGCCGTACGGGCGTCCGTACGGAGGCGGAGTGCACGGCGGTCGCGGACGCGGTCGCGGGCACCGGCACGCTGCGCCTGGTCGGCGTCGCCGGCTACGAGGCGGAGATCCCGGACGCGGACGCGGACAGCGTGGGGGCCTGGCTGCGCCGACTGACCGCGCTGGCCGTGGAGTTCGACAAGGCGGGCCGCTTCGCCGGGCTGCCGGAGATCGTGGTGAGCGCGGGCGGCAGCGCCTGGTTCGACACGGTGGCCGAGGTCTTCGCCGAGCTGCCGCCGCTGTCCGCGCCCGTACTGCGGCTGCTGCGCTCCGGCGCGTACCTCACGCACGACGACGGCACCTACCGGCACAAGACGCCCTTCAACCGCCGTCCGCAGGAGGGCGAGTTGCGGCCCGCGTTCCGGCTGTGGGCGCAGGTCGTCTCCCGGCCCGAGCCGGGGCTCGCGTTCCTCAACGCGGGCAAGCGGGACGCCGCCTACGACCTGGGCCTGCCCGAGCCGCAGGTGATCCGCTCCGCGCGGGACGGCTCGGTGCGGCCCGCGACGGGCCTTACGGTCACGCGGCTCGCCGATCAGCACGCGTTCGTCACCGTCGACGGGGACACTCCACTGGAGGTCGGGGACTGGGTGGGGCTCGGGCTGTCCCACCCGTGCACGGTCTTCGACAAGTGGCAGCTGATCCCGCTGGCGTCGGCGGACGGCACGGTCACGGACTACATCCGCACGTTCTTCTGAGCCGGGACTTCCGAGCCGGGACTTCCGGGCCCGGACGGTCGACGACAGGGGGCAGGGCCATGGACACGGTGTTCCGGGACGTCCGGCTCGTGGACGGTACGGGCGGGCCCTCCCGCCGTGCCGACGTGGGCCTCGCGGACGGCCGCGTCGCGGTGATCGCGTACGAGGGCGAATCCCGCCCCACGGGCAGACGCGTCGTCGACGCGCACGGCCTCGCCCTCGCGCCCGGCTTCATCGACATGCACGCGCACAGCGACCTGGCCCTGCTGCGCGACCCGGGGCACGAGGCGAAGGCCGCGCAGGGCGTGACGCTGGAAGTCCTCGGCCAGGACGGCCTGTCGTACGCGCCCGTCGACGACGGCACGCTCGCCCGGATCCGCACCCAGATCACCGGCTGGAACGGCGACGGGCACGACATCGACTTCACCTGGCGCTCGGTCGGCGGGTATCTCGACCGCCTCGACGAGGGCTTCGGCGGCGAGGGCATCGCCGTCAACGCCGCCTACCTCGTGCCGCAGGGCACCGTGCGGATGCTCGCGGTCGGCTGGGAGGACCGGCCCGCCACGGACGACGAGACCGCGCGCATGCGGCAGTTGGTCGCCGAGGGGCTGGAGCAGGGCGCGGTCGGGCTGTCCTCGGGGCTGACGTACACGCCGGGCATGTACGCCTCCGACGCCGAACTGGCCGAACTGTGCCGGGTGGTGGCCGCGCACGGCGGCTACTACTGCCCGCACCACCGCTCGTACGGGGCGGGCGCGCTCCAGGCGTACGCGGAGATGGTCGCGCTGGCGCGCGGCACCGGCTGCGCGCTCCATCTCGCGCACGCCACCTTGAACTTCGGGGTCAACGCGGGCCGCGCCCCCGAGCTGCTGGCCCTGCTGGACGCGGCGCTCGCCGACGGCGTCGACATCTCCCTGGACACCTATCCGTACACCCCGGGATGTACGACCCTCGTCGCGCTGCTGCCGAGCCGGGCGGCCGAGGGCGGCCCGGATGCGCTGCTCGCGCGGCTGCGCGACGACGCCGCGGCCGAGGAGATCCGCCGGGTGATGGAGGAGGAGGGCGCGGACGGCTGCCACGGGGTGCCCGTCGACTGGGACACGGTCGAGATCTCCGGCGTCGCCGACCCGGCACACTCCCCCTTGGTGGGGCGCACGGTGGCACGCGCGGCGCGCGAGCGCGGCGAGGAGCCCTGGGCGCTCGTCCGGCGGCTGCTGATCGCCGACCGGCTCGGGCCGACGATCCTGCAGCACGTGGGGCACGAGGACAACGTCCGGACGATCATGCGGCACCGGGTGCACACGGGCGGCAGCGACGGCATCCTCCAGGGCGACAAACCGCATCCGCGCGCGTACGGAACGTTCCCGCACTACCTCGGACAGTACGCGCGCGACCTCGGAGTGCTGTCACTGGAGGAGTGCGTGGCACATCTCACGTCACGTCCTGCGGCCCGGCTCCGGCTGCCCGATCGAGGTCTCGTCCGCGAGGGATTCCGCGCCGATCTTGTCCTCTTCGATCCGGACACCGTCGCCGCCGGCTCCACTTTCGAAGCCCCTCGGACGCTTCCGACCGGTATTCCCTACGTTCTCATCGACGGTCGCTTTGTGATGAAAGACGGGCGGCGGACGGACGTCCTCGCGGGCCGTTCGGTGCGCCGCGCGCCCGCCGGCTGAGACCGGGCGCGGTGTGCGCCGGGGCACCCTCCCCGGGCGGCGGTAAACGGTGCGCGCCGCCTCGTACGCCCCCGTATGGTGGCCGTCATGCAGGTGATCCAGTCAACGAAGCTCGCCAATGTCTGCTACGAGATCCGTGGCCCGGTTCTTGAGGAGGCGACGCGGCTGGAGGCAGCGGGTCACCGCATCCTCAAGCTCAACACCGGCAACCCGGCGGCCTTCGGCTTCGAGTGCCCGCCGGAGATCCTCGAGGACATGCTGCGCAACGTCGGCAGCGCGCACGGCTACGGCGACGCCAAGGGCCTGCTCTCCGCGCGGCGCGCGGTGGTGCAGCACTACCAGACCAAGGGCATCGAGCTGTCGGTCGAGGACGTCTACCTCGGCAACGGCGTCTCCGAGCTGATCCAGATGGCCATGCAGGCCATGCTCGACGACGGCGACGAGGTGCTGGTGCCGGCCCCGGACTATCCGCTGTGGACCGCCTCGGTCTCGCTCGCGGGCGGCACCGCCGTGCACTACCGCTGCGACGAGCAGGCGGACTGGATGCCGGACCTCGCCGACATCGAGGCCAAGATCACCGACCGCACCAAGGCCCTCGTCATCATCAACCCCAACAACCCCACGGGTGCGGTGTACGACGAGGAGATGCTGCGCGCGCTCACCGAGCTCGCCCGCCGTCACAACCTGGTGGTCTGCTCCGACGAGATCTACGACAAGATCCTCTACGACGGGGTGACGCACACCCCGACCGCCGCCATCGCCCCCGACCTGCTGACGCTGACCTTCAACGGCCTGTCCAAGGCGTACCGGGTGGCCGGCTACCGCAGCGGCTGGCTCGCGGTGTGCGGACCGAAGGCGCACGCCGACAGCTACATCGAGGGCCTGACGATCCTGGCCAACATGCGGCTGTGCGCCAACATGCCCGCGCAGCACGCGGTGGCCACGGCGCTCGGCGGCCGCCAGTCGATCAACGACCTGGTGCTGCCGGGGGGCCGGCTGTGCGAACAGCGGGACGTGGCCCACGAGTTGCTGACGCAGATCCCCGGCGTGAGCTGCGTGAAGCCCAAGGGCGCGCTGTACGCCTTCCCCCGGCTCGACCCCAAGGTGTATCCGGTCAAGGACGACCGGCAGCTGGTCCTGGACCTGCTGCGGGCCGAGAAGATCATGGTGGTGCACGGCACGGGCTTCAACTGGCCGGAGCCGGATCACTTCCGCCTCGTCACCCTGCCCAACACCAAGGACCTGACGGACGCGGTGACGCGCATCGGCACCTTCCTGGACGGCTACGCCCAGGGATAGCTGTAGCCGAGACAACTTTAGACGCCGTCTAAGTTAGGATGGCCTTCTGAGGAGTATTCCAGGAGGCCATCCATGTACAGGCGTGGAAATCCGGCCCGCACGGCCCACGACACCGTGACCGGCCGGCACAGCAGGTACGGCAGCGGCCCGGCGCCGCACCGGTCCCGCGAGGAAGAGCTGGACATGCGGCTCGCCTGGCATCTGACCGCGCTGCTGACCGTCACCGACGAACTGCGCGCGCTCGCGCCCTCGCACCGGCTGGACGCGGCGGCGCAGCGGATCGCCGAGCAGGTGGCGCGGCTGCGCGGCGGCACGGACGCGCTGCGGGCGGCGCCGTCGACGGTCGGCGACCCGGCCCGCACCGCCGCGCGGATCACCGCCCTGCACCAGCGGGCCCACGTCCTGGCCGGGCAGGCCCTGGTCGTGGCGACCTCGCGCGGCGACGCGGCGGGCGCGGCCCTGGCGGGCGAGATGCTGCGCGCCCATGCGCGGGCGCTGGGCATCGAGGAACCGGTGTGACACCGGTATGACGCCGGTATGAAAGACGCCTTCGGGCCCGGCGCGGGCAGACCCGCCGGACCCGAAGGAGCTCAGCGCTTGCTCGGCACTGCTTACTTCAGCGCTGCTTACTTCAGGCGCTCGACCAGCGCCCGGTACTCGTCCCACAGCGCCTTCGGCGTGTGGTCACCGAAGGTGTTCAGGTGGCCGGGGATCAGCGCGGCCTCCTCGCGCCAGACCTCCTTGTCCACGGTGAGCAGCAGGTCGAGGTCCGCCTCGGGCAACGCGAGGCCCTCGGTGTCCAGCGCCTCCCGGGTGGGCAGCACGCCGATCGGCGTGGAGACGCCCTCGGCACGGCCGTCGAGGCGCTCGACGATCCACTTCAGCACCCGGCTGTTCTCGCCGTAGCCCGGCCACACGAAGCGGCCGTCCGCGTCCTTGCGGAACCAGTTGACGTAGTAGATGCGCGGCAGCTTCGCCGGGTCCCTGCCCTCGGCGACCTTCAGCCAGTGCCCCATGTAGTCGCCCATGTTGTAGCCGCAGAACGGCAGCATGGCGAACGGGTCGCGGCGCAGCTCGCCGACCTTGCCCTCGGCGGCGGCGGTCTTCTCGGAGGCGACGTTGGCGCCGAGGAAGACGCCGTGCCGCCAGTCGAAGGACTCGGTCACCAGCGGCACCGCCGAGGCGCGGCGGCCGCCGAAGAGGATCGCCGAGATCGGCACGCCTCTGGGGTCCTCCCACTCGGGCGCGATGATCGGGCACTGCGAAGCCGGCACGGTGAAGCGGGCGTTGGGGTGTGCGGCCGGGGTCGGCGACGCCGGGGTCCAGTCGTTGCCGCGCCAGTCCGTCAGATGCGCGGGCGGCTCCTCGGTCATGCCCTCCCACCACACGTCGCCGTCGTCGGTGAGGGCGACGTTGGTGAAGACCGAGTTGCCCCACAGGGTCTTCATGGCGTTGGCGTTGGTGTGCTCGCCGGTGCCGGGGGCGACGCCGAAGAAGCCGGCCTCGGGGTTGATGGCGTAGAGCCGGCCGTCCTCGCCGAAGCGCATCCAGGCGATGTCGTCGCCGATGGTCTCCACGGTCCAGCCGGGGACGGTGGGCTCCAGCATCGCGAGGTTGGTCTTGCCGCACGCGGAGGGGAAGGCGGCGGCCACGTACTTCGCCTCGCCGGTGGGCGGGGTGAGCTTGAGGATGAGCATGTGCTCGGCGAGCCAGCCCTCGTCGCGGGCCATGACGGAGGCGATGCGCAGGGCGTAGCACTTCTTGCCCAGCAGGGCGTTGCCGCCGTAGCCGGAGCCGTAGGACCAGATCTCGCGGGTCTCGGGGAAGTGCGAGATGTACTTGGTGGAGTTGCACGGCCAGGGCACGTCCTGCTGGCCCGGCTCCAGGGGGGCGCCGAGGGTGTGCACGGCCTTGACGAAGAAGCCGTCGGTGCCGAGCTCGTCGAGGACGGGCTGCCCCATGCGCGTCATGGTGCGCATCGAGACGGCGACGTAGGCGGAGTCGGTGATCTCCACGCCGAGCGCGGAGAGCGGGGAGCCGAGCGGGCCCATGCAGAAGGGCACGACGTACATCGTGCGGCCGCGCATCGCGCCGCGGAAGATGCCGCCCCGGCCGTCCCTGCCGCTGAAGGTCTCCCGCATCTCGGCGGGTGCCTTCCAGTGGTTGGTGGGGCCCGCGTCCTCCTCCTTCTCGGAGCAGATGAACGTGCGGTCCTCCACGCGCGCCACGTCACTGGGGTCGGAGGCCGCGTAGTAGGAGTGGGGGCGTTTGACCGGGTCCAGCCTGGTGAACGTGCCCTTGGCGACGAGCTCCTCGCACAGTCGCTCGTACTCGGCCTCGGAGCCGTCGCACCAGACCACGCGGTCCGGCTCGGTGAGGGCAGCGATCTCTTCTACCCAGGAGATCAGCCCCTGGTGCTGGGTGAGGGTGGTGGGAGCCGCACTGCTGCGCGCCACGATCGCTCCGTCCCGCCGGACGTCGCCCGGTCCGGCGTCAGATATTGAGGGTTGCCGGACGACCGCGGCCTTGGCCCGCGCCGTCCGCTTCTGTGGAAGGTGCCCCTTGGGAGCTGCGACCCAGACGCTTCCCCGCTCATCCGGTGCCGCCCGCACTCATTTGATCATCCGACGCGGAATCCGTTCTGTCCAGGGGGCGCCCCCGTGACCATCGCCACGCGATACTGATCCGTAACCTACGGTGGCGTAGGTAGCATGACGGCCATGACTACCGCGCCCGACGCCGCGCCCGACGCGCCCTCCGCCTCCGCCGGCGCCGAGGCCGCCGCGGACCCCGCCGCCACAGCGGCCGCAGCCCCGCCCGCCCCGGGCAAACCGCGCCTGAGAGGCTGGCTGCACGCCGGGATGTTCCCGGCGGTGCTGATCTCCGGCGTCCTGCTGACCGCCCTCGCCGACAGCACGCGCGGCCGCATCGCCTGCGCGGTGTACGTGGTCTCGGCGTGCCTGCTCTTCGGCATCAGCGCGCTCTACCACCGGGGCAACTGGAGCCCGCGCGCGAGCGCGGTGCTGCGCCGCCTCGACCACGCCAATATCTTCCTGATCATCGCGGGCACGTACACCCCGCTGACGATGCTGCTCGTGCCCGGCGGCCGGGGCCAGGTGCTGCTGTGGGCGGTGTGGGCCGCGGCGGCGGCGGGCATAGCCTTCCGCGTGCTGTGGGTGGGCGCGCCGCGCTGGCTCTACACGCCGTGCTACATCGCGATGGGCTGGGCGGCCGTCTTCTTCCTGCCGGACTTCCTGCGCAAGGGCGGCATAGCGGTCCTCGTCCTCGTCATCGTCGGCGGGCTGCTCTACAGCGCGGGCGGCGTGATCTACGGGATCAAGCGCCCCAACCCGTCACCGCGGTGGTTCGGCTTTCACGAGGTCTTCCACTCGCTGACGCTCGCGGCGTTCATCGTGCACTACGTGGGCATCTCTCTCGTGGCCTATCAGCACTCCTGACGAACTCCCCGCCGGGCGCGCCGACTTCACCCCGCCCGGCACGGCCCCCCGCCGTGGCCGCGGCCGTGAGGCCGTGGCCACTTTCCATGCCGTGCCCGCGACGGCGACGACCACCACGCCCACGACGGCGGCCTCGCCCGCGACGACATATCCCGTGACGCACAGCGCCGCGAACACCGCGACCAGAGCGTTCACCATGGCAGCCTCCCCCTTCGGTCAGTACTTGTCGGTCAGCACTTGACCGAAAAACCTGCCCGGCCCCACAGCGTCACACACGCCACCGACAATCAGCGTGTCATCAAGGACCCACCGGTAGTCGTCAGCGTCCCGTCAAGGCGCAGCGGCAACTCCCGTACGGGCGGCTGCCAGACGGGAGTTGCCGTACGGGAGTTGCCGTACCGGAGTCACCTCACGGTGACGCCGAGGCGCGCGGCCAGCTCCCGCGCGTCGGCCGTGGGCGCGTCGCAGGTGAAGTTCCGGCACACGTACGCGGCGGGCCGGCCCTCCAGCAGCGGGCGGTTCGCCAGCAGCGGGATCTCCGCCTCCGCCCCGGACGCGGGCTCGCCCACGGCGACGGCCAGCCCGGGCGCGGTCGCCAGCAGGGCGGTGCGGTGCAGCAGGGCCGTGGCCGGATCGCCGTCCGGGCCGACGACCGCGACCTCGCGCGGCCCGTCCAGATACGCCTCCGCGACCGCGAGCCCCCAGCTGATGAAGCGCGGCGCCCTGGGCCCCAGCGCCCGCACCACACTCAGGCCCCGCTCGGCCGCCTCCCGGTGCGCACTGCTGCCCGTGTACGCCGCGTACGTCAGCAGGGCACCGCAGGCGGCGGTCCAGCCGGAGGGGGTGGCGTTGTCGGTGGGGTCCTGCGGGCGGCGGATGAGCCGTTCGGCGTCGTCGGCGGTGTCGAACAGGGCGCCGTCCGCTCCGGTGAAGCGGATGAGGACGGTGTCCAGGAGCAGGCCCGCGAAATCGACCCACACCCCTTCCCCGGTCACGGCCGCCAGCGCCAGGAAGCCCTCGGCGACATCCGCGTAGTCCTCCAGCACCCCGGCGTGGGAACCCGCGACGCCGTCGAGGGAGGTGCGGTACAGCCGCGCCTGCCAGTCCATGTGCACCCGCACCAGCAGATCGGCGGCCTCGGTCGCCGCCCGGACGAGGTCGGGGCGCTCGAAGCAGGCGCCGGTCTCGGCGAGCGCCGCGATGGCCAGACCGTTCCAGGCGGCCACCACCTTGTCGTCCCGGCCGGGCCGGGGCCGCTCCTCACGGGCGGCGAGCAGCCGGGCCCGTACGGACGCGAGCCGCTCGGCGTCCACGAGCCGCTCGTTGTCGGGCAGTTGCAGCACCGAGCGGCCCTCCTCGAACGTACCCTCCTCGGTGACCCCGAAGTGCGCGGCCGCGAGAGCGGCGTCCGCCTCGCCCAGCACCTCGCGCAGCTGCGCGGGCGTCCACACGTAGAAGGCGCCCTCCACGTGCCGGCCGCTGCCGTCGTCGCTGTCCGCGTCCAGCGCCGAGGCGAACCCGCCCTGCTCGGTGCGCAGTTCACGCACCATGAAGTCGGCCGTCTCCAGGGCCACGCGCCGCGCGGACTCCGCACCGGTCGCCCGCCACAGGTGCGTGTAGACGCGGCACAGCAGCGCGTTGTCGTAGAGCATCTTCTCGAAGTGGGGTACCAAAGATCCACCAGCCCTCGGCGTGAGTACGTACCGGTGGAACCCGCCTCCCACCTGGTCGTACAGGCTCGAACGAGCCATCGCGCCGCACAGGCCTTCTGCCATCTCCAGCGCCGCCACGGAATCGGTCCGCGCGTGGTGGCGCAACAGGAACTCGACCACCATCGACGGCGGAAACTTGGCGTCTCCCTGGAACCAGCCGCTCGCGGGGTCGAAGTCCCGGGTCAGTTGCAGGAGCGCCATGGCCTGGGTCCCCTCGGCGGGCGTTCCGGTATCTTCGGTGCTCAGCTCCCGCCCGGCAAGGTCCCGAGTGATCCTCCCCGCCACCTCCGCCACCTCGCCCCGTCGGCTCGTCCAGGCGTTGTGCACGCCTTCGAGCACCTGTTGGAAGGACGGCAGGCCATGGTGAGGCTCGGGCGGGAAGTACGTGCCGAAGTAGAAGGGCTCCCCGTCCGGCGTCATGAACACGGACATGGGCCAGCCGCCCTGACCGGTGGCGGCCTGCACGGCGTCCATATAGACGGCGTCCACGTCGGGCCGCTCTTCACGGTCCACCTTGACGGACACGAAATGCTCGTTCATGTACGCAGCGGTATCGGCGTCCTCGAAGGACTCGTGCGCCATGACGTGGCACCAATGGCACGCGCTGTAACCGACGCTCAAGAACACGGGGACGTCGCGCCGCCGGGCTTCTTCGAACGCGTCGGCCTCCCATGGCCACCAGTCAACGGGGTTGTCCGCGTGCTGGAGGAGATACGGGGACGTGGCCTGCACAAGTCGGTTGGGCATGTCCCCATCCTTGCGCACGCGCCTCCGCCCCGGCCGCGCGCCACAGGGGCTGCACACAAGCGGGGTGGAGAGGTGCTGACCCGGACGGGGGCGTGCGTTCATGATGCGGGGTGGACTGCGACGGGCAGGGGGCCACCGGGCACGGGACCCGGCGCGCCCCGTGTCCCCCACCGCCCGTGGGCGGCTACCGCGGCAGGACCGCCATCACCTCCCGGGACTGCCGGGCCGGGATCATGCCCAGGCGCCACGCCTGCCAGCCCGTCTCCGGCTCCACGCCGCGTTCCAGCAGGACGGCGTACGCCTCCGCGGACTCCGTGAGCGAGGGGTCCGTGACCCAGTCCGCCTCGCGCAGTTCCTGCCGCAGCGTCGTCAGTTCCTCCTCCGCCACCGCGGCTCCGACCACCGCGCCGCCGGGCGAGGCGAAGGGCAGCAGGGTGCAGCGCAGGAAGCGGGCCCAGCCCGCGCCGCGCCGGTCGCCGAAGGCCGCGAACAGCCGGGCCGCCTCGTCGACCAGCTCCAGCGCGGGGCCCGTACGGCCGTTGCCCGCGTCGATCACGGCGAGCTCGACGCACGACCACGCCTCGCCGTGCGGGGCGCCCGCCCGCCGGAAGTCCGTCCGGGCGTCCTGCAGCAGCTGCCGGGCGAAGCCGCTGTTGCGCAACGACCCGGTCTGGGCGGCCCGTTGGTCGCGGGTGACGCGGCCCGAGTGGTGCCGGGCGCAGGCGAGCCCGTACACGTCCCGCATGCGGCTGAACATCGTGCGCGCCCGCTCCAGCTCGCGCACGCCCGCCGCCGGATCGCCCAGCTCCTCCAGCGCCTGGCCCAGGTAGTACAGCGACCACGCCTCGCCGCGCGCGTCCTCGTGCTCGCGGTGCCGGGCGGCGGCGGCGCGCAGCTGCTCGGCCGCCGGCCCGGCCTCGCCGGTCACCAGAGCGGTACGGGCCAGCTGGGTCAGCGCCCACGCCTCGCCGCGCGCGTCCTGCACGCGCCGGTACAGCTCCAGGGCCTCGCGCAGCTCCTCCTCGGCGGGTCCGGGCTGCCCGAGGGCGAGCCGGACCTGGCCGAGCTGGAAGTGGGCCCACGCCTGCCCGTGCAGGCTCTCGCTGTCGCGGTGCAGCTCCAGCGAGTCCTGCAGGAGGGCGAGCGCGTCGGCGGGGCGGGCGCGGTCGCGCTCGACGGCGGCGAGCGCGTGCAGCGTCCAGGCGCGGTCGCCGCTGAGCTCCGGAGCCGTCTGAAGGTCCAGGGCCTCGCGCAGCTTGGCCGCCGCCTCCTGCAACTGGCCCTGGTGTTGCAGGGTGACGCCGAGGTCGCGCAGGGCGCGGGCGGCGCCCGCCGGGTTGTCGGCGTCGAAGTACAGATCCACCACCGAGGTCAACGTGGCCCGGGAGCGGTCGAGTTCGCCGAGCTGCCGGGCCGCGACACCGGTGCGCCACTGCACGGAGCGGGCCAGCAGCCCGCGGTCGGCGGCCTGGGTGAGCTCGTTCAGCTCCCCGAGGCGGTACAGGTCGCCGCGCAGCAGGCAGTAGTCGCACAGGGCGCCCAGCAGGTGCAGCATGGCCGCCTGGTCGACGCCCTCGGCGTGCCGCAGGGCGGAGGTGATGAACCCGGACTCGTCGTCGAGCCAGCGCAGGGCCGCGTCCAGCGAGGTGAAGCCGTGCCCGCCGGCGGCGCCCTTGGTGAACATGTCGGCGCGCGTGGAGGTCTTGCCGTCGACCATGCGGATGACGGAGTCCGCGAGCTCCGCGTAGCTGCGGATCAGCCGCTCCTGGGCGGCGGTGCGCTCGCCGGGCTCCTCCTCCTCGCCGAGCCGGCTGTGGGCGAAGGCGCGCACCACGTCGTGCATCCGGTAGCGCCCCGGGCGGACGGGCTCGACGAAGCCGGCCCGGCTCAGCTCCGTCAGCCCGCGCGTCGCCTCCTCGCGGCTCTCGCCCATCAGGGCCGCCGCGGCGGCCGTGCCCAGGGAGGCGCGTCCGGCCAGGGAGAGGCGGCGCAGCAGGGTGCGGGCGCCGTCGCCCTGGTCGAGGTAGCGCAGCCACAGGGCGCGCTGCACGGGGTCGTCCTGCCCGGAGGCGCGCAGCTCCGCGGCCAAGGCGCGCGCGGTGCGCCCGCCCAGCGAGGAGCCCGCGATCCGCAGGGCGAGCGGCAGCCCGCCGCACAACTGCCGTACGGCGGTGAGGGCTTCGCCCTCGGCCCGGCCGGCCTCCGGCTCCTCGGCCACCGCCTGCAGCAGCTCCCGCGTGCCCGCCTCGTCCAGCGGCTCCACCGGCAGCTCGTGCACCCACGCCACCAGGTCGGAGGGCAGCGCGAGCGGGCTGCGGCAGGTGACCAGCACCAGGCTCTCGGAGCGCTCGGGGATCAGCGTGCGCACCTGCTCGGCGTCCGAGGCGTCGTCGAGGAGCACCGTGACCGGCAGCCCGGCCAAGTGCCGGTCGTACAGCTCGCACAGCCGCCGAACGTGCTGCTCCTGGGAGGAGCGCTCCCGGAACAGCAGCTGGTCGCGGGGCGCGCCGAGCTGGTTGAGCAGGTGCAGCAGCGCGTCCCGGGTGGACAGCGGCGACTCGCCCGGCGTGTGGCCGCGCAAGTCCACCAGACAGGCGCCGCGGAACTGGTCGCGCAGCTCGTGCGCGGCGCGCAGCGCCAGCGCCGAGCGGCCCGAGCCCGGCGGCCCGGAGAGCATCACGACCGTGGGCCTGGTCTCCGTGCTCGCCCGTGCCTGGTGCACCCACTGCGAGATCCGCGACAGCTCGCCGCGGCGGCCGGCGAAGGGGCCCTTCGCCTCCGGCAGATACTCGAAGGAGCGGGCCAGGGCGTTGCGCCGGCGGGCCGCCGCGCTGCGGTCCGCGCCGCGCAGCACCGGGCCCAGCCCCGTGGACTCGCCGCTCTTGCCGGGGCGCCGGCTGCTGACGCGGGTCGTTCCCGTCACCATGCGCTGGTGGTCCAGGAACGGCCGTACGCCGCGCACTTCGAGCGCGGTGAGCCACTGCAGGCGCAACTGCTCGGCGCCGCCGGGCTGTCCGCGCAGGCTCGCGCGCCGGTGCCGGGCCGGCAGATGGCCGGCCGCCAGCTTCAGGACCGTGGCCGCCGCGCCGGCCACGGCGACCACGGCGCCCGCTCCCACAGCCGTACCGGCCTCGGTGCCCAGCGCCAGGTCCGTGCCCAGCGCGGCCGCGGCCGCGACCGCCGTCACCAGGGCCGGGGTGCCCAGCGAGGCCCGCGAGAGGCGGGCCGCGAGCGGCGGCGCCACCGCCTCCTCCTCGTCCAGCGCGCGCACATACGCCGCGTACTCCTCGGCGGCCGCCGCCGCCAGGGACTCCAGCTCGCCGCGGGCCCGCCGCAGCAGGGCCGCGCCGTCCGCGCGCCCGCCCGAGCGGCGCACCTCCTCCTCGACGGCGCGCCCCAACAGGCCCTCGACTTCCGTGCGGTGGCCCTCCCGCAGTGCGGGCATGGTGCTCTGCATGGGTTCCCCCTCCACCGGTGCTGCCTTCCGGATCCCCAAGTGTTCCGTCTCGACGGCGTTTCCGGCAGGGCTGTGGATAACTCGTCCACAGCCGCGTTCGGTGCAGGATGGTGACCATGCCGAACCGCCTGGCGCACGAGACGTCACGGTACTGCTGGGTGCGGGCCGCGTGGGCGGACCGTCGCGCCGAGGTGGGCGAGGTCGCGGCCCGTATCGTGCGCAACCTGTCCGCGCGCTCCCTCGCGCCGGGCGGCTGCGCCACCACGCCCGTACGGGCTCCCTCGGCGGACGCGATATGGATGGTGCCGCACTTCCGGAAAGCAGTCTTCCAAGGTCCATGAAATCTGTATCATCTCCCGTGGGAACAGAGGGAGTTGTGGTGCGCGAGGATCACGCGACGCTCATCGGGTTGGGGCTCAGCCCTGAGGAACTGGAAACCCTGGGATTGGACAAGCCTGCGACGGCGGACCCAACCGGCCTCATGGAGGCCTACCTGCGGCGCAGCAACAAGAAGGAAGACCTGGCCACGTTGCGGGGGCATCTGCGGGACATGGTGCGCTGGGCGCAGGCGAACGGACTTGAGGTCCGGCACATCTGGTGTGAACAACTCTCGGCTTCCAAGACCTACGTACGACGCAGGGAGTTCGAGAAGGCCACACAAGCGATCATGGACGGCAAGTCCAAGACACTCGGTGTGTGGAAGGCGGACCGCTTCGATCGGCGCGGTATGGGGGCGGTGGGTCGGATGCTCGACGAGTTCGACCGCCGGCAAGCGCGACTCGTCTCCGTTTCCGAGGGGCTGGACTCATCACAGGGCGGCCGCGTGATCTTCGCGATCCTGAGTGAGCGTGCCAGGGAGGAAACGAAGGACATAGCGAAGCGCGTGAAGATCGGCCATGACTCGCACAAGGCGGAAGGCCGAAGAGGGACGGGCAGGCCCCCGTTCGGTCTCTTCAGCGCGCCCGGAAGCGGCAAGGTCGAACCCCATCCCGACGAGTACGGCACAGCCCGCAGGCTGGCGGATCTCTTGCTCGACAAGAAGACGACGAAGGACACGGCCCACCGACTCAATGAGGAGGGGCACCGGACCCGGAGCGGTGCCACCTGGTCACCCACGGCAGTGAGCAAGCTGGCTCAATCCCCGCTCTTCGCGGGCATGGTCCCGGTCCGGCGACGCAAGACGGACGAGCACGGCAACCACTTGGACAGCTGGGAGGGGTACGGCGAGCCTCTGCGCAACGAAAAGGGCGAAGTCGTCATGTGCGGCAAGGGAGTTGTGACGCCGGGCGAGTGGTTCAAGATCAAGGCGCTCATCGCCGGACGAACCGATGAACGGTGGGCGAAGGGGAAGCCGGGAGCGAAGTATCTGGGCACTGGGAGCTACCGATGCGGGCGGCTGCGGGACAAGAAAGGCACGGGGGAACTTGAGTCGTGTGGTGGCTCCATGAGCCACCGTGGCGGACGCTACCGGTGTGAGGTCCGGCAGACGCGAGGCAAGTCCATATGTGAGGGAGTGGTGACCCTAGCCGATCGCATCGACCACGCGGTTGGACAGGCTTGGATCCACCACATCACGGCCCTGGAGCCCGGGGACCCGGTGGTCATCGAGATAGCCCGCCGGTGGTCGGCCTTCGCGGACCCCGAAACGCGGGCGAAGAAGGACGAGGCCCAGAAGGCCCTTGAGGCAGCCCAGCGCCGTGTGAAGAAGCCCGAAGAGGACTTCTATGTGTACGGGAAGATGGACGAAGAGCGCTTCGAAGAGCTGAGCGAAGGACAGCGCGCCGTTATCGAATCCACCGCCGCGACTCTTGAGGCGCTGGACGCCCAGGCAGACCTCTTGTCCCTCACGCACATCGACACCCTGCGTGAGGCGTGGGAAGCGGCGGATATGGCGGACAAGCAGATGCTCCTGAAGTGCGCCCTCGGAAAGAAGGGCATCACGGTCAAGCCCGCAGCACGGCAGGGGGATCGCACCCCGATCCTGGAACGGCTTGAGTTCGGCTGGTTGTCGGAGGAAGAGGCTGCCACCGAGAGATGAGTTCGGAGCACGAGGCCGGGCACCGGGCCCGGCCTCGTGCGTTTGTTGCGTCTCGCGTGAGTGTGCCGGGTGCTCTCGACGGCTGTCCTCGGCACGACATGGTGAGCACCGCGACGGCTCGCGGGAACATCGCTGTCGGCAAGCTGGTCGGGCAGCTGCCTCGGCGGCAGACGGCGGACTTGGCCTTGCCCGGTACCGACGGCGCCCCGGGCCCGTAGGCCGGGCACCCGGTGTGCGAGCACCCCGGGCCCCGCCCGGTCAGCCGGAAAGACGGGGCGCCGGCCTCACAGGGAGGCGGGGGCCGCCCCGGTGCTCTCCGCGGTGCCCGACGCTGGTCCCAGGCCGGGCATCCAGCCACATACCGGAAGCGCACAGCCCTAGACGGCGGCCCGCCCCGGACCGACAGACACAGCGGGCCGGGGAGGGGGCAGGCCACCGGAAACAGTCCGCGGCCGACCTGGCCCTGGGGCCGGCCTAGCCCTTGCGGCCGGCCTCCGGCTCCGGGGCCTCGTCGAAGTCGACCTTCCGCATGTGACGGTTCATGCTCTTCATCAGCAGCCACACGGCCCCGCCGATCACGGCGAAGACGATGAAGCCGAGCACACCCGGGGTGACCTTGTCATCGTTCAGGTCCTGGGCTGCGAGCGACACCAGATGGGTGCCAGCGAAGGAGCTCATCATGGGGTCAATTGTTGCGGATGCCTGCGAAGAGGTCGTCCTCGGGGAGGGAAGTGGCCACGCGCGACGTCGCGAGCTCGTACTCCTCGGTCGGCCAGACCTCCCGCTGGAGGTCGAGCGGCACCCGGAACCAGCCGCCGTCGGGGTCGATCTGGGTGGCGTGCGCGATCAGTGCCTTGTCGCGGATCTCGAAGAAGTCGCCGCAGGGCACGTAGGTGGTCAGGGTCCGCTCGCGGCCCATGGTGTGCCAGCGCTCCAGCCACTCCCCGTAGGGGGACTCCAGGCCGCGCTCCAGCAGGGCGTCGTGCAGCGCCTGGGTGCGCGGGCGGTTGAAGCCCTGGTTGTAGTAGAGCTTGAGCGGCTGCCAGGGCTCGCCGGCCTCCGGGTAGCGCTCGGGGTCGCCGGCGGCCTCGAAGGCGACCATCGAGATCTTGTGGGTCATGATGTGGTCGGGGTGCGGGTAGCCGCCGTTCTCGTCGTACGTGGTGATCACGTGCGGACGGAAGGTACGGATCAGCTTCACCAGCCGGCCGGCCGCCTCGTCGACGTCCTGCAGCGCGAAGCAGCCCTCGGGCAGCGGCGGCAGCGGGTCGCCTTCGGGCAGCCCGGAGTCGACGAAGCCCAGCCACTCCTGCTTGACGCCGAGGATGTCGCGGGCCTCGGCCATCTCCTTGGCCCGGACCTCGTGGATGTGCTCCTCGATGTAGGGGTCCCCCTGGAGCTTGGGGTTGAGGATGGAGCCGCGCTCCCCACCCGTGCAGGTGGCGACCAGCACGTCCACCCCCTCGGACACGTACTTGGCCATCGTGGCCGCGCCTTTGCTCGACTCGTCGTCGGGATGGGCGTGTACGGCCATCAAACGCAACTGCTCAGTCAAGGCTCGATCCTCAGTCCCTGGTCATGGCCCCTACGTATGGGTAATGCGGGGGCGCCTCCTATAGTGACCGAAGCGGGTCGGGATTCATTCCGATTCCCCCGACTGCCCCCAACCGGAGGAACGATCATGGCTGCGGTCAGCGAGAAGCAGCCCGCCGGCCGCTACGGCCGTTCGGCGGACGAACGCGCCGACCGTACCTTGAAGATCGTCGGCGGGATCCTGGGCGTCGCGCTGCTCGCGTTCGTCGGCTGGGCCGGCGTGCACTACATCACCAAGTCCGACGTCACCGGCCTGCTGGTGCGCTCGCAGCCCCTCTCGGACGGCTCCGTGCAGGCCGTGCTGGAGATCCGCAAGGACAAGGACGCCACCGGCGTGTGCACCCTGCGCGCGCTCGGCGAGGACGGCACGGAGGTCGGCCGCAAGGACGTGACCCTGGACCGCCGCGAGGCCCACTTCACCGAGCTGGTGACCCTGCGCACGACGCGGCGCGCGCTCGCGGCCGACCTGGAGGGCTGCACGACCGCGGCGCGCGGCTGACGCCGGTACGCCCCGGCGCCCGGCGGGCCGTGTCACGACCCCCGCGCGCCACCCCGCGCCGGGTCGCCCACCGCCCCTCCCGCAGGGGTCCGAAGGCCGCTGTCACAGCTTCGCCACACCGGCCTGACCAGTACTGACGCGATTCTTGCGCGGTATCTCCCCCGCACTTCTTCCCCCCTTCCGTACGCAATTGTTAGGCTCGTGGTTTCGCCCACCTACGAAGGTGCACCCTTCTGAGTAGGGCGTTCATTTGTATCCCCCACTGTCCAGTACCGACGAGGAGCACCTGTGACCCAGACCAGCGACAACGTCACCTGGCTCACCCAGGAGGCGTACGACCAGCTCAAGGCAGAGCTGGAGTACCTGTCTGGTCCCGCTCGCACCGAGATCGCGGCAAAGATCGCGGCGGCCCGCGAGGAGGGTGACCTGCGAGAGAACGGCGGATACCACGCCGCCAAGGAGGAGCAGGGCAAGCAGGAGCTCCGGGTGCGCCAGCTCACGCAGCTGCTGGAGAGCGCGAAGGTCGGCGAGGCCCCGGCCGCGACCGGTGTCGTCGCCCCGGGCATGGTCGTCACCATCGCGTTCGACGGCGACCCGGACGACACCCTGAGCTTCCTGCTCGCCTCCCGTGAGTACGCCAGCTCGGACATCGAGACGTACTCCCCCCAGTCCCCGCTGGGCACCGGCGTCAACGGCAAGAAGGTCGGGGAGGACGCCGAGTACGAGCTGCCCAACGGCAAGAAGGCCATGGTCCGCATCCTGGAGGCCAAGCCCTACACGGCCTGAGCCCGGCTCTCCCGCGCCGCTGCGCGTAAGCCCCGGCCCCCCGGAACGCGGGGCCGGGGCTTACGTCTGCGCCGGGAGCGCGTCACGCGGCCGCCGAGCGGTACTTGCGCACCGCCAGGGTGCGGAAGCCCACGATGATCAGCACCGACCAGATCAGCGACGCCCACACCGGGTGCTGCATGGGCCAGGCGCCCGGTACCGGATAGTGCGCGGGCAGATTGCCGAACAGCTGCCGGGCGGCCTGCACGGTGGCGCTGAAGGGATTCCACTCGGCGATGTGCCGCAGCACCGTCGGCATGTTGTCGGACGGCACGAACGCGTTGGAGATGAACGTCAGCGGGAAGAGCCAGATCAGCCCGCCCGAGGTGGCCGCCTCCGGGGTCCGTACCGTCAGCCCGATCAGCGCGCCGATCCACGAGAAGGCGTAGCCGAGCAGGAGCAGCAGGGCGAAGCCCGCGACCGCCTTAGGGATGCCCGCGTGCGTCCGCCAGCCCACGATCACCGCGACCACGGCGAGCACCACCAGGGTCAGCGCGGTCTGCACCAGATCGGCGAGGGTCCGCCCGGTGAGCACCGCCCCCCGCGCCATGGGCAGCGAACGGAAGCGGTCGATGAGGCCCTTGTGCATGTCGTCGGCGATGCCCGCGCCCGCGCCGGCCGTGGCGAAGGTGACGGTCTGCGCGAAGATCCCCGCCATCAGGAACTCCCGGTAGGCCGCGGGGTCGGTACTGCCGCCGACGGAGATCGAGCCGCCGAAGACGTAGCTGAACAGCACCACGAACATGATCGGCTGGATCAGCCCGAAGATGACCACTTCGGGGATGCGCAGCATACGGATCAGATTGCGCCGGGCGACGACGAGGGAGTCGCGCACCGACTGGCCGAGGGGGCCGTGCGCCCGCAGGGTCACCGGCGCGGGCCCGCCGCGTTCCGCCGTGCTCATGAGGCGACCTCCTGTCCGCTCTCCCGCGCGGCCCCTTCGCCGCGCTCGCCCCGGCGGCCGCGCCCCCGGCGGCGGCCCGGTCCCCGGGCGGTCTCGGGGCCGGCCGCCCCGTCCTCGGCGGCGTGCCCGGTCAGGGAGATGAAGACGTCGTCGAGGGTGGGGCGGCGCAGCCCGATGTCGTCGATCTCGATGCCGCGCGCGTCGAACTCCCGGATGACCTCGGCGAGCAGCCGGGCGCCGCCGGAGACGGGGACGGTGACCTTGCGGGTGTGGTCCTCGACGGTGAGCCCGTCCCGGGCGAAGCCGCGCAGCACGCCGACGGCGTCGCCGATGCGCTCCGGCGCCCGTACGACGACTTCGACGCGCTCCCCGCCCGTACGGGCCTTGAGCTGGTCGGAGGTCCCGCGCGCGATGACCCGGCCGTGGTCGACGACGGCGATGTCGTGCGCGAGGTGGTCGGCCTCCTCCAGGTACTGCGTGGTCAGCAGCAGCGTGGTGCCGCCGGCCACGAGCTCCTTGATGACCTCCCACAACTGCTGCCGGTTGCGCGGGTCGAGACCGGTGGTGGGCTCGTCCATGAACATCACGGGCGGGCTGACGACGAGCGCCGCCGCGAGGTCGAGCCGGCGGCGCATGCCGCCGGAGTAGGTCTTCGCGGGGCGGTCGGCGGCGTCGTCGAGGTGGAAACGTTCCAGCAGCTCGGACGTGCGCGCCTTCGCGTCGCGGGCGGACATCTGGTAGAGCCTGCCGACCATCTGCAGGTTCTCACGCCCCGTCAGATACTCGTCGACGGCGGCGAACTGGCCCGACAGCCCGATCGAGCGGCGTACCGCGTCGGGCTTCTTCAGAACGTCGATGCCCGCCACCACGGCCCTGCCGCTGTCGGGCGCGATGAGGGTGGTCAGGATGCGGACGGCGGTGGTCTTTCCGGCGCCGTTGGGGCCGAGCAGTCCGAGAACGGTTCCTTCCGGCACGTCGAGATCGACGCCGTCCAGAGCCCTGACATCGCCGAAGGTCTTCACCAGGCCCTCGGCAAGAATGGCACCTGGCATGGAGGTACTCCCCCGTGTCTCCCCGTGGTGGATGACGTAGTCACCGAGTCTACGTTCGGCGCCGCCGCGCCGCGCTGCGAAAAAACGGCCCTCACCCGCGCGGGAAACCGCCGTCACGGCATCACGGCATGACCACGTATCCCGCCCGCCGCAGGGCCGCCCGCACCTCGCCGCAGTGCCGGGGCCCCGTGGTCTCCAGGTGCAGTTCGACCTCCGCCTCGGTGAGCCCGAGCCGGGGGTCGGTGCGGACGTGGCCGATGTCCAGGACGTTGGCGTCGGCCCGCGAGAGCACCTCCAGCAGCGCCGCCAGCGCACCCGGCCGGTCGGTCAGCCGCAGCCGCAGCGACAGATAGCGGCCCGCCGCCGCCATGCCGTGCCGCAGGACGCGCTGCAGCAGCAGCGGGTCGACGTTGCCGCCGGAGAGCACGGCGACCACCGGCCCCTCGAACGCGCGGGGCGCGGCCAGCAGCGCCGCCACGGCGCTCGCCCCGGCGGGCTCGACGACGAGCTTGGCCCGCTCCAGGCACAGCAGCAGTGCGGCGGCGAGGTCGTCCTCGCCGACGGTACGGACCTCGTCGACGAGCTCGGCGACCAGACGGAAGGGGAGCTCGCCGGGGCGGGCGACGAGGATGCCGTCCGCCATCGTCACCGGGGCCGCGAGGGTCACCGGGTGCCCGGCGGCCAGCGAGGGCGGGTAGGCGGCGGCGCCCGCCGCCTGCACCCCGACGATCCGCACATCGGGGCGCAGCGCCTTGACCGCGACCGCGATCCCGGCGACGAGCCCCCCGCCGCCCACCCCCACGACGATCGTGCGCACCTCGGGGCACTGCTGAAGGATCTCCAGGCCGACGGTGCCCTGGCCGGCGATGACACCGGGGTGGTCGAAGGGGTGGACGAGCACGGCGCCGGTGCGCGCCGCGTGCTCCCGCGCGGCCCGCAGCGCCTCGTCGACCACATGCCCGGCGAAGCGCACCCTCGCGCCGTACTCGCGCGTCGCGGCGACCTTGGGCAGGGGCGCGCCGTGCGGCATGAACACCGTGGAGCGCACGCCCAGGAGCGAGGCCGCGAGGGCGACCCCCTGCGCGTGGTTGCCCGCGCTGGCGGCCACGACCCCCGCCGCGCGCTCCTCCTCGCCCAGTCCCGCGATGCGCGTGTACGCGCCGCGCACCTTGAAGGAGCCGGTGCGCTGCAGGTTCTCGCACTTGAGGAGGACGGGCGCGCCGACCAGCCCCGACAGGTGCCGGCTGCCCTTCAGGGCGGTGACGCGGACGACGCCGGAGAGGAGCTCGCGGGCGGCGCGGACGTCGTCGAGCGTGACGGAGCGGGCAGCCGGCGCGGAAGGGGCGCCGGCGGGCCCCGGACAGGCCCCGGATGCCCGCGGAGCCGCCCCTGAGCGCGAGGACGTCCCCCCGCCGCCCTCGTCACCGGCGCGTGCGCCCATGGGGTCAGTCTCGCAGCCACGGCCCCCGGCGGCGCGATTACCGAACGCATACCCAGCGGTTTGGGCAGCTCCGGTACGAGGAGTCGCCCGGCCGCGTACTCTGTCCCCCATTCCCGAGCTTTTCCGCCCGCCGCACGACGAAGTGAGCCTCAGGCCATGCCCACGTCCTCGGACATGACGACCGACCTCGCCCCCGGTGTCCTCGACGCCCTCCAGCACCAGGTGGCCGTCTTCGCACGCCGCGCCGAACAGACCCGGCTCGGCGGTGTCGGCCAGGTCCGCAACTCGATGGACCGCGCCGCTTATCTGCTGCTCAACCGCCTCGACCAGGAAGGCCCGATGGGCGTGAAGGCGCTCGCGGCGGGCATGGGCATCGACTCCTCGACCGTCACCCGCCAGGTGGCGCCGCTGGTCGACACCGGGCTGGTCAAGCGCACCTCGCACCCCGAGGACGGCCGTGCCGTCGTCCTGCAGCTCTCCCCGCGCGGCAAGTCCCGGCTGGACGAGGTCCGGGCCTCCCGGCGGGAGCTGATGGCGCTGGTGACGGAGGGCTGGAGCGAGGACGAGCGCACCGCGTTCTGCGCCCTGCTCACGCGCTTCAACTCCGCGCTGTCCGAGGTCCACAACACGATCCAGCCGACGACCTGACGACGACCTGACACAGTCCCGGGACATCCGCGGAGGTCTCCCCGTGGGGCGTACGCGCACCGTACGCCCCACTGCCGCAGGCGAGTTGAGCGGGCCGGGCCCGAAGGTCAGCCCAGTGCCTGCGTGAGGTCGGCGAGCAGGTCGTCCGCCGACTCGATACCGACCGAGACGCGCACCAGGTCCGCCGGAACCTCCAACTGCGAGCCCGCCACGGACGCGTGGGTCATACGCCCCGGGTGCTCGATGAGCGACTCCACACCGCCCAGGGACTCGCCCAGCGTGAACAGCCGCGCCCGGTTGCAGACCTCGACGGCCGCCTCCTCGCCGCCGGCGACCCGGAAGGACACCATGCCGCCGAAGGCGCGCATCTGCTTGGCCGCGACCTCGTGGAGCCGGTGCTCGGGCAGCCCCGGGTAGTACACCTGCGTCACCTTCGGGTGGGAGAGCAGGAGTTCGGCGATGCGGGCGGCGTTCGTGCTGTGCCGGTCCATGCGCACCGCGAGGGTCTTGATGCCGCGCAGCGTCAGCCAGGAGTCGAAGGGGCCGGCGACGGCGCCCATCGCGTTCTGGTGGAAGGCGAGTTCCTCGCCCAGGCCCGCGTCGGCGGTGACGAGCGCGCCGCCGACGACGTCCGAGTGACCGCCCATGTACTTGGTCGTGGAGTGCACGACCACGTCCGCGCCCAGCGCCAGCGGCTGCTGGAGATAGGGGCTCGCGAAGGTGTTGTCGACGACCAGCTTCGCGCCCGCCTCGCGCGCGACCGCGGCGACGGCGGCGATGTCGGTGATGCCCAGCAGCGGGTTGGAGGGCGTCTCGACCCAGATCACCTTGGTGCCCGGGCGGACGGCGGCCCTGACGGCGGCCGGGTCGGAGGTGTCGGCCACCGACCACTCCACGCCCCAGCGCGCGACGACCTTCGCGAAGAGCCGGAAGGTGCCGCCGTAGGCGTCGTCCGGGATGACCACGTGGTCGCCGGGGGCCAGCAGCGTACGCAGCAGGCAGTCCTCGGCCGCCAGGCCGGAGGCGAACGCGAGACCCCGCACGCCGCCCTCCAGCGCCGCCAGGTTCTCCTCCAGGGCGGTGCGCGTGGGGTTGGCGCTGCGGCTGTACTCGTAACCGCCCCGCAGACCGCCGACGCCGTCCTGCTTGTAGGTGGACACTTGGTAGATGGGCGGTACGACGGCCCCCGTCAGCGGGTCCGCCTCCTGCCCCGCGTGAATGGCAAGGGTCTCGAAAGCATGCTGATCGCTCATTGTGCCGAGGGTAGTACCCGGTACCCCGGAACAGTCCTGTTCACTTGTCGGTGGTGTGACGTCTGGATGAACGATCCTGCCGTGCCGCCGCCCGCCCCACCGGAACCGTTCTGAAGGAAACCAGGACCTTTCATGGAGTTTCTGCTCGTCCTGCTCGCCGTCGTGATCGTCTGCGGGGTCGTGATCGGCCCCGCGCTGCGCCGCAGGCGCGCCGCGCAGGCCCTGGCCGGCGGCGCTCCCGCCGCCGTCGACCCGGCCGCCGCGCACGGTTTCGTCCCGCCCGGGCAGCTCGACGTGCGCCTGCCCGGCCCCGACCCGCAGCTGCTCGCCGCCGTCGAGGAGGCCCGCCGCACCCAGGACTGGAAGCCCGCCGCCGAACTGCTGGCCCGTACGGACGCCACCAGTGACCCGGAGCTGCGCTGGCAGCGCGTGCAGACCCTGGCCGGGGCCGCCGTGCGCGAGCTCGCCGAGACCCCGGGCACGGGCGGGATGTGGCTGCGGCACTGGCGCGTGGTGGCGCCGAAGGACCCGGGCGGGGCCGCCGTGCAGGCCGAGTTCCTGGTGCAGCAGGCGCTGCGCGACCCGTCCTCGCAGGACTACCGCATGATCCTGGAGGAGGCCCGTACGGTCTGCGACGAGGCGGCCCTGCTCGCGCCCGGCGACCCGGTGCCGTACATCGTGCAGCTGGGCGTGGCGCGCGGCATGGGCGCGAGCGAGGCGGAGTTCCAGTCGGTGTGGGAGACGGTCGTCTCCCGCGCCCCGCACCACATGGGCGCCCACCTGGCCGCCCTGCGCTACTGGAGCGCCAAGTGGCACGGCTCCCAGGAGAAGGCCGACGCCTTCGCGCAGCGCGCGGCCGCCGGGGCCCCCAAGGGCACGCTGCTGCCGGCGCTGCCGCTGTTCGCGGTCCACGACCATCTGCCGGAGGTCACCACGGTCCACGGCCTCTACCGCGGCGTCGTGGTCTCCCAGGCGATCGAGGCCGCCCAGTACGCGGTCGGGCACGCCCCCGCCGACCACCCCGTCCTGCCGCACGTGCGCCACCTGCTCGCGTGGTTCCTGGTACGCGCCGAACGCTTCGGGGAGGCCGTGGAGCAACTGCGCGCCGTGGACGGGCACATCGGCGCCGTCCCCTGGTCCTACGAGGCGGACCCGGTGGCGGCCTACACGACGTACCGGGCGGTGGCGGTGGCGGGCTGGCAGGCGGGGCGCTGACGCCTCTCCCGCCGGCCCGGGAATCCTGCCCCGCCGTCGCGCGTTGTACGGACGCCGTCGTACGCCGCACCCCGCCGCCGCCCGCTCTGGAGCCGAGATGCTGTTCCACCGCCCCGAATCCCGCCTCCCCACCCCCGAGGAAGCCCTGCCGGGCCGCCCCGGGCCGGCCTTCCCCCTCCCCGGGCGCCACACGGTCCTCGGCACCCCCCTGGCCGCCCCCTATCCGCAGGGCCTGGAGATCGCCGACTTCGGCCTGGGCTGCTTCTGGGGAGCGGAGCGCAGGTTCTGGCAGACGGAAGGCGTATGGACGACCCTGGTCGGCTACCAGGGCGGCCTCACCCCCAACCCCACGTACGACGAGGTCTGCAGCGGCCTCACCGGGCACACGGAGGTCGTCCGCGTCGTCTTCGACCCGGCCGTCGTCCCGTACCGCTCTTTGCTGAAGCTCTTCTGGGAGTCCCACAACCCCACCCAGGGCCACCGCCAGGGCAACGACCGCGGCACGCAGTACCGTTCGGCGATCTACACCCACTCCGCGGAGCAGCAGCGGGCGGCGGAGTCCTCGCGCGACGCGTATCAGCCGGTGCTGCGGGGTGCGGGTTACGACGACATCACCACGGAGATCACGGCGGCGGGGCCGTTCTTCCCCGCGGAGGAGTACCACCAGCAGTATCTGGACCGGAATCCGGGCGGGTATTGCGGGATCGGGGGGACGGGCGTCAAGCTGAGTGACCCCTCGGAGGGTGGCTCCTGCCCCACCGGGATTGCTCCGGCCGACGGCTGAGAAGCACCAGTCGGCGGGGCGCCACCGCTCACTCGGGGCTTGATCCCAGCGCCCCAGCCCGGCTTGGGTACGGTCTATGCCGTGTCCGTCGCGCGCGGGTTGGTCACCCGTGGTTGCGCGTGACGGGAGATCGCGCGCGACTAGGGGAGCTGGTACCGGCATGTCGTCTGATGCTGCCCGGGCTTCGGGTGAGGGGTTCACGTCGGCGGGGGCCGCACGGGTCGCGGCGGCGGCGTGCCGTTCGGTCGGCCTCGACGCCGGGGGAGCGGAGCTGATCCGCTTCGGTGAGAATGCGCTGTTCCGGCTGGCTTCCGCCCCGGTCGTCGTCCGGGTCGCACGGTCGGTGGACTACCTTCCAGCGGTCCGCAACGAGGTTGCGGTGTCACGTTGGTTGGCGGGTGAGGGGTTTCCCGCAGCACGTGTCGTGGCCGAACTCGATCAGCCCCTGGTGGCCGACGGGCATCCGGTGACCTTCTGGCACTTCATCCGGGCCGGAGACCGTCAGCCCACCTACGGGGACCTGGGCGTCCTCCTGCGGGACCTGCACACGCTGAAGCTCCCGGCCGGGATGACGCTTCCGCCCTACAACATCTTCGGGCGCACGGACCTGCGGATCGCCCGCGCCAGGGGTGTTCCGGAAGACGACCGCGAGTTCCTGCGTGCGCGAGTGCTGGAACTGCGCAAGCAGGTCACCGAATTGCGCTTCGCGTTGCCCAAGGTGCCTGTGCACGGTGACGCGCATTTCCAGAATCTCATGGTGGACGAGAAGGGCCGTGCGGTCCTCATCGACTTCGAGAAGTTCAGCTTCGACCACCCGGAGTGGGACCTGATGGTCACGGCGGTGGAGCACCACAGCCTGGGCTGGCAGACGCAGGAGCAGTACGCGGACTTCGTACGCGCCTACGGCCGGGATCTGCGTGACTGGCCCGGATTCGCCACGCTGCGTGGGATACAGGAGCTCCACATGACAACATGGCTCATGCAGAACATCTCCGAGAGTGAACGCGTGGCATCTGAATACGCCCGGCGCATCGCCTCCTTGAGGGACAACGACGCGCCTCGGAACTGGCAACCGTGGTGAGGATCATTCCTCGTCCAGCCTGGCAATGGCTTGACGCACATGCTCGTTGAAGGCCACCGCAGCAGGATTGGTGGAGTGCCCGGTGATCTCCCCCTGGAAGTCGCTGACGTAGCGCTGAAAACGGGCCGATTGGAGGGAGTCCCCGGCCTCGACAGCAAGCGTCGCGGTGTCGACGGCGGCTTCCAGCTCACCGTTGATCAGCAGGCTCTGGGCGAGAACCATGCGGCAGAATCCCAGCGTGCGGGCATACTTCGGGTCGGTACTGTCCACCGCGTGCTGCGCGTACCGGACCGCTTCGCATCGCTGCCTGAGGTCACGGAAGCAATGGCAGAACTCCCCCATGAGTTCCGCCGAATCGAAGTAGGAAAGCCACTCCGGGTCCTCGGCGGTATCGGCTCGCTCAAAGTGATGCTCAGCTTCGTTCATCGCCCGGCCGGCACCCCGTGCATCACCTGCATTGGACAGCGCTCGGGCTTCCATGGCCGTAAACATTGACATGGCACGCGGGGTTGCCTGACCCCTGGAACCCTCGATCGCCGCCCGGGCCATTTGCGCGGACTGCACATGATGACCCAAGTAGTTGGCCTGATGGCTCAGATTCGACAGGATGCGCGCGCCGAACGTACGGTCCCCGGTGACTTGCGTCAGCCGAAGTGTTGACGTCAGGTACCGGTGGGCAAGCCGGTGATTCCCGGAGTCGTACGCGGTCCAAGCGAGCAACTGGGCAATCTCCGAAGCGGCGCCGAAGAGGGCAGCTCCCACCTTCTCGCTGTAACTCGCATCGAGCAATGGCAGGACCTCATGGCGGAAGTAGTGGCGGAGTGCTCTGTGACCGTGGCCGCCGCCGAACTGGAAATCCAGCTCCATGAACATCTTGCCTGCGGTGCGGATGGCACGTACATCGCGCATGCCGACGCGTCGACGGTTCGGGAGGTCGGGCCGGACGCCGTCGGGGCGGGATGTCATCCACGACAGGACTGCCGTGCTCAGGTCCCCGTCAGCGACGATCAGACGGCTGCTGCCACACGGCGCTCCCCCGTCCATCGAGCTCAGGCTGTCGAGCTGGGCCAGTGCCTCGTCCGCCGTTCCCGGGTAGTCCACGTGGGTTTGCGCGGCGGCGGATTCAGGCTTCCCGAAGAACCCCAGGTCACCAGGGGTGATGCGCCGTCGCAGCCTGGCGCTGAGCACGTCCGCCATGACTGCGGCCGTCGTCGGCTTGATGCTCGCCCCACTGCGCCACCGCTGGACCGAGACGTGGGTCGTACCGAGGGGTTCGCCCCGGTGCTCCGCGAGGTCCCGCATGCGCTTGGCCAATCCCTTGTTCGAGATTCCGGCCTCGTCCATCAGGGAGATCAACTGTGTATTCGGTGCCCGGTTCATGTTCCCACCACCTGTGGTGACAGCTGGCGTTCATCGTGGCACAGGTCGCCGACAGAGGGGGTTCATTCGTGAACTCCCCTCCTGGTTCCCCGTGTTCACGCGAACCCCCTGGTGAACGCTCCCGCTCCCGCGCTGCTGGCCGTTGACTGTGCAGCACGCGATGCCGGGGCGTCAGCGCTCACGGCAGACTGGAGGGGACCAACAGTGTCTGGACCGAGAGTCAAACACCCCGACAAAACCCTGTACCAGCCTCTACGGCACACGCAGGGTCCCACTCAACCGATCGAGCGCTTCCGTGCGTTGACGCTCAACGCGGACGCTCCGGACACCGTGGCGGTGGCGCGCAACATGGCACGCGACGCGCTCACCGAATGGGACGTGCTGAGTGTCATCGACGACGTGCGACTGGTCGTCTCCGAACTCGTGGGCAACGCGATCAACCACGCTGTCCCGGACTCCCACTTGTGCCAGCCGGGAGCACCCCGGCGTATCGAGGTGGTTCTCCGCAAGTGGCCCAAGTGGCTCTTCGTCGCCGTGTCCGACGAAGACTCCAGTCCGCCCACGCTCCCGTCCCATGACGCGTTCTCGCCCGAGTGGGCCGACGATCTTCCGGAAGCGCTGATGCCGAACCACGGCCGGGGCCTGCTGATCGTGGCCAACCTGACCCAGGCACTGTGGTGGACGCCGAAGGACGACGGCGGGAAGACCGTGTACTGCCGCTTCGACATCGACCCGTTCGAGTGGCTGGTACGCGAACCTCCGGACCACCGCGATTCTGCACCCCTCCCCCGCGATCGGGAGGCACACGGCGGTCCGGACAGCTGGCCGGGGAGTGACCACTCCGACCAGCGGGACGCGGCCCCCCGGCCGCTGGATTCCCCTCCAGCTGGGGGGCCGCGTCCGACACCACGAACGACGCCCGCCGAGGAGGTCCAGCCGTGACGAAGCGAAGGCAGGCGCAGCACTTGAGGCGCAACGATGTTGTGGCCGAAGGCGGCAAGTGGCGCGAGATCAAGGCGGTGCGTCCCGACCAGCGCGGCGGAGGTGACCCCAGGGTGGTGCTGGTTTTCAGGGACGGCCCCGCCCGGCAGGTGAACGCGACGGCCCGCGTCGAGGTTGCGCGCGGCGGGAAGCGGGTGCGGTGATGGGGCGCCGGGTGGTGATGCGGTTCGTCGACTGGGTACTGCGGATGGATGTCTCGGGCACTCTCCCGATCTTCGAGATGCAGTGCACGACGTGCGGCGAGTCGTCCGGAGCGGTGGAGGACCCGGGACCTCCGCAGGAGTGGGCGCTGCAGCACGCGGGGAAGAGGGCGCACACCGGCTTCCGGGGCGTGAACACGACCTACTTCCGGGCGGAGCACGCGGACGAATGCGAGCCGTCACCGTAGACCGGGCGGGGCCGCCGCTCCCAGGACACCCGGTGGCTCTGCTTCTGGACTCCCTCGGTGCGGTCCCTCGCCTGCTACGTGCGGCGACGGGAGAGTGCATCGCATCCAGGAGAGGCGGTGTCCGGCACCGCGTGTGGCCCGCCCGGGTAGGTCGAGGCCGCGCATAACAACCGGAGATGAGGCCGGACCACCCCTGTGCCAGGAAGCTCCGGGGGTGGTCCGGTAGGGGATCAGCGAAGAACCCCGGTGCCGATGGTACCGGGGTTGCCGCCGCGTGCGTGTGCGATCAACCCCGATCGACAGGAGTCAACACAACACTTGCTGAAGGGGATTGGGCAATGCACGAGTCAGACGGCGTGTGGTCCGACGCGGGAGAGTCCGACCCGGACGCGGTGGTGTGGGTGCGTGGGGTGGACTACGCGGCGGGCTGGCGTGCGGCGAAGGACGCGGCGGCGGAGCTGGAGAAGGCACTGACAGCGGCGGGAGTGGACGCGGCCGGCGCCTCGATGTCGGCGGCGACGCGGGCGGACGGGTCCGGGGTGGTGCGGCTGGTGTGGCCGGTGGAGACCGTACGGACCGTGGCGCGCCTGCTGGAGGACGCGGGAGAGCTGAAGCGGGCGGGCTGAGACCGCAACTGGCCACGGTGGGCCGGGCGGACGCCTGGCCACGACGGTGCCGCGCTGAGCGGAGCGCCCACGACGGGCCCGGCCACAGCGCGGCAGCTGCCGCTCCCCCCAAGCCACGGCCGATGGGTGCGGTCTCCTCACGCGGCCGCATCCGTGACGGCGGGAGTACGGCGCCCGGCCTCCCCCGGCCCCGCCTGACGCGGTACCGGACCCGCGCCCCCACCTCTCCCCTCGCTGCCAGCCTCACTGCCTGCACCACGGCGAGAGCGAGAGACGGCAGAACACCCGCCGTGCGGTCCTGGCAGGGCCGCCGGACTCCGGACCTGAGTCGGCAAGGGAGCTCGCCAGGACGGGCGCTGTGCCGTGCCCGGCCGCGCAGCGGTCCGGGGATCACTGCGGGTGGGGCGTGGAGCAGCACGCGGAATCGCTACTGCCGGAGCGCGCGCAGCGTGCTCCGTGCTCGCTTCGGGGGCGGCGTCGTCTTCTGTATGCATGTTGTGGTGCGGGGCGGGGCGGCGCCGACCGGGACCGGCCGCCAGGCCGCAGCCCGGGCGGGCGCCGGGGCCGCCCGGCGCGCCCGTGGGCGCGCCCTTGAGGAAGTAAAGAAGGTTTCGACCGATCGCTCTCATCGGTCCGGCCGGTTCCGCTCAGACGCAGCTCCGCACGACGTAACGATCCTGGCAGCACCTGGAGGTGAACAGGGCTGGGCAACGAAAGCTACGGGAAAACGCCGGGATTCCGAGGGCATGCAACGCGTAACATATAAGGACGAGTGACGACAGCATCTGTCCAAGATGCCAACGCGGCTGACGCCACGTCAGCCCGTGAGAAGAGGCCTTCATGAACGGCCGCGACCCATCGCCCTTCGCATACCTCACGGAGTCGTCCCTTGATCGCCGAATCCGGCATCGAATCCCCGGTCCCGAAGTCCTGGAGCCGCCTTGGCTCCTGACGAAATCCGCCGCCGTGTCGCCAACTCCCGTGCCCGCCAAGGACTACCGCCCGTCATCGATGATCTGGCCGTGATCGAACGCGCAGCGCGGGTCTTCACCCTGGTCCCTGGTGAACCCCGCGCCGCTCGCTCGTCCGTCAGGCGATCCAGTCAAAGATGAACCGGTCCGGATCCCACCTCTTCCCAGGTGCCGGAACCACGTACACAGCCCGGACTGCTGCGGTAACAACCGCTCGCCGCTGGGAATCGTTCATGGCCTCCCAACGACAACGCATGTCCTCATAGCTACCCACGAATCCAAGCAGAACCGCTTTGCGCGACACCTTCGCAAGCTTCGCCCGGTTCCGCTCCAACCGCTGTTGGATGGGCCCACGCGCCACCATCCACTCTTTCCGGGAAATCCTCTTCTCGCCGAATTCGCTGGCCAGTTCCTCCAACTCCTCTTCGTCGGCACGGATCTTCTCGTAGAGTTCACTACCATCGCCGTCCGGCTCTTGGAGCCGCTCCCTCAGGGCGGGCGAGTCGAAGGCGGCCAGCACCATGTCACGGATGTGCTCGTCCGTCCTCGCGGTGTTTGTCGCCGTGCCACCGCACGAATCCGCGCCTGGCGTGTTGGGGCACACGTAGCGCGGAACCCCCGCACGAGGACGACCGACCATGCCCCAACCGCACACCTTCTCCGGCTCTTCGACCGGGTCGATCACCACACCCGCTGAATCTACGGTCGGCTTGCCACATCGGAGGATCCCGGACAGGAGATAGGTACGGTTCTGGCCGTCACCCTTCCTGCGAGCGGGATCGCTCAGCAGAGCCCGTAAGCGATCCGAATCCTCGTAGCTGATGATTCCGGGCCATACAGCGTCGGCAACGATTTCCCCCAGCAGTGGGCGCGTGGTTTCCCACCAGCTACGTGGAGTGTGCTCCCGCCGACCGCTGATCCTGGCCGATGCCAGCATGCGGCGAAGACCACAAGGCTTCCACGGGATGCCAGCCGCAGTGACGATGCCCCGCACTTTCCAGTCCTTGCAGATGCTGGAGAGGCTTTCGCCCGCAAGAGCCCGACGCGCACCCTCCCGAATGGTCTCGGCCTCGTTCTCCCGGATGGTGATCCGGTCGTCCTCGAAGCCGAACGGCCGCTTTCCCCCTCCGGCCACCTTTCCGGCTTCTGCGGCCTGGCGGCGCTGCCTCTTCTGCCGCTCGGCCTTGTGCTCGGCCTCGTGACGCGCCGCAGCTCCGAGCATCCGCGCGATCATACGGCCCGTCGGTGTCGCGAGATCGATCTCGCCAGTTACGGTTGCCAGTTCCAGACCGTTCCGGTCCGCCAGATCGATCACGTCTTCCAGCTCGCGCGGGCTCCTCGTGAGACGGTCGACGTGCCAGCACACCACAGCGTCCACGAGTCCCTCGTCGATGTCCGCCATGAGCTCCTGCCACTTCGGCCGAGGGGCCCCGGAGTACGCGCTCACGTCGTTGTCCGAGTAGACGTCGAAGACTTCCCATCCCTTGCGGGCGCACAGCGCTCGGCAGTCCTCCTCCTGACGCGCGATACCCAACCCGGCTCCACCCCGGTCCTGGCTGATGCGAACGTAGATCGCAGCTCGTCTCGTCGTCATGGGTCACATAGCTACACACTCGTAGGGACGGGGGTTTCTTGTCCGGTGGGGGTGGCTGCGGCGGACGGCTGAGAAGCGTCACGGCGTGACGTAGTCGCCCCACCCGAAGGTCGCGACATAAGCGCGCTTGACGGCCGCCCAGCCCTCGTCGACGAAGCACCGTACGAACGCCAAGCAGAACGTCCTAGCCTCCTGCTGGCTCACCGTGTTCCAGGTACTGCGGGTGACCGTGTTCCCGGGCCGCGATCGCACGCTGCACGCGCCGTGCCAGCCTCGGGATCAGCAACTCGTCGACGGCTTCCGCCGGGTGGAACTCGGCCGCCAGTAGCTCATCCGGGGCCAGCTTGATCGCGGCGTAGTCGTCCGGCTGAAGCTCCCCGCCGTCGAAGACGTACAGCACTTTGTCGCCTTCGCTCTCGATCGGCGCCCAGTCCAGGACCAGCAGGGCGCCGATCGACGGGGTAATGCCCAGTTCCTCCAGGACCTCGCGCCGACACGCGGCAAGCGGCGACTCGCCTGTCTCGACGTATCCGCCGGGGATCTCCCACATGGGCTTGTACGAGGGGCGGACCAACAGCACGTGGCCTTGACTGTTGAAGAACAGGGCTCCTGCTGCCATCCGAGGCCGGGCCATCCGTTTTTCGTGATCGGTCTCCGTCATGGGCCGAGCCTACGTAGTCAGCCTGCTGTGGCCGTATCCGGCTTGTCGCCCGTTGCGGCTTCGCCGGCGTGTGACACTCATGCCTGCGTAGCGACGGGAGGGCGACCCATGCGCGGCATGTCTGAACAACTCACGTTCGGCAAGCGGGTGAAGTTCTACCGGGAGCGGCGAGGGCTGCATCAGTGGCAGCTCGCTGAGCTTCTGAGCCGGTCCGAGGACTGGGTCTACCGTGTCGAAGCGGACAAGATCCCGGTGAACAACGTCCGGATGCTGATGGACTTGGCCGAGGCACTGCGCGTGCACCTGGAAGACCTCCATGGCGCCCCCGTGCTCCTGGCCGACAACGACGGGCACAAGGCCAGCGTCCCGCACATCCGCGCTGCGCTGATGCAGTCACGTCGGCTGTCAGGCTCGTTGTTCGACAACCGGGAGCCCCCTCGCCTTGAGCGCTTGACGGTCGAAGTCGACCACGCATGGGGCCTCTACCAGGCATCGAAGTACGCAGAGCTCGGCGCGGCACTCCCCGGCCTCCTTGCTGATGCCCGCTTGGCAACGCACGCCCACACGAGCGGGGCCGACGGTCATCGAGCTCTGAGGGCCTTCGCCTTGACCATGCACGTCGCTTCGACCTACCTCCGAAAGCTCGGCGAGACGAACCTGGCGTGGATCGCGGTCGACCAAGGGGACATCGCGGCGAGCGAGACGGAAGACCCCGCAGTCGTCCTCGCGCTGCGGCGCGCTGTCGCTCACGTCCAGCTCGGCGCGAGCCTTCCGGAAGAGGCGGTCCGCGTCACGCTGGACGCTGCGGACGATCTGGCGCCGGACTGGTGGAAGTCGTCGCCGGTGGCGTTGTCCGTCTACGGAACGCTGCACCTCAACGGCGCCATGGCAGCCTCCCGGATGAAGGTCCAGGATCGCGCCCTCACGGACGAGATGCTGAACAAGGCCGAGCGCGCGGCGGAACGGCTGGGCGGCGACGGCAACGAGATGTGGACCTCGTTCGGCCCTTCCAACGTGGGTATCCATCGTTTGGCGACGGCGCTGGAGTTCGGTGACGTCCAAACGGCCGTGGACATAGCGCCGACCGTGCGGGCGGTCGGTCTGCCCGTCGAACGGCGGGCCCGTCTACGGCTCGACGTGGCACGCGCGTACGGTGAAGCTGGACGCACAGACGCTGCTGTGGACAACCTCATGCGGGCGTTCAAGGTGGCCCCGGAGCAGATGCGGGCGCACGAGTTTGCGCGGGACCTCGCCCGGAGACTGTACAAGCGCACCCGGCGGCGGGACGTCCAAGAGCTGGCGATCAAGCTCGGGGTTGTCAAGTAGCCGGAGCCCATCAACTGCCGCTACAGACCCGGAATTTTCTTCCGGGTCCGCCCGTCCCACGGGGCCTAGCTTCACTCCTCCAAGCTCCCCAAAAGCCGGAGGAACACGGTGGAACCCTTACGGATCCAACAGCCCGTGAGAGTTGCGTCCGGCGACGTGCAGGCCGAAGACGTCGAGCGCTTCCGGGCGTTGACGCTCTACGCCGAGTCGCCGGACACGGTCCGGGCCGCGCGCGACATGGCCGGATCCGCCCTCAGGGACTGGGAGTTGCACTCCCTCGTGGACGACGTGCGTGTGGTCGTCTCCGAACTCGTCAGCAACGCCATCGTGCACGCGACCCCCGACCCGCACTTGGCCCGGCCCGGTGCCGCGCGGCGGGTCGACGTCACGCTGTGGAAGGTGCCCCGGTGGCTGTTTCTCGGTGTGGCCGACGAGGACTCCCACCCGCCCATGCTCCCCGCAAGCGACCCGTTCGCTCCGCAGTGGCTGGGCCACGTCCCCGAAGCCGTCCTGCCGGACTCCGGGCGCGGGCTCGCGATCGTCTTCAAGCTCGCCGATGCCCTGTGGTGGACGCGGACGCTCAGCGGCGGCAAGACCGTACGGTGCCGCTTCGACCTGGAGGGCCGCACACCGGGGGAGCAGCCGTAGAGAGCTGGGCTGCTGGTACGCCCCGCCTCCCCTGCGGGACACCGACAGCAGCCCGGGGCCGGAGCCGCCGGCCCTGACGCGGCCCCCTCTCTGGGTGCCCTCCCGTACGAGGGGGCCGCGTTCAACAGCAGTCCGTGAGAGCCCTGGTGCTGGCTCGTGATGGAGAGGGTTTCGGTGATGACCCGCGTGTGGGCGTCGCAGGTGCGGCGCGGAGACAGGGTGTGCGTCCGGGGTGACTGGTGCGAGGTCAAGGACGTGCGTCCGGACCGGCGTGGCCGGGGCAACCCGGTGGTGGTACTGCTCCTGAAGAACGTCGCAGCCCAGCGGATGGACGCGACTGCCCGCGTCGAGGTGGCGCGCGGCGGGAAGCGGGTGTGGTGATGGCGCGCCGGTCGGTGATGCGGTACGTGGACTGGACGCTGAGGGTGGACTACTCGGGCAGTGAGCCGATCTACGAGATCGAGTGCATGACGTGCGGGGAGTCGTCCGCACCGGTGGAGGACCCGGGTCCACCGCAGGACTGGGCGTTGCGGCACGCCGGTAAGACGGCACACACCGGCTTTCGCGGCCTGAACACGACCTTCTTCCGGGCGGAGCACGCGGACGAATGCGAGCCGTCCCCGTAGACCGGGGAGGGACAGCCGCTCCCGGAAGCCGGTGTTTCTGGGTCAGCCGCGGAGCAGTGAGGCGTGGATGCGGGCAATGGCACGCAGCACTTCGTCGCGGTTCTTGGCTTGTTGCATCCATGCGGGAAGGCGGGCCACTACGGTCATCTTCCGGCCGTGGTCGTGCCAGGGAATTCCTTCACGCAGTGGCGCCTGTACGAACCGTCGGATCAGGTCCAGGTGTTCCAGGTTGTAGCCCCACACCCACCCGTGCCGGGTCTCCGTCTGCAACCGCAGGCGGAGACCGAAGTACGGTTCTGTGGCCGGCTCATACGGGTTCCGATGGAAGGCTACACAGCCGCGAGGCCATTCCCTCACCGTCCCGCAGTTCCGGCAGATGAGACGCCTTGGCACGAAGAGACCCTGCTCCTGCGCGCCAGTCGGGTTCGGGCCCGCCACAACATGCGCGACCTTGTCGCAGCCGGGACAGCCGGGCGCCGAGAACTCGACGAACAGGGCCTTCTTCGGCTCACCCGCCAGGTCCCATCCGTGCGCCCAGCGCCGGGTTCACAACGGCAAGGTGCTGACGGCCGCCTCCCACGGGTAAGCGTCCGGATCGCTCCGACGTGGCTCGTGGGGAACGAACCCGTCCTCCCCGAGAAGCACGGTCACGCCCGCCTCCCGCAGGGTCGCGACGCTGCGTGCAACGGCCGGGTGCCTGCCCTGGGCTTCGTTCCAGTGCGGCAGGGCGACGATCGGCAGGCCCAGTCCGATGCCCTCGGTGATCAGGCCCAGGGCGAGTGTGTCGGAGATGCCCGCTGCCCATTTGTTGAGGGTGTTCGACGTGAGCGGGGCGACGAGCATCGCGTCGGGTGCGGGCAGCACGTCGGGCTGGGAGGGCAGTTTGTACTGCCAGCGGACCGGATGCCCGGTCAGTGCTTCCAGAGCCTCGATCGCACCGTGGGTGTCTTCCCGCGCCCAGCGGTGGGCGGACGGAGTGAGGATCGCGCATACGTCCCAACCGGCCTTCTGCGCAAGGCGGATGGGCACGTCGAGGCAGCGGGCGGGTGGAGCAGCGCAGGCGATGAGGTACAAGGTCCGTGTCGTGGTCACGCGGGCAGTCCACAGCGTCGGGCCAGGGCGCACAAGCGGGCACCAGCCGGCGTCATGGTGACCCGATGAACCTGAGTCGCTGATCCGGAGACGGTGTTCCGCCGAACAGGTTGGCCCGAATGCGGCTGTCGGCCCAATAGGGAGTCTGGTGGCATGTGCACGCCCTTAGCTCTCGCTTTGGATGGATCTCTCGTCCCTGAACGCCAAACCTGTTCAAGGAGAACCATGTTCAGAGCACGCAGAGCAGCCATGCTGCTGGGAGCCGCCACACTCATGGTGTGCGGCTCCTTCGCCACTTCCTCGGCGTCTGCCGCTGTTCCGGCACCTCCGGCCCCGGCCAGGAAGGCCATCACGAGTCCGCTCCTGAGATCGGCCATGAACAACAAGTGCCTGGACGTCTACGCCTTCCACCAGGAGGACGGCGCCACACTTCTCATGTGGGACTGCAACGGCGGTCCGCAACAACAGTGGTACTGGGACGGCGAGCAGCTCCGCACCTCGCTGAACAACAAGTGCCTGGAGATCTACGCCTTCCGTAACGACAACGGCGCCGCGGTGAGTACCTGGAACTGTGACGGTGGCGTCAATCAGCGGTGGTACTGGGACGGCCAGCAGATCCGCAGCCGGATGAACGGCAAATGCCTGGACATCATGTACTCCAGGGACGAAGTCGGCGCGCTGGTCTGGATGTGGGACTGCACGGGCGGCGCGAACCAGCGCTGGTACCAGTAGTCAGCCGGCGCCGGCGTGTCAGGGCGGGTAATCGCCCGGCGGCCCCGGGGGTACGGGCGACGGAACACCCGTACCCCCGGCGCCCGTTGCTCAGCGTCCGCTCAGGGAACCCCTGAGCGCCTTGTCCCGGTACTGGCAGAACATCTGCGCCGGCTTGCCGGAGTAGCGCCACGGCGCTGCCTCCACGTAGCCGTCCACCCGCTGGAACTGCTCGACGGCCTCCTCGTAACGGCCCGCCTCGGTGAGGAAGTACGCGAGCAGGTGCCGGACTTCGGCGGTGCGGGGGTGGTCCGGCCGCGCGGCCGCGACGTCCGCCAGGGCGGCGTCGACGAGCTGCCGCACCTCCAGCCAGCCGTACGCCTCGTCCGGCGCCTTGTCGTGGTGGTGCTCGAACCAGCTGAGCAGCGGGAACATCGTGAGCAGGCTGCCGGCCGGGGCCGCTGCCGCCTCCTTCGCGGCGAAGTCACGGGCGAGTTCCTCGGAGCCGTGCCACTTCTCGCACCAGTACTGCAGCGCGTACCAGTGCGCCTCGTAGTGGTACGGGGCCCGGGAGGCGACCTCGGCCCACAGCTCCCGCATGGCCTCGTGCGGGGCGTTCAGGCCCATGTAGAGCGGGATCTGGAGGAGGTACGGGGTCGGGTCCTGCGGGTGGGCCAGGGATGCCGCGCGCGCGAAGTCCTCGCGGGCTTCCCGCAGCACCCGGAAGAAGCCCTCGATCTGCTCGCCGGTGAGGTTCTTCGCCCAGCCCGAGCCACGGATCTCCCAGGCCAGCGTCACCTTCGCGTCGGCGTCGACCACGGCCGCGTCCGGGTCGTCGGGGCGCGCGGCCTGCCACGCGCGCAGCCAGGAGTCGTCCTCGGCGGCCCGCCGTGCGACGACGCCGACGAGGTAGGAGCGGCGCTCCCAGTCCGTACCCGCGGCGGCGAGTGCCTGCGCGGCGGGCTGCCAGTCGCCCCGGGCGAGGGCGGCGGTCACGGCGTCCGCCTCGGGGTCCGGGCAGGCCCGGTCCGTGTTCTGCCGCTCCGGCGGCAGCAGGTGCGCGCCGGCCACGGCGGCGGCGCGCGAGACCTGCGCGGCGCGCCGTCTCTTGCGCAGCCAGAAGAAGAGCATGACGGCGAGGACGACGAGGGGGAGGATTCTCATGGGTGTGGGGTTCGCGATCCGATCGGGGACGGGGGTGCAACGGGCTTGTGGGCCCGGCGGGTTGAATTGGACGGGGTGGTGACGGGAGCGGGAGCGGAAGGGGCGGGGGCCGTCGGCGTCAGTTCGGCTGCTGGGACCAGTGGGCGCGCGGGTCCGTCGGCTCGACCGCGCCGCCTGAGCCGTACGCACCGCCCGCGCCGTACGTGGCATCCGTGCCGCCGTACGTGGCGTCCGTGCCGTCCATGTCGACGAGCGAGCGCAGCAACAGCGTGTCCGGGGCGTCGGCGACAGCCGCCCGTACGGCCGCCGTCGCCGCCTCCTCGACCTCCTGCGGTTCCCCGGCCCCCGGCAGCCGCAGGGCCACCCACCGGGACCAGGACAGCTCCCAGTACGCCCCGGACCGCTCCACCAGGGCCAGTTCCACCAGCTCCCGCAGGCCCGCCGTCAGGGCCGGCCGCAGGAATTCCCGCGCTGCCCGGCCCGAGGCCCGGGCCGCCTCCGGCGACTTGGGCAGGTGGTCCGCCACCTGCCACAGCCGTCCCGCGTCGGCGGCGTCCAGCAGGGCCGCGAGGTCGCCCGCCGCGCTGCCCGTGGCGAGCCCGGCCGACGCCAGCGCCGCCCGCAGGGGTTCCGCGTTCGAGACCGTCAGGGCGTGCATCGCCCGGTGCGTCAACTCCGGCCAGTCCGCCCGTTCCAGGGCCAGCGCCTCCGGCGTGAGGACGGTGCCCTCCAGCTCCGCGAGCACCCGCTCGACGTCGTACAGCAGGGCCAGCGCGGGCCGTGCGCAGTCCGTGGCGCGGCCGTCGTCGGGCAGCGCCTCGACGATCCGTACGCGCTCGGCCATCGGCGGGTGCGAGTCGTACGGGGACGCCTCGTCGGGCGGCAGCTCGTCGCGCATCTCCGCCATGTCGGTCTGGCGGCGCGGGTCGGCGAGCAGGTGCCGCAGGCCGCCGAAGAACTCGCCGCGCGGCGGCAGCAGGCCGACCCGGACGCCGAACGTGGCGTAGCGGTCCATGTAGTAGTCGTGGGCGGCGCCGAGGGCCGCGGTGGCCCGCAGCGCCGAGGCGGTGGCGTCCCGGCCCGCGAGGCGGACGGCCAGCCGGTCGGCGGCCAGCTCCTGCTGCCGGCCCACGCTGTGCGTGGCCCGCAGGTAGAAGCGCGCGTACGCCTGGAACGGCTTGGCCATCACGCGGTAGCCGAAGCCGGTGCCGCCGGTGTTGACCTCCTTGGGCTTCCTGCCCTTGCGCACCGCTTTGGCGGCCGCGCGCTCCTGGCGCTCGCGGTCCTTGTCGATGCGCTTCTGTTCCCGTTTCTGGAACGCCTCCAGGGTCCGCGCCACACAGTCGCGGCCGCGCCGGGTGATGCCGGCGAGGCGGGTGTCCGCGTTGCCGTAGTGGCCGAGTTCGTGGGCGATGACGGAGTGCAGCTGCGGCTCGGTCAGGCCGGTCAGCAGCGGTACGCCGAGGTACAGGCGGCGCCGTCCGGGCAGCAGGCCCAGCATCCGGGTGTCCTCGGAGACGGCCGCGTTCACGTCCCCGGTCAGGATGATCTCGTCGGGTGCCCGCGTCCCGGACCGTTCGGCCAACGACCGTACGGCGGCCCACAGTTCGGGCTGCGCGGCCTCGGTGACCGGCAGCCCGTGCTCCTCACCGCCCTTGGAGCTGCCGAGCGAGAAGACGCCCTTCACGACGGGGAAGCCCAACAGGGCGGTGACCACCGTCACTTTGACCGCGGCGGGCACCGGTGCCTGGGTCCAGGCCGCGACATCGATGCCGACGAGCACGGCGAGTACGACGAGGACGAGCAGGTAGAAGCCCGCCAGCAGCAGGAGTGCGCGCAGGGCGCGCGGAGAAGTGCCCACAGGGCAGAGTCCCCCCACATTCAGAAACGTCGGAACAGGGGGATTTTATGCGCTCTTTAGATTCCGCTGGCGTTATTTTCGCCCGGCGCCGAATCGGCCGTGACCGTCGGGCGGCGGGGACAGCCCTCACCGGGCCCCGGCATGCGCCCACCGCCGGGCTCACCCGTACGGCGCCCCCGGGGCTGCCGCGTCGTCCGCAGGATGCGTTCCTGGGAGCGACAGCACCTCCGGACGCGGGAGTCAGCATGAGCGGCAAGTTCGAGATGTACCAGGACAAAGCAGGCAAGTACCGCTATCGACTCAAGGCGGGCAACGGCGAGATCATCGCGGTGGGCGAGGCGTACAACTCCAAGGCCGCCTGCCAGAACGGCATCGACTCGGTGAAACGGAACGCGCCGACCGCGGAGGTCAAGGAGGTCCCGGGCGAGACGCAGAAGCGCTGACGGCCGGCGGGTGACCTCATGGCGGAATCCCCCGGAACCCCCAACCTCTCCTTCACCTACGTCACTTACCTCGGCAGCCCCCCGGAAACGGTCTGGCACGCCCTCACCGACGCCGAAGCGACCGCCGCCTACTGGGGGCACAGCAACGTCTCCGACTGGAAGGAAGGCTCCCCCTGGGAGCACCGGCGCACGGACGGTTCGGGCATCGCCGACGTCGTCGGGACCGTGGTCGAGAGCGTGCCGCCGAAGCGGCTGGTGTCGACGTGGGGGCTGCCGGGGGCGCCCCATCCCGGCGGGCCGTCGCGGGTGACGTTCACGATCGCGCCGTACGGCGCGATCGTCCGCCTCACCGTGAGGCACGAGAACCTGGCCGACGAGGCCGAGCGCGAGCAAGCGGCGGCGGGATGGGCGGCCGTGATGTCCAACCTCAAGACGTACGTCGAGACCGGGCGTCCACTGCCGGACGAGCCTTGGCGGATGCCGCCAGGCTCAGCCAGCCCGAGCAGCACCTAGAGCCGCAACCTGCCGTGCGGCGCGGCGACTTGGTGACCTCTCCAACGGCCATGGGTGGCACCCGCACCCCAACTGCCCTGTTCCGCCTTCCCAAAACCCGGACACGCACAGTCGCCACTCGGTACCCTTGAGTGCATCGCGCCCTCGCCGCGCCCCAGTCCGCACCGCACCGCCGTGCGCCGACGCGAAAGGTCCCATGTATGAGCGTTCAGGACGCACCCCGGTTGACCGGGGCACCATGGAGGGGAGGAGGCGACACCATGACCCCCAGTACCGCTGACCGGCCGGACATGCTCATCCAGGAGTTCGAGCAGCTCGCCCGCACCGCGCCCGAAACCGTGACGCTCGAATTCATCAAGGGAAAGCTAGAGGTCAAGCCCGTGCCGGACGGCGACCACGGAGAGATCTTCATCTGGCTCCAGGACCAGTGCATGCAGCACCGCCCTGATCTGCGTGTATACCCCGATCAGGGCCTCAAGGTCGAGAGTTACCGCAAAGGCCGTGCCCGCCCGGACGGCGCGCTGGCGCCGCACAGGCATTTCCGCGGACGCGGCGAGTGGTCCGACCCCGAGGGCGTCCTGATGGCCGTCGAGATCACCTCCTACGACGCCGACACCGACCGGCACGACAAGCGCGACGGCTACGCCGAAGCAGGCATCCCCGTCTACCTCCTCGTCGACCGCGACGACCGCTCCGTGACGGTCTACTCGGATCCCCAGGGCGGCAAGTATCGGAGCATCGAGAACCGCCCCTACGGGGCTGCCGTCAAGCTCCCCGAGCCCGTCGGCCTCACCCTGGAGACCGAGGAGCTCCAGAGCCTGGTCGACTGACCGTCCCACCCAGCTCCCAACCCCCTACGAACTCCCCCGCCCACCCCGCAGTTCCGCCCGCTCCGCCGCCTCCGTCCCCCGTGCCCAGCCCTCCGCGTCGCGCCCCCGCAGGCGGTGGGTCGTCGTCTCCGGGAAGAGGCGTTGTGCCGTCTCGCCGACGGCGACGTCGCGGGCCGCCAGCACCGGCAGCACCTCGGCCGCGGCTTCCCCCGCCTCGGAGGAGGAGGCCGCGCGCCGTGTCGTCTCCCTGGCCGCTGTCGTGAGCCGTTCGCCGATGCGGGCCGCGTAGGCGATCAGGAAGGACTCGCGGAAGTCGCGGGTGCGGCGGGCGCGGCCGTCGGCGTGGTGGGCGTCGGCGGCGCGTCGCATCGCGGTCGTCGCCTGGACGAGCAGGGACGTGTAGAGCAACTCGGCCATGTCCAGGTCGGCTTCGAAGCCGACGACCGTCGAGAAGCCGTACTCGCCGGACCACACCGCGCGGCAGTGGTTGGCCTCGGCGACCGCGTCGAGCAGCAGTGCCTTCGCGGACTCGTAGGGGCCCTCGACGCCGATGCGGCACACCCCCGGGCCGTCGGCCGGTTCCGGGGAGTGCGCCGCGAGCAGGGCCTCGTCGATGGAGTGCCGGGCCATGAGCTCCTGGGCCTTCGCGGACAGCGCCTCGGCCTCGGGCGGGAACCGCGTCGACTCGGCCTTGGCGAGCAGGGCCCGCACGCGGGCGAGGGTGCGCGCCTGCCCGGGGTGCGGGCGGGCCCGGAGCACCGCGCGGGGCGTGCCGGGCAGCGGCCCGGCCGCCCCGATCCGCGGCAGGGCGCCCAGCAGCCGCAGCGCGCCGAGCGCGCACACGGCGGTCTCGAAGCGGCTCAGCCGCTCGCGCCGGGCGAAGCCGTCCAGGAAGGAGTCGTCCTGCGGCCACCACACGCGGGCGTCGAGGTCCGTCAGCTGGGCGCTCCAGCGGGCGGTGAGGGTGTCGGGCGGGTACCGGCGGGCCTCGGCGGCGATCGCGTCGAGGGTGAACCGCTGCCCGTCGGCGGGCAGTTCGCGCCGTGCGTACCGGGCCGCGTCGGCGGGCTGCCAGCCGCGTTCCCACGCCTGCCGTACGGCCCGTTCGGCGGCCCGCAGGACGGTCCGGCTGACGGCATCCCAGCCGGCGGGGGCGGCGGTCAGCGCGGAGGCGGCCGCGTACAGCGCGTCGTCGAGGGCGTCGCCGCGCTGCGCGCGCAGGGCGGTCAGGGTGCTCTCGACGCCGCGCAGCAGCTCGGCTTCCTCGGGCGGCGTCTGCTGCCGCTTGCTGCGCCTGGCCACGGGAGTCGGCTCACTTCTCTAGGTCGAAGATTCGGTCAGGGGTGGTGCATCCATTGTCCCGGGGCCCCGCCACGCATCGCGTTCGCCCCGGACAACCGGACAAACGGGCGGGGGCCGGTACGTCACGTACCGGCCGCCGCCCGCCAAAGGGCCCCGCTTGCCGTCAGGCGCCCGTCGCGCTCCCCGCGACCCACTGGTTCCAGTCCATGTTCCAGCCGTTGAGGCCGTTGTCCGGGGCGATCGTCTTGTCGTTGGAGCCCTTGACCTCGACGACGTCACCGACCATGGAGTTGTTGAAGAACCAGGCGCCCATGGTGTTCGGGTCGTTGGCGCCCCGCTTGTCGTCCAGGCCGATGCAGCCGTGGCTGGTGTTGACCGAGCCGAAGATGCCGTTGCCCCAGTAGTTGCCGTGGATGAACGTGCCCGAGGTGGACAGCCGCATGGCGTGCGGCACGTCCGGGATGTCGTACTCGCCCTTGCCGTCGCCCTTGGTGAAGCCGACGGTGGAGCCGTCCATCCGGGTCTCCTTGAACTTCTCGGAGATCACCATCTTGCCGTTGTACGTGGGGTTCTCGGGGCTGCCCGCGGAGATCGGGATGGTCTTGACGAGCTGGCCGTCCTTCATCACGGTCATCTGGTGGTTCTTCACGTCGACCGTGGAGACCTGCGAGCGGCCGATCTTGAAGGAGATGCTCTTCTTCTGGACGCCCTTGATGCCGGGCGCGCCCTCGACGCCGTCGAGGTCCAGCTTGAGGGTGACCTCCGAGCCGGCCTTCCAGTACTCCTGGGGGCGGAAGTCTATGCGCTGGTCACCGAACCAGTGGCCGACGACCTTCTGGCCGCTGCTGGAGTTGACCTCGATGTGCGACTGGACGTCCTTGCGGTTCTTGATCGGCTTGTCGAAGTTGATCGACACGGGCATGCCGACGCCGACGGTCGAGCCGTCCTCGGGCGTGAAGGAGCCGATGAAGCTGTTGGTCGGGGAGACCGTCGCGAAGGAGGCGTTGGCGACGGCCTTGCGGCCCTCGGAGTCCTTCGCCTCGACCGCGATCTTGTACTTGGTGGACCGCTCCAGCTGCTTGGCGGGCTGCCAGGAGGTCTTGTCCTGCGATATCGAGCCCTCGACCGGAGTGCCCTTCTCGGTGGTCATGACGACGCTGGTGAGCTCACCGTCGCTGACGGTGACCTGGGCGGAGTCCGGGGTGATCCCGGCGTTGGTGGAGCCGTCCTTCTGGGCGATCTTGATCTGCGCCTTGGAGGCTTCCTTCGCGGCGGCGGCGTCGACCTTGCTCTGGGCCTTGCCGTTGCCGGCGGCCTTGTCGCCGTCGTCACCGCCGCCACACGCAGCGAGAGTCAGTACCCCGCCGAGCACAGCAGCCGCGGCCACGAGGGCCTTGCGGCGCTTGCCGTACGTCATCACACGCTTCTCCATTGCTGCTGGACCCCGAAATCCCCGGGCCGAACGCGGTGCGGCCCTTCTCCCGGCCACCGACTCGAAGAACGTCTGCACCGATTCGTCCGTTCCACTTCTCGGGATTGTGTGGGGAACACCACGTCCGCGAGCACCCTCGACAGGGCCGCCATGATACCGGGCAGCGGTGGCCGGGGGCCGGGCGTGACGGGGTGGACGCGGGCGAAACAGGAGCCGTGCGGGCCGGTGGTGATTCCCCTGGTGATTCCCCGCCGCCGCCCGCGACTTCCTGACCTGCCGCCCGGGTCACTACGATCGGTGCGGTCCGGGGCTCCCGCGGCGCCGATCGGTGGCCCGGTGGCCCCAATCTCCGCCGCGCCAAGGGGGATTCGCTCCGTGACCGCACACCGACCGCTGCTGACCGCTGTCGCCGCCGGCTCGCTGCTGTGCGCGGTGTGGTGCGTGCCGAGCGCGCAGGCGGGTCCAGCCCGCGCGGAGCCGTCCCCGGCGGCCCCGGTGGCCGTGACGGCGCCCACCCCGGCCCCCGCCGGGCAGGGCGCGCGCCTGGCGGACTCCGGCAGTGTGGACACCACGCCCTACGTGCTGGGCGGCTGCGCCTTCCTCGTGGCGGGCGGGGCCCTGGTCACGGTGTCGGTACGGCGCTCCCGTACGGCCGGCCGCTGACCGGGCCCCGCCGCGCGGCCGTCAGGCCAGCGGGCCCGTCACCGGCTCGACCGCCGCGATCAGGGCGCCGCCGCGCACGAACTCCTCCGCCGCCGCCAGGTCGGGGGCCAGGAAGCGGTCCTCGCCCGGTCCCTCGACGCCTGCCGCGCGCACGGCCTCGATCACGGCCCGCGTGGCCGGCGAGGGCGTGAGGCCGGAGCGCAGCTCGACGGCCCGGGTCGCGGCGACCAGCTCCACGGCGATGACCTTGGTCAGCGCCGCGACGGCCGTCCGCAGCTTGCGCGCGGCCGACCAGCCCATGGAGACGTGGTCCTCCTGCATCGCCGAGGAGGGGATCGAGTCCACCGAGGCGGGCACGGCGAGCCGCTTCAGCTCGCTGACCAGGGCGGCCTGCGTGTACTGGGCGATCATCAGCCCCGAGTCGACGCCCGGGTCCCCGGCGAGGAAGGCCGGCAGGCCGTGCGAGCGGGCCGGGTCCAGCAGCCGGTCGGTGCGGCGCTCGGCGATCGAGGCGAGATCGGCGGCGGCGATGGCGAGGAAGTCCAGGACGTAGGCGACGGGGGCGCCGTGGAAGTTGCCGTTGGACTCCACGCGGCCGTCGGGCAGGACGACGGGGTTGTCGACGGCGGCGGCCAGCTCCCGGTCGGCGACCAGCCGCGCGTGCGCGAGGGTGTCGCGGCCGGCGCCCGCGACCTGCGGGGCGCAGCGGATCGAGTACGCGTCCTGCACGCGCGGCGCGTCGTCCTGGTGGTGTCCGGTCAGGCCCGAACCGGCCAGTACGCGCAGCATGTTGCCGGCGCTCGCGCCCTGCCCGGGGTGCGGGCGGATCGCGTGCAGCTCGGGGGCGAGGACCTTGTCGGTGCCGAGCAGGGCCTCCAGCGAGAGCGCGGCGGTGACGTCGGCGGAGGTGATCAGCCGGGCGAGGTCGGCGCAGGCCATGACGAGCATGCCGAGCATGCCGTCGGTGCCGTTCAGCAGCGCGAGGCCCTCCTTCTCGCGCAGCTCGACGGGCTCGATGCCGTGCTCGGCGAGCAGCTGCGCGGCGGGGCGGACGGTCCCGTCGGGGCCCTCGGCCTCGCCCTCGCCCATGAGCGTGAGCGCGCAGTGCGACAGCGGCGCGAGGTCGCCGGAGCAGCCCAGGGAGCCGTACTCGTGCACGACGGGGGTGATCCCGGCGTTGAGGAGGGCGGCCATCGTCGTCACGACGAGGGGGCGGACGCCCGTACGGCCCGAGGCGAGGGTCTTCAGCCGCAGGAACATGAGCGCGCGCACGACCTCGCGCTCGACGCGCGGGCCCATGCCGGCGGCGTGCGAGCGGACGATGTTGCGCTGCAGCTGGGCGCGGAGTTCGGGGCTGATGTGGCGGACGGCGAGGGCGCCGAAGCCGGTGGAGACGCCGTAGACGGGGTCGGGCTTGGCGGCGAGGTCGTCGACGATGCCGCGCGAGGCGGCCACGGCCGCGAGCGCCTCCTCGGAGACGACGACGCGCGCGCCGTCCCGTGCCACGGCGATCACGTCCTGCGCGGTCGTCCCGGCCGTCCCCACCGTCACAACAGCTTGCTGCATATCCATATTCAGGCACCCTAAAGACTGAAAGGCTTTCTGTACATAGCCTTCCGGGGCCGCCTGTCAGGTCCAACGCCCGTACGCGCCCCGGACCATCCCGGCACCCCGCGCCCCGGTACCGGCCGCGCGCCCCTCACGCCTTGAGCCCCCGGAACCGGCGCCGCTCCGCCGGCGGCACGGCGGGCGGGTGGTCGGCGAGCCGCACCACGGGGTCCCGTTCGCCGCCGGCCCGCCCCGCGACGACCGGCACCGGCGCGCGGACCGCCTTCGCCCGGTACTGGGCGGCGTCGGCGAGCCGGAACAGCCGCCGCGCGGTGCGCACCGGACCGATCGCCTCGCCCGTCGAGGCGACCCCGCACGAGACGCCCTCGCCCAGCTCCAACTCCGCCGCCCTGCGGCACAGTTCACCGGCGACGCGCACGACCTCGTCGGCTTCCGGGCCGACCGCCAGCAGACAGAACTCGTCGCCGCCGAGCCGGGCGGCGAGCGAGCCGGGCAGCATCGCGCCGCACAGCGAGAGCACCGAGCCGAACCGTTCCAGCAGCCGGTCGCCCACCGCGTGGCCGAGGGTGTCGTTGACGCGCTTGAGGCCGTTGAGGTCGCACACCAGGAGGCTCACGACGACGCCCTCGGCGACGTGCCGCTCGACGGCCTCGTCGAGCCGGACGTCGACGGCGCGGCGGTTGCCGAGCCCGGTGAGCGGGTCGGTGAAGGCGAGCCGGCGCACCTCCTCCAGCCGCTCGGTCTGCGCGATCCCGGCGGCGGCCACGGCGGCGAGGACGGTGGCGAACTCCGCGTCCGCCCGGTCGAAGGCGTCCGCCCCGGCCGCGCGGGCCACGTACAGCTCGCCCCAGGCCCGGCCGTGCAGCACGATCGGCGCGACCACGCAGGAGCCGCGCCCGCGCCGCCGCAGGGCGGCGGCGCGCGGGTGCCGCGGGGCGCCGCCGGTGTCCTCGCCGGCGTTCTCCACCCACGCGTGGGCCTCGCTGCCGCCGCCCGCCCACCGCTCGTGCAGGAACCCGGCGATCTCGGGGAAGTCGTGCACGGGATAGGACTCGTCCTCGGGGAAGGGCTCCTCGCCTCCGGCCAGCCGCCCGGTGTTGACCAGCACCCGCAGCCGTCCGCGCTCGCGCTCCCACACCGACAGGGCCGCGAAGTCTCCCCCCAGCGCCGTGCGGGCCCGCTCCGCCGCGGCCCCCGCGGACTCCAGCGGCGTGCGTGCCGCCGCCATCGCCTGGGCCAGCTCCACCACGGCACGCAGCCGCACGTCGCACTCCCCGCCTGCTGCCACCCGAGCCTCACATTCGCCACTGTGCGCGCGTTCCGCACCACCAGCGTATGAACGTTCGGCGAGTTCCGCCCGGCGGCGACGGGCCGGGCGCCCTCACGCGCGGGCGGCAGGCGGCGAGGCCGTACGGCGCGTCCGGCTTTCGCCGCACGGCCGGCAGACCCTCACGGCTGCCGCTTCACACCGGCACAGCCGCGCCGTCGGCTCACTCCCCCGGCCACTGCGGCGTCCGCTTCTCGTTGAAGGCCGCCACGCCCTCCGCGCGGTCGCCGGAGAAGGCCACCGTGCGCCAGGCCGCCTCCTCCACCTCCAGACCGGCGGCCAGGTCGAGACCGTGCCCCAGCCGCAGGGCGCGCTTGGCGGCGCGCAGGCCGACGGGCGAGTTCGCGGCCATGCGCGCGGCGAGCGCGAGGGCCTCGGTACGGTCCTCGCCGGCGGGGACGAGGACGTCGACCATGCCCAGCTCCTTCGCCTCGGCGGCCGCCACGCGGCGTGCGGTGAAGACGAGTTCGGCGGCGCGGGCGGCCCCGACGCGGCGCGGCAGGAGCTGCGTACCGCCGCCGCCGGGGATCACGCCGACGGAGACCTCGGGCAGCCCCACCACGGCGGTGGCGTCGGCGACGATCACGTCGCAGGACAGGGCGAGTTCGTAGCCGCCGCCGAGGGCGTAGCCGTGCACGGCGGCGATCGCGGGCACCGGCAGGTCCAGCACGCTGTTGTAGGCGGCGCGCGACTGCGGGCGGTGGCGGGCGAGTTCAGCGTCGGTCAGGGAGTTGCGCTCCTTGAGGTCGGCGCCGACGCAGAAGGCGCGCTCGTGCGTGGAGGTGAGCACGACGGCGCGGACCGAGGGGTCGGCGGCGAGCGCGCCCGTCGCGGCGGCGAGCTGCCGGCCCAGCTCCACGGAGACCGCGTTCATCGCCTTCGGCCGGTCCAGCACCAGCTCGGCGACGTGCCCGTGCCGGCGGACCGCGACCCACTCCCCGAAACGCTGCTCCTCGCCCACGCGACTCACCCTCCCGAACGGCCAACGGTCAACGCACGTAAACCTGCGTTCCCGATCATGCCGTGTCGCCCCGCGACGGACCAGACCCTTGGGACGCTCCGGTCCGTCAGCCGGTCTCGCGCCGCGTGAGCAGCCACGGTTCGACGACGCCGAGGCCGCGCACCGGACGCTGCCACATCGGCTGCAGCGCGAACCGGTACGCCGGGGCGCCCTCCGCGCCCTCCTTCGCCGAAGCGGCCGCGTCGGCCTCGGACTTGGGCGCGTCACCGCTGCGGGCCAGCTCCTCGGCGAGGGCCGCGTCGACGAGGACGGCATCCTTGGGCGCTATCGAGGTGAGCCGGCTGGCGAGGTTGACGGTGGTGCCGAAGACGTCGCCCATGCGGGTCGTGACCGTGCCGAAGGCGATGCCGACGCGCAGCTCGGGCATGGTGTCGTCGTGGCCGAGGGTCTCGATGAGCCGCAGCCCGATCTCGGCGGCGGTGCCGGCGTCGTCGGCCGCGTAGAGCACCTCGTCGCCGAGGGTCTTGATCAGCCGGCCGCCGTGCGCGGCCACCAGATCGGCGGCCGTGGTCTCGAACGCCTCGACCAGTTCCCCGAGTTCCTCCTCCTCCAGACGGCGGGTGAGCCGGGTGAAGCCCACGAGGTCGGCGAAGCCGACGGCGAGCCGGCGGTCGACCATCTCGGCGTCGTCCTGCGCCTGGACCACGCGGCCGGTCGCGGCGGCGAGCTGCCGCCGCCAGACGTAGACGAGGAACTCCTCCAGCTCCGGCAGCAGCAGTTCGACCAGCGGATAGGTGATCTCCGTACGGGTCATGCCCGGTTCCTGAGGCTCGGTCAGCCCCTCCAGGAAGGAGTCGATCTGCCAGTCGGCGAGCCGGGCGGTGGTCTGCCCGGTGGAGCGGGCGACCTGCACGGCCATGGGCTCGCTGAGCAGCCCGGCCTCGACGAGGCCCGCGAGCCGGCGCAGCGCGAGCACGTCGGCCTCGGTCAGCGCGCGGGCCTGGCCGATGTCGGCGAAGCCCATGGCGCGCCAGAAGCGGGAGGCGAGGTCCATGGAGACGCCGGCGGCGCGGGCGGCCTGGAAGGGGGTGTAGCGGCGCTCCGCGCCGAGGATGAGGGCTTCGAGGCGCAGGGCGAGGGGGTCGCCTTCCTCCTCCGCGTACTCCTCGACGTCCGGGCCGGGGGCGGCGCCGTCGGCTCCGCTTCTCTCCCCGGCCTCCTCGCCGGGGGGATGCGCCGGGCCGCCACCAGGCGTTCCGGGGACGGCGTCCCCGGGTGCGCCACCGTCCTCCCGCGCACGGGAGGTACCCCCCTCGTCGGCGGTCACCGCCCGCCCCCTGTCCGATCCGTGCGCACTGCCCTGCCGTTCACTGTTCGTTGGGTTCCGGGCACAACGATACGACAGGTGTGCCGTAGCTCACTCTTCCGACGGCGCGGGCCGCAGATGGACGATGTCGCCGGCGCCCACGGGCTCCTGCACCCCCCGCTCGGTGGCGAGTACGAGCCGGCCGTCGCCGTCGACGGCCACCGCCTCACCGGTCAGGGCCCGCCCGCCGGGCAGTTCGGCCCGTACGGTACGGCCCAGCGTCGCGCAGCCGGCGGCGTACGTCTCCTGCAGGCCGCTCACCGCCGGGTCGCCGCCGCAGCGCCGCCAGTCGCCGTACCACTGCTCCAGCGAGCGGAGCACGGCGCGCAGCAGCGGATCGCGGTCGAGGGTACGCGCGCCCGCGAGCGCGAGCGATCCGGCCTGCGGGACGGGCAGTTCGTCGGCGCGCAGCGAGACGTTCAGGCCGATGCCGACGACGGCCGCGTCACCGGCCCGCTCGACGAGGATGCCGCCGGCCTTGCGCTCCTCGCCGCCGACGGTCACCAGCAGGTCGTTGGGCCACTTCAGGGCCGTGTCGACGCCGGCCGCGCGGGCCAGGGCGGTGGCGGTGGCGACCCCGGCGAGCAGCGGCAGCCAGCCCCAGCGCTCGGGCGGTACGCCCGGGCCGGGCCGCAGCAGGACGGAGAGGAACAGCCCGGAGCGCGCGGGAGCCGACCAGGTGCGGTCCAGGCGGCCGCGCCCGGCGGACTGCTCCTCGGCGACCAGGACCGCGCCCTCGCCGCCGTCCCCGGCCCGCGCGACGAGGTCGGAGTTGGTGGAGCCGGTACGGGCGACCACGTCGAGGGAGGTCCACAGCCCGCCCTCCCGGACGAGCGCGCGGCGCAGCGCGGCGGCGTTGAGCGGAGGACGGTCGAGGTCGGACCAGCGTGAGGACGTCATACGGCCACCTTAGGAGGCGGCCGGGGGAAGGCCCGGAACGCGCACCAGCCACCGGGCCCCGCCGGGAAGAGCGCCTGCCGCGCGGCGGCACGGCATGACGGGCACCCGCCGCGCAAGCAGCGGCCCCGGCGCCGGAGCGGCAGGCGGCGTCACCGCGCGGGCAGATGACACCGGCGGTCGCGGGGCAGCGCCCCGGCCCGGAGAAAGCGCCCCTCCCGTGCACCGGACGAGCGGAAGGGGCGCCAGGCGCCCGGGCCGCTGCGCCGACGGGCCGGCCGACGCAGACGCCGACGCAGCGGACAGCGGCACCACCCGGCGACTACCCGGCCACCGGAAACGCCCGTCCCACGGAGACATCACGCAGCCGCGAGGCTCCCCCCGCACGCGCGCCCAACCCGGCCCGCCGGAGCCCCGTCTGACGCCCCGGGAGGGGCGGGCCGCGGTGTGGCCAACGACGCACTGCCGCAACGCATCCGCGCGGATACGCTACGAACCAGTAGCCCCAGTCAGCCCACCCCCTAGGGACGAGCAGGAGCCGCATCCCGATGGCCGAGCCAGACGTCTCCCCCGCCGGCGGTCCCGCCGGCGGCATCGACATCCACACCACCGCGGGCAAGCTCGCCGATCTGCAGCGCCGGATCGAGGAGGCCACGCACGCCGGCTCGGCCAGGGCGGTGGAAAAGCAGCACGCGAAGGGGAAGTTGACGGCGCGCGAGCGGATCGCGCTGCTGCTGGACCCGGACTCCTTCGTCGAGCTGGACGAGCTCGCCCGGCACCGTTCGACCGGTTTCGGCCTGGAGGCCAACCGCCCGTACGGGGACGGCGTGGTGACCGGCTACGGCACCGTCGACGGCCGCCCGGTCGCGGTCTTCTCGCAGGACTTCACGGTCTTCGGCGGGGCCCTGGGCGGCGTCTTCGGCGAGAAGATCGTCAAGGTGATGGAGTTCGCGCTGAAGACCGGCTGCCCGGTCGTCGGCATCAACGACTCCGGCGGCGCCCGTATCCAGGAGGGCGTGGTCTCGCTGGGCATGTACGGGGAGATCTTCCGCCGCAACACCCTGGCCTCCGGGGTGATCCCGCAGATCTCCCTGGTCGTCGGCCCGTGCGCGGGCGGCGCGGTCTACTCCCCGGCGATCACCGACTTCACGGTGATGGTGGACCAGACCTCGCACATGTTCATCACCGGACCCGATGTCATCAAGACGGTCACGGGCGAGGACGTGGGCTTCGAGGAGCTGGGCGGCGCCCGTACGCACAACGCGACCTCGGGCGTGGCCCACCACATGGCGGGCGACGAGAAGGACGCGATCGACTACGTCAAGGCGCTGCTGTCGTACCTGCCGTCGAACAACCTCTCCGAGCCGCCGGCCTTCCCGGAGGAGGCGGACCTCGCGGTCTCGGACGCCGACCGCGAACTGGACGTCCTCGTCCCGGACTCCGCGAACCAGCCCTACGACATGCACAGTGTCGTCGAGCACGTCCTGGACGACGGCGAATTCCTGGAGACGCAGGCGCTGTTCGCGCCGAACATGATCACCGGCTTCGGGCGGGTGGAGGGCCGGCCGGTCGGCGTCGTCGCCAACCAGCCGCTGCAGTTCGCCGGTTGCCTGGACATCAACGCCAGTGAGAAGGCGGCCCGGTTCGTGCGCACCTGCGACGCGTTCAACGTGCCGGTGCTCACCTTCGTGGACGTCCCCGGTTTCCTGCCGGGCACGGACCAGGAGTACAACGGCATCATCCGGCGCGGCGCCAAACTGATCTACGCCTACGCGGAGGCCACGGTTCCGCTGATCACGGTGATCACGCGCAAGGCGTTCGGCGGCGCGTACGACGTGATGGGCTCCAAGCACCTGGGCGCGGACCTCAATCTGGCCTGGCCGACCGCCCAGATCGCGGTGATGGGCGCGCAGGGCGCGGTCAACATCCTGCACCGGCGCACGCTCGCCGAGGCGCAGACGCCCGAGGAGCAGGAGGAGCTGCGCGCCCGGCTGATCGCGGACTACGAGGACGCGCTGCTCAACCCGTACGAGGCCGCCGAGCGCGGTTACGTCGACGCGGTGGTCATGCCGCACGAGACGCGCCGGCACATCGTGCGCGGGCTGCGCGCGCTGCGCGACAAGCGCGAGGCGCTGCCGCCGAAGAAGCACGGCAACATCCCGCTGTAGCCGCCGAGGAGGGGTCCACGTGATGATCAAGGTGGTGCGGGGCAACCCGACCCCGGAGGAGCTGGCCGCCGCCCTGGCGGTGGTCCAGGCGCGCGCGGCGGCGGGCCGGCGGGGCGGGGGCGCGGGCGCGGGTGGCGCGCGCGCCGAGTGGGCCGACCCGGCCCGGCGGCTGGCCGCCGCGCGCACCCCGCGCCCGGGCCCGCGCGCCTGGCGCACGGCGTACTGGCCGGCGTGACTCCCCCGGGGTGCGCGCCCCCGGGCGGGGCCCCCGGACCGTACGACCGTGCCCCGCGCCTGAGTACGGGTACTCAGGCGCGGTACGGCCCCCGGGCGCGACCATCGGAATCATGCTGTGGTCCGACCCGCCCGACGAACCCCCCGAGGAGCTGCGTGCCGCGCAGGCGATGGTGCGACGGGCGGGACTGCTGCTGGCGATCGCCGTGATCGTCTATCTGCTGGTGCTCGGCGCGCCCTGAGCGGACCGCCGGGTCCTCTGCCGGAGGCCGCTCCCGGCGGGTGACGGGCGCCTTTACGATGGCGGGCATGACCACCGCGCGCCGTCTCGTCCTCGCCTCCGCCTCCCCCGCCCGCCTCGGCCTGCTCAGGGCCGCGGGCCTGGACCCCGAGGTGATCGTCAGCGGGGTGGACGAGGACGGCGTCACGGCCGCGTCCCCGGCCGAGCTGGCCCGGCTGCTGGCGGTGGCCAAGGCCGAGGCGGTCGCCGCCCGCCCGGAGGCGGCCGGGGCCCTCGTCGTCGGCTGCGACTCGGTGCTGGAGCTGGACGGGCAGGCGCTGGGCAAGCCGCGCGACGCCGAGGACGCCATCGCCCGCTGGAAGAGCATGCGTGGCCGGTCCGGCGTGCTCCGGACCGGCCACTGCCTGATCGATACGGCCGACGGCCGACAGGTGTCCGCGACCGCCTCCACCACGGTGCGGTTCGGGGAGCCCGGCGACGACGAGATCGCGGCCTATGTCGCCACCGGTGAACCGCTGTACGTGGCCGGGGCGTTCACGCTCGACGGCCGCTGCGCGCCCTTCATCGACGGCATCGACGGCGACCACGGGAACGTGATCGGGCTCTCGCTCCCCCTGCTGCGCACCCTGCTCGCCGAACTGGGCGTCGCGATCACCGATCTGTGGCGGTGAGGCGGTGGGGGCGGCCCGGGCGCGCGGGGGCCGCTGAGCGCTCGGCCTAGAGCGGCAGCAGTCCGACGATCGGCTGCACGAGCCCGGTCAGCTGCCCCAGTTTCTCGATCTGCTGCATCTGCTTGAGCTGGTTGAGCTTCTCCAGCTCCTTGGTGGCGCCCGGGTGGATGCTCGTGGGCGGTTCCTTGGGCGGGGTGACGGCCTCCGGCGGCGCCGGAGGCGCGAAGACGTCGCCGGCGTTCGAGGTCGGGGTGTGCGGCATGGGCGCGGCCGAGGCGGCGGTGGCGGTCATCGTGAGGGCGGCGCCGGTGAGGGCGGCGGCAGCTGCAATGCGCTTGATCATGCCTCCCCAACGAGGTCGGCGCGGCGCGGTCACCGTCGCTTGGGCCACTCGGGGTGGTCCGGCCCCAAGATGCGCGGGCCGTGTCCGGCGCCCGCGCGCGAAGCCGTGACCGCCGCGCCGCGTCACGGGCCACAGGTTCCCAACACCCCCAGCTGTCACAGCAGTTACCCACTTGCCCGCAGGGGACGTGCTTCGGCCCAAGGGCCGGCGCACCGCCGCGTGGCCCGCCCCCGTCGAGTGCCGACGGGCCCCGGGGCGGCTGTGCGAAGCTTCAGGGGTCAGTCCCGGTCGTAGAGCCTCCCGGGCCGCACCGGCGGCACGGACCGAGCAGAGCCAAGGAGCCCGCCCCCTCATGTCGCAGTCCCTGGACCGCGCCCTGGACGCCCTCGACGCCGTCGCCGCCGCCGACGGGCCGCTGCCCGCCAAGGCGCTGGCCCGCCGGCTGGGCTGCGGGCTGTCCACGGTCTACGAGCTGCTGGGCGCCCTGGCCGAGCGCGGGCACGTGGTCCGCACGAGCGCCGGCTACGCGCTGGGCCCGCGCGTGCCGGTACTGCACCGCGCCTTCCAGCGGCAGACCCGCACCGACGACGCCCTGCACGAGCTGCTGCTGCGCGCCCGGCGGGCCGTCGGCGCGGACACCTACTACAGCAGCTACCTCGGCGGGGACATCGCCGTCCTCGCGACGGCCGCGCACCGCTCCCCCGCCACCGGCGGCTTCACCGTCGGCCGGGACGAGGCCGCGCACGCCACCGCCCACGGCAAGGTGCTGCTCTCCGCGCTGCCCCGGGCGGCCCGGCAGCGCTATCTGGCGCAGGCGGGCATGCGCGCCATCACGCCCCGCACCGTCACCTCGCCCGAGCAGTTGGACGCGCAGCTGCTGCGGGTGCGCCGGGAGGGCGTCGCGGTGGAGATCGAGGAGTGCGCGCCGGGTGTGGCCTGTGTGGCGGTGCCCGTACCGGTGCCGGGCGGGGCGCGTACGGCCGTCTCGGCGGCGCTGCCGCTGGAGGACTTCCGCCGGCACCGTACGCGGCTGACCCGTACCCTGCGCCAAGTGGCCGCGGAGGCAGCCCGGTTGACGGCGGACGGGGCGCACGGGGCGGCAACGGCGCACTGAGGCGGCCGCGGATGTGCCGTGCCGTGCACGGAAGCGCCGGGTCCGGATGGTGCGGGCCCGTACATCTGGATCGCTACCCGCGGGTATTCATCGGTGCGGGGGCCGTCGGCGCCGTTCGCCGGCCCGCAAACTTTGCACCCCCCGTTCGTAGGGACCCGACAAAGAATGCTCACCTCTCCTCCCGGCCGACCGCCGGGACCCCGGCCGCACCGGACCGCCACCGAGGGCCGCCCCGCCCGGCGTACCGTGGGAAAAACCGGGGTGACGCACCCGGGCCGGAGGCCCGGTGCACGCTCCGTGTGGGCAAGGTCACTTCGGGAGTCGGGTCGGCACGGGGTGTCGCCAGTACCTAAACTCGCGCCTGTTCATTTGTTGCGGCGCAGCGCCAAGGAAGGAACCGTCGTGCGCAAGGTGCTCATCGCCAACCGTGGCGAAATCGCTGTCCGCGTCGCTCGTGCCTGCCGGGATGCCGGGATCGCCAGTGTGGCGGTCTACGCCGACCCCGACCGCGACGCGCTGCATGTCCGCGCTGCCGACGAGGCGTACGCACTGGGCGGCGACACCCCGGCCACCAGCTACCTGGACGCGGCCAAGGTCCTCGCCGCGGCGGCCGAGTCCGGGGCCGACGCCGTCCACCCCGGCTACGGCTTCCTCTCCGAGAACGCCGACTTCGCCCAGGCCGTCATCGACGCGGGCCTGACCTGGATCGGCCCGCCCCCGCAGGCCATCCGCGACCTCGGTGACAAGGTCGCCGCCCGGCACATCGCCCAGCGCGCGGGCGCCCCCCTCGTCGCCGGCACCCCCGACCCGGTCTCCGGGGCCGAGGAGGTCGTCGCCTTCGCCCGCGAGCACGGTCTGCCCATCGCCATCAAGGCGGCCTTCGGCGGCGGCGGCCGCGGTCTGAAGGTCGCCCGCACCCTCGAAGAGGTGCCCGAGCTCTACGACTCGGCCGTCCGCGAGGCCGTGGCCGCCTTCGGCCGCGGCGAGTGCTTCGTCGAGCGCTATCTCGACCGGCCGCGCCACGTCGAGACCCAGTGCCTGGCCGACACCCACGGCAATGTCGTTGTGGTCTCCACCCGCGACTGCTCCCTGCAGCGCCGCCACCAGAAGCTCGTCGAGGAGGCCCCGGCCCCCTTCCTGACGGACGAGCAGAACGCCGAGCTGTACCGCGCCTCGAAGGCGATCCTGCGCGAGGCCGGCTATGTCGGCGCCGGCACCTGCGAGTTCCTCGTCGGCCAGGACGGCACCATCTCCTTCCTGGAGGTCAACACCCGGCTGCAGGTGGAGCACCCGGTCACCGAGGAGGTCACCGGCCTCGACCTGGTGCGGGAGATGTTCCGTATCGCCGACGGCGAGGAGCTCGGCTACGACGACCCGCCGCTGCGCGGTCACTCCTTCGAGTTCCGCATCAACGGCGAGGACCCGGGCCGGGGCTTCCTGCCCGCCCCCGGCACCGTCACCGCCTTCGCCCCGCCGGCCGGCCCGGGCGTGCGGCTGGACGCGGGCGTGGAGACCGGCAGCGTCATCGGCCCCGCCTGGGACTCGCTGCTCGCGAAGCTGATCATCACCGGCGCCACCCGTGAGCAGGCGCTGCGGCGGGCCGCCCGGGCGCTGGCGGAGTTCCGCATCGAGGGCATGGCCACCGCGATCCCCTTCCACCGGGCCGTCGTCGCCGACCCGGCCTTCGCCTCGGAGCCGTTCTCCGTCCACACCCGGTGGATCGAAACCGAGTTCGTCAACGAGATCCCGCCGTTCGCGGGCCAGACGGCCGAGGAGGACGAGGAGGCCCCGGGCCGCGAGACCGTCGTCGTCGAGGTCGGCGGCAAGCGGCTGGAGGTCTCCCTGCCGTCCTCGCTGGGCATGACCCTCGCCCGCACCGCCGCGGCGGGCGGTGCCAAGCCCAAGCGCCGCGCGGCCAGGAAGGCCGGCTCCGCCGCCTCCGGCGACGCGCTGACCTCGCCCATGCAGGGCACCATCGTCAAGGTCGCCGTCGAGGAGGGCCAGGAGGTCGCCGCCGGGGACCTGATCGTGGTCCTGGAGGCCATGAAGATGGAGCAGCCCATCAACGCCCACCGCGCGGGCACCGTCAAGAGCATCACCGCCGAGGTCGGCGCCTCCGTCTCCTCCGGCGCCGTCATCTGCGAGATCAAGGACTGAGCGACCCCGCACGTCCGTCCACCGCGGGCCCCGGCCGAGACCCCTCCCGGCCGGGGCCCGCGGCCGTACGCGCGGCGCCGGGCAGCCGGCGGGCGGTGGCATTCTTGATGGGCGGGGAGCGACAGGGAGGATCGACGGCAGATGGCCACGGAGATCACGCAGGTGTCACCACCACGCCCCATGCGCGCGGACGCCCGCCGCAACTACGAGCGGCTGCTGGCGGAGGCGCGCACGGCGTTCACCGAGCACGGTACGGACGCCTCCCTGGAGGACATCGCCCGCCGGGCCGGGGTCGGCATCGGCACCCTCTACCGTCACTTCCCCAACCGCACGGCCCTGATGAGCGCCGTCTTCCAGGGCGAGGTCGACGGGCTGCTCGCGCGCTCCCGGGAACTGCTGGCCTCGCCCGAGCCGTGCCGCGCGCTCGTGGAGTGGCTGCGGGCGATCGTCGCGCACGCGAGCACCTACCGGGGGCTGTCCCGGGCGCTGATGGCCGCGCAGTGCGACGAGGCGTCCGCGCTGTCACGGTGCAGCCTGCCGATGCGGGAGGCGGGCAGCACGCTGCTCGCCCGCGCGCAGCGGGCCGGGGCCGTCCGCGCGGACGTGGGCATCACCGATCTGATGCAGCTGACCAACGCGATCTCGCTGGCGGCCGAACAGTCCCCGGACGACCCGGAGTTGGCCGACCGCCTCCTCTTCCTCACCCTCACCGGCCTCAAGGCCCGCCAGGACGCGGACTGCGGCTGAGCGTGCCCCGCCGGCCCGCAGGGCCGGGCACCGACGTCACCCTCGCCGATGGCGCGTACCGCACCCCGCCGTACGGACACCGGCCCCCGACGCCCGGACAGACGCCGGGCCTTGCGGCCTCGCGGCACCCGGAGCCGACACCGCACCCCGCCGACACGCGGACCGCACCCCGCCGTACGGACACCGGACCGACCCCGCCGGCGCGGGAGCCCGGCTGAGGCGGCGGCGCCCGGCGCCCGGTGCGCGGGGACCGGCCGCCGGGGCGCGGCCGGTGCCCCACGGGGACCTTCCCCGGGGCCGGGCCGGCCCACGCGCGCCCGTACGCCGGGCCCGGGCGGTGCGGCGGGCGCCGCACCGGCCCCGACCCCGCGCGGCAGCGCCAACCGTCAGCGCCTGCGCGGCGCCAGGTCCGCCACACGGGCCGTCGGGGCCTCCCCGAGCGGGACCGCGCTGCGCAGCTGCGGAGGGCCGGGCGGGCCGCCCTGGACCGGGCCCGGCGGCTGGCCGGGGCCCAGGGGATGGGTGCGGCGCTGGCCCGGCAGCGGGACGTCACGGCGACGGGCCCGCTCCACCGCCTCCCCGCCGCCCGGCATCCCCGCCGCCCCAGCGGGCCCGCCGACGGCGGCGCCCGGCCCGGCGACCGAGATGTGCACCCCCTGGTCGGCGAGGGCCTGCAACTCCGTGCCGGCCCGCTCGTCGTGGCCGGGCGGCTCGTCCGTCACCAGCCGGGTGATCACATCCGTGGGCACCGTCTGGAACATCGTGTCGGTGCCCAGCTTCGTGTGGTCCGCGAGCACCACGACCTCCGCCGCGGCCTGCACCAGCGCCCGGTCCACGCTCGCGGAGAGCATGTTGGACGTGGACAGGCCGCGCTCGGCGGTCAGTCCGCTGCCCGACAGGAAGGCCCGGGTGACCCGCAGCCCGTGCAGGGACTGCTCGGCACCGCTGCCCACCAGGGCGTAGTTGGAGCCGCGCAGGGTGCCACCGGTCATGACGACCTCGACCCGGTTGGCATGGGCCAACGCCTGGGCCACGAGCAGGGAGTTGGTCACCACGGTCAGTCCCGGTACGCGCGCGAGCCGGCGGGCCAGCTCCTGCGTGGTCGTACCGGCGCCGACGACGACGGCCTCGCCCTCTTCGACGAAGCTCGCCGCGAGATCGGCGATGGCCGTCTTCTCGGCGGTCGCTAGATGGGATTTCTGCGGGAAGCCGGACTCGCGGGTGAAGCCGCCCGGCAGCACCGCACCGCCGTGCCGGCGGTCGAGCAGTCCTTCTGCCTCCAGTGCCCGCACGTCCCGCCGTACGGTCACTTCGGAGGTCTGGACGACACGGGCGAGCTCACGGAGCGAAACCGCCCCGTTGGCCCGCACCATTTCGAGGATCAATTGACGACGTTCTGCAGCGAACACGAAACCGACAGTAACGCCAACAGCCATCCGTTTTCAGCAGGTTGCAGCAATTAACGGAAGTTGTCCGCTACGCAACGCGCGAAGTGGTATAGGAGCGGCGGGAGATCACGGTGCGCCACCGCTCCCCCGCCGCGCCCCGTACGGGCCGGGGCCGCGCCCGCGCTACGCCTCGCGCTGCGCCTGCTGCATACCCCTGGTGTGCAACTGCCGTGCCACCTCGGCCAACGAGCCGGACAGCGAGGGGTACACGGTGAACGCGTTCGCGATCTGCTCGACCGTGAGGTTGTTGTCGACCGCAATCGAAATGGGGTGAATCAGTTCGCTCGCACGGGGGGCGACCACGACACCGCCGACCACGATTCCCGTTCCCGGACGGCAGAACATCTTCACGAAACCGTCCCGGATGCCCTGCATCTTGGCACGCGGATTCCGCAACAGCGGCAGCTTCACCATACGGGCGTCAATGCGGCCGGCGTCGACATCGGCCTGGGTGTACCCGACCGTCGCAATCTCCGGATCCGTAAATACGTTCGCGGATACCGCCTTGAGATTGAGCGGGGCCACCGCGTCACCCAGGAAGTGGTACATCGCGATCCGCCCCTGCATCGCCGCGACCGAGGCGAGCGGCAGCACCCCGGTGCAGTCGCCGGCCGCGTAGACGCCCGGGGCGCTGGTGCGCGAGACGCGGTCCGTCCAGATGTGCCCGGACTCCTTCAGCCGCACCCCGGACTCCTCCAGCCCGATGCCGGCCGTGTTCGGGATCGAGCCCACCGCCATCAGGCAGTGCGTACCGGTGATGACACGGCCGTCGGCGAGCGTCACCTCCACCCGGTCCCCGACCCGCTTGGCGGACTGCGCGCGCGAGCGCGCCATCACGTTCATCCCGCGCCGCCGGAAGACGTCCTCCAGCACGGCCGCCGCGTCCGGGTCCTCGCCCGGCAGCACCCGGTCACGGCTGGAGACCAGCGTCACCTTCGAGCCCAGCGCCTGGTACGCGCCCGCGAACTCCGCGCCGGTGACACCGGAACCGACCACGATCAGCTCCTCGGGGAGCTCGTCGAGGTCGTAGACCTGCATCCAGTTCAGGATCCGCTCGCCGTCCGGCTGCGCGTCCGGGATCTCCCGGGGGTGCGCCCCCGTCGCGACGAGCACGGCGTCGGCGGTGAGCGTCTCCTCGGTGCCGTCCGCGGCCCGCACGACGACGTTGCGCGAGCCGTCCGGGTTCTGGTTCGGCTCCAGCCGGCCACGACCGCGCAGTACGCGGGCACCCGCACGGGTGACAGAGGCGGTGATGTCGTGCGACTGGGCCAGCGCCAGACGTTTGACGCGGCGGTTGACCTTGCCCAGCTCCACCCCGATGAGCCGGCTCTCGGCCGGGGCCTCCTCGCCGACCGAGATGCCCAGCTCCTCGTGCGAGGAGTCGAAGGTCGTCATGACCTCGGCCGTCGCAATGAGCGTCTTCGACGGCACGCAGTCGGTGAGCACCGACGCCCCGCCCAGACCGTCGCAGTCGACGACGGTCACCTCCGCCCCGAGCTGAGCGGCCACCAGCGCCGCCTCGTAGCCGCCGGGTCCGCCACCGATGATCACGATCCGAGTCACGTACTCCATTGTCCCGCACCCATCAAAGCGACTTCTTCCGGGGCCCCGTGGCGGGCGTTCCTGCCGGATCCCGCCGGATCGCCGGTGATTTCCCCGGGTCTGTCCCCAGGAAATCCGTACGAGGACCGGCCGGAGGTTCAGGACGAACCTCCCTTCGAGCCTGCCATCCCAAATGCCGTCCCGCCTCACTCCCGTACCCTCGGAACCATGTCGCTCTACGCCGCCTACGCCGGCAACCTCGATGCGCGGCTGATGTCCCGCCGCGCGCCCCACTCCCCGCTGCGCGGGACCGGCTGGCTCAACGGCTGGCGGCTGACCTTCGGCGGGGAGCAGCTGGGCTGGGAGGGCGCGCTGGCGACGGTCGTCGAGGAGCCCGGCTCCCAGGTCTTCGTCGCGCTCTACGACATCGCCCCGATGGACGAGGAGTCGATGGACCGCTGGGAGGGCGCCGGCCTCGACATCTACCGCCGGCTGAAGGTGCGCGTGGACACCCTGGACGGCGAGGAGCCGGCCTGGATCTACGTCCTCAACGGCTACGAGGGCGGCCTGCCCTCCGCCCGCTACCTCGGCGAGATCGCCGACGCCGCGGAATCGGCGGGCGCCCCGCACGACTACGTCATGGAACTGCGCAAACGGCCCTGCTAGCCGCAGGGGCAGCGGATTCCCGGCGCGCCCGGAACCTTGGGCGCACCGGCGGCGACCGCCCCTCTCCGAGGGGCTCCACCAGCACCGCGCAGCCCGGCCCCGCACGAGCAACCGGCCTGCCAGTACCCCGGCGGCAGCCGGCGCACTCACGGGCTCCACCAGCACCCGGAACACGCGCAGTCCGACCCCGCACGGGCAACCGATCTGCCGGTGCCCCGGCGGCAGCCGGCCCACTCCGACGGTCTCCACCAACACCCGCAGCACTGCGCAGCCCGCCCCCGCACAAGCAACCGGCCTGCCCCGGAACCACCGCCCCCCTCCGACAGGCTCCACCAGCACCCGCAGCACCGCGCAGCCGCCCCCACACGGGCAACCGGTCTACCGATGCCCCGGCGCCAGCCGGCCCGTTCCGGGTGACCCGGACCCTGCCACGCGCGCAGCGCAACCGCACCAGCCCCGACAAAAGCCACAAGGCAACAATCCGAACTCCGTCACCAAGCACATCTACGCGCGTAGGCAAAGAGCCGCTACCCTCGACGGCGTGAACGCTTCAGTTACTCCGGACCTCCAGGCCGACCCGTACGCCGCGGCCGACGCCGCCGCCGCCCGTCTGCGTGAGCTCACGGGCGCCGAGACCCACGACGTCGCCCTGGTCATGGGCTCCGGCTGGGTCCCCGCCACCGATGCCCTCGGTACCCCCGAGGCCGAATTCCCGGTCACCGAGCTCCCCGGCTTCTCCGCCGCCGCCGTCGCGGGCCACGCGGGCACGGTCCGCTCGTACAAGGTGGGCGAGAAGCGCGCGCTCGTCTTCCTCGGCCGTACCCACTACTACGAGGGCCGCGGCGTCGCCGCCGTCGTGCACGGGGTGCGCACCTCCGTCGCCGCCGGCTGCAAGACCGTCGTGCTGACCAACGGCTGCGGCGGCCTGCGCGACGGCATGCGCCCGGGCCAGCCGGTGCTGATCAGCGACCACATCAACCTCACCGCGACCTCCCCGATCGTCGGCGCGAACTTCGTCGACCTCACCGACCTGTACGCGGAGCGCCTGCGCACCCTGTGCAAGGAGGTCGACCCGACCCTCGAAGAGGGCGTCTACGCGCAGTTCCCCGGCCCGCACTACGAGACCCCGGCCGAGGTCCGCATGGCCCGCACGCTGGGCGCCGACCTCGTCGGCATGTCCACCACGCTGGAGGCCATCGCGGCCCGCGAGGCGGGCGCCGAGGTCCTGGGCATCTCCCTGGTCACCAACCTGGCCGCGGGCATGACCGGCGAGCCCCTCAACCACGAGGAAGTGCTCCAGGCCGGCCGTGACTCGGCCGTGCAGATGGGTGCCCTGCTCGCCCAGGTGCTGCCCAAGCTCTGACGGTCCCGCCGCACGCGGCGGCGTATCCCGCGCACACCCATCACACCCCCGTACGGAGTACGGGGGTGTGATTTGCGGTCCCGGCGACCGGGCACCCAACTGCAAGACTCGAACCCTCCGGAGGAGACACCGTGGAGCGAGACCTCATCACGCGAGCCAAGTCCTGGCTGGCCGAGGACCCCGACCCCGAAACCCGCGCCGAACTGGCCGCGCTGCTCGAAGCCGGAGACGCCGGGAACACAGCCGAGCTCGAAGCCCGCTTCGCGGGCACCCTGCAGTTCGGCACGGCCGGACTCCGCGGCGAGCTGGGCGCGGGTCCGATGCGCATGAACCGCGCCGTGGTCGTCCGCGCCGCCGCGGGTCTCGCCGCGTACCTCAAGAAGCAGGGCCACACCAACGGCACGGTCGTCATCGGCTACGACGCCCGGTACAAGAGCGCGGACTTCGCCCGCGACACCGCCGCCGTCATGGTCGGCGCGGGCCTGAAGGCGGCACTGCTGCCCCGCCCGCTGCCCACCCCGGTGCTGGCCTTCGCCATCCGCCACCTCGGCGCGGTCGCCGGCGTCGAGGTCACCGCGAGCCACAACCCGCCGCGCGACAACGGCTACAAGGTCTACCTCGGCGACGGCTCCCAGATCGTGCCCCCGGCCGACGCCGCCATCGCCGCCGAGATCGCCGCCGTGGAGAGCCTGGCGGACGTGCCGCGCCCGGACTCCGGCTGGGAGACCCTGCGCGAGACGGTCGTCGAGGCGTATCTGGAGCGCACGGACGCGGTACTGACCAACGGCTCCGCCCGCGACGTCCGCGTCGTCTACACGCCCATGCACGGCGTCGGCCTGTCCACGCTGACCGCCGCCTTCGCCCGGGCCGGCTTCCCCGCGCCCACCGTGGTCGCCGAACAGGCCGAGCCCGACCCGGAGTTCCCCACCGTCTCCTTCCCCAACCCGGAGGAGCCGGGCGCGATGGACCTGGCCTTCGCCACCGCGCGCGAGGCCCAGCCGGACATCGTCATCGCCAACGACCCGGACGCGGACCGCTGCGCCGTCGCCGTGCCCGCCCCGGAGACCGTCGAGGGCTGGCGGATGCTGCGCGGCGACGAGGTGGGCGCGCTGCTCGCCGAGCACCTGGTGCACAAGAAGGCGCAGGGCACCTTCGCGACGACGATCGTCTCCTCCTCGCTGCTCTCCCGTATCGCCGGGGCCGCCCCCGACGTCGCCTACACGGAGACCCTGACGGGCTTCAAGTGGCTCGCGCGCGCCGACGGCCTGCGCTACGCCTACGAGGAGGCGCTGGGCTACTGCGTCGACCCGGCGGGCGTGCGCGACAAGGACGGCATCACCGCCGCGCTGCTCGTCGCCGAACTGGCCGCCGAGCTCAAGGAGTCGGGCCGTACGCTCTCCGACCTGCTGGACGACCTGGCCGTCGAGCACGGTCTGCACGCGACCGACCAGCTCTCGGTGCGGGTGGAGGACCTGTCGCTGATCTCGTCCGCGATGCGCAGGCTGCGCGAGCAGCCGCCGGCCGCGCTGGCCGGCCTGCAAGTGGTCTCCGCCGAGGACCTGTCCCGGGGCTCGGAGTCGCTGCCGCCGACCGACGGCCTGCGCTACCACCTGAGCGGCGACGCGGACGGCACGGTCTCGGGTGCCCGCGTCATCGTCCGCCCCTCCGGCACCGAGCCGAAGCTCAAGTGCTACCTGGAGGCCGTGGTCCCGGTCGCGGACGCCACGGCCCTGGCAGCGGCCCGCACCCGCGCGGCGGAGTGCCTGGCGGCCATCAAGGTCGACCTGTCCCGCGCGGCGGGCATCTGACGGACGGGAGGGGCCGGGACGCGCGCAGGGCGGCCCGCCCCTTCAGCGGTTCCGGCCACCCCTCCCACGGGAGGGGCCGGGACGCGCAGGGGTGGTGGCCAGACGTAAAGCGAAGCAGTCTGGCCACCACCCCGGAGCGGCCCGGCCCCGGCACCACGGACGGCGCGCGGCAAACAACGAAAGCGGCCGACAGCCGGAACGCAGGACCGCACCCGCACCCGCACCCGCACCCGCAGGATCAACCGACCCCCAACAACACCCCAAGCAGCACCAACCCCACCAAGCACGGCACCAGCACCTCATAAGCCCACCGCACCTGAGGCACAGACGCCCCCCGGGCACCCTCGCGCGCAGCACCCCGCGAAGCCAGCTCCCGCAACTCCTCCACCGCCTGATCGGACGGCGCCCTCAACGCTTCCCCGGGAGCAAGGGAACCGAAAGCGGCAGAAACGGGCGTACGCCCAGAGGTATCCGCCGCAGCAGCACGGACCTGCCGCCGCGCCGCGGCCTTGCGCTTGCGCAGCGAGACGGGAATCGCCCACAGCTGGTACGTACGCCCCGCCGCGAGCACCTCGCTGGAGTACCCGGCGCGCACCCCCTCGACGCACTCCCACGGCAGCGTGATCGTCCGGAACGGATTGCGCACCAGCAGCCGCACAGCACTCGCCCGCACCACAGGCCGCAGCGTGAAGGCGACGACGAGCGGCACGACGGCGAGCAGCCCGGCCAGCGCCAGCCACGGCACGTTCCCGCTGCCTGTGAGGACCGCGTCGCCGCCGAGCCAGCCGGCGAGCGCGAGCAGCAGCACGCCTCCGGCGATTCCGGCGGGAGAGCGGTAGCGGCGCTCGGCGTGTGCCTGGTCGTCGTCCGTCGTGGGGAGGTTGCCGGGGCTCGTCATGGGGCAGATTGTGCCCCACGGCCCCCCGGTGCCCACCCGGTACGGCCGGGGCGAGCGCCGCCCGGATACAGGCCCGCACCGGGGGGTGACACCCGCTACGCGCGTAGATATGCTCATCCGGTGACCATGCCCACCACAGTTCCCGCGCGCGGCAACGACGCCGCCGAGCGACTGGCGGAGTTGGCGGACGTGACCGCCTCCGACAGTGCGCTGCGCCGCTTTCTGCACGGACTCCCGGGAGTCGACGCGGTCGGGCTGGAGGCCCGGGCCGCGGCGCTCGGCACCCGCTCGATCAAGGCCCAGGCGAAGGCGTACGCCATCGACCTGGCGATCTCGATGATCGATCTGACGACCCTGGAGGGGGCGGACACCCCGGCCAAGGTCCGGGCGCTCGCCGCGAAGGCCGTCCACCCCGACCCGACGGACCGCGGCACCCCGCACACGGCCGCGGTGTGCGTCTATCCCGACATGGTGGCGACGGCGAAGGCCGCGCTCGCGGGCACGGACGTGAAGGTGGCCTCGGTCGCCACCGCGTTCCCCGCCGGCCGCGCCGCGCTCCCGGTGAAGCTCGCGGACACGCGCGACGCGATCGCCGCCGGGGCCGACGAGATCGACATGGTCATCGACCGGGGCGCCTTCCTGGCGGGCCGCTACCTCGACGTCTACGAGGAGATCGCGGCCGTCAGGGCGGAGTGCGGCGACCGGGCCCGGCTGAAGGTGATCTTCGAGACGGGCGAGCTGTCGACGTACGACAACATCCGCCGCGCGTCGTGGATCGGGATGCTCGCGGGCGCCGACTTCATCAAGACCTCGACCGGCAAGGTCGCGGTCAACGCCACTCCGGCGAACACCCTGCTGATGCTGGAGGCGGTGCGCGACTTCAGGGCGCAGACGGGTGTCCAGGTGGGTGTGAAGCCGGCCGGCGGTATCCGTACCACCAAGGACGCGATCAAGTTCCTGGTCCTGGTCAACGAGACCGTGGGCGAGGAGTGGCTGGACAGCACGTGGTTCCGTTTCGGTGCCTCCAGCCTGCTGAACGATCTGCTGATGCAGCGGCAGAAGCTGAGCACCGGTCGCTACTCCGGTCCCGACTACGTCACGGTGGACTGATCCATGGCTTTCGCATACGCACCCGCTCCCGAGTCGCGCGCGGTCGTCGACATCGCGCCCTCCTACGGGCTGTTCATCGACGGCGAGTTCCGCGAGGCGGCGGGCGGCAAGGTCTTCAAGACCCTCAACCCGGCCTCGGAGGAGGTCCTCTCGGAGGTCGCGCACGGCTCGGCGGAGGACGTGGACCGCGCGGTGACGGCGGCCCGCAAGGCCTTCGAGAAGTGGTCGGCGCTGCCGGGGTCGGAGCGCGCGAAGTACCTCTTCCGTATCGCCCGGATCGTCCAGGAGCGCTCGCGCGAGCTGGCGGTGCTGGAGACGCTGGACAACGGCAAGCCGATCAAGGAGACGCGCGACGCCGATCTCCCGCTGGTGGCCGCGCACTTCTTCTACTACGCGGGCTGGGCGGACAAGCTCGACCACGCGGGCTTCGGCCCGAACCCGCGCCCGCTGGGCGTGGCCGGCCAGGTCATCCCGTGGAACTTCCCGCTGCTGATGCTCGCGTGGAAGATCGCCCCGGCGCTGGCGGCGGGCAACACCGTCGTCCTCAAGCCCGCCGAGACCACTCCGCTGTCGGCGCTGTTCTTCGCGGACATCTGCCGGCAGGCCGGGCTGCCCAAGGGCGTCGTCAACATCGTCACCGGTGACGGGGCGACGGGCGCGGCGCTGGTCGCGCACGAGGGGATCGACAAGGTCGCCTTCACCGGTTCGACGGCGGTGGGCAAGCAGATCGCCCGTACCGTCGCGGGCAGCGACAAGAAGCTGACGCTGGAGCTGGGCGGCAAGGGCGCCAATATCGTCTTCGACGACGCGCCGGTCGACCAGGCGGTCGAGGGCATCGTCAACGGCATCTTCTTCAACCAGGGCCAGGTGTGCTGCGCGGGTTCGCGGCTGCTGGTGCAGGAGTCGGTCCACGACGAGCTGATGGCGGCCCTCCGGCGCAGGCTGTCGACGCTGCGGCTGGGCGACCCGCTGGACAAGAACACCGACATCGGCGCGATCAACTCCGCCGAGCAGCTGGCCCGGATCACCGAGCTCGCCGACAGCGGCGAGGCGGAGGGCGCCGAGCGCTGGTCCCCGTCCTGTGAACTGCCTTCCTCCGGCTACTGGTTCGCGCCGACGGTGTTCACGAACGTCACGCAGGCGCACCGGATCGCCCGCGAGGAGATCTTCGGCCCGGTGCTGTCGGTGCTGACGTTCCGCACGCCGGGCGAGGCGGTCGCGAAGGCCAACAACTCGCAGTACGGCCTGTCGGCGGGCATCTGGACCGAGAAGGGCTCGCGGATGCTGGCGGTGGCGAGCAAGCTGCGCGCGGGCGTGGTGTGGGCCAATACGTTCAACAAGTTCGACCCGGCCTCGCCGTTCGGCGGTTTCAAGGAGTCGGGCTTCGGCCGCGAGGGCGGCCGCCACGGTCTGGAGGCGTACCTCGATGTCTGAGTCTGCTGCGCGACTGAGCGTCTTCAAGACCTACAAGCTGTTCGTCGGGGGCAAGTTCCCCCGGTCCGAGAGCGGGCGGGTGTACGAGGTGACCGACGCAAAGGGCGAGTGGCTCGCCAACGCCCCGCTGTCCTCCCGCAAGGACGCCCGGGACGCGGTCGTCGCGGCCCGCAAGGCGTTCGCCGGCTGGAGCGGCGCGACGGCCTACAACCGCGGTCAGGTGCTCTACCGCGTCGCGGAGATGCTGGAGGGCCGCCGCGAGCAGTTCGCCGCCGAGGTCGCGGCAGCCGAGGGGCTGTCGAAGGCGAAGGCCGCGGCGCAGGTGGACGCGGCGATCGACCGCTGGGTGTGGTACGCGGGCTGGACCGACAAGATCGGCCAGATCACCGGGGCGGCGAACCCGGTGGCGGGCCCGTTCTTCAATGTCTCCGCCACCGAGCCGACGGGTGTGGTCGCGGTGCTCGCGCCGCAGGAGTCCGCGCTGCTCGGGCTGGTCTCGGTGCTGGCCCCGGTGATCGCCACGGGCAACGCGGCCGTGGTGGTGGCCTCGGAGCGGGCCCCGCTGCCGGCGCTGTCGCTGGGCGAGGTGCTGGCCACCTCGGACGTGCCGGGCGGGGTGGTGAACGTGCTCTCGGGCCGTACGGCCGAGATCGCTCCGACGCTGGCCGCGCACCAGGACGTCAACGCCCTGGACCTGGCGGGTGCGGACGCGGAGCTGGCCAAGGAGCTGGAGGTCGCCGCGGCGGACAACCTCAAGCGGGTGCTGCGGCCGCAGCGCGTGGACTGGGCGCGCACCCCGGGCACGGACCGGCTGACGGCGTTCCTGGAGACGAAGACGGTCTGGCACCCGACGGGTTCGCTGGGCGCGGGCGGCTCCTCGTACTGAGGCGGCTCGTACTGGCGGCCTCACGACGTGCGAAGGCGGCTCCCCGCGAACGGGGAGCCGCCTTCGCGCGTCGGGGCCGGGCCGTCAGCCTGGCAGCAGGGTCGCGGCGTCGGTGACCAGCGGCAGTTCCCCGATGGCGTCGCCCTGGGCGAGCGGGCCGGTCAGGTCCGAGGTGTCGAGCAGTTGCACGTCCTCGACCTGGGTGTTGACGGAGTTGCTGAGCGGGTCGGTGCCGGTGCCGGCCAGTGGGTCGAGCTGCAGGGTCTTCAGGCTGCCGAAGGCGCCCTTGGCGCCCTCCTCCAGGGCGATGTCGGTGCCGGTGAAGGCCGCGCCGAGCGAGGTGTCGCCGAACACGACCCGGGGGGCCTTGGGTTCGGCCGCCTGCGCGGTCGTGGCGCCCGCGCCGACGAGCGCCGCTCCCGCCGAGACGGACAGCCCCAGGCGCATCAGCGGACGGAGGGCGGTGGGATGGGTGGGGGCGGAGCGTGCGTGTCGTGCGTGCGAGGCCATGGCCACCTGCCGGGTCGTGAGGTACTGGTCGGAACGAATGCGCAGCGTAGTTGAGTGGTGACGCCACGCGCATCCTCCGACCCGGGGGGATCCCCCGTGCGGCCCAATGCCTCACACTGGTGTTCCGTGACTCCTCACTTGTCCCCCGCGCGCGTGATCCTGCTGACCGGCCCCTCCGGCTCCGGAAAGTCCTCCCTGGCGGCCCGTACCGGGCTGCCGGTGCTGAATCTCGACGACTTCTACAAGGAGGCGGGCGACCCCACCCTGCCGCTGCTCGCGGACGGTTCGGGGGCGGACTGGGACTCGCCGCTGTCCTGGGACGCCCGCGCCGCGGTCGCCGCGGTCGAGGAGCTGTGCCGCACGGCCCGTACGACCGTGCCGCGCTACGACATCGCGAGCAGCTCCCGCGTGGGCGAGACGACGCTGGACATCGGGCGCACCCCGCTGTTCATCGCCGAGGGCATCTTCGCGGCCGACATCATCGGCCCGTGCCGCGAGTCGGGGGTGCTGGCCGACGCGCTGTGCCTGCGCGGCCGTCCCGCGACGACCTTCCGCCGCCGGCTGGCGCGCGATCTGCGCGAGGCCCGCAAGCCGGTGCCGTACCTGCTGCGCCGGGGGCTGCGGCTGATGCGCGCGGAGCGCGGCATCGTGGCACGGCAGACGGCGCTCGGCGCGTTCGCGTGCGGCCGGGACACGGCGATGGGCCGGATTGCTGCCGCGGCCGCCGGACGCCGTGAGAGTGTGCGTATCTGATCGCCTGATCGCCTGCCGGTCAGTTTCCGTTCGTACAGTTTCCGTCCGCATCGCCCGGGAGGGGCCATGCCGAAGATCCACACCTACGAGACCACGGTGAACTGGACGGGCAACCAGGGCTCCGGGACCAGCGACTACCGCGCCTACGGCCGGGACCACGAGGTCCGCGCGCCCGGCCGTCCCGTGCTGCTGGGCAGCGCCGACCCGGCCTTCCGCGGCGACCCGGCCCGCTGGAACCCCGAGCAACTGCTGCTGGCCGCGCTCTCCGAGTGCCACATGCTGTCGTATCTGCACCTGTGCGCGACGGCGGGCGTCGCCGTCACCTCCTACACCGACGACGCGCACGCCACGATGGCGACCACCGCCGAGGGCGGGCACTTCACCGAGGCCGTGCTGCGGCCGCGCGTCGAGGTGGCCTCGGCGGAGTCGGTGCGCACCGCGACCGAGCTGCACGAGGCCGCGCACCGCGCCTGTTTCGTCGCGAGTTCGGTGAGCTTCCCCGTGCGGCACGAGCCGGTCGTCACCGTGCGCCGCGCCTGACCGGCCCGCGGCGCACGGTGACGTGCGAGAGCGGACCGGCCGGGCCCCCCTCCGGCCGATCCGCTCCCTTTTCTCCCCCGGGTTCCCCCGTTGTTCCCCCGGTTCTCTCCCCCGTGCGTCCCCCGTGTCCGTGGGGTCCTTCGTCAGGCCACCAGCTCGCCGAAGGACTCGCGGACGCTCCGCTCGGCGGAGCCGATGGCCTCGTCGTCGCGCAGGCGGCGCAGCGAGCGCCAGATGCTGCTCTTGACGGTGCCGACGCTGATGTCGAGGATCTCCGCGATCTCCGGGTCGGTGCGGCCCTCGTAGTAGCGCAGGACGAGCATCGTGCGCTGCAGCTCGGGCAGCCGGGCCAGCGCCTGCCACAGCACCGCGCGCAGCTCGGTGCCGCGCATCGCGTCCGTCTCGCCGGCCGTCTCCGGCAGCTCCTCGGTCGGGTACTCGTTGAGCTTGCGCCGGCGCCAGGCGCTGATGTGCAGATTGGTCATGGTGCGGCGCAGATAGCCGCCGACCGCGGCCTTGTCGCTGATCCGGTCCCAGGCGCGGTAGGTGGAGAACAGCGCGCTCTGCAGCAGGTCCTCCGCCTCGTGGCGGTCGCCGGTCAGGTGGTAGGCGGTCGCGTACAGGGCGGCGCGGCGCTCCTGGACGTAGGCGGTGAACTCGTCGTCCGTGCGCGCGGCCCGCGAGCCGGCCTGCCCGGCGCCGTCGGGCGCCTGGGCGGCGGCCGGGGCCTGCCCGTAGGTGGCGGCGTCGATGGCCACCATGTACGGCGGCCTGGTGCGTCCGGTGCCGCGGGCGCACCCCCGCCCGCCCACGGCACCGGACTTCTCCTGGCCCCGTCCGGCGTCGTGCAGGCGCGTGCGAATGACTGCGCTGGTCGTGGTGCTGTGCAGTGTGTTCATAACGCGCCCCCGTCGGTGGAGCCTGCTTCTGGCCGCTTGCTGGCCGGGCCCTGGTGCCGCCCGGTGAGAGACAGCCTGCCGGGCCAGTTTCATCGCGCTGTCAGCCGACTGTCACAGCCCTGCAACAGCCTCCGTGACGGGCCCGCGGGGCGCTCTTCGGTCGAACCACCGGCCGGTCGTAGGCCAGAATGGCCAGCGTGCCTTTCCTGTTGCTGATCGAGGACGACGACGCCATCCGCACGGCTCTCGAATTCTCGCTGTCCCGCCAGGGCCACCGCGTGGCGACGGCGGCGACGGGCGAGGACGGCCTGAAAATGCTGCGCGAGCAGCGGCCGGACCTGATCGTGCTGGATGTGATGCTGCCGGGCATCGACGGCTTCGAGGTGTGCCGGCGCATCCGCCGCACCGACCAGTTGCCGATCATCCTGCTGACGGCGCGCAGCGACGACATCGACGTCGTGGTCGGGCTGGAGTCCGGCGCCGACGACTATGTGGTCAAGCCCGTGCAGGGGCGGGTGCTGGACGCGCGGATCCGGGCGGTGCTGCGCCGGGGCGAGCGGGAGTCCAGCGACTCGGCGACGTTCGGCTCGCTCGTCATCGACCGGTCGGCGATGACCGTCACCAAGAACGGGGAGCACCTCCAGCTCACCCCGACCGAGCTGCGGCTGCTGCTTGAGCTCAGCCGGCGGCCGGGGCACGCGCTGTCGCGGCAGCAGCTGCTGCGGCTGGTGTGGGAGCACGACTACCTCGGCGACTCGCGGCTGGTGGACGCGTGTGTGCAGCGGCTGCGCGCCAAGGTCGAGGACGTGCCGTCCTCGCCGACCCTGATCCGTACGGTCCGCGGCGTCGGCTACCGGCTGGACGCCCCGCAGTGACGCCGGTACGGGCCCCGAAGGACCACGCAAGCGACGGCAGCTGAGACAGAGAGCGCACAGTGACACACGAGCCCGGTCGGGTACGGGGCTGGGCGGCCGTCGGCCGCCTGATGAGGCTCAGCATGCGGTGGATCAGCCTGCGGCTGCGGCTGATGCTGGTCTTCGCGCTGGTGGCGCTGGCCGCGGCGGTCTCCGCGTCGGCCATCGCCTACTGGCTCAACCGCGACGCGGTCCTCACCCGCACCCAGGACGCCGCCCTCGACGACTTCCGCAAGTCCCTTCAGGACAACACCGGTTCGCTGCCGCTGGCGCCGACCTGCCAGGAGCTGCAGGCGGCCGCCGACCGGATGGCGGGCACCTCGCAGAAGTACGAGGTGCTGCTGATCGGCAAGGCGCGCGGCGGCGCCGACTGCGCGGCGCCCTCCAACCGCGACCTGTTCACCCTCAAGGTCGTGCCGAGGTCGCTGCAGGCCGCGGTCGAGCGGGAGCGGCGCACGGACGAGTCGAACCGCTACCCGTACCACCTGTACTGGCAGCGGATCACCCTCGACGGCAAGCCGTACCTGGTGGGCGGCGCCAAGGTGATCGGCGGCGGGCCCACCGGCTATCTGCTGAAGTCCCTGGAGAACGAGCGCGCCGACCTCAACTCGCTGGCCTGGTCGCTGGGCATCGCCACCGGGCTCGCCCTGATCGGCTCCGCGCTGCTCGCGCAGGCCGCCGCCTCCACGGTGCTGCGGCCCGTGCAGCGGCTGGGCGACGCGGCGCGGCGGCTGGGCGAGGGCAAGCTCGACACCCGGCTGCAGGTCTCCGGCACCGACGAACTCGCCGATCTGTCGCGGACGTTCAACCGCACCGCGGAGGCGTTGCAGAAGCGCGTCGAGGAGCTGAGCGCGCGCGAGGCCGCGAGCCGCCGCTTCGTCGCCGACATGTCGCACGAGCTGCGCACCCCGCTCACCGCGATCACCGCCGTGACCGAGGTGCTGGAGGACGAGGCCGACAACCTCGACCCGATGATCGCGCCCGCCGTGCAGCTCGTGGTCAGCGAGACCCGCCGGCTGGGCACCCTGGTGGAGAACCTGATGGAGGTCACCCGCTTCGACGCGGGCACCGCCCGGCTCGTCCTGGACGACGTGGACGTCGCCGACCAGGTCACCGCCTGCATCGACGCCCGCGCCTGGCTGGACGCGGTGGAGGTGGACGCCGAGCGCGGCATCGTGGCCCGCCTCGACCCGCGCCGCCTCGACGTCATCCTCGCCAACCTCATCGGCAACGCGCTCAAGCACGGCGGTTCCCCGGTGCGGGTCTCGGTGCGCGAGAGCGGCGAGAGCCTGCGCATCGACGTGCGCGACCACGGGCCGGGCATCCCCGAGGACGTCCTGCCGCACGTCTTCGACCGCTTCTACAAGGCGAGCGCCTCACGGCCGCGCTCCGAGGGCAGCGGGCTGGGCCTGTCCATCGCCCTGGAGAACGCCCACATCCACGGCGGCGGGATCACCGCCGCCAACCATCCCGAAGGCGGCGCGGTGTTCACCCTCACCCTCCCCCGCGACGCCGCCGCCCTCGCCGAGGGCGGTGACCGTACGGACGGTACGGCGCGGGACGGCGCCGCCCCCGACAGCGCGCAGGAGAACGGACAGTGAAGACGGCCGCCAAGCACCGCGCCCTCGCGCTCGCCGGCGCCGCCCCGGCGCTGCTCGCGCTACTGGCCGGGTGCGGGATCCGGGGCACGGCCGTGCCCGTGGACGCCGGGCCCGCGCCCTCGCGCGCCTCCTGTGTCGTACGGTCCGGGGCGAGCCCGGCGCCGGGCGTGACGACGGTGACCGTGCAACTGGAGTGCACCTCGCAGCTGGTGCCCGTGACCCGGGAGGTGACACTACCGCGTCAGGCCGCGGGCGATCCCGTGGCCGTCGCGCGGGTCCTGCTGGAGCAGTTGCAGCGCACCCCGGCGGGCGCCGAGGCCGAGGCGGGGCTGACCACGGCCGTACCGTCGAAGCTGACCGTCGGCGGGCCGCGCGCCGGCGACCCGGCGGGGACGCTGCGCCTGGCCCGGGACCCGGACGAGCTGCCGCAGGTGGCGCTCGCCCAGCTGGTGTGCACGTTCGCCGGCACGGCGGCGGCGAAGGGCGGGCAGGCGGTGCTGCTGGGCGGCCCGGACGCCGACCGGCCGAAGAGCTACAGGTGCACGGAGGAGATGCGCGGCCACCCGGACACCGCCGAGATCAACACCTCTCCCGTCTCCTGACGTCACGCGTGGCCCGGCCCGTCCCCCGGGTCACGCACCCGCTCGCTCTGCGCGTCCGCCGTCGCGGCGTGTCGCCACTCTCCGTCGCCGCACGCGGAACCGCGCGCCGGGCGCACCGCGTCCTGTGGGGCGTGCAGGGTCAAGGTTCCGGCGGTACGCCCGCCCTCCGATGCCGCTACCGCGCCGCGGGCCGCGTGCTGCTCGTCGCCCATCTGCTGACGGTCGGCTGGCTGGCGCTGCGCCCGCTGACCGCGCCGTGGGTGTCGGCCGCGCACCTGGAGCCGCTGGCCACGATCCGGGCCGATCTGGCGCTCGCGCCCTGGGAGGCGGCGCGCGCGATCGGGGCGGGGGTGCTGCCGTTCGCGCCGCTGGGGGTGCTGCTGCCGTGGGCGCGCGGCCGCCTCGTGTCCTCCCCGCTGGGCTCGCTGACCCGTACGGTCTTCACCGCGGCGATGATCTCGCTGGTGCTCCAGGTGGTGCGCGGGGGTGTGGTGGGCCAGGTGCTGGATGTCGACGCGCTGCTGCTGAATGTCGCGGGGGTGGCCGCGCTGCACCTGGCGGTGGTGCCGGCGGTGCGGGCGAAGATCCGTCGCGGGACGGAGGGGGTCCGCCCCGGGAGGGAGAGTACGGGCCCTTTGGCCCGCCGCCGGGATGACGGGGTTCAGGGGGTGACCCCGACGATCCCCAGGGTCAGGATCGCCCCCTAGACCGACGCGCGGCACGGGTGCCGGGCCGTAGGTTTTTCCGTGTCGGGAGCCGCTCATCGGGAGTCGCTCCCCGGGCGCCGGTCACCCGCCGGTTCCGCCCGTGCCCCGCACCCACGACGAGGAGTCGTCCGCCATGTCCGCTCCGCTGGTCCGTCCCCGGGACAACAGGATGATCGCAGGCGTCTGCGCCGGGCTGGCCCGGCGCTTCGGGATGTCCGCACGGACGATGCGGATCTTGTTCGTGCTGTCCATCGTGCTGCCCGGCTCGCAGGTGCTGCTCTATCTCGCGCTGTGGCTGCTGCTCCCCTCCGAGGAGCAGCACCGTGCCTCGACGGCCTGGTGAGCCTGTGCGCGACGGCGGGCCGCACCCCTGGGTATCGGGGGGTGCGGCCCGCCGTCGCGGCACGGAGCCGATGGGGGCAGGGCAGGCCGTGCGGGCCGGGGTCAGCCGCCGAGGCCGCTGACGGGCAGGCCCTTGGTGACGGGCAGTCCGCCGAGCAGGCCCGTGACGCCGCCGAGGCCCGCGTTGCCCTTGTTGTCGGCGGGGGCGGCGGGAGCCGCCGGGGCGGCGGGGGCGGTGGGGCTCGCGCCGGTGGCCGGAGCGTGCTCCGCCGGGTGCAGGAGGGAGGCGGCCTTCTCGGTGGGCAGGTGCGGGTTGACGGCCTTGTCGACGGCCTTGGCGGGCGAGTTGAGCATGCCCGAGCCGACCGCGTTGTTCGCGGCGTCGAGCACGGGCCCGCCGGCGGGGGCGAGCTTGGCGGCCTGGTGGACGGGCAGCCCCTTCGTCACACCGGCGGCGGTCTTGGTGACGGACTCCACGGCGCCCGTGGTGCCCAGGGCCGAGGCGCTGCCCGCGGCCGAGGCGGCGAAGGCGACACCGAGCGCGGCGGCCCCGAGGGTCTTGATGGTTCCGTGCTTCATCTGAATTCAGTCCTCGCGACGGGGAGTTTTCCGATACAAGCGGCACACTGCGACACAACCGGCAGCGGCTCTGCAACGTAGCCAGCGGTCCGGGGCCGCCGCAATCAATGACACGGCCGGGGCCGGGCCGGCCCCGGCCGTGTTCACGCTTTTCCCCGCGGATTCACCGTCAGTCGCGGCCGGGTTCCAAAGTGCTGGTCACAGCGGTCTCGGCGGTGGTCTGCCGGAACAGCCACTCGGACTTGAGCTCGGCGTAACCGGGCTTGATGACCTCGTTGATCATGGCGAGACGTTCATCAAACGGGATGAATGCGGATTTCATTCCGTTGACGGTGAACCATTGCATGTCGTCCAGCGTGTAGCCGAAAGCCTTGACCAGGTGCTCGAATTCACGGGTCATGCTGGTGCCGCTCATGAGCCGGTTGTCGGTGTTCACCGTGGCCCGGAAATGCAGCCGGCGCAGCAGGCCGATGGGGTGCTCCTCGTAGGAACTGGCCGCACCGGTCTGGAGGTTGGAGGTGGGGCACAGCTCCAGCGGGACGCGCTTGTCGCGCACGTAGGAGGCGAGCCGGCCGAGGCGGACGGTGCCGTCCTCGGTGACCTCGATGTCGTCGATGATGCGCACGCCGTGGCCGAGCCGGTCGGCGCCGCACCACTGCAGGGCCTGCCAGATCGAGGGCAGGCCGAAGGCCTCGCCGGCGTGGATGGTGAAGTGGTTGTTCTCGCGCTTGAGGTACTCGAAGGCGTCGAGGTGGCGGGTGGGCGGGAAGCCGGCCTCGGCGCCCGCGATGTCGAAGCCGACGACGCCCGAGTCGCGGTAGCGGTTGGCGAGTTCGGCGATCTCCAGGGCGCGGGCGGCGTGCCGCATGGCGGTCAGCAGGGCGCCGACGCGGATGCGGTGGCCGTTCTCGCGGGCCCGCCGTTCCCCTTCGCGGAAGCCCTCGTTGACGGCCTCGACGACCTCCTCCAGGGTCAGGCCGGCCTCCAGGTGCTGCTCGGGGGCGTAGCGGACCTCGGCGTAGACGACGCCGTCCTCGGCGAGGTCCTCGGCGCACTCGGCGGCGACCCGCACCAGCGCCTGGCGGGTCTGCATGACGGCGCAGGTGTGGGCGAAGGTCTCCAGATAGCGCTCCAGGGAACCGGAGTCGGCGGCCTCGCGGAACCAGACGCCGAGCTTGTCGGGGTCGGTCTCGGGAAGCTTGTCGTAGCCGACGGCACGGGCCAGGTCGACGACGGTGCCGGGGCGCAGGCCGCCGTCCAGGTGGTCGTGCAGCAGGACCTTGGGCGCACGGCGGATCTGTTCGGGAGTCGGTTGTACGGTCTCGCTCGTCATTGCCGCACTGTAGCTCCTACGCGCGTAGAGATGGCCGAACGATACGGAACGGTGACCCGTACGCGGGGTGGACACCGGGCGGCGTTCTGCCATCGTTTCTGCCATGTCTCAGCAAGCGTCATCGCAGCGGGACCCGCAGGGCACGCGTTCCCCCGGACAGGCCGCCGCGCCGCGTCTCGGCAAGCCGCTCGGCGCCGGGCGCGCGGTGCACGGCGTCGCCCTGTTGCTCCCCGGCGGCCGGGCCTTCGGCACGCGCCGTCCCTCGGCGTTCGCGTACGCCGCGCAGCGTCCGCTCGCCCGCCGGCTGGCGCGCGCGGGTGCCCCGGAGGGGCTGGCCGTGCACGTCCTGCGCTACCGCTGCCGGGGCTGGAACGGTTCGGCGGCCCACCCGGTGCGGGACACGGCCTGGGCCACGGACGAGGTGGTGCGGCGCTACGGGGACGTACCCGTGTGCCTGGTGGGTACGGGCATGGGCGCGCGGGCCGCGCTGCGCGCCGCCGGGCATCCGGCCGTCACCGCGGTCCTGGCCCTGGCGCCCTGGCTGCCGGAGCCGGAGGCGATCACCGACCCGGATCCGGTACGGCAGCTGACGGGGCGTCGGGTGCTGCTCGTGCACGGCACCGACGACGCGCGGACCGACCCGGACCTGTCGTTCCGGCTCGCTGAGCGGGCGAAGAAGGTCAACCGCGACGTGTGCCGCTTCGAAGTGCACTCCGACGGGCACTCCCTGGCCCAGCACCGCGGCGAAGTCCTCGCGCTCGCGTCCGACTTCGTGCTCGGCTCGCTCTTCGCCCGGCACTACGCGCGCCCGGTGGCCGACGCGCTGGCGGCTCCCCCGCCGCTGGGGCTGCGGATGCCGCTGGCGGCGGGGTTCGGGGCGACCCTGGAGTGACGCCGGGAGGGTCCGCCGCCCCATGCCCCCTCAGCGCGGCAGGAGTTGCCCCCGCCGCGACAGCAGGAACCGTTTGAAGGCCGCCACCGGCGGGGTGTCCGGGTGCCCCTCGCGCCAGGCGACACCGATCTCGCGGAAGGCGCGCGGGGCGGTGACCGTCAGCTCGACGACGCCGGGCCGGGGGACGGCCGGCGGGGGCAGCAGGGCGACGCCCAGACCCGCCGCGACGAGTCCGCGCAGCGTCTCGGCCTCCTCGCCCTCGAAGGCGACCCTCGGGGTGAATCCGGCCTCCGCGCACACCGCGTCGGTGATGCGGCGCAGCCCGTAGCCGGGTTCGAGGGTGACGAACCACTCCCCCGCCGCCTCCGCCAGCCGTACCCGTCTGCGGGCGGCGAGCGGGTGGTCCTCGGGGACGACCAGGCGCAGCTTCTGCTCGTCGAGGCGGCGCGCGACCAGGTCCGGTTCGTCCGGCACCGGCGAGGTCAGGCACAGGTCGAGCTCGCCCGCGCGCAGCCGTTCCAGCATGGACTCGCCGTAGTTCTGCACGAGTTGGAAGCGGATGCGGGGGTGGTCGGCGCGGAAGGCGCGGATGAGTTCGGGTACGGTCTCGGAGCCCATGGTGTGCAGGAAGCCGAAGGCGACCTTGCCGGAGGCCGGGTCGGCGTCGGCGCGTACGGACTCGGCGGCGCGGTCGACCTCGGCGAGGGCGCGTTCGACGGAGGCGAGGAAGGTGCGTCCGGCGGCGGTGAGCGCGACGCCCCGGCCGTGCCGGGCGAACAGGGCGACGCCCAGGTCGGCTTCGAGCCGGGCGAGCGAGCGGCTGAGGGTGGACTGCGGGGCCCCGAGCCGGTGCGCGGCGCGCGTGACGTGCTCGTGGCGGGCCGCGGCGACGAAGTGGGCGAGGCGCGGGGTGAGCGTGGCGGCCCAGGAGTCGGCCTCGATGTCGACTGTTGCCTGGATGTCTTTTTCGTTGCCAAGCGGTGACAAGGGCCCTCCCGACCAGGTTTTATGCACCAGGGGATCGATTATCGCCATTCTGTGCATTGGACGCATCAGAGGCCGGAGCCTACGGTCGTCCCATGCCTCCTGCCGATACCGGGGCATCCACCGCCACCGCGCGCGTGGGTGCCTCCGCCCCGTCGTCCCCGAACTCCTCCACGACTCCCGCCGCGGCCTCCCCGGCCGGTGCGGACGAGCGCAAACTGGCCCCGGGCGGGCCCGGTTACCGCAGGGCGAGCCTCGCGCTCTTCGCCGCCGGCGTGGCCACCTTCGCCCTGCTGTACTCGACGCAGGCCCTGCTTCCCGCGATCTGTCACGGCCTGGGGGTCACCGCGGACCGGGCGAGCTGGACGGTCTCGGCCGCGACCGGCGGACTCGCCGTCGCCGTCGTCCCGCTCAGCGCGCTGTCCGAGCGCTTCGGCCGGCGGACGATGATGACGGTCTCGCTGTGCGTGGCCGCGTTCGTGGCCCTGCTGGTGCCGCTGGCCCCGGACCTGGGCTGGCTGGTGGCGCTGCGCGCCGTGCAGGGTGCGGCGCTGGCGGGGGTGCCCGCCTCGGCGATGGCGTATCTGGCCGAGGAGGTCCGGGCCAAGGCGCTGATCGGGGCGATCGGCCTGTTCGTCGCGGGCAACAGCCTGGGCGGGATGACCGGGCGGATCGTCGCGGGCTGGGTCTCGCAGGCGTGGGGCTGGCGGGCCGGGCTCGCGGCGGTCGGGGCGCTGGCCGTGGTGTGCGCGGTGGTCTTCCGGCTGCTGATCCCCCGGGCGCGGCACTTCTCGCCGGCGTCGGTGGCGCCGCGCGCCCTGGCCCGTACGGTGGCCGGTCATCTGCGGGATCCGCTGCTGCTGCGGCTGTACGCGATCGGCGCGCTGTTCATGACGGTGTTCGGCGCGGTGTACACGGTGATCGGTTTCCGGCTCGCGGCGCAGCCGTTCTCGCTGCCGCAGGGTGTCGTCGGTTCGGTGTTCCTGGTCTATCTGGTGGGTACGGCGTCCTCGGCGGCGGCCGGGAAGCTGGTGGGCCGACTGGGCCGGCGCGGCGCGCTGTATCTGGCGATGGGCACGACGACGGCGGGTCTGCTGCTGTCGCTGCTGGATTCGCTGACGGCGGTGCTGGTGGGGCTGATCCTGATCACCGCCGGGTTCTTCGCGGGCCACGCGGTGGCCTCGTCCTCGGTGAGCCGGGCCGCGACGACGGGCCGCGCGCAGGCGTCGGCGCTCTATCAGAGCTGCTACTACCTGGGCAGTTCGCTCGGCGGCGCGGTCGGCGCGCTGGCGTTCCGGGCGGCGGGCTGGGACGGCGCGGTGGTGCTGGGGCTGCTGGCGATGGTGGCGGCCTCCTCGATCACGCTGTACGCCACGCGCAAGGCGCTCGTGGAGCGCCGCCTGGCGGCCCGCGCGTAGCGCGCGGGAAGCCCGAACAAGCCCGAAGGGGCCGTCCCACCACCTGTCCGCTGGTGGGGCGGCCCCTTCGCCGTGTCCGGTTCGCCGTGTCCGGACGGTCCGTCAGGCGATGCGGTCCAGGACGATCGGGTTCGGCGTGAAGTCCGTGCCCTCGGGGGCGATGGTCACGCCGCCCTCCAGCGCGGCGAGCGCGTAGTCGAACTTCTCCGGGGTGTCGGTGTGCAGGGTCAGCAGCGGCTGCCCGGCCACGACCCGCTCGCCCGGCTTGGCGTGCATCTCGATGCCCGCGCCGGCCTGCACCGGGTCCTCCTTGCGGGCGCGGCCCGCGCCCAGGCGCCAGGCGGAGACGCCGACGGCGTAGGCGTCGAGCCCGGTGAGGACGCCGGAGGCGGAGGCGGTGACGACGTGCTGCTCGCGGGCGACCGGCAGCTTGGCGTCCGGGTCGCCGCCCTGGGCGATGATCATGCGGCGCCAGTGGTCCATCGCGGAGCCGTCGGCCAGGGCCCTGGCCGGGTCGGCGTCGGGCAGGCCGGCGGCGGTGAGCATCTCGCGGGCGAGGGCGACGGTCAGCTCGACGACGTCGGCGGGGCCGCCGCCGGCGAGGACCTCGACGGACTCGCGGACCTCCAGGGCGTTGCCCGCGGTCAGGCCGAGCGGGGTGGACATGTCGGTGAGCAGCGCGACGGTCTTCACGCCGTGGTCGGTGCCCAGGCCGACCATGGTGGAGGCGAGTTCGCGGGCGTCCTCGATGTTCTTCATGAACGCGCCGGAGCCGACCTTGACGTCGAGGACGAGCGAGCCCGTGCCCTCGGCGATCTTCTTCGACATGATCGAGGAGGCGATGAGCGGGATGGCCTCGACGGTGCCGGTGACGTCGCGCAGCGCGTAGAGCTTCTTGTCGGCGGGGGCGAGCCCGTCGCCGGCGGCGCAGATGACCGCGCCGACCTCGCGCAGGACGTCCATCATCTCGTCGTTGGAGAGCAGGGCGCGCCAGCCGGGGATGGACTCCATCTTGTCGAGCGTGCCGCCGGTGTGGCCGAGGCCGCGGCCGGAGAGCTGCGGGACGGCCGCGCCGCAGGCCGCGACGAGCGGGGCCAGCGGCAGCGTGATCTTGTCGCCGACACCGCCGGTGGAGTGCTTGTCCGAGGTGGGCCTCGGCAGCGAGGAGAAGTCCATGCGCTCGCCGGACTTGATCATCGCGGCGGTCCAGCGGGCGATCTCCGCACGGTCCATGCCGTTGAGCAGGATGGCCATGGCGAGTGCGGACATCTGCTCGTCGGCGACCTCACCGCGCGTGTACGCGTCGATGATCCAGTCGATCTGCTCGTCGGTCAGACGACCGCGGTCGCGCTTGGCGCGGATCACGGAAATGGCGTCCATCAGCACATTTTCCTTAATGTCGTGCGTCCTCAAGCTTCCCGCCGGGGCGGAAAGTGACCCGGACGGGGGCGGAAACGTATCGGCTTCCCCGTCCGGCGCTTGAGGACATCTTCAACGATTCAGGTCAGCGGGCCCAAACGCGTCCGGCAGGAGCTCCGCCAGCGGACGGACACCGGTGGTCGTGTCCACGGCGAGCTCCGGCCCTCCGTGCTCCCACAGCAGCTGCCGGCAGCGGCCGCAGGGCATGAGGACGTTGCCGTTGCGGTCGCAGCAGGTGAACGCGGTCAGCCGGCCGCCGCCGCCCGCGACGAGCGCGGAGACCAGTCCGCACTCGGCGCACAGGGCGACACCGTAGGCGGCGTTCTCCACATTGCAGCCGGTGACGGTGCGGCCGTCGTCGACGAGGGCGGCGGCGCCGACGGGGAAGCGCGAGTACGGGGCGTAGGCCCGGGACATCGCGTCCCGGGCCCGCGCGCGCAGCTCCTCCCAGTCGGCCGGGGCGGCCTGTTCGGGGGAAGCGGTCACTTGGCCTGTCCCTTCCGGTAGGGCTTGCCGTTCGCCTTGGGCATCCGCAGGCGTTGCGCGGACACCGACAGGACGAGCAGCGTGGCGACGTACGGGGTGGCGTCGACGAACTCGCGGGGCACGGCGTCCGTCAGCCCGTACCAGACGATCAGTACGGCGGCGATCGCGCCACCGGTGAGCGCGGCGGTGCGCCTGCCGCCGCGCAGCCGCCACAGCGCGAAGCCGATCAGCAGGAGCGCGACGAGCAGCAGCAGCGCGTGCACGGTGGGGCCGCCGGAGCGCAGCTGGAGGCTGTCCATGAAGCCGAACAGGCCCGCGCTCATCGCGACGCCGCCCGGCCGCCAGTTGCCGGAGATCATGGTGGCGAGGCCGATGTAGCCGCGGCCGCCGGTCTGCCCGTCGGAGTACATGTGGGTGCCGATGGCCAGGAAGGCGCCGCCGAGGCCGGCCAGCGCGCCGGAGACGATCACGGCCGCGTACTTGTAGGTGTAGACGTTCACGCCGAGGGATTCGGCGGCCACCGGGCTCTCGCCGCACGAGCGCAGCCGCAGGCCGAAGGGCGAGCGCCACAGCACGAAGAAGGTGACGACGAACAGCAGCGCCGCGACGATCGTCAGGTAGGAGACGTTCGTGACCAGGCCGCGCAGCATGCCGGCGAGGTCGGAGACGAGGAACCAGTGGTGCTTCTCGACCGAGCCGAGCCAGCCGCCGACGCCGGGGACCGAGAAGTCGGGCATGTTCTCCATGACGGGCGACTGCTTGTCGTTGCCGCCGGCCTTCTGCGCCGCGCTGCCCTCCGCGCCGAACCACAGCTTGGCGAGGTACTGGGTGGTGCCGAGCGCCAGGATGTTCATGGCCACGCCGGAGATGATGTGGTCGGCGCCGAAGGTGACGGTGGCGACGGCGTGCACGAGGCCGCCGAGCGCGCCGCCGATCAGTCCGGCGAGGGCCGCGGCCCACGGGCCGTGCTGCCAGCCGATCCAGCCCGCGCAGAAGGTGCCGAGCATCATCATGCCTTCGAGGCCGATGTTGACCACGCCGGAGCGTTCGGCCCACAGTCCGCCGAGGCCGGCGAGGCCGATCGGCACGGCGGCGGCGAGCGCGGAGCCGAACTGCCCCGAGGACGTCAGGTCGTTGGCGCCGGTCAGCGCGCGCAGCGCGGACAGCAGGAGAATTCCGCCCGCGATGATCAGCAGGACGGCCGGGTAGGACAGCCGGCGGCGTCCGGTCGTGCCGGTGCCGCCGCGCAGGGCCTTGGCGAGGGCGCCGGTGAAGGGGGTGCTCACGCGGAAACCTCCGCCTTGTCGCTCGTGCGGGCCTGGGCGGCGAGTTCCTCGCCGACCTTGCGCTGCTGGGTCTTGAGGCCGTAGCGGCGCACGATCTCGTAGGCGATGACGACGCACAGGACGATGACGCCCTGGATCATGCCGACGATCTCCTGCGCGTAGCCCTCGAATTCGAGCTGGGTGCCGGTGCGGTCGAGGAACGCCCACAGCAGGGCACCGAGCGCCATCCCCACGGGGTGGTTGCGGCCGAGGAGGGCGATGGCGATGCCGGTGAAGCCGATGCCGGTGGGGAAGTCGGTGCCGTAGTTGTACGAGACGCCGAGCAGGGTCGGCATGCCGACGAGTCCGGCGACGGCCCCGGAGAGCAGCATCGAGGTGATCACCATGCGCTTGACGCTCACGCCGCCGGCCTGCGCGGCGCTCTCGGAGCGGCCGACGGTGCGCAGGTCGAAGCCGAAGCGGGTGCGGCCGAGGACGAACCAGTAGGCGAGCCCGGCGAGGGCGGCGATCACCACGAAGCCGTAGACCGGCTTGGGCGTGGTCGGGAACTCGAAGAAGTGGGCGGAGTCCGGCAGATACGGCGTGTGGATGAGGTTGCCCTCCTTCTTCGCCAGCCGTCCTTCCTGGAGGAAGTAGCCGATCACGGAGGCGCCGATGGCGTTCAGCATGATCGTGGAGATGACCTCGCTGACGCCGCGCGTGGTCTTGAGGATGCCGGCGATACCGGCCCAGACCGCGCCGACGAGCATCGCGACGAGGATGATCAGCGGGATCTGGACGATGCCCGGCAGGGTCAGCGCCCCGCCGACGACCGCGGCGAAGAAGGCCGCGATGCGGTACTGGCCGTCCACCCCGATGTTGAACAGGTTCATCCGGAACCCGATGGCGACGGCGAGGGCCGAAAGGTAGTACGGCGTCGCCTTGTTGATGATCCAGACCTGGCTGTCGCTCTTGGAGCCGAAGTCCACCATCACCTGGTAGGCGTGCAGCGGGTCGTTGCCCGCCGCGGCGATGATGACCGAGGTGATGGCGATCGCGGCGACGATCGCGAGCAGCGGCGCGGCGACCGCGAGGATCACCTTGTCCTTGTCGAACGAGCGGGGGGAGAGGCTCACTTGGTCTCGCCCCCGTCCGCGCTGCCGGAGCCGTTCGCGTCCTCGACGTGCTCCAGGTGGCCCGTAGCGGCACCGGTCATGGCCGAGCCCAACTCCTCGGGGGTGATCGTGGCGGGGTCCGCGTCGGCGACGAGCCGGCCGCGGAACATCACCCGCAGGGTGTCGGAGAGCCCGATGAGCTCGTCCAGGTCGGCGGAGATCAGCAGCACCGCGAGGCCCTCACGGCGGGCCTCGCGGATCTGGTCCCAGATCTGGGCCTGCGCGCCGACGTCCACGCCCCGGGTGGGGTGCGCGGCGATCAGCAGCTTGGGCTTGTGGCTCATCTCCCGTCCGACGATGAGCTTTTGCTGGTTGCCACCGGACAGCGAGGCCGCGGTGACCTCGATGCCGGGGGTGCGCACGTCGTACTCGCGCACGATGCGCTCGGTGTCGGCGCGGGCGGCCTTGAGGTCCAGCAGGACGCCCTTGCTGTTGGGCCGCTCGGTGACGTGCCCGAGGATGCGGTTCTCCCACAGCGGGGCCTCCAGCAGCAGGCCGTGCCGGTGGCGGTCCTCGGGGATGTAGCCGATGCCGTCCTCGCGCCGCTTGCGGGTGGGGACGCGGCTGATGTCCTGCCCGTCGAGGGCGACCGTGCCTCCGTCGACCTCGCGCATCCCCATGACCGCTTCGACGAGTTCGGCCTGGCCGTTGCCCTCCACGCCCGCGATGCCGAGGACTTCGCCCTTGTGGATGGTGAAGGAGATGCCGTCGAGCACGGCCCGGACGACGCCGTCGGGGTCGGTGGCCGACAGGTGCAGTCCGTCGACGTCGAGCATGGGGGTGTCGGTGACGGTGGACTCGCGGGTCTCCGGCGAGGGCAGTTCCTCGCCGACCATCAGCTCGGCGAGCTGCTTGGGGGTGGTCTCGCTCGGCACGGCGGTGCCGACGGTGGTGCCGCGCCGGATGACGGTGATGTCGTCGGCGACGGAGAGGACCTCGCCCAGCTTGTGCGAGATGAAGATGACGGTCAGGCCCTCGGCCTTGAGCTCGCGCAGGTTGTCGAAGAGCGCGTCGACCTCCTGCGGGACGAGCACGGCGGTCGGCTCGTCGAGGATGAGCGTACGGGCGCCCCGGTAGAGGACCTTGAGGATCTCCACGCGCTGCCGGTCGGCGACACCGAGGTCCTCGACGAGGACGTCGGGGCGCACACCCAGCCCGTACGCGTCGGAGATCTCCTTGATCCTGGCCCGCGCCCTGCCCGCGATGCCGTGCAGCTTCTCGGCGCCCAGGACGACGTTCTCCAGGACGGTGAGGTTGTCGGCGAGCATGAAGTGCTGGTGCACCATGCCGATGCCGCGCGCGATGGCGTCGGCGGGGGTGTGCAGGGAGACCTGTTCCCCGTCGAGGGTGATGGTGCCCTCGTCCGGCTTCTGCATGCCGTAGAGGATCTTCATCAGGGTGGACTTGCCGGCGCCGTTCTCGCCGCACAGGGCGTGGACGGTGCCGCGGCGGACCGTGAGGTGGATGTCGTGGTTGGCCACGACGCCGGGAAACCGCTTGGTGATGCCCTTGAGCTCTACGGCCGGGGCGGCACGGTCGCTACCGGCGGCGCTGTCGGTACTGCTGGACGCTTTGATGGCGCACTCTCCTCGGGGGAAGGGAGCGGGGGGCCGGGGCCGGGGGCCGGACTCCGGCGGGGCGGGTCGACGCTGTCGCGTCAACGGGGCGCTACGCGCGTAGCGTTGTGGCTCGTACGCGCAGTTCGGGCCCGGCGGGAAAGGGAACTCCCTGCCCCGCCGGGCCCACGGCGTCAGGGGCCGGCGCCGGGCGCCGGCCCCGCGAGGTTCAGGAGTTCGGGCTGTCCTTGACCTTGACCTGGCCGTCCACGATCTTCTTCTTGGCTTCCTCGATCTTCGGCTTGATGTCGTCGATGAAGCCGCCCGAGGTGGCCAGCGAGACGCCGCCGTCCTTGAGCAGGTACTTGTGCTCGCCGGTGAGCGGCTTGCCGTCCTTGACGCTCTTGATCAGGTCGAAGACCGCGACGTCCACGTTCTTGACCACCGAGGTCAGGATGGAGTTCTTGTACTTCTCCAGGCCCGGCTGCTGGTACTGGTCGGAGTCGACACCGATGGCCCAGGTGCCCGGCTTGCCGGCGATGGCCTCGATGGAGCCGTTGCCGGACAGGCCGGCGGCCGTGTAGATGACGTCGACATCCGCGTCGAGCATGCCCTTGGCCTTGTCCTTCGCGGACGCCGGGTCGTTGAAGCCCTTGTCGGAGTTCGACAGGTACTGCGCGGTGACCTCGGCCTTCGGGTCGGTGTCCTTGACGCCCTGGATGAAGCCCGCCTCAAACTTCTGGATGAGCGCGTTCTGCACGCCGCCGATGAAACCGACCTTGTGCGTCTTGGACTTGAGGGCGGCGGCCACACCCGCGAGGTAGGAGCCCTCGTGCTCGCCGAAGGTGATGCTGTCCACGTTCGGGCCCGGGGCGACCGAGTCGACGACCGCGAAGGTCGTCTTCGGGAACTCCTTGGCCACCTTCTCGATGGACTTGGAGTAGTTGAAGCCGACGCCGATGACCGGGTTGTAGCCCTTGTCCGCGAGCGAGCTGAGGCGCTGCTCGCGCTCCGCCTCGGTCTCGCCGTTCTTCGCGGTCATCATCTTGCTCTTGACGCCGAGTTCCTTCTCCGCCCTGTCCAGGCCGCGGGCCGCGGACTCGTTGAAGGAGTGGTCGTCCCGGCCGCCGACGTCGAAGGCCAGACCGACCCCCTTGTCACCGCCGCCGGACTCGGTGGAGGATTCGCCGCAGGCGGTGAGGGAGAAAGCGAGAGCCGCGGTTGCGACACCCGCAGCGGTGATGGTGGATACCCGGCGCACGAAGGGGCCCCTTCAGCTCGAAGCGCCTCCGTCGGCGCTGTTTTCGCAGGGATCGTAACGCGCGTAGAAGGAGATAAAAGGGGTGCTTCGAAGCCGTTATCGGATAGTAGCGAAGCACCCTTGCAACTGGTTTTTCTTGTATGAAGCTCCCAACTCGCGCGTAACTTGTGCGGGGCGCCCCACGGGGGCTCAGCGGAGCGCGGCGTCGAGCAGCGCCGCGGCCGTGAACAGCTCGACGCCGACGGCGATCGCGCCCTCGTCGACGTCGAAGTCCCCGCAGTGCAGATCGCGGCGGGCGGTGTCACCGACGGGGCGCACACCGAGCCGGGCCATGGCGCCGGGCACATGCTCCAGGTACCAGGAGAAGTCCTCGCCGCCGAGGGACTGCTCGGTGTCCTCCACCGAGTACGGGCCGCGGCGGGCGGTCATCGCGGAGCCCAGGAGCCCGGCGACCTCCGCGTCGTTCATCACCGGCGGCACCCCGCGCATGTAGTTGATCTCCGACTTGGCCCGGTGCAGGGCGGCGACCTCATCGATCGCGGCGTGCACCAGGTCGGGGGCGTCCCGCCAGGCCGCGAGGTCCAGGCAGCGGACGGTGCCGGAGAGTTCGGCGTGCTGCGGGATGACATTGCACGCGTGGCCGGCCTCGATCCGGCCCCAGGTCAGGGAGAGCCCGGAGCGGGCGTCGACGCGGCGGGCGAGGACGGCCGGCACGTCGGCGGCGACCCGCGCCGCGGCGGTGACGAGGTCGGTGGTGAAGTGCGGGCGGGCGGTGTGCCCGCCCGGGCCCTCCAGGGAGACCTCCAGCCGGTCGCACGCGGAAGTGATCGCGCCGGAGCGCAGACCGATCCGCCCCACCTCGACCTTGGGGTCGCAGTGCACGGCGACGATCCGGCCCACGCCCTCCAGCGCGCCGCACTCGATGGCGTCGAGCGCGCCGCCGGGCAGCACCTCCTCGGCGGGCTGGAAGATCAGCCGCACCGGCCGCGGCAACAGGCCCTGTTCGGCGAGGCGGGCGAGGACGAGCCCGGTGCCCAGGACGACGGTGGTGTGCACGTCGTGGCCGCAGGCGTGGGCCATCTTCGGCACGGTCGAGCGGTACGGGACCGTCTTGGTGTCCGGGATGGGCAGCGCGTCGAGGTCGGCGCGGAAGGCGAGCATCCCGCGCGGGAGCGCGCCCCGCCCGGACCGGTCCGGGGTGACGCCGGTGCGCCGACCGGTGCTGGAGTGAGGGGTGTTGACGGTCTCGCCCATCTGATCGGCGCTCGTACCGATGTCGCAGAACAGGCCCGTGCCCGTGGAGAGCAGACGGGGGGTGAGCCCGGCCTTCTGAAGCCTCGCCCGGACCGCCTCGGTGGTGCGGAACTCCCGGTTGCCGAGCTCGGGGTGCATGTGCAAGTCCCGGCGGAACGCGATGAGTTCGGCACACAGCTCGATGGGGAGCTCCCCCGGCAGCTCGCCGTCGATGCCGACGGCAGCCGGCCGGTCCGTCGCTGGGTGGGGGGCGGTCTCGGGGTCGCAAGGCATCAGATGGTTCACCCTGCGAAGAGTAGAGCCACGATGCGGGCAACTACCCCCGGATCAAGAAAAGTTCAGCCGCATGGATTGCTCCGGTGGAGGGTATGACCAGTCTTTACGCCGTACGGCGCTGGTAGGGGCGTGGCCGGAAGACGCCGGATGTCCCGTGCGATGTTCGTCACCTCGCTGAGGAAGCCGGCCGCGCGGGGCGAGGCGCCCTCGGCGAACCACTCGGGGTCGATGCCGCACACGGCGACCTCGACGCCGGTGCCGGCGAGCGCGAGCGGCAGGGTGTGCACGACGGTCGAGGGGAAGCTGAGGACCGTACGGCCGATGGGCCCGCGCCGGGCGATCAGCTCCAGGGGCAGTTCGGGGCGGACGACCTCCAGGCCGAGCCGGGCGGCGACGCGGTGCAGTTTGCCGGCGGACTCGCGGCGGTGCGCGAAGTAGCGGGTGGCGCCGTGCTCGCGGGCGAGGGCCGCGACGGCGTCGAGATAGCGCTCGGGGTCGACGACGCCGGTCTCCACGAGGGAGGTGCCGACGAGATCGGTGCCGCGCGCGATGCGGGGCGGGCCGAAGCGGGCCCGGGTCCAGGCGAAGTCGTTGTACAGCAGCCGCACGCCGGGCGGCGGCTCGACGGGCATCGAGGTGAACACCGTGACGCTCCGGCGGTCGTTCGGGGTGAGCATACGGCGGGCCGAGGCGGACACGGGCGCGAAGGCCAGGTCGCGCGCCCCTCGGTGGCCCTGGCGGTGCCAGCGCACGAGGCGCTCGCCACGGCCGAGTTGGGCCAGGAACTCCAGGGTGGCGGTACCGTCGTCGACGACGACGAGCTCCCGGGCGCGGGTGATCGTGAGCAGCAGCTGCACGTAGCGGGAGAAGGGGTCACCGATCACCACACGGTGCGCCCGGCGCAACGGCCCGGCGAGCCCGCCGACGGTGTGCACAGGCGCCCCCGGCCCGCCCCGGGCCTCCTCCCAGCGCAGCCGGAAGCCCTGGCCATGGGCGAGTTCGGCCATGCGGCGCAGCTGGCCGCGGGTCATGGGGTCGTGCGGGGCGAGCACGACGACGAGAAGGCCGGGGGCGCCGTCGGGGGCGGCGAAGTGGGGGCCGTGGGCGCGGGTTTCGGCGCTGCCGTCGGCGGGGGGTTCGGCGCGGACGGCGCCGGGGGCGCCCGGGTCGTCCCGGCGGGCCCTGGCGGGATCACGGCCGTCGCGACCGGACCCGGGCGCGGCCGACTGGAGCCGGGAGGCGAAGTCGGCTCCGCTGGCGGCCGGTTCGGCGGCACGGGGGTCGCCGGGGTCCCACCCGCACCCCGCGACGCCCCGGTCTCCGGGATCGCCCGGAGCGGGGTCCCGGTGGGCGGGCTGGTGGGGGACGCCGCTTCGCAGGGGTGGCGGTACGGGGCCCGTCGGGGCTGTACGGCGCCAAGGGCCCCGGGGTTCCGCGGAGTTGTCGCGTGCGGCGCCGGTCGCCACCGCGTGGGCCCACTCCAGCACGTTGAGCAGTTGCACCGGGCTCTCCACGAAGGCGAGGGTGTGCGCGGGGGTGCGCAGGGGGGCCGCCGTCGGGGCCGGGCCGTCGGGAGGTTCCTCGACCGGGGTCACCGCGGGTGCCCGTCAGACCGTGACGGGTTCGCGGTCACGGGACGTTCCGGCCCCGGCGATCACCCCGGGCACCCGGCGCAGCTTCCGCATCGGCCCGAGCTCGCTGTCGTAGACCCGCTTGATCCCGTCGCCCAGGGCCTCCTCGACGACACGGATGTCGCGCACGAGCCGCTGGAGTCCGCCGGGTTCGACGGACGCGGCCTGGTCGGAGCCCCACATCGCGCGGTCGAGGGTGATGTGCCGTTCCACGAAGCACGCGCCGAGGGCGACGGCGGCGAGGGTGGTCTGCAGACCGGTCTCGTGGCCGGAGTAGCCGATGGGCACGTTGGGGTACTCGGCCTGAAGCGTGTGGATCACCCGCAGGTTGAGCTCGGCGGCTCTGGCCGGATAGGTCGAAGTGGCGTGGCACAGCAGGATGTTCTCGCTGCCGAGGACCTCGACGGCGTGCCGGATCTGCTGCGGGGTGGACATGCCGGTGGAGAGCACGACGGTGCGGCCGGTGGCGCGCAGGGCGCGCAGGAGTTCGTCGTCGGTGAGCGAGGCGGAGGCCACCTTGTGGGCGGCGACGTCGAAGGTCTCCAGGAAGGCGACGGACGCGGTGTCCCAGGGCGAGGCGAACCAGGCGATGCCGCGCTGCCGGCAGTGCGCGTCGATCGCGCGGTACTCGTCCTCGCCGAACTCGACGCGGTGCCGGTAGTCGATGTAGCGCATCCGGCCCCAGGGGGTGTCGCGTTCGACGTCCCACTGGTCGCGGGGGGTGCAGTGTTCGGGGGTGCGCTTCTGGAACTTCACGGCGTCGCAGCCGGCGTCGGCGGCGGCGTCGACGAGGGCGCGGGCGGTATCGAGGTCGCCGTTGTGGTTGATGCCGATCTCGCCGGTGACGTAGACGGGCCGGCCCGGTCCGACGGTGCGGGTGCCGAGGGTGCGCAGACGGGGGGAGTGCGGGCTCATCCGGGGCGGTTCCTCAGGGTCTCGGGGGCGTGGGGCCGGGGGTGTTGTGGGGTCGACGGGTCAGGGGGTCAGGGACGGGCCGAGCAGCCATCCGGCGATCTCGCGGAGGGCGCCGGCGCCGCCCGGCGCGGAGGTCACGGCGCGGGCCGCGCCGCGTACGGCGTCGTGCGCGCCGGCGACCGCGACGGGCCAGCCGACGAGGCCGAAGCAGGGCAGGTCGTTGACGTCGTTGCCGACGTACAGCACCCGGTCGGGGGCGATGCCGTGCTCCTCGCACCACTGCTTGAGGGCACGGTCCTTGCGGTCGACGCCGTGCAGCGTCTCGACGCCCAGCTTGCGGCCGCGTGCGGCGACGACCGGGTTGGTCTCGGTGGACAGGATCAGCAGCGCGAGCCCGGCCCGGCGCAGGGCGGCGATGCCGAGGCCGTCGCCCCGGTGCACGGCGACGAGTTCGCGCCCCTCGGCGTCGATCAGTACGCGGTCGTCGGTCTGGGTGCCGTCGAAGTCGGCGACGACGGCGTCGATGTCCTCGGGTCCGGGCAGGTCACGGGGGTGCGGCCCGTCGAGCAGCGGAGCGAGCGCGCGGGCGCGGGCCAGTTCGTGCGGATCGTCGATCTCCAGCACTCGCGCGGGGTCGGTGGGCACGATCACGGTCCGCCCGAAGAACCGGTGCCGGACGGACCGGAACCCGTCGGCCCGCATGGCGTAGGCGGCCCCGGTCTCCAGCAGCTCCCGGGGACGGTCCTGGCGGCGGGGGCGATGACGGGGGTCGTGGTTGACGCCGCCGGCCCGGGCGGGGGAATCCGCCCACGGTTCCAGCCCATCGCCGGAACCGGCGACAGCCACCGTCTCCCGCCACACGAACCCGTGGAACGGCACCGCCGTCAGCGCGCTGTCCGCGTCGTTCTCGACGACGGCGGAGGCGACGCCGTCGATGTCCTCGCTGGTGAGGAAAGGGCTGGTGCACTGCACGAGGAGTACGGCCTCGGCGCGGGTGCCGCCCATGGCCTCGTGGGCGTCCATCGCGTGCAGGACCGCCGCCTCGCTGCTCGCGCCGTCGCCCGCGAGCGCGGCGGGCCGCTGGACGACGACCGCCCCGGCGCCGCGCGCGACGGCCGCGACGCCGGGGTCGTCCGTGGAGACGACCACGTCCGTGACCAGGCGTGCGGCGCGGCACGCGCGGACGGCGCGGGCGACGAGCGGGATGCCGCCGACGGCGGCGAGGTTCTTGCCGGGTACGCCCTTGGAGCCGCCGCGTGCGGGGATCACGGCGAGCACACTGACGGGAGGCCGGGGTGTCACAGCTCCCCCAGCCTGCGCACGAGGGGGGCCACGCGCTGCGCGCCGTGCCGGTACGCGCCGCGCGCGGCCTCGCGCAGGAGGCGGTGGGCGGTGCGGCGCAGGGTGCCGTCTCCCGGTGGCCGGGCGGCGCGTCCGGGGAGGGGGCGGCCGCCGGGGTCGAGGCCGTGGCGGGCGAGGACGGCGGGCAGATAGCCGGGGGCGGTGGCGGCCGTGTAGTAGGGGGCGAGCGGCGGGAGCGCGGGGCGTGCCGCGAGTGCGGCGACGCGGTGGCGCGCGGCGGTGAACAGGTCGCCGCCGGAGCCGAGTTGGGCGTCCGTCCACTCCGGGTCCGCCTTCGGTTCGTACCCCGTGTCCAGCTGGTCCCAGGAGGCCAGGCAGCCCGAGCCGAGGAAGTGGTGGTTGCCGAGTGCTTCGCGGATGCCGAGGTCGGTGAGGACGGCGACGGGGATCGCGCGGTGCAGGGCCTCCAGGGCCGCCGTGGAGCTGACGGTGACGAGCAGGTCGGTACGGTCGAGGGTTTCGCCCATGGGCCCGTACACCAGACGGCAGTTGGCGGGCAGTCCGCCCGGCACCCGGGCGGCCAGCTTCTGGTACGGCAGTGCCTCGATGTGCGTGGTGTGTTCTCCGGGCTTGCTGCGGAGTTTGACGAGGACCTCGCGCCGGGGGTGCAGCCGGGCGTGCTGTACGGCGCGGCCGAGGAGGTAGCGGCGTTCGGCGCGGCTGTCCGGTACGGAGGGCTGTGCGGCGAACACCACGGTGTACGGCCGTACTTGGCGGCCCGGCGCGGCCGGTGCCCCCTCCCCCAGGAACGGCAGTGCCCATTCGGTCACGCAGGACGCGTCCGCCCCCGCGCCCTCGTACACGGCACGGAACCGTCCGGCGTCCTCGGGGGAGTTGGCGAGGACGACGTCGGCCCCGTGCCGCAGCAGCAGCCCGTCGGAGAGCTTTTCGTAGACGACGCCGACGTAGCCGGTGACGACGACGGGCCGCCGGTCCGTACCTGTCCAGGCGTGGGCGAGCCCGTGCAGGACGGCCTGGACGGTGCCGCCCACGCACGCGAGGACGAGCACGTCGTAGCGGTCCCGTCCGGCCGTGCCGGTGAACTCGACGGCCGTGACCTCGCGCAGGCTCTCCGCGCGCACCCCGACCTCGGCGAGCTGCCGGCGCGTGGGCGTGGCCCGGCCGCGCAGCAGCAGGCCGTGGAGCCGGCCGGTGGGGGCCAGCCGGCGGGCGGTGAGGGCGCCCCATTTCCAGCGGGTGTCGGAGTCGGCGAGGACGGCGACGCGCGGTGCGTGGCCGACGCTTTCCGGGGCGGGCGGCGGGGCCGCAGTGGAGGGCTCTGATGGCACGCCGTCGACGATAGGAATTCCTTCCGCTTCGTTGCCCAACTCGGGCGCAACAAGCGGTGAACAGCACACCGACGGTCGGCGAATCGGCTGCCGGGCGGGGCGGGTTCATCATTCCGCCGTGTTTCGTTCACCTCCGCGCCGGACACCGGTCAGGACGCATGCCGGGCCGCCGCCTAAGGTCACCGGCGTGGTCAAGCTCTCCGTCGTCGTGCCGTTCTTCAACGTACGCCCTTACGCACCCGACACTTTGCGCTCGCTGGCCGCGAACAGCCGCCGCGACATCGAATTCCTGCTCGTGGACGACGGCTCGACGGACGGTACGTCGGAACTCCTGGACCGTGCCGCGCGGGAACTGCCCGGGGCCGTGCTGCTGCGTCACGAGCGCAACGCGGGGCTGTCCGTGGCCCGCAACGCGGGGCTGGAGGCGGCGCGCGGCGAGTACGTGACGTTCCTCGACGGGGACGACTGGCTCGCGCCCGGCTACTGCACGCGGCTTCTGGCCGCCGCCGAGTCTTTGGGCGTCGACTTCGTGCGTACCGACCATGTGCGGTGCACGGGCCGTACGCGCACCGTGCAGCGGGTCCCGGTCGGCCCGCGCGGCACGGTGCTGGAGCCGCGCGGCGCGATCCTGCCGGCCGGGCGCTCGACGTCCGTGGACTACGCGTACTCCTGGGCGGGCGTCTACCACCGCCGTCTCCTGGACGCCGGACTGCTGCACTTCAACCCCCGTCTGCGGACGGCCGAGGACCGTCCGTGGATCTGGCGGCTGCACCGCGAGGCCCGTACGTTCGCGGCCGTCGGTCTTCTCGGGGTGTTCTACCGGCGGGGTGTCGCGACGTCCCTCACGCGGATCGGCGACGAGCGCCAGCTCGATTTCCTGCCCGCCTTCGACCAGGTCGTCGAGGAAACCTCGCGCGATACGGACGCGGAACTGCTGTTGCCGAAGGCCGTGCGCACGTATTGCGCCATCATTTCCCACCACTTGGGTTCCGTCGGGCGGTGCGAGCCGGCCGTGGCCCGCGCTTTGCGGTCGGAAAGCGCGCGGGCCCTGCGCCGATTGCCGCGCGCTCTCGTGAAGGAAGCCGTCGATTCCATGGACGTCGGCCGTGCGTTCAGACTGCGCCGCCTCCGTCTGCTGCGGCCCGCGCTTCCCTGGGCGGCCGTCTGATGCCGACGGAGAGCTCCCCCCGTACGCACGTCTTCCTCGTCTCCACCCTGTACGGCACCGCGACGCTGGCGGCCGCCCTGGACGCGGGCTGTTTCCCGGACGCGGAGCGCCGGCTGCTGCTCGTCGCGAACACCTCCGCCGTCCCGGAGGCGGCCCCGCCCCTCGACGAGGCGCCCGGTTTCGAGCGGCTGCACACCCGCTTCGACGGCGTCCTCGGGTGGAACGCGGCCGTCGCCCCGTGCCACCCGGGCGGCTGGCAGCCCAGACCGGACGATGTACCGCTGTGGGAGCGGCACTTGAGGCTGCTGTGGGGTCTGGGGGACGCGCGGGTGACGCTCGTCGTCGAGTCCTTGCAGGTGCCCCCGGCGCTCGCGCTCGCGCAGGTCTTCGCCGACGCGGACCTGGAGGTCTACGCGGACGGGCTGATGAGCTACGGGCCGACCCGCGTGCGGCTCGATCCGCTGATCGGGGTCCGGGTGCGCCGCCTGCTGTACCCGGATCTCGTGCCGGGCCTCGCGCCGCTGCTGCTCGCGGAGTTCGGGACCGTACGCGAGACCGTGCCGGCCGAGGCGATGACGAAGGTCCTGGCCGAACTCGCCGACGCCGCACCCCTGACGGGGGTCCCCGAGGGGTCGGCGCTGCTGCTCGGCCAGTACCTGTCGGCCCTCGGCATCCTGACGGCGGAGGAGGAAGAGGGGCTGCACGTGGCACTGGTGCGGGGGGCGGCGGCGCGCGGTCACCGCTCGCTGGTGTTCAAACCGCACCCGTCGGCTCCGGCGGCCTGGACGCGTACGCTCTCCGCCGAAGCGGAGGCGCTCGGCGCCGAGTTGACGGTGCTGGACGCGCCCGTGCTCGCCGAGGCGGTCTTCCAGCAGGCCCGCCCGGCCCTGGTGGCCGGCTGTTTCTCGACGGCGCTGCTGACGGCGCGCACCCTGTACGGGCTGCCGGTGGCCCGTACGGGCACGCGGCTGGTGCTGGAGCGGCTCAGTCCGTACCAGAACAGCAACCGGGTGCCGGTCGTGCTCGTCGACGCGCTCGTGCCGGACCTGGACGAGGACGCCCCGGACGAAGTCCCGCCGGGAGGCGAGGAGTTGTGCGGGCTGCTGGCCGCTGTGGGCTTCACGATGCAGCCGGGTCTGCTGCCGGAGTGGCGGCGGGCCGCGGAGCGCCATCTCGCCGGGCACCTGACGCCCGGCACGCGTCACCGCTTCTCCCGCCGCCGTCTGACGGTGCTCGGCCTTCCGGGCGGTGTGCTTCCCCCGCCGCTCGCCCGCCTGCCGCGGCACCCGGCGCTGCGGCAGGCGGCTCGGTACGTACGGGCGCTGAAGCGGCGGCTCGCGCGGCGGCTGACGCCCGTACGCACCGAGCCCTGACCGAACCCTGACCGCCGAACCGCCTGCCGGGGAGGGCTACTTGACGGAGGGTCCGGCCAGCGTCGCCTCGATGCCCGCGACGACGGCGCGCAGCCCGGCCTCGTAGCCCGCCTCCATGTCGACGAAGAGCTCGCGCCCGGACTCGATCGCCAGCGGGTATCCGGCGAGCAGCTCGGCCCGCCGGTCCTGGTCGTAGACGGGGTCGGGGTCGCCGCCGGGTTCGGGCCGGACGGACTGCTCCTCGATGACGTGGCCGAGGGTGTAGGCGTAGACGGTGAACCAGGCGCGGGCGGCGGCGCGCGGGGTCATCCCGGCCGCGACGCCCGCGCCGAGGAGGTGCTCCAGGACCGCCGCGTAGCCGGTGCCCGTGTAGCGGGTGCCGCCGAAGACCTTGGCGCCGTCGCGGTAGCCGAGCAGGTACCGCCGCAGCACGCGGGCGTGTTCGGCCATGCGTTCCTGCCATGCGGCGCCGGGGGCGGCGGCCGCGAAGGAGTCCGCCATGCGGCGGAACATCTCCGTGGCCATCTCGTCCAGCAGCTCCTGCTTGTTCTTGAAGTGCCAGTACAGGGCGGGCGCGCGGACGCCCAGCTCCCCCGCGATCAGGCGGAGCGTCAGCCCTTCCAGGCCCACGTCGTTCAGCAGCCGCAGTGCGGTGTCGGCGACCTTCGCCCGGTCGATTCTCGTACCCACCTTGACAGCTTAACGCTGTTCAGTTCACGCTGGGGGCATGTTCGACTTAACAACGTTAAGGATTCTCTCGGAGGAGGCTCCCAGCCGATGAACACCGACGCACTGACGGACACCGGGACCGTGCCGACGACCCCCGGCGTACCGATGGACACCGACGTACTGATCTGCGGCGCGGGCCCCACCGGCCTCGTGCTCGCCGCCGACCTCGCCCGCCGCGGCGTCCCCCACCGGATCGTCGAGCGCGACGCGCGCGGCTTCCCCGGCTCGCGCGGCGTCGCGATCCAGCCGCGCTCCCAGGAGGTCTTCGACGACCTCGGCGCCATCGAGGCGCTGCGCGCGGCGGGCGGCCGCTGCCCGCCGGTCCAGATCTGGCACGGCCCGCAGCGCGTGCGCGAGCGCGAACTGGTCGTACGGGCGGACCCCACGCCCCACGTGCCGTACGCCGAGCCGCTCATGGTGCCGCAGTGGCGCACCGTGGAGGTGCTGTACGCGCGCCTCGAAGAGCTGGGCGGCGACGTGGAGTTCGGCAAGGAGCTGACGGGCCTCGCGCAGGACGCGGACGGCGTCACGGCCACGCTGCGGCACGCCGACGGCACCACCGAGACCGTCCGGGCCCGCTATCTGGTCGGCGCCGACGGCGGCCGGGGCGCGACGCGCGGACTCCTGGGCGTCCCCTTCCGGCGGGGACCCGTCCACGAACGCACGGCCCTCATAGCCGACTTGGTGATGGAGGAGGGCAGCGACACCGAACTCGACCGCGAGCACTGGCACATGTGGCCGGAGTCCGAGGACGGCTTCCTGGCGCTGCGCAGGCTGGAGCACACGGAGCTGCTGCAGATGATCGCCGGCGTCGCGGAGGGCGAGGATCCAGACGCCGCAGACCCCGAGGAGATCACGCGGATCCTCCGCCGCCGCACCGGACTGCCGGGGCCGCGCGTGCGCGAGGTGCGCTGGTCGTCGCTGTGGCGGGCCAAGGCCGCCATGGCCGAACGCTTCCGCGAGGGACGGGTCTTCCTCGCGGGCGACGCCGCGCACATCCACCCGCCGTCCGGCGGCCAGGGCCTGAACACGAGCGTCCAGGACGCCTACAACCTGGGCTGGAAACTGGGCGCGGTCCTGCGGCATGGCGCGCCCGACGCGCTGCTCGACACCTACGACAGCGAACGGGTACGGGTCGCCGCCGGCATCCTCGACCTCGCCCACCGCACCGCCGGCAGCGACCTGGCCCAGGCCGCCGACGGGCTCAGCAAACGCGGCCCCGACACCCTTCAGCTCGGCATCGCCTACCCCGACAGCCCCCTCACCCGCGAACGGCGCGCGCACGTGCCCGAGGGCGCCCTGCGCGCGGGCGACCGGGCACCGGACGCGCCCTGCACGGACCGTACGGGCCGGACCGTACGCCTCTTCGACGCCTTCCGGGGGCCGCACTTCACGCTGCTCGCGCTGACGGGCGCCCCGGTCGAGGCGCCGCCGCAGGAGTGGGTGCGTACGTACCGTATCGGCGGTACGGACCCGGACCTGCTCGATACGGACGGGTACGCGAAGGCCGCGTACGGCAGCGGGCTGTTCCTGATCCGGCCGGACGGCCATGTGGGACTGGCGACGGACGATCCGGCGGACGTCCCGGATTATCTGCGGGCGGTCGGGGGTTGAACGTGCGTCGCCCCTCTCCCGGGACGGGGGTCCGGGGGAGGGGCGACGAGATCTTCTGCCGCTGCGTCTTGGCGCGTCGGCTTGGCGCCTCGGCCTGCCTACAGGACCAGCGACAGCAGCATCACAAAGCCCAGCGACACCACGGAGATCACGGTCTCCATCAGCGACCAGGTCTTGATGGTCTGGACGACGTCCATGCCGAAGTACTCCTTGACCATCCAGAACCCGGCGTCGTTGACGTGGCTGAAGAACAGCGAGCCTCCGCCGACGGCGAGGACCAGCAGCGCCACGTGCGCCGTGCTCATGTCGGCGGCGAGCGGGGCGACGAGCCCGGCGGCGGAGATCGTGGCGACGGTCGCCGAGCCGGTCGCGAGCCGGATGCCGACCGCGATCAGCCAGGCCAGCAGCAGCGCGGGCACCGACCAGTCCCTGGAGAAGTCCAGGATCATCTGCCCGACCCCGACGTCGATCAGGGTCTGCTTGAAGCCGCCGCCCGCGCCGACGATGAGCAGGATGCCGGCGATGGGCACGAGGGACTTCTCGACCGTCGTCGCCAGGCGCTCCTTGGCGAACCCGGCGGCCCGCCCCAGGGTGACCATGCCGACCAGGACCGCCGCGAGCAGGGCGACGAGCGGGGAGCCTATGACGTCCGTGACGCGCTGGACGTGGTCCTTGGGGTCGTCGACGACGATGTCCACGAGCGCCTTGGCGAGCATCAGCACGACCGGCAGCATGACCGTCGCCACCGTCGCCACGAACCCGGGCCGGCGCTCCAGTTCCTCCGACGGCCGCTGGGGGATGAGCTTCTCCGGCGGGGTGATGTCCACCCAGCGGGCCGCGTACCGCGAGAACAGCGGGCCGGCGATGACGGCCGTCGGCACGGCCACCAGGACGCCGAGCGCGAGCGTCACACCGAGGTTCGCGCCGATCGCGTCGATCGCGGCGAGCGGGCCGGGGTGCGGCGGGACGAGCCCGTGCATGACGGACAGCCCGGCGAGCGCCGGGATCCCGATGCGCATCAGCGAGTGACCGCCCCGCTTGGCGACCAGCAGCACCACCGGGATCAGCAGCACGATCCCGACCTCGAAGAACAGCGGCAGCCCGATGATGCCCGCGATCAGCACCATCGCCCAGGGCATGGCCCGGCCGCCCGCCCGCGCCAGGATCGTGTCGACGATCTGGTCGGCGCCGCCGGAGTCGGCGAGCAGCTTGCCCAGCACGGCGCCGAGCGCGATCAGTACGCCGACGCCCGCGACCGTGGCGCCCAGGCCCGTCGTGAAACTGGCGATGACCTTGTCCAGCGGGGCCCCGGCCACCGCGCCCAGCACCAGGGAGCCGATGGTCAGGGCGAGGAACGCGTGCAGCTTCAGGCGGGTGATCAGAAGGACGATGGCGGCGATGCCGACGAGGACGGCGATGCCCAGCTGTGCGTGGCCCGCCGAGGTGATCGGTCCGGCGGGGGCCGCGGCCAGCATCTCGACGCTGAGAGTGCTCACGGGGCTTCCTTGGGGGGTGAGTTGGGGGGAATCCGGCCTCGGGGACCCGGGGTCTCCGAGGCCGGTGTGTTTACAGCCGCCGCAGCGCGGTGACGGCCCGCTCGGCGATGACCTCGGCGCCCGGCGTGACGTCGACGGCCGCACCCGCCTCGTCCGCCTCCAGCGGCTCCAGGGTCGCGAACTGCGAGTCGAGCAGGCGCGAGGTCATGAAGTGCCCCTTGCGGGCGGCCATCCGCTCGGCGATCAGCGCGCGGTCACCGGTGAGGTGGAGGAAGACAAGCCCGGGGGCGGCGGCCCGCAGCCGGTCGCGGTACGCGCGCTTGAGCGCCGAGCAGCTGACGACCCCGCCCTGCCCGCCGCGCCCGGCCGCCCACGCGCCGATGGCGTCCAGCCAGGGCGCGCGGTCCGCGTCGTCGAGCGGGACGCCGGCCGACATCTTGGCGATGTTGGCGGCCGGGTGGAAGTCGTCGCCCTCCGCGTACACGACCCCGAGGGCCTGCGCGACGAGCGGCCCGATCGTGGTCTTGCCCGTGCCGGAGACGCCCATGACGACCACGACGGGAGGGGTGCGGTGGTCCTGGCGGGGCTGGGGGGCGGCCGGCATTGCTTGCTTACCTCACTGTGGTGCTGGTTCTCGCTGTCGACGCCGTCGGCGACGCGGGCCTCACTCAAGCCGATGGATACGACGTATTCAAGAGCTTGTGACCTAAAAGTCATACTTAATTGGGAGGGCTGGGAAACCGTAGGCTGACCCCATGCGAAATCAGGGGCCGGGGCGGCCGGAACAGCCGGAGCGGCTGGAGCGGCCGGAGCGACTGGGACGGCCGGAGCGGCCGGAGCAGGCACGGCCGGGCCAGGGGCAGCACGCGCGCGTACTGCAGTCCCTGGGACCCGCGATCACGGCGGGCGAGTACCCGCCCGGCTCCGTGCTGCGCACCGACGAGCTGGAGCGCCGCTTCGAGGTCTCCCGCACGGTGGTCCGCGAGGCGATACGGGTCCTGGAGTCCATGCGCCTGGTCACCTCCCGGCGCCGCGTCGGCGTGACCGTCCTCGCCCCCGAGGAGTGGAACGTCTACGACCCCCAGGTCATCCGCTGGCGCCTCGCCGGCGCCGACCGCCCCCGCCAGCTGCGCTCCCTGACCGTCCTGCGCTCGGCCATCGAACCCGCCGCCGCGGCCCTGGCCGCCCGCCACGCCACCGCCGCCCAGTGCGCCGAACTCACCGAACACGCCCTGGGCATGGTCGCCACCTCCCGAGGCCAGCAACTGTCCGCCTACCTCGTCCACGACATCGCCTTCCACCACGTCATCCTGCGCGCCTCCGGCAACGAGATGTTCGCCCGCCTCGGCGACGTCGTCGCCGAAGTCCTGACGGGCCGCACCGAACACCGGGTGATGTTCACCGATCCCGATCCGGCGGCGGTGACCCTGCACGTACGGGTCGCGGAGGCGGTACGGGAACGGGATGCGGAGCGGGCGGAGGCGCTGACGCGGGAGATCGTCACGGGGGCCATGGCGGAGCTGGATGTGCTGGCGCCGTAGCAACTCCGTTGCGGGGCGGGTGGGGAGTTGTGCGGGTTCCGCCCTGCGGCCGGTGAGGTCTGTGCGCGCGCTGGTGCCGTGGACGACACCGTGACCGCGAGCCGTCCCGGCCGCGCCCGTCCGGTCCGGCACCGCTACGCTGCCTGCATGGCTGCTCATACGCGTACCACGGTCACGCTGCCGGCCGACCTCCTCGCCCACGCCCGCGCAGCCGCCCCCGGCGGCAACCTCTCGGCCTACATCGAGCACGCGCTGCGTGCCCAGCAGTTGCGCGACGCCGCGCCGACGGTCCGCGCCTGGCGCGAGCGGACCACGGCCGACACCGAAGAACTCGCGGACGTTTTCGGCGAGGACGTCACGTGACGCCGCCGTCGCCATGGAGCTGTGCCGTGGACAACATAGTGACCGCGAGCGAGGTACGGGCTCGCCTCGCGCTGTATCTGAACCAGGCAGAGCAGGGCACCGCGACCGTCATCTCTCGAAACGGGGTTCCGGTGGCGGCACTTGTTCCCCTCGGCGACTTCCAGGCCTTGGAGGACGCGGCCGACGCGTTGCTCGCACGGGAGGCGGAGACGGTTCGGGCCGAGGGCGGGCCGACCGCCTCCCTGGAGGAGTTGGTGGCTGAGCTGTCCGACGAAGAGGGCAGCTACTTCTGCTGAGGTCGCGCAAGCCTGGGCTCTCGGGCAAAGGAGACGATGTCTGCGATGCCCGGGTTGTAGCCGTCCGAGGTGTCCACCACGAGCGTGGGCACGTCGAGGGAGATCGGCACGAATGATTCAATCGAATGTTCCCCGGAGGCAATCGCTTCGAGGAGATCCTGATCACCGTGGGCGACGCGATGGCCGCTGTGCTTCACGCGGTGTGCGATGCGCTCGTGAGCGACGGCGGCAGAGGTTGAGCAGCGGATGACGCGCAGTCGGGCCAGTTCCATGAAGGGTTCCAGGTGCGGCCGCCAGAGCTTGTCCTGGAATGCAGCTTCTGCGACGGTCGTGACCCCGGCGCGGAGGAGGACCTTCGTCACTTCGAAGAAGGTGTCGAGCGTCGGGTAGTTGAGTGGGTCTTCGCCGCCGGCCTGGTATCCCGGGGTGGACAGGACCATCCCTTGCTTGACTTCGTCGCGGATGACCGCGGGGCAGCCGAGCTCCTGAGCGAGCGCGTGGGCGAGCGTGGTCTTACCTGTCCCCGGCGGCCCGCTCACGACGGTCAGTGTCGGTGTGGTCATACGCCTCTCTCGCTTCTCAAGTCGACGTGTCAGGGAGGGCTGCTCTTGATGAGCCGGAAGGCGATGAATCCAGGCTCACGGGAGAGTTTGGCGTAGTCGGAGGGGTGTTCGTGCGCCATCGCCGTAGGGCCGCACGCGGGTGGGGCCTGCACCCCAGGCGCCACTGCAGGAGCACCAAGACACAGGTTTATGCGATCACGCGAATATTGGCGCCCCCGCATGGACGACGTCACGAGACTCTCGTACCGTCATGGTCACCGGTCCAACCAGGGCCAGCCACAAGGGGGTTCATCATGACGCGTGCGGAACTGACCCGGCTTACTGGCAGCGGGAACGGCGAATGCGGCAAGGACGACTGCCCGAACGTGTACCGGACGGCGACCGGATCATTCCTGGTTCAGGGCGAGGCGTCCAACGCCTTCGACACCCCGGCCGGCGAGGGTCTCGTGGAGATCCCCGAGAACGTTCTGAGGGAGGCGTTTCATGCTCTTGGATGGTGAGGCATGGCAGGCGCGATTCCAGGGATTCAAGCGGGAAGCATGGCGTCTTGAAACCCTGCCGCAGTACCTCATGCCGCAGGAGGCCCAAGAGTTGCAGGAGTTTCGCAACGGGGCCCGCGTCGACCCGGCCACGGTGTCGAACGAGTACACCGACAGACTGCGTCGACAAGTCGCCGAGGGACGCGCTCAGGGACGCGTCCACGTCGTCACCCGACCGCTGTCCGAGTACCTGCGATTCGAGTTCTCGCACTACTACGCACCTCACGCCATGACAGGTGAGGAGATCCGGATCCTCGACGTGACCGACCGCCAGAACCCCCTTGAAGAGGTTCAGGACTTCTGGATGTTCGACCGATCCGAAGTGGTGCTCATGAACTACCACCCGGACGGTAGGCAGATCAGCCGCGAAGTCCACGAAGGTGACGTGACCCCGTTCATCGAATACCAGCGGATCGCCGTGCAGGAGTCAGTGCCCTTCGAGGAGTACGTGAAGGGCCTTGACCTTTGAACCGGCAAGGCTAGGCCAGTCCAGGTCAGACCTAGCGGAAGCACTGAGAAACCAACGGAAGCGAGCCGGGAAGACTCAAACCTGGCTCGCTCGCCGTTGTGCCATGTCTCAAACCAAGATCAGTAATATTGAGAACGGAAAACTGACACCCACTATTGTCGACGTTGAACTGATCCTTGAAACCCTCGGCGCCACCGGGCCTCTCGCCACCCAAATTCTCGCCTTGGCTCGAACGGTAAACACGGAGTGGCAGGACCATTGGTCGTCTCGCCGCAGAGGCCTGGACAAGAAACAGAACGAGCTGGCACAACTCGAATCCATCTCTACAGAGTTCCGCTTCTTCCTCCTGTCAATGATTACCGGCCTGCTCGCCACACCGGAGTATGTACGCGCCAGCATCGCAGATGTTCCCGGCGATCAGTCCAAGACTGTCGCCAAGAAGCTGGAGCGTCAGAGTGTGCTCTACGACCCGTCGAAGTTGTTTACGTTCCTGCTCACAGAGCAAGCTGTACGCTGGCCGCTCCTCCCTCCCATGGCGATGGCGATGCAGCTCGACCGGCTCGCGTCGGTCTCCCGGATCCCGAACGTACGCCTCGGCATCATTCCGTTGGGCGGTTACGTGCCCGAGCGCCCGCTGAACACGTTCACCATCTATGACCGGAGGCTGGCAACAGTCGAGACTGAAACTGGAGCTCTTGTCCTCCGAGACCACCGGGACGTAACCGCATACCGGGAGAACTTCGACCGCTACGAGGGATACGCACTCTTTGGAGACGAGGCGAGAGAGAAGCTGGGGGAATGGTCTGCAACCTACCGCCGGTGATCTTTAACCCAAGACGTGAATAAAACTCGCTTTGACCCACCGTGAGCCCCACGATGTGCCAATGACCACGGACACCGAAGCAGCAGCACAGCAAGCCGACGCCTTCATGGAAGGGAAGAAGAAGGCCGACGACGCCGCCTTCATGCTCGGACAGGCGCTCACATTGATGGGCATCACGGTTGGCGACCGGGACTCCTGGCCCCGGCTGACGGGACGGGCCTCGCTCAGTGGCGAACCGTCCGTCTTCCTGGGAACCGTTCCATTGCCCACCGTCCGGAAGCTGGCGAACGCTCTCGTCTACGCCGAGTCGGCACGTCGCCAGCAGGAGCTGTAGAGCACCCCGGCGGCGATGGCTGCTCCTGTGTCCTTCCTCCCATCAGGAAGGTTCATCATGGCTGACCTGTACGGTCTCAACATCGAAGGCGCGCGGTTCGTCAAGGCGTGCGGGGGCAACACCCACCCCGACGGTGAGGCGTGCGTGATCCTCGCCCGCATCGGTGAGGACGCCTACGCCCTCGGCGACAGCAAGCGGCCCCACGCGGAGCCGCTGAGGTTCACCGCTGCCGAACTGAACGCGGCTGGCATCGACCTGGCCCGCTTCAACCTCACGGCCTGACCGGACCCATCACGGCGCTCTGAGCCGGCCGCCGTCGTAACTGGCGGCCTCTGCCTCCCGACGAGGTGGAGGCCGCCGCCAACGTTCCTGGACGGGAAGACCTGTTGCACGTTCATGGCTATCTCTGGACCGGCGAGAAGTCGGCCTTCGACAAGGAAAGCATCCGCCGTCCGCCTCCGACCCTGACACCCTCGGCCACCAGCCCCGACGAGGTACGGCAGCGGTACCGCGAAGCCGTCGCGGAGTGGAAGACCACCGACGTACCCCCGATCGAGACGGCACTGTGGCTGCTGAAGCCGCCAAAGCTGATCAGGGGGACGTGGAACGAGCCGAAGGACGCCGTGCAATGGCTGGAGGAGCAACTTGCCGGGCACACGCTGCGATTCGCCTCCGAACACAGCGAGGACACGAACCCGCTGTCCGTACTCGTCACCTCCGCCGCCAAGCGGCTGGAACAGCAGGGGGACGTGTCACTCGGGTTCTACCTGCGAGGCACCTTGTTCCTGTCGGTGGCACTGGTGATCTGCTCCCCGAACCGTACCGAGCCGGAGCTGAGCTGCCCTCTCGGATCAGCGGGAGCCCCACGGTGACCATCGATTCGTCCAGGAAGGCCGAGCGCGACGAACGGCTCAGCCTGGACACGCTCTTCCACTGGCTGGAGAGGATGCCCGTCCCCGGCGGGCACAAGGTCGAAGTCGTCGAAGGAGCCGTGCACTTCTGGCCGCAGCGAGACAACCACTGGGACCTGACCATCGCCGTGTACGAGCAACTGCGGACCAGGTATCCCCGTAGGCGCCTGCTGTCGGACGTCCGCGTCGACTTCCCCGGCCACCTGAACGGATTCTGCCCTGACGTCGTCCTGCTCAAGGACGGGGCGGCCAGAGGGCGCCTGCGGTATCAGGACGTCCTGTTCGTCGCAGAGGTGATCACGAAGAACACGGCGAGGAACGACTACGGCCCCAAGAAGGACGCCTACGCGGCGGCGGGCGTACCCGTGTACCTCGTCGTGGACCCGTACGCCGCCCACTGCACGGTCCACGCCGAGCCGCACAACGGCTCGTACTGCGTCTGGCCCGCGATCGGGTTCGGCGACCCGGTCGACCTCACCGGTACAGCCGTCGGGCTGGCGATCGACACCGGGGACTTCGAGCAGGAGTGAGCCGTTGGCCGGGCCCGGCCCGGCTCGTGGGCTCAGCCGTTCGTCTCCGACGTCAACCAGTTCAGGTACCCGGGCGATCCGCCGATGACGGGTACGGCGATGACCTCGGGTTCGTCGTAGTCGTGGTGGGCGCTGATGAAAGCGGCGAGCTTGTCGACCAGTTCGGCGCGCGTCTTGAAGTCGACGCGCCACTCCCGCTCCCGCTCGACCTTTCCCTCCCACCGGTAGACGGACGCGATGGGGTAGACCTGCGCGCAGGCGGCGAGCCTCTCGGTCACGGCGGAGCCGGCCAGGGCGTGGGCCTTGTCCTCGGCGTCCGTCGTGGTGGTCACTACGGCGTAGTCGGGGTTCGTCATGGTGCAGAGCCTAGACAGACGCTGCGTCGATCGGTATCGACTGCTGACCTGGGCCGGGCTGATCCGGTACCGTGGGGGACGGCGCCAGCTCCTGTGCACGGGAGTCGAGTGCCGCGCGGGCCGGATATCAACCGCGCGGTGCGAACAGCAAGAGAGTGGGCACCCGCCCGGCGGGATCCGGGCGGGCACCCAAGGGCTCATTGGCCGTCTGCCCCCGATATATCCGGGGACAGGCGGTCAGCCCTTACGCCGCAGCTTCAGCTGCCTCACCTTCCGCGCAACGCGCTTCCAGATCGACACCTTCGGCTTGGCATGACGGCCCATACGGGACCTCCTTCAAACGGCCGCCGAGAATCCCGGTCGACGGCTGTCGACAGAGGTCGGGCCGGGCCCCGAAGGCGTGGGGCCCGGAGGTACCTCTGTCGAGAAGGTGCACCAAGGCGCGTCAGTGCCGAGTGTAGCGGCTCAACTCCCCTTCTTGGCCCGGGTTTTGGATACCCCAATCCGGTTGACGCGCCATGTTGACGGCCGCACCGGAACCCGGGTCCCGGGCCGAGGCATTCCACAAAGAGCACCCGTACCGCCCGAGCTTCCTGCGGTTTTCGGCCCGGCGCCCGGGTCTTGGGGTTCGGTGGCCGGGATCCGAGCGCTCTTTTCAAGGAATGGGAGGTAGATATATCCCCACCCTCCCACCCCCTCCCCCGCGTGCGCGGACGCGCACACGTACACGCGCAACGCGCGTATAGCACAAGAGAGTTGACTTACGACAATCCGGCGTGACCACCCATGCGCAGCGTGTAACGTGCCTATCAACGAAGCGAGCCCCGCCGGTGCGACAACACCGATACGGGGCCCTGACCTTCCAGATCGACTGATGCGGAGACGATCCGATGGCTGCCGCCCAGCTTAGCGCTGTTCCCATGGCCCCCGCAGGCTTCGGCAAGAAGCCCGTTCCCGGCCAGCCCCCGCTCGCCCCGGACACGTACGCGCACCTGCCCGCACGCGAGGCGTACTTCGCCCACCTCATCGACCGCCTCCCCGAGGGCGCCGCGATGGACATCAAGACGCTGGCGAAGACGACCACGTACGGGCAGCAGGCCGCCGGATCCGCCCTCAACTACCTCAAGGGCGAAGGGCACTTGTTCATCAAGACGGAGACGCTGGGCAAGGGCTGCACGATGTGGGTGACGCGGACGTACTGGTCCCGGGTGCCCCACAGCGAGGCGTGGTGGGAGGCGTTCATCGGCGGGGGCGCGGACGCGGTGGCAGCCGAGGCGGTGGTGGAGGCACCGGTCGTACTTCCGGACGAGGTCCGGGAAACCGTGGACGTACCCAGGCAGCCCATGCCGGAGCCGGAGCCCATGCCGGAGCCGCGTGTCCACCCGTACGGGCGGCCCACGCCCGCCCCCAAGCGCCCCTCCCGCGCCTACACCGCCCTCGCCGCACTCGGCCTCGCCGACCCCCGCATGACCCTCTCCGCCGCCGACTGCGCCGAACTCGAACCCCTCGCCCAGGAATGGTTCGCCCGCAACGTCACGGAACAACAGTTCACCGCCGCCATCACCGGCGGACTCCCCCACGACGGCGTCCACTCACCCCTCGGCCTCGCCCGCCGCCGCCTCACCACCAAGCTCCCGCCCCTGCTGGCCCGTTCACCCGAACCAGCGACCCCACCCGCACGCCGCCGCCTCATCGAGTGCACCAACTGCGGCCGCCCAGGCGCCCCCGAAGCGTTCCACAACGGCCTGTGCCGTACGTGCCGAGGCGGCGGCACCCCCACCACATGGGGCAACACCGCAACCGCCGACACCGTCCACACCCACGCCGCGAGAATCCGCCGCGACATGCGCGACAACAAGGCTCGCGACGAGAAGGCTGAAGTCCGGCACACGGAACGTCGCTAGCCCAGTGACCCCGAACCGGGGCGGTCGGCCGAGGCCCGGCCGCCCCCGGGCCCGGACCCGCACCCCCGTAGCGTCTCCAGGCCCGGGGTGGCGCCCCGTCAACTCCCGGGCACAGTTTGACCGTACGCCGTCTTCAAAATTTTGTGAAGTTCCCGAAGGCTGTAAAATTGAGTCATGCCCGCACCCGCAGAGCACCCGCGCCCCCAGCGTGACGAGGACGCGGCCGCCCACTTCGCCGAACGATTCGCCGCCGAGCTGACCGGGGCGTCCACGCAGCGCATGGCGGCCCGGGTGTTCGCCACGCTGCTCGTATCCGACAGCGGGGCGCTGACCTCGGCGGAGCTCGCGGAGCGGCTGCGGATCAGTCCGGCGTCCGTGTCCGGCGCGATACGGCAGTTGACGCAGATGAGGCTGGCGAGCCGGGAGCGGGACCCGGGGTCACGGCGTGAGCGCTACCGGCTGAACGAGGAGCTGTGGATGGAGGCGTTCACGGGCCGGGAGCAGCAACTCCTGGGCTGGACCAGGATGTTGGCCGAGGCGTCCCGCCGTCTGGGTACGGACACCCCGGCCGGGATGCGGCTGGCCGAGACCGCCGCCTTCTTCCGCTACCTGCGCTCGTCGTATGCAGAAACGATCGCTCGCTGGCACGAGCGGCGCGAGGAGCTGATACGGGAAGAGGTACGGAAGTTGAGCTGAGGCTATAGCCGATGGACCGTCAGACATCCACCCGCTCCATGACCATCTGCCGTGCCCTGCCCAAGCGTTGACGACCACCCCACCCCCACCGCCACACTTACGGTCATGGAAACGGAAGCCTCCCTTACCGCCTCCATTCCCGACGCCGCCGCCGACGCCACCAAAACCCCCGTCGCCCCCTCTCCCGCCCCCTTCGCCGGTCTCGACGCCCTCGAAGAGGCGACGGACGAACTCCTCGCCCTCGAAGCCGAGTCCGTCCTCGCCGAAGCACTCCTCGACGGCAACGGCACCGGACCGGGCCTGGCGACCCTCGCCGAGCTGATGGCCGACCTCTTCGGCACAGCGGCACCGGACCCCGGGCACACCGGGCACCCATAGCCCGTACTCCTCAGGCGGCCGCCCCGAGCACCCCCTCCCCCACCGGAGGCCACAGCTCGAACCACCTTTGCTCCGCCTCCAGTTGGGCCGCCAGCGATATCAGCAACGGCTCGCTGTGGGAGGGGCCCAGCAGCTGCGCCCCCAAGGGCAGCCCGGAGTCCGTGAAGCCCGCGGGCACGCTCATCGCGGGCCAGCCGAGTACGTTCCAGGGCCACGCGTAGGGACAGGCGGTGATCATCAGGGAGTTGGTCCCGTGGCTGGAGAGGCCGTCCAGCGCGCCGATGGGCAGCGGTGGCGCGGCGGTCGTCGGCGTGAGGACGACGTCGAAGCGGCCGAAGACCTCGGCGACCCGGGCCCGCAGCGCGCTCTCCGCCGCGCGGGCGACGCGCAGGACGCCGCCGCCGAGGAGGAGTCCGCCGCGCGCGTTGACGTGCGTACGGCCGTCGAGGAGCTCGCGCCGCGGGACGCGGTCGGCCCACTGCCGCACGCCGGACATCGAACGCGGCACGAAGGTCAGGCCGACGGGGCCGTAGCGCGGCTCCTCCTCGACCACCTCGTGGCCGAGGGCGGCCAGCCGGTCGGCCGTGCGCAGCGTGGCCGCGCGGGCCTGCGGGTCGAGGCGGTGGCGTACGGCCGCGAACGCGGGGCGCAGCGACAGGGCGACGCGCAGGCGGCGGCGCGGCGGGCGGGCGGCCGCGCCGAGGAGGTCGGCGGCGGGCGGCCGGTGCAGGTCACCGGCGTGGGAGCCTGCGGCGGCGTGCAGCAGCAGGGCGGCGTCGGCGACCGTACGGGCCAGCGGGCCGTGGACGGTGATGCCGCAGAACGCCTCCGGTTCCGGCCAGGTGGAGATCCGGCCGCGCTGGGGCTTGATGCCCACCAGGTGCGTCCAGGCGGCCGGGATGCGGATGGAGCCGGCGCCGTCGGAGCCGAGGGCTCCGGCGACGATCCCGGCGGCGACGGCGGCCGCGGAACCGCCGGAGGAGCCGCCCGGGGTGTGGCCGGTGTGCCAGGGGTTGCGGGTGGCGCCGAAGGCGGGGCCCTCGGTGACGGGCCACTGGCCCAGCTCGGGGGTGTTCGTCTTGCCGACGATCACGGCCCCGGCGGCGCGCAGCCGGCGGACGGCCTCGCTGTCGGCCCGCCGGGGCGGGAAGTCGCCGGGGCAGCCGAAGGCGGTGGGCTCCCCGGCCACGTCCATGTCGTCCTTGACCGCGACGGGCACGCCCAGCAGCGGTCTGCGCTCCCCGGCGGCGAGCAGCCGGTCGGCGGCGTCGGCCTCGGCGAGGGCCGCCTCGGCGCGGACGCGGCGGAACGCGTTGAGTGTGCCCTGTGTCCCATCGATACGGGCCAGCGCCCGCTCGGTCAGCTCGCGCGCGGACACCTCGCCCGCGGCCAGGGCGCGGGCCTGGCCGGCCAGGCCGTCGGTGCTGTTCCCTGTCACCTGATCCCCCTTGCTGTCCCCGTTGCCCCCGTTCCAACCAACGCTAGGAGCCCGGGAGTTGTCCGCACAGCCACCCGGCGGCGGAGTGAGCCGGACCACATCGGTTGACGTCGGCGGCGTGAGCCGGGTCACGCCGGTGGCGTGAGCCGGGGCACATTCCCTTTACCGGCCGCCGTGACGGCCGCAACCTGGACATACCCGTACTCCAGGGCATACCCGCAGTCGGAGCAGCAAGGAACCACCTCCCATGGCCGAGTCCACAGCCGCCGCAGCCACCGCAGGCGCCGCGTCGGCGGTCGTCACCGCCCCTCGCGCTGTCCGCGCCCGTACCGGCGGGCCGTCGGACCCCGACGGGGAGCACGGGCCCGCGGTGCAGGCCGCGGGCTGGCTCCTCGTCGTACTGACGGCGATGCTGCTCACTCAACTCGGACTGCTGTAAGGGGCGTTGAGTCCCGCGTCAGGGTCATACCCCAGCAGGATTTGGGGGGTATCCCCCATGGACGGGGATGTGTCACCTCCGCCACCGTGGTCGCATGCGATCCTCACCGCGACTCCGGAACGTCCTGTTACCCGCCCTGTCGCTGGCCTGCGCCGCCGCGACGCTGTCCGCCGCGCCCGCACGGGCCGACGGACCGGGCGCCCCGCCGCGCCTGGACTGGCGGCCCTGCGCGAAGGCCGAGGGCGAGGTGACGGACGCGCACGGCCCCGCCCGTGAGTGCGCCACCCTGTCCGTCCCACTCGACTACCGCGAGGCGGGCGGCCGGCGGCTGGGCCTCGCCGTCTCCCGGCTGCGCAGCGATCATCCCGACGCCCGGCGGGGCACGCTGCTGCTGATCGCGGGCGGGCCGGGCGGCTCGGGTGTCGGCATGCTGGCGCGCAGAGGCACCCAGCTGCGGCAGCAGACCCACGGCGCGTACGACATCGTCAGCCTCGACCCGCGCGGCACGGGCGGCAGTCCGGGCGCCGACTGCGGGCTCTCCCCGGCCGACCGGGAGATCACCACCTTCCGCCCCTGGCCCGCCGCCGACGGCTCCATCGGGGCGAACGTCGCCACGGCGCGCCGCATCGCCGACGCCTGCGCCCGCGACGGCGGCCCGGTCCTGCGCAGCCTGTCCACGGTCAACGAGGTCCGTGACCTCGACCGCTTCCGGCAGGCGCTGGGCGAGCGCAGACTCTCGGCGTACGGCCTCTCGTACGGTACGTACGTGGGCGCCGTGTACGCGCAGAAGTACCCGCAGCACACGGACCGTTGGGTGCTCGACAGCAATGCCGACCCGGACCCGGAGCGCGTGGAGCGCGCCTGGGTGGCGAACTTCGCGGTCGGCGCGGAGGACCGCTTCCCGGACTTCGCGAAGTGGGCGTCCGACCCGGCGCGCGGTACGGACCGGCTGGCGAGAACGCCCCAGGAGGTGCGGGATCGCTTCCTGTCCCTCGCCTCTCAACTGGACCGTGAGCCGCGCCGGTTCGACGACACCAAGAAGCTGCTGACCGGCAATGCGCTGCGGCAGCAGATGCAGCTGGCGCTGTACAACGACGAGCAGTTCCCCGGGTTCGCCCGGCTCATGGCGGCCGCCGGTGACGGCGGCAGCGCACCGCTGAAGGTGCCGGACCCGCAGCCGAAGCCGATGGAGCAGCGCGATGCGGCCGTCTTCCTGGGCGTGGTCTGCAATGACGTGCGCTGGCCGCGCGCGGTGCCGGGCTATGTGCGTGCCGTCGCCGTCGACCGGGTCGCCCACCCGCTGACCGCGGGGATGCCCGCGAACGTCATGCCGTGCGCGTTCTGGAAGGGCGGCCCTGTGGAGAAGCCCGTCCGGATCACGCCGGACGGCCCGTCGAACGTTCTGCTGTTGCAGGGCCTGCGCGACCCGGCGACCCCCTACAGCGGGGCTCTGAAGATGCGCGCGGCCTTCGGCGACCGGGCCCGGATGGTCACCGTCGACGCGGGCGGCCACGCGATGTATCTGGCGAACGGCAACTCCTGCGGTGACCGCGCGGTGACCGAGTTCCTCGTCACGGGCAAGCGGCCGGAGCAGGACATAGCGTGCCCGGCGGAGACGCGCTGACGACGACCGCCCGGGACAGCCGGTCCGCCCGGAACAGTCAGAGCTGAACGGTCAGAACAGCTGGCCCTGCCCGTCCATCGGCGGCTTCTCCGGGTCGAAGAGCATCGGTTCGCCGGCGAGCAGCGGAGCGGAGCGGCGGGAGCCGGGGCAGGAGACCAGCTCGTACGAGACGCGGCGGCCCGGCGGGTCGTGGCGGGCGTAGCGGCCGCCGACCACGGCGATCTCACGGGCACAAACGGGACAGGTACGGCGGGGAGCGGACATCCCACCAGTGTCCCTCAGGGAGGAGGGGGCCTGTGCACCGGTTCCGGGAACGGGGAAGGCCGGACTCAGAACGCCTCCGTCGGCACGTACTCCCCCCACACCTCCCGCAGCGCCCCGCACACCTCGCCCACCGTCGCCCGGGCGCGCAGCGCCTCCCGCATGGGCGGCAGGACGTTGTCCGGGCCGGCGGCCGCCCGCTTCAGACGGGCGAGGCGCTCGGTGACCGCCGCGCCGTCGCGCTCGGCGCGGAGCCGGGCCAGGCGCCGCGCCTGCCGTTCCTCGATCGCGGGGTCGACGCGCAGCGGCTCGTACGGCTCCTCGGTGTCCAGGCGGTAGCGGTTGACGCCGACGACGACGCGTTCGCCGCTGTCGGTCTCCTTGGCCACCCGGTAGGCGCTGTGCTCGATCCCGCTCTTCTGGAAGCCGGCCTCGATGGCGGCGACGGCGCCGCCCATGTCCTCGATGCGGCGCATCAACTCCACGGCGCCGGCCTCGACCTGGTCGGTGAGGCACTCCATGGCGTAGGAGCCGGCGAAGGGATCGACGGTGGCGGTCGCGTCCGTCTCGTGGGCCAGTACCTGCTGGGTGCGCAGCGCGAGGCGGGCGGCCTTCTCGGTGGGCAGGGCGATGGCCTCGTCGAAGGCGTTGGTGTGCAGGGACTGGGTGCCGCCCAGCACCGCCGCCAGTGCCTGCACCGCGACCCGGACGAGGTTGACCTCCGGCTGCTGGGCGGTGAGCTGGACGCCCGCGGTCTGGGTGTGGAAGCGCAGCATCAGCGACCTGGGGTCGCGCGCGCCGAACTCCTCGCGCATCACCCGCGCCCAAATACGCCGTGCCGCGCGGAACTTGGCGATCTCCTCCAGGAGGGTGGTGCGGGCGACGAAGAAGAACGACAGGCGGGGCGCGAAGGCGTCGACGTCCATGCCGGCGGCCAGCGCGGTGCGGACGTAGGCGATGCCGTTGGCGAGGGTGAAGGCGATCTCCTGCACGGGCGTGGCCCCGGCCTCGGCCATGTGGTAGCCGGAGATGGAGATGGTGTTCCACTTCGGGATCTCGGCGGCGCAGTAGGCGAAGGTGTCGGCGACCAGCCGCAGCGAGGGCTTGGGCGGGAAGATGTAGGTCCCGCGCGCGATGTACTCCTTGAGCACGTCGTTCTGGACGGTGCCGGTGAGCCGGGCGGCCGGGACGCCCTGTTCCTCGGCGACGAGCTGGTACAGGAGCAGCAGCAGGGCCGCGGGCGCGTTGATGGTCATCGAGGTGGAGACCTCGCCGAGCGGGATCCCGTCGAACAGCGCGCGCATGTCCTCGACGGAGTCGACGGCGACGCCGACCTTGCCGACCTCGCCGTGCGCGAGGGGGGAGTCGGAGTCGTGGCCCATCTGCGTGGGCAGGTCGAAGGCGACGGACAGGCCCGTCGTGCCGTGGGCGATGAGCTGCCGGTAGCGGGCGTTGGACTCGGCCGCGGTGCCGAATCCGGCGTACTGGCGCATCGTCCACGGGCGGGTGGTGTACATCGTGGGGTGGATGCCGCGGGTGTAGGGGTAGGCGCCGGGCTCGCCCAGGCGCTCGGCCGGATCCCAGCCGGCGGCGAGGTCCCCGGGCCCGTAGACCGGCTCGACGGTGAACCCGGACTCGGACCGGCGGCCGCCGGTCGTGCCGTGTGCGTCCTGTGCCGGTGGGTCCTGTGCCATGGGCCGTGCCTCCCGTCGTCGCGCGTCCTGCTGACAGGATGCGCCGCGCCGGGCGCCGGGGCAGCCCCCGCCACGGGGCTCCGCACGGACGGGGGAAGAGGAGGGGGCGCGGGCAAGGCCGGGGGAAGAGCCCTACCCGCGCCACATGCGCGGAACCGGTGGTATGGGGGGAACTCCGGATCCCGCGCGGCCGATGACCAGTCGGCTCACTCCTTACAGCGCCGCCGGGTCGAAAAGTGTCACACCCGGGGTCCGCTCCCCCGCCGGGGTACGCGGTCCGAGCAGGCTGCCGGGGTGCGGTACGCCGCGCAGCAGCCCACCGAGGGTGCCGCCGTCCCCGTCCCCGTCCCCGTCCTCCTGCCCGGTGCCGCCCGGGCGGGCCGGGTGCGCCGGGCCGTGGGCGGCGTCGCCGCCGACCGTCTTGAGGAGCCGCTCGCAGTAGTCGCGCAGGCCCGCCTCGCCGATGCCGACGGCGCGTTCCAGTACGCGGACGGCGTTCTCGTCGGGTGCCGGGCCGCCGTGCTGCTCGGCGGCGAGGTGCTCGCGGCAGACGCGGGCGGCCCAATCGCCGCCGTTTTGCTGGGGCTTGTCGCCTTTGCCGTCCTTTTCTTGGGGTCTGTCCGGGGTGTTCCCGGTGGGGTGGCCCGGGGGCATGGGCGCGGGGGACGCCCCGGGGCCGGGCGGGGCGCTCCGGTCCGGCTCGCCGCGCACAGCCGGTGCCCCGCCGGTGGGGCCGCCGGGCGCGGCCGGGGACGGCCGCCCGTCGGCACCGGGCGCGGTGCCGCGCGCGGAGGGGTCACCGGGGACCGTGGCGACGGCGTCCCGCTCCTCGACGGCGGACACGCTCGGCGCGGCGGCGTCGGCACCGGCTCCGCCGAAGGGGCCGGGCAGCATCCCGGCCCCGGCCGCGACGGCGACCCCACCGAGCGCACACCCGGCCAACGCGACAGCCACCCCGGCCCGCACGGACCGCCCCCGCCACCGACGCCCGACGGGCGGAGCCACGAGCCGTACGGGGGGCCGGAGTTCAACAACCTCACCGCCCGCGCGGCCGGCACCCTCACCCTCCCGGACCCCAGCACCGGCAGGGGCCCCACGCCCGGCCCCACCGACACCGGCACCCGCCGCACCACGCGCCACCCCATCAGCCGCACGGACGGCACCTTCGCCCTCACGGGCCGCAGCACCAGCAGGGGCCTCACGCCCGGCTCCGCCGACACCGGTGCCCACCGCACCACGCGCCACCCCGTCAACCGCGCGGACGGTGCCCGCACCCTCAACTCCCGCTCCACTGGCGCCCGTTCCGGCATCCGCAGCCTCACAGGCCGCAGCACCCGCCACGGCCTCACGACCGGTGTCGCCGGCGCCGGCGCCCGCCACACGACGCGCCACCTCATCAGCCGCACGGACGGCATCCGCACCCTCACCGTCGCAGGCCGCAGCACCGGCAACGGCCTCACGCCCGGCCCCACCGACGCCGGCGCCCCCCGCACCACGCGCCACCCCGTCAACCGCGCGGACAGCATCCGCACGGACAGCACCCGCCCCCTCAACTCCCGCGCCCCCGGCGCCGATCGCGCCGGCCGCTCCGGTCGTCCCGGCCGTGCCCCTCCGACTCCCCCGCGCGGCGCGGAACGCCGCGAGCGCGGCCTCCTCTCCCGGCAGCGGGCCGTCGGTGGCCGCGGGACGCGGCGTGATCGCGTGGAGCGCGGCCGCCAGCCGCTCGGCCCCCGCCGGGGTGCCCCGCCCCGGTCCGTCCGGGGCTCCGTTCAGCAGCCGCTCCGCGGCCTCGTCATCGAGCCAGCCGTCCAGCCACTCGTACCGGTGGTCGTCCGCCATCACATGTCCTTCTGCGTCCGCGCGCGCCATTGCGTCACACCGGCGGAGGCGTTCTCCCCCGGACGTGCGGCAGTTGACGCCGCGGATGACGTCGACGGCGCGGGGGAGTCCTGCCGCTGCCGGGGGACGACGCCCCCGTCGAGCCCCGCGCCGAAAGCCCTCTCGCGCGCCTGGCCGAGCGCTCCGGCGCGCCCGTTGACCGAAGCGCCCACGCCTGCGCCCAGCCCCCCGCGCGCACTCCCGGTACCCGCGCCCCCCGCGCCCGTACCCCCGCCGGCCGTGCTGCCGGTGACGGCACCGGCACCGGCGTCGGTGCCGTCGCCCGCGACCAGCTCCGCGAGCCGCCGCAGCCCCCGGTGCGCGGACGTGCGCACCGCGCCGGGCCGCTTGCCGAGGACACCGGCGGCGCTTTTCGCGTCGAGGCCGACGACGACGCGCAGCACGACGGCCTCCGCCTGGTCCTGCGGAAGCTGGGCTATGAGCGCGAAGGTGTGGTCGGTGCCGAGGGATTCGAGGGCCTGCCGGGCGGTGTCCGCGTCGGCGGGGCGGGCGGCGAGCTCGCTGTCGTCGCCGCCGATGGCGGGGCGCCGGCCGCGCATCCGGATGTGGTCCAGGGCCCGGTTGCGGGCGACGCGCGCGGCCCAGCCCCGGAAGCGGTCCGCGTCCCCGGTGAACTGCCCGAGGTCGCGGGCGATCTGCAGCCACGCCTCGGAGGCCACGTCCTCCGCGTCGGCCTCGCCGACGAGCGTCCGCACGTAGCCGAGCAGGCGGGGCTGCACGGAGCGGTAGACCGTACGGAATGCCGTCTCGTCACCGCCCTGCGCCGCGCGCACCGCGGCGGTCAGCTCAGCGTCGTCCCCCTGCACGCCCTCATCCTGCCCCACTCGGAGAAACCGCGGACCGGCGGCCCGGCGGCGAGCGCCGCACTGCGCGGAACGCTCAGCGCTGCGCCGGCCCCGGGCCGTAAGGATTCTGCGTCGGCGGGGCCGGCGGGGGCCCCGCCGGGCCCGGCCATCCGGGCCCCGGCTGCGGTTGTACGGGCGGATACCCCGCCGGACCGTGGGGAACACCGGCGCCGCCGTAAGGAAGCCCGGCACCGGGCGCGGGGCCACTGGCCGCGCGCCGTTCCTGGAGCCCCGCGAGCTGCCGTACGACGAGCAGGCCCAGCACCCCGGCGACGGCAAGCAGCAGCGAGGCGCCGCCCGCGAGCGCGGTGGCCCCCTTCAGCGCGGTGACGTCGTCGCGCCAGTGGGAGCCGTCGTAACGGGGGTTCATGATACGGACGTTCACGAAGGCCGACCTGAAGCCCGCCATCACGTAGAGCACTCCGCTGGCGATCCACAGCGTCCACCAGGCGTTGGCCAGCGCGCGCGGCGGGCCCTTGGGGCCGGGCGGGGTGCTGGCCCGGTAGATGTCGTTGACGATCTGCTTGGGGAACCACAGGTTGACGACGGGGGTGAACCAGGCGCCGGCCGCCCAGCCGGTGCCGAAGCGGTGCGTCCCCGGCGCGAACAGCTCCGCGTTGATCCGGGCGCGCCGCAGCCACACCGCCCACAGCACGGCGGTCGCGATGACGGCGAGGTCCAGCAGCAGCGTCGCCACGCCGGCGAAGGCGTCCGCGCGGTCCGCCTCGCTCGCGATGCTGTCGCTGTCCTCGATGCCGTGGTCGAGGAGTCCTTGCAGGGACGAAAACTGCGCGCAGCGCGCCGCGAACTGCGCGAGCAGCACCGCCGCGCTCACCCCCAGCATCACCATCAGCGCGATCCTCACGCCCCGGCGCAGGTCCACGCCGCCCACGGGCATCCCGGGAGGACCGTAGGGGTAGGGGGCCAACTGCTGTGCGGGCCAGCCGGGTTGGCCGTACGGGCCGGGCTGCGGCGGTGGCACGGCGGCCTGTTGCTGGAAGGCGCCGCAGGCGGCGCAGCGGCCGTCCGGGCCGACGGCGGCAGCGCGGCAGTGACCGCACGGATACATGGTGGACAGACCCCCTGGAGCCTTGCTGTGGCGTCCCAGGACGCTCGGTGCGTGCCGGGACGTGCGCGCCGAGCGGCGCGGGAGCGCAGGTTACGGGCCCGGGCCGGGCCGCGTCCAGAAGCGGGCCCCGCCCCGCGCTCCGGTGCGCGGGGCGGCAGTGTGACGGAATCGGGGGCCCCGGCGCTGTAAGGGGTGCGGGCCCCACAAGGGTGCGCACCGGGCGACGGTCGGGGTCTCTCCTGTGGGGGGTGGCGGCCCCGACCGTCCTCGCCGGGGCCAACTCCCCCCGCACGGCGTGTGGTTGCCGTGCCGGTTATTCGGCAGCCGCTTCCCCGTCCACGTCCTTGACGACGACCGTGAGGTCGTTGGTGACCGTGAAGTACGGGCGCAGCCGCACCCCTTCGCGCACGGCGCCGGGGAAGGTGTCGACGCCCTTGCGGTCGGCGAAGTCCCCGGCGAGCCGGCCGACGCGCACGGGCGCGGCCCCGGCGGCCGGGCGCGCGTAGAGATCCCACAGGTCCTGTTCGTCGCCGATGCGGCGGGCCATCGGCCCGTACGGCAGGGTGCCCGCGCCGTCCTCGACGGCGCAGCGGACGTCGCCCGTCGAGCCGTCGCCGCCGCGCAGCCGCGCGATGAGCTCGGCGCCCTCGCCGAAGGCGAAGCCGTGGGGGGCGAGGGTCACGGTGATGCCGTCCTCGCCGACGCGCACCTCGGTGGCCTCGGCGTGCCGGGGCCGCAGCCAGCTGCGCACGGCCAGGAAGCCGTCGCTCGTCTCGTAGGGCACCCGGGCGGCGATACCGGCGTCGGTGCGGTCGAGGTCCAGGCCGAGGAGGGCCTTCTGCTCGACGAGCGCGGCCGTGAGCCGGCGGCGGGTCTTGTCCTTGGCGCGCTCGGCGTAGGTGTCCCAGCGGCCTTCGGGCATCGTCTGCGAGCGTTCGACGCGGGCGGCGATCCAGCTGCCGGGGGTGCGTGCGGCGGGCAGGGCGACGCGCACGGTCTCCTTGCCCTTGCTGCCGCGGTGGCGCAGCAGCAGGTGGCTGTCGGCCGCGGTGAGCTGTTCGGCGGGCAGCAGCACGGTCAGCGCGCCGTCGGCCTCGACGCGGCAGCGGGCCGTGGGGTGCGCGGTCTCGCCCTGCGGCTGGGGGGCGGTGGCCGGCTGCTTGGCGCGGCCGGCGCCGAACAGGCCGCGCAGCAGGCCGCCCTTGGCCTTCTTCTGCGCGCCGGTGCAGCCGGGCCGCAGTTCCTCGAAGAGCTCCTCGTAGCGCTGGGCGATGCGGGACGGCTCGTAGCGGTGGGCGGTCTCGCGGGCGGCGGTGCCCAGGCGGCGGCGCAGGGCGGCGTCGCCGGTGAGCTTGAGGAGGGCCTCGGCGTAGGCGTCGACGGTGCCGGAGTCGTCGAGGGGGACCAGGAGGCCGTCGGTGCCGTCGGTGAGGATCTCGCGCGGGCCGTAGGGGCAGTCGGTGGCGATCACGGGCAGGCCCGCGTGCATGGCCTCGACGATGGTCATGCCGAAGGACTCGGCGTCGGAGGCGACGGCGGCGACGGCGCCCTTGGACCACTCGGTCTCGATGGGTGAGCGGGCTCCCATGAGGGTGACGCGCTCGTACAGGCCGAGGTCCTCGATCTGCTTGCGCAGTCCCGCCTTGGCGGGGCCGCGCCCGTAGATCCGCAGGTGCCAGTCGGGGCGTTCGGCGGCGACCTTGGCGAAGGCGGCGATCAGGCGGTCGTAGCGCTTGACGGCGACGAGCCGGCCGGCGGAGACGATCACCTTGGAGGTGCCGTCGGAGGGGGCGGCGACGGGGGCGGGGACGGCGTTGGGGACGGAGAGGATGCGGGCGCGGGCGTCCGGCAGGGCCGCGCGGTAGTGGCCGGCGTCGGCCTCGGAGACGGTGGTGAAGGCGTCCAGCGCGGCGATCGCCGGGTCCATGACCTCGTGCAGCTCGGGGACGTGGGCCTCGTGCGTGAGGTGCTCCTGGCCCAGGCGCAGGTAGCGGTCGCTGCCGTACTTGGCGAGGTAGCCGATGAGCTTGGGGCGGGTGGCGATGACGACGTCGGCGTCGGTCGCGGCGAGGTGGGCGGCGACGCGCTCGTCGGTCAGGGCGGTGGCGGCCATGCGGCCGTTGTCGATGCGCTCGTCGCGGAAGACGGCGCTGGGCTTCTGGTTGAGCGGTGAGCCGTACTCGTCTCCGTCGGTGCCCTCGCGCATGTCGACCAGGGGCGTGAGCCGCACCCGGGGGTCGAGGGTCAACTCGGGTTCGTCGACGGGGCGGTTGACGCTGGTGATCCGCACGTCGTGGCGGTCCGCGAGCGCCGCGGCGAGGTTGACGGTGGAGCGGATGGTGCCGCCGATGCCGTACGCGTTGTGGAGCAGGAATTCGATCTTCATCGGGCCCTCGTTCGGATGCGCGGAGATGCGCGAGCGTCCCCAGTGTTGCCTTCTTCCGCGTCTGTACAACGAGGGGGCGGCCCGCTTGGTTCACCACGGGAAGGCTAAGGCACCTCCTCCCGGGGTCCGGAACATCCGGTTCCGCGCCGGGCGGGCTCAGCGGGTGACCGTGCCGTACAGGGCGCGGAAGTCCCGCCAGGGCAGGGCGGGCGGCCGCGGGTCCCACAGGCGCTGCGCGAGGGCGGCGAGCGGCAGCCGGATGCCGGCGGCGACCTGTTCGGGGGTCTGCGCGTCGGGGTGGTCGCACCACACGGCGAAGCGGCCGCCGAGGATCCGGTCCGCGCCGGCCAGGCCCTGGGGTACGGGCGTGGTGCCGCGCAGCACCGCCGGGGACCACTGGCCGTAGACGCGCTCGCCGGTGGGGTAGCGGAAGTTGTTGGGCTCGCCGAGGACGTAATAGAGGTACTCGTCGTTGAGGTTGACCAGGGGGCGGTCCTCGTCGAGGTATTCCTGCGGCGGCCGGGCGCCCAGTTCCCTGCCGGTCCAGTACTCGGCCTCGATGTCCTTGTCGGCGCTGATGACGCCGTCGCGGAAGAAGCCGTCGTTCCACGCCTTGGGGCGTTTGCCGAGGGAGCGCACGGTGGCGGCGCGGTCGTTGAGCCAGCCGGTGGCGAGGTCCTGTACGCGGGCCTTCGGCCCGTACTTCTGGCGGGCGAGGGCGGCCAGGTGCGGGTAGGAGGTCTGGGGGTCCTTGGCTGTGAGGGCGCGGTACTCGTCGGCGCCGAGGTGGAAGTAGGGGCCGGGGAAGAGGGGGGCGTACTCGCGCAGCAGGTCGTCGACGATCTTCGCGGCCTCGGGGTTCGCGATGTCGACGGCGCCGCGGGCGGGGGTGCCGACGGTGTCCTTGAGCTGGAGGCCGGGGTGGGCGCGGATGACGGCGCCGAGGTGGCCGGGCGAGTCGATCTCGGGGACGACCGTGATGTGCAGGGCCTGGGCGAGGGCGACGATACGGCGGACCTCGGCCTTGGTCAGGTGCTGGCGGGAGACGATCTCGGGGTGGCTGCTGCTCTCGATGCGGAAGCCCTGGTCGTCGGAGAAGTGCAGGGCGAGCTGGTTGAGCTTGAGGTCGGCGAGTTCGCGCAGCCGGGCCTCGATCCACTCGGCGGTGAAGTGCTTGCGGGCGATGTCGAGGTTCAGTCCGCGCTGCGGGCGGTCGGGGGCGTCGCGCACGGTGCCCTCGGGCAGTCCGCCGCCGGAGCGTACGGCCTGCAGCAGGGTGCGGGTGCCGTAGAAGACGCCGGCGGCGTCCTGCGAGGTGATGGTGGCCCTGCCGTCGCGGGTGGCGATCTCGTAGGCCTCGGGGCCGCCGTGCTGGCCGGGGCGCAGCGCGAGCTCGATGTCGCCGGGGCGGGCGGGGCCGCCGGCGGAGGGCAGGCGCAGTTCTCCGGCGAGGCGGCGGCCGGTGTCGGCGAGGGGGCCGCCGGGGTCGGCGACGACGCGGGTCCCGGCGGCGGGCCGCCAGCCGGGGCCGGAGGCGGGGGCGGTGCCGCGCAGGGAGGGGACGGTGCGGGGGGTGCCGGCGGGGACGGGCGCGGGCGCGGAGGAGGAGGGGGGCGGGCTGCCGGGCGGGGTGCTGCCGTGCGGGGCGGTGGAGCCGCCGGGGGTGGGGCGGGTGCCGCCGTCCCCGTTGCGGGGGCAGCCCATGAGGCTCGCGAGGGCGGTGAAGGTGGCGGCGGCGACCAGCCACCGGACCGTGGCGGTCCGGGTGGCTCCGACAGACAGCCCCATGACAAACCCTTCGCTATACGGGCAAGCTGGGGCGAACCTAAGGGGCGAGAGCGGTTCCGGTGTCCACCACGCGCCAGAAATAACCCCCGAAGGGGTGAAATTCACGCATCTGTCGCGCGGGACAGAAGGGGAAACAGCGGCACCGCAGGGCAGAACCGGCGGGCACGGAGACCCCCATACCCACACGAACGGGAGTTCAAGTGCCGGTTTGATCACACCTGCGGCCCCCGCGCGGCCGAACCGACAAGGCGTCGCTACGATGGCCAGGGCCGGTGGACCGTACCCGGCCGGGCCCGCTGACAGTGAAGCCGGCTGGCTCCAATCCCCGCCTCCGGAGGGTATTTCCGTGCCGGCTGGAACGCTGTACCGCGGCCGGGAAGGCATGTGGTCCTGGGTGGCTCACCGAGTCACCGGCGTCCTCATTTTCTTCTTCCTGTTCGTCCACGTCCTCGACACCGCTCTCGTCCGTGTCTCCCCTGAGGCCTACGACCAGGTCGTCTCCACCTACAAGACGCCCATCGTCAACCTCATGGAGTACGGCCTCGTCGCCGCCATCCTCTTCCACGCGCTCAACGGCCTCCGCGTCATCGCGGTCGACTTCTGGTCCAAGGGCCCGCGCTACCAGAAGCAGATGCTGTGGAGCGTCGTGGCGATCTGGGTCGTGCTGATGGCAGGCGCTTTCTACCCCGTGCTCCAGCACACGCTGCGCACGCTGTTCGGGAGCTGACGCGAGATGTCCGCTGAAACCACCCCCGCCGTCGAGGACCGCACGTCCCTGTACGACGTGGACCACCCGGCCCCGGTCATCGAGGCGCCGCGCAAGCGCACCAAGAAGACCCCCAGGGCCACACGCACCAACTTCGAGCTGTACGGCTGGCTGTTCATGCGGCTGTCCGGCGTGGTTCTCGTCGTCCTGGTGCTCGGCCACCTGCTGATCCAGCTCGTCCTCGACGGCGGCGTCTCCAAGATCGGCTTCGCCTTCGTGGCCGGCCGCTGGGCCTCGCCGTTCTGGCAGGGCTGGGACCTGCTCATGCTGTGGCTCGCGATGCTGCACGGCGCCAACGGCCTGCGCACCGTCATCAACGACTACGCGGAGCGGCCCAAGACCCGCTTCTGGCTGAAGAACCTGCTGTACGCCGCCACGGTGTTCACCGTCCTGCTGGGCACGCTGGTGATCTTCACCTTCGACCCGAACATCCGCTAGAGCCGGGGCTACCAGACCATGCAGATCCACAAGTACGACACCGTGATCGTGGGCGCCGGCGGGGCCGGTATGCGCGCCGCCATCGAGGCGACGAAGCGCAGCCGCACCGCGGTGCTCACCAAGCTCTACCCCACCCGCTCCCACACCGGCGCCGCCCAGGGCGGTATGGCCGCGGCCCTCGCCAACGTCGAGGAGGACAACTGGGAGTGGCACACCTTCGACACGATCAAGGGCGGTGACTACCTGGTCGACCAGGACGCCGCCGAGATCCTCGCGAAGGAGGCCATCGACGCGGTCCTGGACCTGGAGAAGATGGGCCTGCCGTTCAACCGCACCCCGGACGGCACCATCGACCAGCGCCGCTTCGGCGGCCACTCCCGCAACCACGGCGAGGCCCCGGTCCGCCGTGCCTGCTACGCGGCCGACCGCACCGGCCACATGATCCTCCAGACGCTGTACCAGAACTGCGTCAAGGAGGGCGTGGAGTTCTTCAACGAGTTCTACGTCCTGGACCAGCTGATCACCGAGGTCGACGGCGTCAAGAAGTCGGCCGGTGTGGTCGCCTACGAGCTGGCCACCGGCGAGATCCACGTCTTCCAGGCCAAGTCGGTCATCTACGCCTCCGGCGGCACCGGCAAGTTCTTCAAGGTCACCTCCAACGCGCACACCCTCACCGGTGACGGCCAGGCCGCCTGCTTCCGGCGCGGACTGCCGCTGGAGGACATGGAGTTCTTCCAGTTCCACCCGACGGGCATCTGGCGCATGGGCATCCTGCTCACCGAGGGCGCCCGCGGTGAGGGCGGCATCCTGCGCAACAAGGACGGCGAGCGCTTCATGGAGAAGTACGCGCCCGTCATGAAGGACCTCGCCTCCCGCGACGTGGTCTCGCGCTCGATCTACACCGAGATCCGCGAGGGCCGCGGCTGCGGCCCCGAGGGCGACCACGTCTACCTGGACCTCACCCACCTGCCGCCGGAGCAGCTGGACGCCAAGCTGCCGGACATCACCGAGTTCGCGCGCACCTACCTGGGCATCGAGCCGTACACCGACCCGATCCCGATCCAGCCGACCGCGCACTACGCGATGGGCGGCATCCCGACCAACGTCGCCGGCGAGGTCCTCGCCGACAACGACACGGTCGTGCCGGGCCTGTACGCGGCCGGCGAGGTCGCCTGCGTCTCGGTGCACGGCGCCAACCGTCTGGGCACCAACTCGCTGCTCGACATCAACGTCTTCGGCCGCCGCGCGGGCATCGCCGCCGCCGAGTACGCCGCGAAGGCCGAGCACGTCGAACTGCCCGAGAACCCGGCCGCGTTCGTCGTCGAGCAGGTCGAGCGGCTGCGCGAGTCCACCGGCACCGAGCGGGTCGCCGAGCTCCGCAAGGAGCTGCAGGAGACCATGGACGCCAACGTGATGGTCTTCCGCACCGAGCAGACCATCAAGACGGCCGTCGAGAAGATCGCCGAACTGCGCGAGCGCTACAAGAACGTGGCCGTCCAGGACAAGGGCAAGCGCTTCAACACCGATCTGCTGGAGGCCATCGAGCTGGGCAACCTGCTCGACCTGGCCGAGGTCATGGCGGTCTCCGCGCTGGCGCGCAAGGAGTCCCGCGGCGGTCACTACCGCGAGGACTACCCCAACCGCGACGACGTCAACTTCATGCGGCACACGATGGCGTACCGCGAGGTCGACTCCTCCGGCAAGGACTCCGTCCGCCTCGACTACAAGCCGGTCGTGCAGACCCGCTACCAGCCCATGGAGCGTAAGTACTGATGAGCACCCCCACTCTCGACAAGATCGAGGCCGAGGCTGCTTCTCCGGCGGCTTCGCACTACATCACGGTCACCTTCCGCATCCGCCGGTTCAACCCGGAGCTGTCGGACGAGGCGACCTGGCAGGACTTCCAGGTCCGGATCGATCCCAAGGAGCGCGTCCTCGACGGCCTCCACAAGATCAAGTGGGATCTGGACGGCACGCTGACCTTCCGGCGCTCCTGCGCGCACGGCATCTGCGGCTCGGACGCGATGCGCATCAACGGCAAGAACCGCCTCGCGTGCAAGACGCTGATCAAGGACATCAACCCCAGCAAGCCGATCACGGTCGAGCCCATCAAGGGCCTGACGGTCCTCAAGGACCTCGTGGTCGACATGGAGCCGTTCTTCCAGGCGTACCGCGACGTCATGCCCTTCCTCATCACCAAGGGCAACGAGCCGACGCGTGAGCGGCGGCAGTCCGCCGAGGACCGCGAGCGCTTCGACGACACCACCAAGTGCATCCTGTGCGCGGCGTGCACCTCGTCCTGCCCGGTGTTCTGGAACGACGGGCAGTACTTCGGCCCGGCGGCCATCGTCAACGCCCACCGCTTCATCTTCGACTCGCGCGACGAGGCCGGCGAGCAGCGGCTGGAGATCCTCAACGACAAGGACGGCGTCTGGCGCTGCCGTACGACCTTCAACTGCACGGACGCCTGCCCGCGCGGTATCGAGGTCACCAAGGCGATCCAGGAGGTCAAGCGCGCGCTGATCACGCGGCGCTTCTGACCCCTTGAACCCCTCGCGCGAAGGGCCCCGACTCCTCAAGGAGCCGGGGCCCTTCGCCGTTCTCGCGTCCGGCTTGACTCTGACACCGGTGTCAGGTGAAACGCTCACGGCATGACGAACCAGCCGAACACCACGACGCTTCCGCCCCTGTCCACCGCCGTCCACGGCGCCGGCCCCGCCCTGCTCCTCGCGCACGGCGCCGGCGGCAGCATCGCCGGCAACTACGCGCCGATCCTGCCGGCGCTCGCCGAGGGGCACACCGTCATCGCCCCCGACTACCCCGGCTCCGGCGCCACCCCGCGCGCCGCACTCACCCTCAACGGGCTCGCCGACGCCCTCGTCGCCGCCGCCGACGAGGCGGGCGTCCAGACCTTCACGCTGCTCGGCTACTCGCTGGGCACCCTGGTGTCCGTCCGTACGGCCGCCCGCCACCCGGAGCGGGTACGCGGCCTGGTGCTCACCGCCGGACTGGCCCGGCCCGACAACCGGACGCGGGCGGTGCTCGCCCTGTGGCAGAAGCTGCTCACCGACCGCCCGGACCCGGACGCCTTCGCCGCGCTCACCGCCCTGGTGGGCTTCTCCGACGACTTCTTCAACGCCATGGCCCCCCAGCAGGCCGACACCTTCCTGCGGCTGCTGGCCCATGACATCCCGGCCGGGGCCGCCGAGCAGGCCGCCGTGGTCGCGGCGGGCGACACCACCGGCGACCTCGCCGGCATCACCGTGCCCACCCTCGTCATCGCCCCGACCCGCGACACCCTGGTCACCCCCGGCAACTCCCGGGTCCTGGCGGAGGGCATACCCGGCGCCGAGTACGCGGAGATCGCCACGGGGCACGTGGTGATGGCCGAGCGCCCCGAGGAGTGGCAGAAGCTGATCCTGGACTTCCTGGCCCGGCACGGCCTGTGAGGACCCGCCCCGCTCAGATCCGGCCCAGCCGCCACAGCCGCCAGATGCCCGTGCCGTCCGAGAGGTACTGGGTGCCGGAGATGCCCGGGTCGCCGAGCACATAGTTCTTCTTCTGCCACAGCGGCAGCAGCGGCACGTCCGCGGCGACGGTCTTCTGCAGGGCGCGGAAGTCCCCGGCGGCCCGGCCCCGTTGGGGGCTGCGCTCCGTCGCGCGGATCAGCTCCTCGATGCGGTCGCTGCTGTAACCGGTGTGCAGCGAGGAGTCCTTGCCCACGAGCGGGGCGGCGAAGGTGTCGGGGTCGGGGTAGTCCGCGAGCCAGCCGATGAGGTACGCGTCGTAGGCGCCCGCCGCGTACCCCTGCTGGAACTCCTGCCACTCCACCCTGCGGACCTCGACCTCGAACAGGCCGGAGGATTCCAGCTGTTGCTTGAGCAGCGCCGCCTCCTCCTGGGCGGCGGCGCCGCGGGAGTGGGCGAGCGTGAAGGCGACCGGCGTACGGATCCCGGCCTGCCGCAGCAGGGACCGGGCGCGCTCGGGGTCGGGGCGCGGGCAGTCGTCGTAGAAGGGCGTGGCGTGGCCGGTGAATCCCTGCGGGACGATCGAGTACAGCGGCTCGACCGTGCGCAGGTGCACATCCCGGGCGAGCGCCTCGCGGTCGACGAGGGAGGCGACCGCCCGGCGCACGGCGGCCGGTGCCGCCGGAGCGCCCTCGCGCACGTTGAAGACCATCGAGCGGATCTCGGAGCCGGGGCTGTCGACCATCCGCACGTGCGCGTCCGAGGTCTTCTGCCGGGCGATGTCGGCGGGCCGCAGCTGCCGGGCCGCGACCTCGACCGTGTGCCGCCGCCACGCCTCGCTCAGGCCGCCGGAGTCCGGGAAGTAGCGCACGACCACCTCGCCCCCGCCCTGCTCGACCGCGCCCCGGTAGCGCCCGTTAGGCTCCAACTCGGCGCTGTGGCCGGGGACATAGCGTTTGAGGACGTACGGGCCGGAGCCGTCGGCCGTCTGCCCCGTGCGCAGCCGGTCGGCCGGATAGCGGGCGGAGTCGACGATCGACCCGGCACCGGTGGCGATCTTGAAGGGGAAGGTGGCGTCCGGTGTCCTCAGCCGGAAGGTCACCCGCGCCCCGGAGGCCTCCACGCCGTCGAGGTTGCGCAGCAGCGGCGCGGGCCCCTGCGGGGAGGCGATGCGGCGGACCCGGTCGAAGGAGAACTTCACGTCCCGCGCGGTCAGCCGGTGCCCGTCGGCGAAGGTCAGGCCGTCGCGCAGTTCGCAGCTGTACACGAGCAGTTCATCGCCGTGGAAACCGCAGCGGCGTGCCGCGTCCGGGACGGGCGTCGCGGAGCCGGGGGCGAAGGTCAGCAGCGACTGGTAGAGATTGCTGTACAGGTTCCAGGAGCCGGCGTCGTAGGCGCCCGCCGGGTCGAGCGTGGTGACCGTGTCGGTCGTGCCCACCGTGACCGGCCGGGTCTCGGCGCTGCCCAGTCCCACGGCTCCGCAGCCCGCCGCTCCCCCGGCCAGCAGCAGCGCCCCGGCCGTCGCGCCGGCCCGTGCCCGTACCCCTCGCACCCCGCGCATCCCCGCGACCTCCCCGCACAGTGATGCGCCTCACTCAAACACACAAGCGGGCCCGCGTCCGGGGAACCGGCCAACTGGACACCCGGGTTCCGGGGCGGACCGTGCTTCCGGGCCGCGTTCCGGGACGACTCGTCTTTTTGCAGCGACTCATGCCCGAATTGCTATGAGGTACGCCGCAATGCCCGGACTCCGCGCAACCCCACGACGCCGACAGCCGTCCCCAGAAGAAACGAGGTGATCGCGAGCGCCAGGTGCACCCAGAAGTACGCCGTCGGATCGCCCGCTTCGTCAAAGGCGAGCCCACTGCCGTCCTTCCACAGATTCTTCGCGAAGGTGATCCAGATGACCCAGCTCCACACCCCGAAGGCGAGCAGGAACCAGGACACCGGACGGGAGAGAACCAGGGGCGAGGGCACGGACGGACGAACGGGGACGTCACCGGAAGGACTCGACATGAGCCCCAGTATGCGTTCGGCGGAGCCGACTGGTCCTATCGGGTCCTCGGCGCAGGGCCGACCCGGTGAGGTGCTGTCTGCGCCGCGCGCGCGGCGGGGTACGTTCCTGAGCGTGCCGACGACACCTTCCCTCCCCGCGCGGTACCCCGCGGCCCGCCGCCACCGGGCCGCGCTGCTGGCGTCCGCCTCCCTGCTGGTCCCGCTGATGACCGCGGCCCCCGCCCACGCCACCGGCGCACCGGCGGCCCCCGGCACGACGCCCAGCGGCTCCCCCGGCGCCTCCTCCTCCGCTCCCCCCGCCGACAACAAGCGCCCCGCCAAGCCGCCCAAGCAGCCGCCGGCCCGGATGTCGACGGTCGGCGGGGAACTGCTGGGGCAGCCCGGCGAGCAGGTGCAGCGCGGGCCGGGCGCGCCCGCCCTGCCCTCGGACATCTCCGCCGACTCCTGGATCGTGGCCGACGCCGAGTCCGGCGAGGTCCTGGCCTCGAAGAACGCGCACTGGAGACTGCCGCCCGCCTCCACCCTGAAGATGCTCTTCGCCGACACGGTGCTGCCGAAGTTCCCCCGCACCAAGGAGCACAAGGTCACCTCCGCCGACCTCGCGGGCATGGGCGAGGGCAGCAGCCAGGTCGGCATCAAGGAGGAGTCCACCTACACCGTGCACGACCTGTGGCTGGGCGTCTTCCTGCGCTCCGGCAACGACGCCGTGCACGTGCTGTCCGCGATGAACGGCGGCGTCGAGCAGACCGTCAAGGACATGCAGGCCCACGCCGACGAACTCCAGGCGAACGACACCCACGTGGTCACGCCCGACGGCTACGACGCCGACGGCCAGGTCTCCAGCGCCTACGACCTGACCCTCTTCGCCCGCTCCGGACTGCAGAAGGCCGACTTCCGCGAGTACTGCTCGACGGTCTCCGCGCAGTTCCCCGGCGAGGAGAAGAAGGGCCAGAAGCGGGACACCTTCGGCATCCTCAACACCAACCGGCTGCTGACCGGCCAGGGCCTGCCCGTCTACAAGGGCATCGCCGGCGTGAAGAACGGCTCCACCACCAACGCCGGCAACACCTTCACCGGCGTCGCCCAGCGCGACGGCCGCAAGCTGCTCGTCACCGTCATGAACCCCGAGACCAAGGAGCCCAACGAGGTCTACAAGGAGACCCAGCGGCTCTTCGACTGGGGCTTCGAGGCCTACGGGCACGTCAAGCCGGTCGGCATGCTGGTGCCCCCGCAGGGCGCGGCCGACAAGTCCGGCGGCGGCAAGGCCGGCGGGCGCGGCAGCGGCCAGGCACAGGCCGCGGTCACCAACTCCGGCGAGGGCATGTGGACGGCGGTCGGCGTCACCGGCGGCGTCCTCGCGCTCCTCGCGGCCGCGGGCGTGGTCATCCACCGCCGGCACCCGCTCCCGGAGCGGGTGCGGCGCCGCAAGGACTGACGGCACGGCCTACGGGGCCGGGGCGCCCGCGGGCGTCCCGGCCCCCGGCGTTCCCGGAGCCGGTCCCCGGCCGGCCTCCGCGGTCCACGCCGCGCAGAACAGCGTCAGCCGCGCCGTGAAGTTGATCCACAGCAGCAGGGCGACGGGGGTGCCGAACGCGCCGTACATGCTGCGGGCCGCGACCCCTTGCAGATAGCCGCTCAGCAGCAGCTTGAGGAGCTCGAAGCCGACCGCGCCGAGCAGCGCGGCCACCACCAGGGCGCGGCGCGGCGGGCGCACGCCGGGCAGCCGGGAGAGCACGTACGCCATGAGCAGGAAGTCGGCGAGGACGGCGGCGCAGAACCCGGCCGCGCGCAGCAGCACCCCGGCGCCCGTGCCCAGCCCGGCGGCCTGGACGACGCGGCCCGCCACCGCCGTCGCGAAGCCCGAGCAGGCGACCGAGGCCAGGGCGACCCCGCCCAGGCCCAGCAGCACGGCCGCGTCCTTGAGCTTGAGCAGCACCGGGTTGCCGGGGCTCTCCTCCAGGCCCCACACCGCGCGCAGGCACTCGCGCAGCGAGCCGACCCAGCCCAGGCCCGTGAACAGCAGCAGCGCCCCGGCGACCACCCCGACCGTGCCGGCGTTGTCGACGAGCGCCGAGAAGTCGAGCTGCCCGGAGATCCCGGGGACCTGCTCGGCGAGCCTGCGTTCCAGACTGTGCAGCTGCTGTTTGCTCAGGACGGCCGCGCCGACCGCGGCGGCCACGGTCAGCAGCGGGAACAGCGACAGGAAGCTCGTGAAGGTGATCGCGGCGGCGAGCCGGGACCAGGACACACCGGTCAGCCGCTCGTAGCAGCGCCAGACGTGGGTGCGCATCAGCCGGGCGGCCACGGGCCCGATCACCGGCAGGCGGGTCAGCCAGTCCATGATCTTGGTGTACCACCGCGGCGGCCCCGCGATGCGCGCAAGGCGGCCGCGGGCCGCGTCAGCGGGAGGCCGCCGGGGGCCGGGAGACCCCCGGCTGGCGCGGGACGGCCGGGGCGGCCGGGGGCGCTTCCCCCCGGCCGTCCCCGAAGGGGTACTCGCGCTCCAGCTGCCACACCCCGTCCGCGCCCTGCTCGTAGAGCGCGAAGCCGCACGTGGTCCAGGCGGCCTCGTACTCCGCGAGCTCGGCGAAGGCCCGGTCCATGGCCTCCTCGTCGATGCCGTGCGCGACGGTCACGTGCGGGTGGTAGGGGAACTGCAGCTCGCGGGCGAGCGGCCCGGAGCCGTCCCGGACCCGCTTCTGCAGCCAGGAGCAGGCCGCCGAGCCCTCCACGACATTGACGAAGACGACGGGCGAGAGCGGCCGGAAGGTGCCCGTCCCGGACAGCCGCATGGTGAAGCACCGCCCGGCGGCGGCGACCTCCGCGAGATGGCCGCGCACGGCGGGCAGGACGGCGGCGTCGACCTCGGTGGGCGGCAGCAGGGTGACGTGCGTGGGGATGCCGTGGGCCTGCTGGTCACCGAAGCCCACACGGCACTTCTGCAGGAAGCTGCCGTACGGCTCCGGGACCGCGATCGAAACGCCGAGCGTTACGGTCCCCACTGCGTTCTCCCTCCTGTGCGCCTGTACGTCCCCGTGGCCAGTGTGACGGCAGGGCCGTACCGGCCGCCAGATTCGCTGGTCCCGCGCGCACGGGACCACGGTCCGTGACCGTGGCCCGCGCTGTCGCGGTACTGCCACCGCCGCCGGTCCGCCCGGCGGGGTGTTCCCGCTGCCGTGCCTCGTCAGTGCTTGGCGGGCAGGAAGCCCACCCTCTCGTACGCCTGCGCCAGGGTCTCGCCCGCGACGGCACGGGCCTTCTCGGCGCCCTTCGCCAGGATCGCGTCCAGGGTCTCCGGGTCGTCCAGGTACTCCCGGGTGCGGGCACGGAAGGGGGTCACCCACTCCACCAGGACCTCGGCGAGGTCCGTCTTGAGCGCACCGTAGCCCTTGCCCTCGTACTTCTGCTCAAGTTCGGCGATCCGCGTCCCCGTGAGCGTGGCGTAAATCGTCAGCAGGTTGCTGACGCCCGGCTTGTTCTCCGGGTCGAAGCGGATCACCGTGTCGGTGTCGGTGACCGCGCTCTTGATCTTCTTCGCCGAGACCTTCGGCTCGTCGAGCAGGTTGATCAGACCCTTCGGCGTCGCCGCCGACTTGCTCATCTTGGCCGTCGGGTCCTGGAGGTCGTAGATCTTCGCGGTCTCGCGCACGATGTACGGCGAGGGCATCGTGAAGGTCTGCCCGTAGCGGGTGTTGAAGCGCTCGGCGAGGTCGCGGGTCAGCTCGATGTGCTGGCGCTGGTCCTCGCCCACCGGGACCGCGTCGGCCTGGTACAGCAGGATGTCGGCGACCTGGAGCACCGGGTAGGTGAACAGGCCCACGCTGGCCCGATCCGCGCCCTGCTTGGCCGCCTTGTCCTTGAACTGCGTCATCCGGGACGCCTCACCGAAGCCGGTCAGACAGTTCATGACCCAGCCGAGCTGCGCGTGCTCGGGCACATGGCTCTGCACGAACAGGGTGCACCGCTCCGGGTCGAGCCCGGCGGCCAGCAGCTGGGCGGCGGCGATGCGGGTGTTGGCGCGCAGCCGCTCCGGGTCCTGCGGGACGGTGATCGCGTGCAGGTCGACGACCATGTAGAAGGCGTCGTGGGTCTCTTGCAGCGCCACGTACTGCCGGACCGCACCGAGGTAGTTCCCCAGGTGGAACGACTCGGCGGTGGGCTGGATACCGGACAGTGCGCGCGGACGATCGTGGGCCATGGGCACATTCTCTCAGGTGCGGGGGCCGACTCCGTCCGACGGAGCCCGTGGAGGTAGTAGAAAGTAGGAACAGCCTGCCCCGCACAGCGAACGGAGCACACGGTGACTTCTTCCACGGAACGCAGCATCGCAGCCGCCGAGGCCCACAGCGCGCACAACTACCATCCGTTGCCGGTCGTCGTCGCGTATGCGGAGGGCGCGTGGATGACGGACGTGGAAGGGCGCCGCTATCTCGACATGCTCGCCGGGTACTCGGCCCTGAACTTCGGGCACGGCAACCGCCGTCTGATCAACGCGGCGAAGGCGCAGCTCGACCGGGTCACGCTCACCTCGCGCGCCTTCCACCACGACCGTTTCGCCGATTTCTGCGCCGAGTTGGCGGCGCTGTGCGGCAAGGACATGGTGCTGCCCATGAACACGGGCGCGGAGGCGGTCGAGACGGCCGTGAAGACCGCCCGCAAGTGGGGCTACCGCGTCAAGGGCGTGCCCGACGGCCGGGCGAGGATCGTGGTCGCGGAGGGCAACTTCCACGGCCGCACCACGACCGTCATCAGCTTCTCCACGGACGAGGAGGCCCGGCGCGACTACGGCCCCTACACCCCCGGCTTCGAGATCGTCCCCTACGGGGACCTGGCCGCGCTCGAAGCCGCAATCGACGAGCACACGGTCGGTGTCCTGCTGGAGCCCATCCAGGGCGAGGCGGGCGTGCTCGTGCCGCCGCCCGGCTATCTGCGGGGCGTGCGGGAGCTGACCGCCGCGCGCGGGGTGCTGTTCATGGCCGACGAGATCCAGTCCGGGCTCGGCCGGACGGGCCGTACGTTCGCCTGCGACCACGAAGGCGTAGTACCGGACATGTACATCCTGGGCAAGGCGCTGGGCGGCGGCGTGGTGCCGGTCTCGGCGGTCGTCGCCTCCCGGGAGGTGCTGGGCGTCTACCACCCCGGCGAGCACGGTTCGACCTTCGGCGGGAACCCGCTGGCGTGCGCGGTGGCCCTGGAGGTCATCGCGATGCTCAGGTCCGGCGAGTTCCAGCAGCGGGCCACCGAGCTCGGCGAGCATCTGCACCAGGAACTGGGGCTGTTGGTGGGCGGCGGCGCCGTCGACGCGGTGCGCGGCAGAGGGCTGTGGGCGGGCGTCGACATCAACCCGGCCAAGGGCACGGGCCGGCAGGTCTCCGAAGCCCTGATGGAGCGCGGCGTACTGGTCAAGGACACCCACGGCTCGACGATCCGCATCGCCCCGCCACTGGTGATCAGCAAGGAGGACCTGGACTGGGGGCTCGCCCAACTCCGGTCGGTGCTGGGGGCGTAGAGCGGCCCCGGGTCCGTCCGCCGCCCGGCCTGCTGCGCGCCGCGCCCGGGCTCTAGAGTCGTGCCGTGGTCCTCGGCATGCTCTGCGCGCTCGGTTCGGCGGTCTGCTTCGGCACCGCGTCGGTTCTCCAGGCCGTCGCGGCGCGCGCGTCCGCGCCCGGCTCCGGGTCGGGCGTGGACCCCGTCCTGCTGCTGCGGGTGCTGCGGCAGTGGCGCTACGTGGCGGGGCTCGCGCTCGACGGGCTGGGGTTCCTGCTGGAGCTCGTGGCGCTGCGGACACTGCCGATCTACGCGGTGGGCGCCGCGCTGGCCGCGAGCCTGGCGGTGACGGCGGTCGTCGCCTCGTGGGTGCTGCGGGTGCGGCTGAGCGGCGTGGAGTGGGCGGCGGTCGCCGTGGTGTGCGGGGGGCTGGCGATGCTCGGGCTGGCCTCCGGGCACGAGGGCTCGGAGGGCGACCGTACGGGCCTCGCCGCGCTGCGGATCGGGGCGCTGGCCGTCGCGGCCGGGGTACTGGGGCTGGGCGCGGCAGCGGGCCGACTGCGGGGCCGGGCCCGGGCGGCCTCGCTCGGACTGGGCGCGGGACTCGGCTTCGGGGTCGTGGAGGTCGCGGTACGCCTGATCGACACGTTCTCCCCCGGCGCGCTCGCCGCCAACCCGGCCGTGTACGCACTGCTGTTGGGCGGCGGCGCGGCCTTCCTGCTGCTCACCTCGGCACTGCAGCGCGGCTCGGTGACGGCGGCCACGGCCGGCATGGTCATCGGCGAGACACTGGGCCCGGCCCTGGTGGGCGTGGCCTGGCTCGGCGACCGCACCCGGGAGGGCCTGGTCCCGCTGGCCGTCACGGGCTTCACGCTCGCGGTACTGGGCGCGCTCGCCCTGGCCCGCTTCGGGGAGGCCCCGGCGGAGCCGTAGCAGTGACCCGCGGCTCCGGCACGCGATTGCCCCACGTCGTTGTCGTACCTCCCTCCTAGGGTCGACCGCATGACGACCGAGCGCCTGGGAGGAGGCGCCGCACCACTTCACGGACAAGGAGCGCGCCGCCCTCGCCCTGACCGAGGCGGTCACGGTCCTGACCGACGGCTTCGTCCCCGACGAGGTCTACGGGCGTGCCGCGCGGCACTTCGGCGAGCGCGAGCTGTCCCAGCTGATCGGCCTGATCATCACGATCAACGCGTTGAACCGGATCGGTGTGACGACCCGGATGACGCCCAGTCCGTGACGGACGCGCCGGCCCGCCTTCCGGCCGCACCGGGTACGGGGGTTCCGGTGCGGCCCGGAGGCGGGCCGTGGAGGCGGGGGCGGCGCTCACCCCTGTCCGCCCCGCCGGGCCGGGAAGCCGTGCCGGCGCCCGGGGCGGCCTGACACCCGGCTGCGGCTAGGCGGGCAGCCACGCCTTCCACACGTCAGGGTGCGCCTGCACCCACCGCTTCGCCGCCTCGTCCGCCGGGAGTTTCTGCTCGGCGATCATCTGGGCGACCTCGTTCTGGTCCTGCTTCGACCAGTGGAAGTTCTTCAGGAACTGTGCGGCCTTGCCGCCCTTGTCCGCGAAGCGGGCGTTGAGGTACTTCTTCAACTGCGAGGTGGGGTAGGCGCAGTCGACGGTGGAGGGGTCGGCGGTGCCCTTGTCGGCGCATTCCTGGGTGTGTTCGGGGAGTTTCACCTCCACCATGGGCACTTCGTTGAACAGCCACTGCGGCTCGTACCAGTACGTCAGGAACGGCTTCTTCTCCTTGGCGAAGCGCTGGATCTGGGTGATCTGCGCGGCCTCGGAGCCGGCGAAGACGACCTGGTAGTCGAGCTTCAGATTGCTGACCAGGGCCCGGTCGTTGGTGACGTAGGAGGGGGAGCCGTCCAGCAGCTGGCCCTTGCCGCCGCTCTCGGGGGTGCGCAGCTGGTCGGCGTACTTGTTGAGGTTCTTCCAGTCGAGGACGTCGGGGTGGGCGTCGGCGAAGTACTTGGGCACCCACCAGCCGATGTGACCGGTGACGCCGAGGTCGCCGCCGTCGGCGATGGTCTTCTTGTTCTCGACGTAGCGCTTGACCTGCTCGGGGTGGCCCCAGTCCTCCAGGATCGCGTCGACGCGGCCCTGGCTGAGGGCGTCCCAGGCGGGGACCTCGTCGACCTGGACGGTGTCGACGCGGTAGCCCAGTTCGTGCTCCAACAGGTACTGCGCCACGGCCGCGTTGGCGCGGGCGCCCACCCACGACTGCACGGACAGGGTGACGGTGTTGGTGCCCTGCGCGTCCGCGTACGGGGAGGTCTGCGCGGTCATATCGGCGGCACCGCAGCCGGCGACGGCGAGCAGGCCGAGGGCCGCCGTGGTGGCGGCCGCGATCCGTCCGAGTGGGCTCGGCGAAGTCCCATGCGATCCGGGCAGCGCCCCGAAGGGGCGCGGGGGCTGTTCCGATGTGCGGCTCCGCCGCGTGGGCGCGATCAGCCACGACGCCACCCGCAGACGACGCGCCGGACTCCCAGCGGAGCGCTCACGCACGGCCTTCTCCCTTCTTCACCGGCTGGGTGACCCGGTCCAGGACCAGCCCCATGCAGACGATCGCGGTGCCCGCGAGGAGCCCGGCGGCCAGGTCGCCCTGGGCGAGCCCGTAGACGACCTCGTAGCCGAGGGCGCCGCCGCCGACGAGACCGCCGATGATGACGACCGACAGCACGAGCACGACCGCCTGGTTGACCGCGAGCAGCAACTGCGGCCGGGCGAGCGGGAACTGCACCTGGCGCAGCTGCTGTCCGCCGGTCGCGCCCAGCGAGCGCGCGGACTCCATGGCGCCGGGGTTGACCTGCCGCAGGCCCTCGCTCGCGATGCGCACGACGGCGGGCAGCGCGTAGACCACGGCGGCCGCGGCGGCCGGGGCGCGGCCGATGCCGAACAGGGCGACGACCGGGATGAGGTAGACGAACTGCGGCAGCGTCTGGAAGACGTCGAGGACGGGCCGCAGCAGCCGCTCGACGCGCGCGCTGCGCGCGACGGGCACGGCCAGCGCGAAGCCGAGCACGAGGGTGACGGCGACGGCGGCGAGCACCTGCGAGAGGGTGTCCATCGAGGTGTCCCAGCGGCCGGTGACCCCGATCGCGGCGAGCGCGAGCGCGGCGGTGGCCGCGGTGCGCCAGTTGCCGATGGCCCGCGCGAGGGCGGCGACGAGCAGTACGGCGCCCCACCAGGGCAGCGCCTGCAGGCCGGAACGCAGCGGGTCGAGGACCCAGCCGGTGTAGTGCGCGGCCCAGTCGGCGGTGCCGCCGATGCCGGGCAGTCCGGTGGAGAGCCGGTCGACGATCCAGTCCTTGGCGTCGTTGACGGGTCCGGCGATGGAGACGGTCCAGCCGTCGGGCCAGTTCAGGGCGCCGGCCAGGCGCGCGACGACGGCAGCGGCGGCGGTGGCAGCGGCAACCAGCCCCCAGGCGGCCCACGCCCGTCCGCGGCTCGCGCCGCCGCCGGCACCGGAGCGCTCCCCGGCCGCCGCGGTCGTCCGGTCCAGGACGACCGCCAGCAGCACGATCGGGATGCCCGCGGCCAGCGCGCTGCCGACGTCCACGGTGGACAGCGCCTGGTAGACGCGGTCACCGAGACCGTCCGCGCCGATCACGGACGCGATGACGGCCATCGACAGCGCCATCATGATCGTCTGGTTGACACCGAGGAGCAGTTCGCGGCGGGCCATGGGCAGCCGCGCGGACAGCAGCCGCTGCCTGCCGGTCGCGCCGAGGGACTCCACGGCCTCCAGCACACCCTTGTCGGTCGAACGCAGGCCCAGCGCGGTGAGCCGGGCCATGGGCGGCGCCGCGTAGATCACCGTGGCGAGCACGGCCGGGGCGACGCCGATACCGAAGACGAGGACGACGGGCAGCAGATAGGCGAAGGCCGGCATGGCCTGCATGGTGTCCAGGACGGGCCGCAGCGCGCGGTGCGTACGCTCCGACAGCCCGGCCGCGAGCCCCAGCAGCGCGCCCACGGCGACGGACGCGGTGACCGCGACGACCATCAGCGCGAGGGTACGCATCGTGGGCACCCACATGCCGAGCAGCCCGCACACCGCGAACGACACGAGCGCGGTCACCGCGGCCCGTACGCCCGCGACCCGCCACGCCAGCAGCGCGGCACCGGCGGTGACCCCGGCCCAGCCGAGGGCGAGCAGCACGGTGTACACGGCGCGCACGGCGGCGATGACGGCGTTGCTGATGTGCCCGAAGAAGTACAGGAACAGCCAGTGGCTGTCGCGGTTGTCGACGATCCAGTCGTTGACGCGCGTCAGGGGGGCGGCGAGGTCGACGGTCAGCGCGTGCGGCCAACCGCCGCTGCCGAAGGCCGCGTTCGCGGCCAGGGCGAGGACCACGGCGACGCCCGCGAACAGCGCGATCCCGCGCACGCGCGGCCGGCGCAGCAGCTGAGTGAAGGGGGTCGCGCGCCGCTGCGGCGCGGCGGCCTGCGCGCGCGCCGGCTCGGGGCCGCGCGCGCGGGGTGTGGCCTCCGGCGGGGAGGTGGTGAGAGTCATGCGGGGCCTCCGGCGGGGTGGGGGGACGGCCGGGGGTCGTCGGCCGGGACCGCCCCGGCCCGGCGGACCGGCACCCGGCCGGACGCGGCCGGGGGGCCGCTGCGCGGGGCGGTACGGCCGTACGGCCGGGCGGTGCCGGCGGCGCGGCCGGGCACGGCCGAGGTGGCGCTGCGCGGGGCGGGGGACGGGACCGCCGTACGAGCGTGGGCGTTCGCGGTACGCGCCGACGGGCCCGCGGTGCGCTCGCCGTCCGGGACCGGCACCCGGGCCGGGGCGGCCGACGGGTGCGCGGCGGTACGGCCGTACCGCCGGGCGGCGCCGGCGGCGCGGCCGGGCACGGCGGATGCCTCGGCCGCCGCGTCGGCGTGGACGCCGAAGGCGAACGCGGACAGGCCCGCCGGGCGAGCCGCGCCCCCGTACAGGACCGGCGTCCAGGCCGCGGCAGTCGTCATTCCCTTCACGCCGCCGCCCTCCTCTCGCCGTCCAGGCCCGCCACGACACCGAGCAGCCCCCGGTGGTCCACGACGCCCAGGCAGCGGCCGTCCTCCATGACGCGGGCGGAGGTGCCCGCGCGGGCCACGGCCCCGATCGCGTCGGCGACCGTGGTGGCCGGGGTCAGCACCGGCCCTTCGCAGGCCTCGTCGGCCGTCGCGGGACGCATGGCCCGGCGCACGGTGAGGACCTGTTCGCGCGGCACGTCGCGGACGAAGTCGCGCACGTAGTCGTCGGCCGGGGAGCCCACGATCTCCTCCGGGGTGCCGCACTGCACGACGCGCCCGCCGCGCATCAGCGCGATGCGGTCGCCGATGCGCAGGGCCTCGGCGAGGTCGTGGGTGATGAAGACCATGGTGCGGCCCTCGTCGCGGTGCAGGCGGATGACCTCCTCCTGCATCTCACGGCGGATCAGCGGGTCCAGGGCGCTGAACGGCTCGTCGAACAGCAGCACTTCGGGGTCGGCGGCGAGCGCGCGGGCGAGCCCGACGCGCTGCTGCTGGCCGCCGGAGAGCTGGCCGGGGCGGCGGCCCTCCAGGCCGGCGAGGCCGACCTTGTCGACCATCTCGGCGGCCTTGGCGCGGCGTTCGGCCTTGCCGACGCCCTGGATCTCCAGTCCGTAGGCGACGTTGTCGAGGACGGTGCGGTGCGGGAGCAGCCCGAAGTGCTGGAAGACCATGGCGGCACGGTGCCGGCGCAGTTCGCGCAGCCGGTCGCGGTCCATGCCGACGACGTCCTCGCCGTCGATGGCGATGGAGCCGGAGGTCGGCTCGATGAGCCGGGTCAGGCAGCGTACGAGCGTGGACTTGCCGGACCCGGACAGGCCCATGACGACGAACACCTCGCCGGGCCGCACGTCGAAGGACACGTCCCGGACGGCGGCGGTGCACCCGTGCCGCTCGCGCAGCTCCTCGGCGGACAGCTCGGCCAGGGGACTTCCCGGCACCTTGTCGGCCTTCGGCCCGAAGACCTTCCACAGATTGCGCACGGAGAAGACGGGCGGCAGCCCGTCGGCCCGGGCCGCAGGGCCATGACCGCTTTCGCCGGGGGCGCCGGGGGCGGCAGCGGAGCCCGGCTGCGGCGCCGCGCCGTCGGCGGCACGGGAGCCGGCAGCCGGGCCGGATGCCGCGACGGCGGGGGCCCCGGGGCCGGCCACCGGCTCGGGGCCATCCCCGGCAGGCGCTCCGGCCGCAGAGCAGGATGCCGCGACTGCGGGAGCGCCCGGGCCGGCCGCCGCATCGGCGGCGGTGCCAGGACCGGCCGCGGAGCCCGGCTGCGG